>NZ_JBFRFG010000001.1:0-622314 GCF_052114705.1 Terrabacter sp. 2YAF2
CGAGCCGTCCTCGCCTGCCGCGCAGGATCTGAGCCGCAAGGATCAGCAGCCACGCGAGAACGCTTAAGCCGAAGAGCGCGGAGCCGACAAGCAAGTCCGTCATAAGTCCAACTACGAGGCAGCCCAAGAACAGCCAGCCAAACCTGAACGGCGTGGAGCCCCACGCGTTCTTGAAGCTGACGAGGCCCACCAGCGCGACCGCCTTCCGAATCATTCGCTCCGACGCGACAACTCTGCATCGCCGCTTCTGACCTACGCCCAGCGACGGGAACAAGAGTCGCAAGCTCGAGTGGACGGAACTTTACAACCCGCAGCAGACGCCAGGCTTGAGCTCGCAGGAGCACGCGCGCTCATGCCGCGATGAGTATGCTGACCGACCGATCAGGCGGCTCGCCGAGCAACCGTGCTGCCGAGCGTCGCCTTCAGCCGCTCTGCCGGGTCACGTGCAGACGGAACCGACCAGCCTCGCCGTAGTCGAGTAACACGGTGCCTGGTCCGACGCGCTCCATACGGAAGGCGTCAACGGCTTGCCCAAGATCGCCCAGGGCCAACTCGTCGATGATCTCCTCGATGATGGCTTCTGGGCTGACGTTAGACATGCCTCCAGTCTTGCGCACCAAAGCACTCTCATGCCGCCAAGCGCTGGTGCCGGCTGAGACAACGGGTCGGCACGCGCAGAGGCGCCGGGTCGTGCGTGGCCGGTCGCTCCGTGCCATCGTTCTCGCGTGACCGAGCCCATCCCCAGTCCTGAGTCAGTCGGCGTCCGGTTTCTCAACTGGGGCGGGCGTTTCGGTGGGGTGCTGGCCTGGCTCATCGTTGGGCTCCTGCCGCTCGCCTTCGACTTCTTCGGAGTCCTACCCGGAGTCGGCATGACTGACGCGAGCAATGGTGCTCCAGACGCGTTTCCACCCGCCGAAGCAGCCGGATACACCCTCTACTGGCTCGTCATGGCCACATTCATCTACCAAGTGGCGGTGATCCCCGAAGCCTTGCTCAAACGGCAAGAAGGCGTCGTGGTCATCCGGGGGTCGGCGTTCACTACAGCGGTCCCGCTTGGCGCCGTTGACGCCGTGCGCGTCGGGCCAGGTGTGCCAGTGCTAGCAGCTGCCGGACAAGATATTCCGGTCTACGCCCTCATTGCCCCCAACCTGCCCGAGTTCGGTCCTTTCCGCCGCCGCCGTCAAAAGGCATTCCGGGCAGCAGTACTCGCCGCCAAGGAGGTACACGTGACGAAGACGCAGCTCGAAGCCCCGGCGAGAGCGATAACGGGCCTGTCGAAGCCTCAGGTAGCCATGGCGATCGTGAACGCGATCTACACCGTTTTCGGACTTCTCTCGACGACTCGCTGACTTCCTGTCATGCCGCTGGTGGCGTCAGCATTCGTGATCCACACGCGATGCCTCCAAGCTCGCGCGCCGCGCCGGGTCCGAAACGGTCGCCTGGCCCGATGGAGCGCACGGGCCGCCCTTTCACGCCTTTGGCTGGCCTCCAAAGAACAGCGACGCAAGGGATGCTAGGGCAAGCACTAGTAAGAGCCAAGCAGTCGCCGCGCCAAATGACTTGAAGTCTCCGTGGATAAGCGAGACGACTATCATAACCAAGGCAGCAGCTAAACCTAAAACGTTCGATATCTGAAAATGGAACGGGAGCCGTCGAAAACCTCTGATTATCCTAGTGAACACTGCTACGCCGCACCTCTTCGCTCATGGGGCATTCCCGGCAAACACGCCGCTTGGCCGAGGCCAGAAGGTCAAACGAAACCGCTCCACCTCAACGCGCCGTTTGGAGATCATCCGTTTCGTCGGTAGACCGCGGCCGGACCGGATCTCGTCATGCGCATCATGGCATGGGACTTCCGGTCATGCCGCTCTTCGAGCTCGTGCCGATTGTGAGGTCGGGCCTACGTCCAGCCATGCGGCCGGACTGTCGGTGGCTCTCCGTGGCCCTAGGGCCGTACAACCGAGTCGAAGGACTACAGGTCGTCCCACCGCGCGCCAACGCACGCTTCCTCGAAGGTCCACCGGCCGGCTTCGGTGCCAGCACGAAGCAGACCCTTGATTGCCCCCAAATCGGCTTCCGCAGGGATGTCAAGCGCAAGCATCCAACTCGGTGGCCCCATGCTCTCCACGTCGACGCCCAGATTCGTGAACTCCGTTCCAACGTGTTCGACAACGACGTTGGGGTCGCCCTGGATATTGAGCGAGACTCGTACGACGTGGCGACCGGACCAATGACGAACCCGGGTGACCCAAAGTCTCCCGTCGGCGCCGGACTCCGCTTCCACGATGTCGTCGAATGCCACGCCGGTCACGAACCAGGGGACGTTCGCCAAGCGGAATGTCCCGTCACTCAGCTCGGAGGCCCACAGGCCTTCGCTCTCTACGGACGTGCGGGCCTGGGCGTCGGGCACGAGGTGGAACCTCACCTGCACCATGGACTCGGAATCGCTCACCGACGACACCGTAGTGTCCACCGAACGGCGGATGACCGATGTCATCCCCCGGCCAGGATCCCCGATGCGCCCTTGAGTGACCACCGGACCAAGAGCCCGTAGACGTACGGAGATGCCGCGCTCCGAGCGATCGTGCCGAGAAGAGGACGTGGTCTCGGCCCAGTGGCACCCTATGGCAATGAATGCCGCGCGATTGGCCGTCCGAAGCCGTAGGCGAGCCATCTTTCAGGCGCTCCTGGCCGCCTTGGTCACCGCAGTCATCGCTTCTGCTATCGGGCTTCCGAGTGCGCTCGTGGTGGCGTTGGCTGGGATCGCTGCAGGAGCGAGCGCCCGGTTCGCCCCGCCGCAACAGGTCTGGCTGAGCGGGGACAGCCTCGTCGTTGAGGGATGGAGACAGCGACGAACCGTGCGGCTCGCCGACATTGATTCGTTGTCGATCCAGGTGGTCAGGATCGATCCGCCCTTACTCGAGATCATCTACGCACGAAACAAGGCAGTTGGGCCCATCTACCTAAGGGACTCTTCGAAGCCATTTCTCGACGACTTCGTCATAGCCCTAGAAGCCCATGGCCGGGCTGATGACCGATACATCCACGACAACTTGGTTTCGGTGCGCCGATTTCTAGGTCGCTGAGCCGAGTTCTGAGCTCGTCCTGACATGCCGCGGACGGGGCGTCGCCGCCGGTACTCCGGCCGCGCGTGCCCGGTCCTGTGTCGAGGACTAGGACAAGTCGTGCTTCCGGTCGGCTCTCCAGCGCCAATACCGCAGGACGGCCCAGACGAGTTGCACCACAGCTCCGGCTAGCACTAGGACGACCCACAGTGCTGGCATCCCGTTGTCGACCATCGGCCTTGCGAAGACCGCGAGGAAGACGAGAATCCCCACGCAGACCGTAAGAACGGTGCGGGGGTCCTCCCTATCGGTCAACCACCTGATGTCGCGCACGGCCGAGAACCTACATCCTGGCGACGTCCACACATGACGCAATCAGGTCATCGGTGCTGCGGGGCGTGAAACTCAACCTGTCCCTCATCGAGCGATTCGTGATGCCTCTCCGAGCCGCCGTAGTCGGTCCATTCCCATGAACCAGCCCGGATCACGACCCGCAAAATGCGCCCGTCGACCGAAACGCCCGACGCATCCAACTCGAGGTCCTGAGTCTGGTCGAGACGGATACGCACACGCTGACCGTCGGTCCAGACAGCGGTGAGTTGATGCCAGTTGTCGTGAGGACGCCCAAACCATCCGGACGGCAGCTTCAGACTGGCTACCTCGTGGACCTCGAAGAACGCCGCGACCGCATCAACGATTGCTCCCGGTGATCCCTTGGTCATAGGGCCCATGATGCCCAACACTCAGGGGCGCGCGACGCTCGCACATGCCGCCGATCGCTAGCGTCGATAACAACCAACGCCTGCCCAGGGCCCGGGCGCCATGCGTATGCGCGATGCCTCCGAACCCTTCCCGCGAGTCGGCGCTTCGAGCCGCGAGGTAGAGCGGCAAAGCAGCCCTACCGCCAATCGGCAAAGAGCCGCCCGTTGTCGATCGCGGAGTCGCCGTGCGGGTGGCGGGAGCCCATGACCTGTCCAGCGACCTTGGCGCACTTTACGTGCGACTTGGACAGGCGCAGGTTCGTCGCGGCGGCCACGCCGTGGAGCAGGCGGGGTGGACCCGGCTTGAGCCTGTCGCACACGTCGGACAGGCCATGCGCTGGGGTTCGCTTCGCCCGTGTTGGGGCGGCCGCCGCAGGGTTGCCTGGGTGGCGCCTTCTCTGGGGCGGACCGTGTTGGCCACGCCGGATCCGGCAATCAGGGAAGTACGGACGGGGTACCGGAATCCGGGGGTTGTGCTCGCGGGGTCAGCCGGCTCCGACAAGAGGGTCCCGGGCGGGGGCAGCGCTCCGGTCCGCTGCCGGGCCCGGCCGGGAGCTCTTGGTCGGCATCTCGGGGTCGCCCGCTGGGTGCGTGACCGCGTCCGGGCCCGGGTCTGCGGAACTGTGCTCGGTCTTCGTCGGGGTCTCGGTCTTCGAGGGCCAGAGGAGCACGACGAGAGCAACGGTGAGCAGTCCGATCCCGATGGGGACCAGGTGGCCGCCGATGGCGGGCTGGTGGAGCCAGATCGCCGCGTAGCCGATGTACGGGACGGTCGCGATGACGCGGTAGGCGCTGTCACCGTGCATCCTCAGGGTCCACGGGTCGGGGACGGCGTTGTGGTCACCCTTGGTGTTCACCATCGTCGCGGCGGGCGTGCGGGTGATCGCGGTGACCCGGTGCACGACCAGACGCGTGTGGTCGTACGGGTCGGTGACCACCAGGATGTCCCGCGGCTGGACCGCGCCCAGCGGGATCCGCTGGGTGACGACGACGCCGCCGATGTGCAGGGTCGGCTCCATGCTGCCGGACAGCACTGGCCGCACCTGGTACGCGCCGGTGAAGACCGCGACCGCGGCGAGCACGAACGCGAGGACCAGCAGGACCAAGCCGGTGTTGACGAGGCGTCGGGTCGCGGCGCGGATGGCGGCGCTGGGCTGGAGCGTCATGCAGGGGTCCGTCCTGGGGCTGGGTCGAGCGGCGAGGTGGGGTGTGCGGCAGCGAGCGGGTGTAGCGGCAGGTGCCGCTCACGCGTGGGTAGGCCGCGGAGTGCTGCGACCTACCCCCGCGAGGGGTGATCAGCCGACGTAGCTGACGGTCACCGACGGGTTGACGACGCCGCCCTCGCTAGCGTTCGTCAGGGACGCGCACTGGCCGCTGCCAGCGTAGAACTCGGTCGAGAACGAGTCGGTGCCGCCGGAGACGACCGGGCCCTGGAGCTGGATCGGGTGGGCCTGCAGGCCAGACAGCTTGCCGTCGTAGGCGACGCCCTTACCGACCGGCGAGATGATCTTGACGCAGATCTCGCTCGCCAGGGCGTTGCTGGCAGCGTTGTCAGCGTGGACGTCGCCGGCCGACAGGACGATCGCGTTCGCGGTGGCGTTGCCGTGGTTCGTGATCGTCGTCGGGACCACCCCGGAGGAGAACGTCGACTGGGTTGGGCCGAGGTCGGCGAACGAGGCCGTCTTCTTGTCCGTGCTGATCGTCACGCCGGAGGCGTCCGAGGTCAGCTGCATGTCGATCGAGCCGGCGGTGACCTGCTGCGTGGTCGTGACGGCGTCGGTGAACGTGGCGCCGGCACCGGCACCGATCAGGCCAAAGCCCGCCGCAGCGACAGCGGCGACAACGGCGATCTTGCGAGTGTTCATTACTCTCCTTGATGTGTGGCCCCCGCCGCGGACGTCGGGCACCCCCCTCGATGCCCGATCGTTCAGGCACCGGCCCCGACGTGTGCCAGGAACAAGCCCTGTTTTGTCAGGTCATCTCGGGAAGATCAGCCGCTTTCGTCCGATGTCGTACAAGGTCGTACGGGCATTTCGGGGCAAACACCCACGATCCCGGCGACGCTCCGCTGCCCTCTTGCCGGGCACTCGGCGGTGACGGGCGCTCCGGCTGGCCCAGCGCGAATCCGTATCAAACGCCACGAAGTTCGCAATGCGGGCAGGTGTCGCTGCGGTCTCGGCAAGTGGCCGCGGCGTTGCTGCCCACCGTGTCCGCGGTGTCGGCTACGGTGCAGACCATGTCGGGGGACGGCACTGGGGGTGCCTTGAGTCATGCCGTCGGGCAGCGGGATCCGCTGTGCCCGACACGGGTGAGCACTGCGGAGGAGTTCGCGCAGCTGCTGACGGGGGTCCGCGAACGAGCGGGCCTCAGTGTCCGGGAAGCGGCCGCCAAGGCCGGCCTGCCGTCGGCGTCCGCCGGCGGGTACTTCGCCGGGCGGCATCTGCCTCCCGCGAACCGACCCGAGGTGCTCACGGCCCTGCTTGAGGCGTGCGGCGTCTGCGAGGAACATGCCGTCACGTTCTGGCTGGAGGCGCTGCGCCGCGCCCACCATTCCCGCCGCGCCCGCGCCCGCGAAGCCGCCCAGGCCAGCGAAACCAGTGCGCGGGTAGCGGATCCCGCAACAGCCAACCTCGACCAGAGCACGCGCGAGGCCGCCCGGCGCCTCCTCCTGCGACTGAGGCTGCTGGAGCGACTGGGCCGACTCGAGCGAGCCGCAGCCACCGAAGGTTCCGGGGGTGGCGCAGGCCCCTCGCTGCGCTGGGAGGACCTCCCCGCGGCCCTGTCTCGTCACAGCCCGACCGTGTCGTCGCTCGCCGCAGCCGGGCTTCTCACCGCCGACGACGGTGGTCTCACCCTGACGCGACCGCTCGGGCTCCACCGCGAACCGGCACCTACGGCCGGCAACACGGACCCGGACGCGACCCGCGCCGGGGTCCGGCTCGTCAACCGGGCCGCGGACTGGCGCGACGACGGGCAGGACCCCAGTCACCTGCTCAAAGGAACGCTCCTGGCTGCGACGCTGCGCTGGGCCACCCCGGACATCCGCAAGTGGCTCAGCCACACTGAGCTGCGTTTCCTCGCCGCCAGCGAGATGGCTCAGGCCCACGAGCACGCAACGGGTAGCCGCCGCACGAGACGCTCTCGCCTGGTCCGGCAGGTCGCCGTGGTCACCTTGGTCAGCGCGACCGGATGGGCCGCGGCTGCCGCCGCTGCAGCCTCGGGAGCGCCGCGGTAGGACCGTCCCGCAACAAGCCGCGGGTCAACAAAGAGCCCCCTCGAGCCACGTCCGGCTCGGCTCTTAGCGTTGCTGGCGGGTGCACATCCCGGCGCTTCAGGGCCCCCGCTCCCCTCTGGGAGCCGGGCTGCTTGTTCGCTGCAGCGAGGCGGCCAAGCGGGTGCGAGGACCGGAGGACGCCTGGCGCGGGGTGTTTCCCGGCGCCCGAGCCAGGCTCCGAGTCAGAGGCGGAGCCAACGCCCGAGCCGACACCGGTACCGGCGAACGAGTCCGCATCCACCCAGGCACCGACCCGCCACCAGAACCTGCCCGCAGCCTGAGCCCGAACCGGCGCCTGAGCATGGCTCGCAGCCCGAGCGGCCCACTCACCATCTCCATGGTTCGCGGATGGTTAGTTCCTCGGGTGGCACATGCGGGCCGCCCGAACCCTCAGCGGCTCACTAACCGAGCACCGGGTTTACCGCTCATGCCGCTGTCGGCGCGACACAACCGTCTCGATGTCCGCGTCCCCACGCTAGGGCTCCGGCATGGCACGAGTGCTGCTGACCGGGATGTCCGGCGCCGGCCAGAGCACCGTCTTGGACGCCGTTGGGCGCCCCGGCTACACGAGCCGCGTTGAGGGCGAGCTGCGGTAGGTGCTTTCTTCAGCCTTCCTGCTGCCAGCGCTTCAATGCTTCCACATAGGCAGGATTCACCCAGACCTGAGAACGGTTGTTACCTCTGGTAACGACTATGGGCGTGGCCTGCCGCTCAAGGTCCGCGAGATCGTCGGCAACAAGTGAGACCTCATCGGGGGTGTAGGACCTTTCATGATCCCAGAAGAAGATCCGCCCGCGTGAATCCATTCCAAGCAGATTCCCCCGGCGCAGTCCGCAATCGGGATAAACCAGGCGGGCACGCTGTCGCGAAGTTCCTTCCACCGCTCAGCGATACTCGCCGGACCTGTCGGGTCCGCAGTCAGGAAGCGGTCGACACCTACAGAGGGGTGCTGTTCCAGTTGGTTGGACCGCACCCTTACACCGTTCCGCCGGCCCTGAAGCATCGCTTTCAGCGACTCGGGAAGACGGGTCCCAATGACGTCCTCCGTAGCCGATATCTGCTCAGGCGTTGCCAAAGCAGGTTCCTTACCGAAAACCGAAAATCCGCTCACTCAATGCTCCTGTCGCTGGTGGCGATGTTCAGTTCTGGCGGCCCAGACATTCGCTGATGGTCTACTCCGCCGTCCGATGAGCGCAGTGTCCACCATGTCTGCGCTTCCATCTTGCGGTCCTCCCCAATGATGGCCGCACCTCCCATGCGCCGCACGGCTTGGCACAGTCACTACAGATCGGCCTTACGGACCCTCCTCCGTATCCTGGCCGGCACGCCGAGTGAGTCGATGCGCGCTGACCGGTCCTTCGCTCCCACGCGGTACTCCAGCGCCCGATGCTCGGTGCTCGGCTCTCGCGAACGCTCGCACATGCCGCGGAGAGGGTTAGCTTCCGGTTCGCGCCGTCTCAGAAGTCCTGATCCCTGAGGCCGAGTTCGTTCCACTTGGCGGCGGCTTCCTCACGGTCCAGCGGCGAGCGCGCGCCTACCGCCGATTGTGGAACCGTCCCTGGAGGCGGAGTCACCAAGGACGTCGGGGCGGTCCGAACTGCGGTTGGCCGCGGGAGGTGGGGACCGGTCCGAACCCCCTGTTCTCAGTCGGCATACGGGTCAAGATTGGGGGCATGGGTGGCATCGGGCTCGTCCTTGGCGCCGGGGGCGTCGTTGGGCAGGCGTACCACGCAGGCGTCTTGGCCATGCTGGAGCACGACATCGGCTGGGACCCCCGGAAGGCCGACGTGATCGTCGGGACATCGGCCGGGTCCATCACCGGCATGCTGCTGCGAGTCGGCATCCCGGCTACGGAGCTGGCCGCGTGGACGGTTCGCGCCCCCCTGTCCGCCGAAGGCCGGGTGCTGCACCAGATCGCGGGGACCGACGTGCCGGAGTTCCCGCCCTTCCGCCCGCTGGAGGTCCTTCGCCGCCGTCCGAACCTGCCCGGTTGGGAGATGCTGCTGCATGCCGCCGTCCGCCCGACGCGCTTTCGCCCTCGGGTCGCCGCCCTCGCTCTCCTCGCCCCCGGGGACCACGACATCGTTGAGCAGCTGAGGGTGCTTCGGGAGGTGGAGGGTCAGTCGTGGCCGGAGCAGCCACTGTGGGTGTGCACCGTTCGCCGGGAGGACGCCAGACGGGTCGTGTTCGGCCGACCCGGCAGCCCCGACGCACCGCTGCACCTGGCCATCGCCGCCTCGTGCGCCCTCCCCGGGTATTTCGCGCCGGTAACCATCGGCAGGCACAGCTACATCGACGGCGGTTCGCATTCCCCCACCAACGCCGCCATCCTGCGCGAGCTCCAGCTCGACCTCGTGGTGGTGGTCTCTCCCATGTCAGGGCCTTCGGGTCTGCCATGGGACCTCTACGGTGCTTCCAGGTGGCACTCCGGCCGCCTCGCGCGCCGGGAGGTCAACGCCCTTCGCCGGACGGGGACCGACGTCGTGGTCTTTCGTCCGGGACCGGCCGAGCACGAGGTCATGGGCAATGACCTGATGGCCAAGGACCGATTGAACGAGATCGTTCAACAGGCCTTCATCGGTGCCGGCGCGCACGCTGCAGAACCGCAAGTCAGGAAAATCCTGCTGTCCTGACCTCGCGCACTCGTCGACGCCTGGCCCACTCGTTGTCGACCGCGGCTGGACCCCGCCGCGTCAGCCAAGTCGGGAAGTTGGGCACCTCCACGTCGAATCTGTGGACTGAAGACCGCACTCACAGGCCGCGCTGAGTACATGAGGCGACGGTGTCCTCAGCGCCTTCGTCACGCATTTCTTGTGAAGCCAAAAGTCAGCCGTAACTGATCGGAGTCCCACAGCGCCCGAGGATCTAGGCTCGTTCATTGCCGAGGCGATCAGCGCCGGCGCCAAGGGAGGTGCCATCGTGGATTTTGAAGCGGAACCGGGCTCACGACGCGTTCCAGAGGCCTGGGAGCTGCCCACTCCCGCCTACCCCGTCAACGATCGGGGTCAGACCTACGGTGCCGATATTGATGCACCCAACCCCGCTCAGGGTCCAGATCTGGTGCGCGCCTACGCAACGAACGGGAAGCTCGGCTACGTCTACGGGGCGAACATCAATGACCAGCCGGCTTTCTCGTCGCCGGAGGAAGCCGCCGCGTGGAGTCGGGCGACGAGGTCCGAGGCCCCCCGCTCGATCCCTGTCTACGAGCTGGACGGCGTCACCGTCATCGGTCAGTTCAAGATTGGGTGACGAGCCCCCGCCTGACTCAGTTCGACGTCGATCCCACCTGAAGCGGCTCGGCGACGAACGTCCGGAACTGCCGCGTTGGGCGCGGTCCTGCCGAGGAAGTCGTATCGGGACGTCCCTTGCGCGGTCAGTGCCTCAGGATGGGTGAGGCGCGCTGATGGAGTTGCCCTGGTGAAGGGTCATGCGGATGGCGTGTTTGCCTGTGCGCGGCTTCTCGGACATCAGCAGGTCGACGGCTAAAGCGCCCATCTCCTCGTGGGGTAGGGCGATGGAGCTGAGTGATGGCTGGAGCCAGCCGGCAAGGTCTGAGTGGTCGAACGACACGAGCGACACATCCTCTGGGATGCGCAGTCCTGCGGCGGCGAGGGCCTGGTAAGCGCCGAAGGCGAGGCGGTCGTTGGCGCAGATGAGGGCTGTGGGAGCCCGACCTTGGGCGAGGATCGTGGCGACTGCCTCGCGTCCGTTTTGCGGTTCCCAGTTGTCGGTCTCGCTGATGCCGGCCAGAGCCTGTCCGGCGTGGGCCAGTTCTTGTTTTACCCCGGCGAGCCGGTCATGCACGGCGGTGCCCACGCGTCCACCCCATTCGGGGCCGCCGCGGAAGTCCAGTGTTGGGCCGCCGATGTAATGGATGCCTTCGCGGTGGCCATGTTGCAACAGCGTTTGGGCCGCTGCCCGACCGGCCTCGACTTCGTCCGGGATGACCATCGGGACACGATCGTCGGGTGCGCAGCAGTTGAGCAGCACCAACGGGATCCCGCGGAGCACGTCGGGGATGGTCACGGCCTGGGTGAACATGGAGGCGTAGATGAATCCATCGACCCGGCGGTCCACGAGGTTCTGCAGCAGGCGCTCCTCGGTGTCCTTCTCGCCGAGAGTCTCGGCGATGAACATCACGGTGTCGTGCTTGCGGGCCTGATCGAGGGCTGCGCCGATGATGCGGTTGGCGTAGGGGGTGCTGGCCACGAACTCGGACACCAGCGCGATGGTGCCAGACTGCCCGGTGCGCAGGATCTGGGAAGTCACGTCTGGGCGGTAACCGAGGGCGGCGGCGGCCGAGCGCACCCGCGCCTGCGTCTCGTCGGAGATGCGCTGATCGGTGCGCCCAGTCAGGACGAACGAGGCCGCGGAACGAGAAACGCCCGCGACCTCCGCCACCTGGGCCAAGGTGACCCGACGGGCTCCCGCGCCGGACCGCGCACGGCTGGGTCTGGCTGACCTCTTCTTCGACGTCCCGGGCGTGGCCGCCTTTTCCACGGGATCAGTCGCGGCGTCTGACAAGGCATCGCCCATGCGGTCCCCGTGCAAGTGGTCGCGCGCATCGGGAGCGGCATCGGTCGGGCGGTTTTGTCCGGTCACGTAGCTCGTCCTCTCGCTCCGGTGTGGCGGCGATGCCCACCCTAGTCGAACGTCGGATCCGACGCTATTTGCTGTTAGCGGCTTGGCTATATCGCGTTAGCCCTTGACAGTCTCTGACTGGCGCCCCTAGCCTCGTAGGAGTCGCTAAACGCAGTTAGCACTGAGCCAACGGAGTCTTCAGATGTTCTCGAACCCTGCCTTCCGACGCAGCCGCCGCCGCACCTTGACGCGCGCCGCTGTCGTCGTTGCCGTCCTGCCGGTGGTGGCCCTGTCGGCGTGCTCCCGTGCCGGGACGAACCCAACAAGTAGCACCGCTGCCGGGAGTGAGCTCACGTTCGGCGCCCCAGCCGGCCCGCCCTCGTTGAACCCCGCCGTGGGCGACCCGGCCTACGGCGCGACCTACCAGTGGGCCTACGACCCGCTGGTCGTGATGCAGCCGGACGGCACCTTCGGACCGGGGCTCGCCGTCAAGTTCGGCTACGTCGCAGGCAGCAACAACAAGGTCTACGAGATGACGCTGCGAAACGGGGTGAAGTTCAGCGATGGGGAAACTTTGGACGCGAAGGCCGTCAAGACCTACCTTGACTACCTGCGGGCACAGAAGACCGGGTCGCTGGCCCCGCTACTCGCCAACGTCAGCACCATCGACGCCACCGGTGCGATGACCGTTCGTATCACCCTCAAGAGCAGCGACCCGAGCCTGACGTTCAACTTCGCCCAGGCGTTCGGGGTCGGCAACATCGCCAGCCCCAAAGCGGTGGCCAACCCCAGCACGCTGGACAAGAGCACGGACGGGGCCGGCCCGTACATGCTCGACCCGGCCCAGACCGTCAGCGGCGACCACTACACGTTCGTGCCCAACCCGAACTACTGGAACAAGGACCGGCAGCACTGGAAGAAGGTGACGGTGCGGGTCATCGCCAACCCGTCGTCGATGATCCAGTCGATGCGCTCCGGTCAGGTCCAGGCCGCGCTCGGTGACCCCACCACGCTATCCGCGGCCAAGAGCGCCGGCCTTAACGTCATCGCTCCTCCGCAGGCCATGTCGGGGCTCAACCTGCTCGATCGCAATGGCACCATCAGCAAGCCGCTGGGCGATGTCCGGGTCCGGCAGGCGCTGAACTACGCCGTAGACCGTAAGGCCATCGCGAAGGCGCTCTACGGCGACGAGGCTCTCGCGTTGAGCCAGTACTCGCTCACTGGGCAAGCCGCCTACGACAAGGCGCTGAACGAGCGCTACCCCTACGACGTGGCCAAGGCCAAGCAGCTTCTCGCCGAGGCCGGGTATCCGAACGGGATCACGCTCGAGTCGATCGACACGACGGTGGCCGGCTTGGACAAGCTGATGCAGGCGATTTCCGGGCAGCTGTCCGCCGCGGGGGTGACGCTGAAGATCACGACGAAGCCGGGCGTCAATGACTATGTCATCGGGATGCTGTCGACCAAGTTCCCCACTGCGGTCATGGGCTACGGCCTGGCGAACATGGCAAGCCTGTACGCCGGGTTCATCAACCCGGCCGGGCCCTTCAACCCCTTCCACTACAAGGACGCCGAGCTCGACAAGCTGTACGCCCAGTACTACGCAGCCGACGAGGAGCAGGGCGCGGCGCTGCAGAAGCAGATCAACGCCCGCCTGGTCGAGCAGGCCTGGTCGGTCCCCGTGGTCGGGGCACCGCTGAGCTACTACACGACCAAGGGCATCACCGGCCTCGACGCCACCTCCGCCAACTCGGGCGTGCCATGGCTGACCGAGATCAGGCCGGCCGGCTGAGCGCGGACCGGACGGAGATCACCTGATGCTCAGACTCGTCGCACGGCGGCTCCTGTGGTCCGTGCCACTCGTCTTGGCCGCTGCCGCCGTATCCTTCATCGCTGTCGGTCTCCTCCCCGGTGATGCTGCCCGCTCGTTGCTGGGGCAGAACGCCACAGAGGAACAGCTGCAGGAGGCCCGTCACCAGCTCGGCCTGGACCTTCCACTGTGGGAGCAGTACTGGCACTGGCTGACCAACGCCCTGCAAGGCGACCTCGGCACTTCACTGATCAGCCGCACCCCGGTGGTCGACGAGCTGAACTCCAGGATCGGTGCCTCCCTCTCGCTGATCATCGGTGCCACGCTCTTGGCCGCTGTGGTCGGGATCGCCCTCGGTGTGCGCGGCGCCCGCCGTGGGCGCATCGGCCGACTGGTCGACACCGTGTCGGTGATCGGGTTGGCCGTGCCGGACTTCTGGCTCGGGCTCATCCTCGTCGTGGTGTTCGCCGTCGAACTGCAGCTGTTCCCCCCGAACGGCTACGTGGATCCGCTCGAAGACCCGATCGGGTGGGCCAGCTCCCTCGTCCTGCCCGTTATCACCCTTGCGGTTCCGGCCGTCGCGATCATCGCCAAACAGACCCGCGACGCCGTCGCCACGGCGCTGGATCGCCCCTTCGTGCGGACCCTGCGAGCGGCCGGCATCTCCGACCGTTCGATCCTCTTCCGTCACGCACTGCGCAACGCCGCGATCCCGATCCTCACCGTCGTCGGGCTGGTGTTCGTCGGTGCCCTGAGCGGCACGGTCGCAGTGGAGTTCATCTTCGCCATCCCAGGTCTGGGCAGCACCGCCGTGCAGGCCACCGCTGCCCATGACTTCCCCCTCATCCAAGGAGTCGTCGTGTACTTCACCCTCATCGTCATCGTGGTGAACCTCGCCGTGGACCTGGCGTACGGCTACTTCAACCCCAGGGTGCGTCTGACATGACCGAGAACTCAGTCCTCAGCGAGCCAATCGCAACGCTCGTAGTGTCCGAGACGTCCGACACGCCGCACGTGACCACGGCACGACCCCACTGGGCGCGTTCGCTGCTTCGCCAGCCACGCGGGTTCACCGCGGTGACGTACCTCGCCCTGTTGGTCCTCGCGGGCCTGCTCGCCTCGAGCATCGCGCCGTTCCCGCCGGACCAGCAGAGCCTGGCAGAGGTCCTTCAGGGGCCCTCGAGCAGCCACCTTCTCGGCACCGACACCCTTGGGCGGGACGTGCTGAGCCGGCTCCTGTACGGCATCATGCCCTCGCTGCAGAACTCACTCATCGCGCTCGTCGTCTTCCTCGTCCTCGGCATCCCGGTCGGGATCATCGCCGGCTACCGCGGCGGCAGGTTCGACGCGATCGTGGGGCGAGTGACCGAACTGATGCTGGCCGTTCCCCCGATCATCCTCGTGCTGGTGGTGCTCGGTGTGTTCTCCTCCAGCCCGCCGGCAGCGATGGTCACCCTCGCAGTTTTGGCCGCACCGGGTCTCGTGCGGGTCGTTCGCGGGGCCACGCTCGCGGTTCGTGAGGAGCTGTTCGTCACCGCTGCCAAGGTGGCCGGGGTCCGCCCCGCCCGCATCATGGCGACCCACGTCCTGCGCCGCGTTCTGGGCCCGATCCTGGCTCAGGCCACCGTCTTCGCCGGGGTGACCCTGGCCGTGCAGGCCGCCCTCGCGTTCCTAGGTCTGCTCAGCTCCGACGCCCCTACTTGGGGCGGGATGATCGGCGAGGCCTCGACGGTCATCACTGAGACATCGTGGCTGTTGATCCCCCCGGGGGTCATCCTGGCCGTGACCGTCCTGGCCCTCGGGCTGCTCGGAGACACCATCAGGGACCTCACCTCCGGGGAAGCCGCTAACTCCGCTCGGCCAAGCCGCCGCTCACGCAGGGCTGCCGCGGCCCGGGCCGGCACACAGGCTGAGTCCAGGGAGGCGCTGGCGCAGGACACGAGGTCGTCGCGGGCGCCCGCGGACGAGGGAAGTCTCGGTGCGGGGAGCGATGCGTTGCTCGAGGTGCGGCACCTGGCTGTCACTACCGCCGGGTCGCAGCCGATTACGCTGGTCGACGACGCCACCTTCGTCATCCACCCCGGTGAGGTCGTCGGTGTCGTCGGAGAGTCCGGCTGTGGCAAGAGCGTCACCGCCTTGGCCGTGCTGGGTCTGCTGCCGGAGGGGCTGTCCGCGTCCGCGGGGCAGGTGATCTTCCACGGGACTGACCTGGTTGCCGGTGGGTCGGCCGCCTACCGCCCCGTCCGCGGCTCGGGCATGGGGTACGTCGCTCAAGACGCGCTCGGGAGCCTGGACCCGAGCCACACCATCGGCAGTCAGCTGATGGAAGTCATCGCCGTCCACGAGGACACCTCGAAAGCCCAGCGGCGGGCCCGGGCGATCGAGCTGCTCGAGCAGGTGAAGATCCCGGATCCGGAGCGGGTGCTGCGCATGTACCCGCATGAGATTTCCGGCGGCATGGCCCAACGCGTGAACATCGCCATCGCACTGGCCGGCCGGCCGCAGCTGCTGGTGGCCGACGAACCCACCACCGCCTTGGACGTGACCGTGCAGGGCGAGATCCTGCGGTTGCTGCGCGACCTGCAGCAGAGCACCCAGATGGCCGTGCTGCTGATCACCCACGACTGGGGTGTGATCGCCGGTATCGCGGACCGGGCGGTTGTCATGTACGCCGGTGAGGTCGTCGAACGGGCCGACGTGCAGACCCTCTTCACCCATCCCCGGTTCCCGTATACGGCAGCGCTGCTCGCCGCCGAGCCGAGCCTGGCCGCCGAAAGCTCACGCCTGCCGACCCTGCCGGGCAGGGTCCCACCGCCCGGGTCTTGGCCAACCGGATGCCGGTTCGCGAGCCGGTGCGCCTTCGCCCGCGATCAGTGCACGCAGGGCCCCATCCCCCTCCTGGCCGTATCGGGCCAGTCGGACACCCGCTGCATCCGCATCGAAGAGCTTGTCAGCGAAGGAGCGATGCCGCGATGAGCACCATGGACTCCACCGACACCCCTGCCGTCGACGACACGACCATGCCCGTCCTGGAGGTGGGCAACCTTCGGGTCGGGTTCCGCCGCCGCCGCGCCGAGAACACGTTCTGGGCCCTGGACGATGTCAGCCTCACCGTGCTCCAAGGCCGCACCATGGGCCTCATCGGCGAGTCGGGCTCCGGCAAGTCGACCCTCGCCAACGCCGTCCTCGGGCTGGTCCCGGTCCAGTCCGGCACCGTCCAGCTCGACGGCAAGGACATCACCATCCTGACTGGAGCACCACGCCGGTCCCTCGGCCGGACCTTACAGGCAGTGTTCCAGGACCCGAACAGCTCTCTGAACCCGTCCTGGACCATCGGGCGGAGCCTGGCCGAACCGATGCGCGCCCAGGGCGTGCGGTCCAAGACTGAGATCCGGACACGCACCGCGCAGATGCTCGAGGATGTCGGTCTGAGCCCCGATGCGGCCGACCGGCTGCCCGGCCAGTTCTCCGGAGGACAGCGTCAACGCATCTCGATCGCCCGGGCCCTGATGACTTCACCCCGGCTCGTCATCTGCGACGAGTCCGTGAGCGCCCTGGACCTGTCCGTGCAGGCGCAGATCCTGAACCTGCTCAGCGACCTGCAGGACGAGCACGGGGTTAGCTACCTGTTCATCTCGCACGACATGTCCGTCGTGCGGCACGTCTGCCACGACGTCACCGTCCTCTACCGGGGCCAGGTCATGGAGGTCGGTCCCACCCGCCTGGTCACCGCGCATCCAGCCCACCCGTACACGCACGAGCTGCTGCTTTCCGCGCCCGTCGCCGACCCCACGATCCAACGCGCACGGCAACAGCAGCGCCAAATCGTCCACGACGCCAAGCTGGCCCAGGCAGCCACGTCCGCGGAGGCTGACGTCGGCCACGACAGCTGTCCCTTCGTCTCGCGCTGTCCCGTCGCCCGCGACATCTGCAGTCGGCAACGTCCCGCGCTCCGGCCGCTGCCCGACGGGCGGTCCGTGGCGTGCCACCGCTACCCCGAATGGCGAAGCGAACTGCCCGACACCACCCTCCCGGGTCCTTCCCCGACCGGGGCGCACAGCCCTGATGTGACGCCCCCCGATCCCGGGACAGAGCCTCACCCTGGAGCCGTGGGCCTTCGCGTTGACCCGGCGCGGTGAGACCTGTCGAAGGGCCAGTCTGCGCCGAACCGAGCATCCCAAAACCGATCCTCCCAGGAGTGTCATGACCGTTACCGAGTACGAGGGACACGTCGCCGCAGGTTTCGGCCTCGTCGCCGACGCGTTCGCCGCCAACTTCGACCAGCGCGGCGACACCGGCGCCGCCTGCGCGGTGTACGTCGCCGGGGAACTGCTGGTTGACCTCTGGGCCGGTACCACCGACCGCAGAGGTAACACCGACCGCACCCCGTTCACGCACGACACCCGTAGCGTGCTGTTCTCGGTCAGCAAGGGGGTCACCACGATCTGCCTGCTCATGGCGGCCGAAGCAGGCCACCTCGAGCTCGACTACCCGGTCGCGCACTACTGGCCGGAGTTCGCCGCCAACGGCAAGGACACGATCACCGTCCGGCAGGTCCTCGCCCACCAGGCCGGTTTGATCGCCCCCACGGAGCCGCTCACCGCGCAGCAGGTCCGCGACTGGACCCCCGTGACACAGGCGCTGGAAAAGCAGGCGCCGCTGTGGGCACCCGGCACCGCATACGCCTACCACGCCATGACGGTGGGATGGCTCGCCGGGGAGGTGCTGCGCCGGGCCAGCGGATCGCGGCCCAGCCAGTGGCTACGCGAGAAGATCGCAGAACCCCTCGGCCTGCATGCGAGCTTCGGAGCCCACCTGGATGACCCCGACCTGGCGCTGATCGGAGAGCCCCTGCCCACCGCGCCCGGCGCACCGCCCGTGATCGACGCTGTCGACTCGGCGATGCTCGACCGGGTGATGGGCCTGGGCGCCTTTAACGGGTTGGACCTGTTCAACGCCGTGAACCGCGCGGAGTGGCTCGAGCCGGAGATCCCCGCCGGCAACCTCGTGACCACCGCCCATGACTTGGCCAAGCTCTACGCCGCAACCGTCGGCGAGGTGGACGGGGTGCGGCTGCTGCAGCCCGGCACCGTCCGCGACGCCCGGCTCCCACTCTCGGTCGGCGCACCGTACGTCGGTGTGGACGAGGGGAACCGGTGGGGAACTGGCTTCATGATCGACTCTCCCCGCCGGGGCATGACGGGCGCCGGAAGCTTCGGCCACGACGGCGCCGGTGGCCAGCTGGGGTTCGCCAACCTGGAGCAGCAGCTCTCCTTCGGGTACCAAACCCTTCGCCCCGGCGGCGTACCGGACGACCGTGCCGAAGCGCTCTGCCGTGCCCTGCGCGCCTGCCTGTAACCAGCGTTCAACTCCGTAGCGCAGCGTCCAACAAGTTCGCGTGCCTTCCGACACAAAGTAAAGGACACACCACCATGCCTCTCGACCCGTTCCTCGAGCCGCTCGTCGCCAACCTCCCGCCCGTCCCCGAGCAGATCGATGACTTCCCCGCCTTCCGCGCCCAGGACGCCGCAGGCGCCGCTGTGATGGTCGAGCAGTTCACCGAGCCCGGTCCGCCGGTGCGGTCCCGTCGCACCGTGACCATCCCCGTCGACGGCGGGAACATCGACCTCAAGATGTTTCACCCCGAAGGCGACGGGCCGCACCCGGCTCACCTCTACATCCACGGCGGAGGCTGGATCGCGGGCACCATCCACACCCCGTACATCGACATCACCTGCCAGGAACGCTGCGCCGGCGCGGACTGCGTCGTGGTGGCCGTCGAGTACCGCAAAGCCCCGGAACACCAGTTTCCCACCGGGCTCAACGACTGCCAGGCGGCGCTGATGTGGATGTTCGATCACGCCGACGAGCTCGGGATCCAGGTCGATCGGGTCAGCGTCGGTGGCGGATCCGCCGGCGCCAACCTCGCGGCCGCCCTGTGCCTCAAACTGCGAGACGAAAACGGCCCCAAGCTGGCTCTACAGCTGCTCGAGGTCCCTGCCCTCGACCTCACCCTCGCCAGCCCATCGATGCACCGGAACGCCACCGGATACGGCCTCGACCTGACCACCATCGAACAACTGCTGCCGTACTACCTGCCAGCCCCCGAGGACGCCACCCACCCCTACGTCTCGCCGCTTTTGGCCAGCGACCTATCCGGTCTGCCGCCGGCGTACATCATGTCCGCCGAGTACGACCCGCTCTGCGATGACGGCCAGCGGTACGCCGACCGGCTCAACGCGGCCGGGGTCAAGGCGACGTACTCGCTGCAGGAAGGGCACATCCACGTCTCGTCCGCGCTCACAAAGGTGATGCCTTCCGCCCGTGACTGGCGCACCGAGATGATCGCCGCACTGAACAACGCGAACGCCGGTTTGTCCCAGTAGTGCAGGCGGTGATCAGACGCCCCAGGCGGTCATGCCTCTGCCGAGTCAGTGCCTGCCTGGGGCCCAGGTGTGGGGGCCGGGTTTCTTCGCTCTTGCTCAGCTGGCGCCGCGCGTCTAAGGAAACGCCGAGGAGGGGGTCGAGCTGCCGCGGAGAGAGTCGACGGGGAAATCTGGCGACGTCGGCGATTACGTCCGATAACAGTTCGATCTGGCCGAGCAGCTGATTGTCGACGAACTCCCCACCGCACTCGGGTGGGAAACGCAGGTACCGGATTTGTCCGTAGGGCGGGCAACCACAGGACCATCGACGCGGCAAAGCCGACCCACCACATCAGAAGTTGGTCACGAGAACATCCTCTATTGCCGCTCGCAGGATGAGCCCCAGCTGGGGCCGTCAGCAGCGAACGGAGCTCGGGCGCGGTGCGATCAGTGCGAGACAGTCGCTGACCAGTGACGAGCCCGTCGGATTCCTTGCGCAGCTCCGACAAGCACGCCAGCGACACCCAGCAGCAGGCAAACCCACAACGACCAAGAGGTCACATACGCGACGGCAAGAAAGACCAGCGGCCCAAAGATCATGCCGTCGAGCACGGGGTGACGACGCTCCCACGCAACCACCGTCTTGGGCGCGATCGCCATTCCCAGTCCTACCCCGCCGTACACGATCAGCGCCACGACTCCGATCAACCACCCACGCTTAGAGATGACCGCCAGTATCAAGGAAGCCACCAGTGGCACGAGCACCACGCGCACCCACATTGGCGCAACCCACCCGGGGGACCCAATCGGTTTCTCTCGCACAGCCGGCCTCCACCACTACCACGTGTCTCAGGTCGGCCTGGAGTCTGCCACAGGCGGCGATCCCTCGGTCGGCGACCGTTGACGTGAGGAGGCGGAAGGTACCCACTCGTGCTGCACCACACACTCCTTGGCCTCGCTAGGGACCACAGGAGAGTCACCTCCGTACGCGCGCTCATGCCGCGTCTCGAGAAGGGGCGGGCTGTCTCCCCGGTCGACAGGTGGCTGACAAAATGGCGATGTGAGCGCCCACCGCAGCACTGACTACGAGATCGACTCCGACCTCGCCCGGATGGATCTCGATCGTGTGCATCAGTGGCTGTCCACCGATGCTTACTGGGCGCTCGGGCGCACCCGCGAGACCGTCGAGACTGCGGCGCGCAACTCGTTGAACTTCGGAGCGTTTACTAGTGACGGGACTCAAGTCGCCTACGCGCGCGTTGTGACCGACCATGCGACCTTCGCCTGGCTTTGCGACGTGTACCTCGACCGCGACCACCGCGGCCAAGGGCTGGGCACCCGATTGTCGGAGGCCGTCGTTGCCAAGCTCCGGCCCATGGGTCTCAAGGGGGTGCTGCTCTCGACCCTCGACGCACACGACCTCTATGCCCGCGTCGGATTCGTACCCATGCCCAACCCTGAGAAGCTCATGATCCTCGACCAGTCAGGCAGCTAAGCCTTCGCACGCTCTTGCCGCGTTGAGGGCGGCTACGCTCGCCCGATCATGCCGCTGATCGGCCGTGCCGATGAGCGTGCGTCGAGGCCCGGCGCAAAACGACGACTGAGGCGGGGTCGGAGCGGCGTCACTGCAGTTCCAAAAGGTCCCGATCTGCAACGATGACGCTCATGATGGCCGATCTGCTGGACTCACTTCCGTCGCCCGTGCGGCTGCGCCAGCTCTGCGTTGCGCTGGCCGTTCTGGACGTGGCGATGAGCCCGGATGATGAACCGGATGACCGCATCTTCCGATTCGACCCCCGCGACCCGTCCGGCGTCGCCATGGCGAGCATGGACAACGGTCAAGGCGACCGCTATTACATCGCTTTTGGCGAAACAGCCGTGTTCGGTTGGGGTTTCGCGCACGAGTACCCCATGAACCCCTTCATGCGGACGCCCGTCGAGGTATGGCCTGGCCTCCTCGACGGCATGCCTGCACCCCTGGAGTCTCTGACTCAGGAGGAGCGTTTCCAGCTTGCCAACACGTTCATGGCGACCGCCGCGTTCTGGAGCGAGGACGGGCGGACTTGGGGCGCGGGATCCGCCACAGCGCCGCCTGCCGACCCGAGCGCTGATGGGGCGGCGGAGCTGTTCGAGTTGCTCCTCGAGGGCGACCCTCAGGCCTACGTGCGCTTCGCTCAGGAGTACTTCGAGCTGGACCCCAGCGAGGTGGCCGTGGGCGCCGTTTATCGATCGGAGCCGCTTGATCCCGCGATCCTCGCCGAACTCAACGCCGACGCGGAGTACGAGGACGTGCGTGAGCAGCTTGACGCTATGGGGCTTTCCGGGGCCTGACCAAACGTCCGGAAATGCCGCGATCGGCGAACCGGTGCCGATACTCCACACCCCCGGGTTCTCCGCGACCCCGAACCTCGGCTCGGATGAGCATGGCCCTTAGAACTCACGTCCAGGCTCAATCCAGCTGTACGCCCCATTCCCGGCCTCGCTCAGCCACCGGCCGATGCTGGCCGTGGCTCGCTGATTGACCTGGCCGTCGTGGATGCCGGTCGCCCGCTCGGGACTGACCTCCCGCAGGAAGTCCACGGCCTCCACTGTCTTGAGCCACGATGCTTGCAGCGGCACGAGCAGAGTGTGTACTGGCTCCCCGGGCGTGGTCAGGGCATCCCCGGGATGGTAGATCGGGCCGGCTGCCGTCTCGATGATGTAACCGACGTTGGGGCAGGTCACTTGAGTCGGCAAGACCTGAGCGTGCCAACCGCCGGCCATCCGCACCGTGACGCCTGCCACGGTCACTTCGTCCCCGGGATGGACAGGGGTGTAAGGGACTCCGTGCAGATTTGCCCCCGCGGGCGCCCAGATCGGGAGTTCCGAACCGACGATGCGAAGCATGTCGGCATGATCGCTGTGTTCATGGGTGATGAGTACTGCGTCGGCAGCCAGCAGGGCTTGCGGCTCACTCCAAATGCCGGGATCGACGACGAGCACGCCCTGACCGTCATCGACAGTCACGCACGAATGCGTCCAGCGAGTCAGTGCCATGAAGGCACGCTAGGCCAATGCGGCGTGTGTCAGGGAAAGGGCTCGCTCATGCCAATAGGCCTATCCAGCGAGCTCTGCGGTCGGTACACGGCGCGTAGCGGCGAAGGACTCCACGGAATCTCGCCCGGTCATGCCGCAGATGGCGCGGTCATGAGGCACGCCTACGAACGGCGGCTTGCTCGTACGAATCGGGCTTGATCGACTGCGGTTGCCATGAACAGCAGGGACCCGAACCACAGCCATGGATCGCCGGCGATGGCGAGCACGGCATAACCGATACCTGCCAGCGCGCACACGACCACATCGGCAAGGAGGTCACTCATGCCGGCCCGCCGAATCTGCGCCACGTCCAGACGAGCTAACGCCGACGCGTACACGCCACAGCCCAGGGCCAGCCACGAGACCCCCGTCGCGGCTACAAACAAGAAGTGCAGATTCTCTGACAGCGGGACCTCGAAGCCCCACAGCGCGGTGATGACCGCCACCGTCAATGCCGCAATCACAGCGGCCCACGCCACCACCCGTTCCTTGGTGATCGGGATTGGATCTTCGATCGGCGGATCTGCGCGCCACCTGACAGCCATTACCGGTTCCCCTGCACGCGTGGATCGTAGAGGGCGCTCAGCTACGACAGCAGAGAACGCATTCGGTAGGTGACCGACGTCCGATCATGCCGCTTCCCGCTCCGCCCGCCACGGCTCTTGTCACAATGCGCAGATGGACTTCGCCGCTGCCACGACCGCCGCGCTTGACGGCTTGTTGACGCAGGAAGGCTTCATGGCCGGGCAAGGCGGGGAAGCCGAAGTGATCTACTGCGCGAGCCATGACGAACTCAGCGACCGGTTCCCGCGGCTCCCGCAGGCGAACGCCCAGCCGCGGGGCATCGGGTGTTGCATCGATCTGGTCATCGATCTGCACGAACCGGGCGTCCAGGTCGTGCTCGAGGGAGAGCCGCTCCCGAGGACACTCCGCGCTCTCCATCTCGACGAGGCGGCGCAGTCTTTAGATGGGGTCGGCACGATGCCGCTGGCGGCTGCCCTGGAGTCGCTCGTCGACGTCCTTCCACAGCTCTTTCGCGCCTCAAGGCCGTGAAAAGGTCAACGCGCTCATGTACCGCTGCGCGCCTGGGTGGCAGTGGAATCGGGATGCGGTTCAGTGAGGACTTTCTGTACTGGCTCAAGCTGCGCCTTCGGCGCAGAAAAGCGCGGGGACCCGCGGCAGGGACCCCGCGCTGCGGGCGGCGCTGGCGCGCCGTCCTCGCGCACCCCGCCGCCCCCACGCTTCTGACGAGCTCATGGCGGAGCCCGACCTGCTGAGGACCCCCGCATGAGTGGC
The DNA here is from genome assembly GCF_052114705.1 of Terrabacter sp. 2YAF2. Taxonomy (NCBI): domain Bacteria; kingdom Bacillati; phylum Actinomycetota; class Actinomycetes; order Micrococcales; family Intrasporangiaceae; genus Terrabacter; species Terrabacter sp. 2YAF2. Next base: position 24,228 of record NZ_JBFRFG010000001.1, read on the forward strand.
GTCGACGATCCGCTGGGACTCAGGCGCCCTGACGAGGGAGGCCCCAGCCGTCGTGCTCCGCGTCGGCTCCCAGGGAGGACCACTGCCCACCTCGAGAGACCGGCGGTGTCAAAGGCCCGCGCGGCCGGCTCCCGCAAGCGCCTTCTGCGCGGCACCACCCAGCCCAGCTCGTCCAAGTCACTGCGCAGACCCGCGCGGTGCATTCCTGGGGCATGCCGTCCGGAACGGTCGCCCTTGATACCGGAGCTACAGCAGGCGATCACATGGGCGAGCACCCACGCCAGGGCCGCGGACGCGATGGCGCATTCGGCTGCTAACGCTGACGCAATGCGCGTGCTCACGTCGCGCGGTTTCTTGGGGGCGCAAAAGGGGCACGTCGGCTCGAGATGCCACGGCAGCCGGCGGCAACCAACCCTCACCACCCATGCTCGAAAGTCCTCACGGACCAAGGGCGCCACACCCCTCCGACCGACTTTTAATCCGCCGGTCGTCGGTTCGAGCCCGACGGGGCCCACCCACGCATTTTCTTGCGCAGGTCAGGCACTGTCTGCCCCGTTCGCCTCTTCCGTGTCAGCACGGTCGGGGGCTTTGGGCGGCGCGCAGTGAGGCACGGCCCGTCGAGAGCCAGCGCCGGGGCGTCAAGGCCATCGCCGAAAGACCGGCGTCAACATCGGAGGTCATGGCCGCCGGCCCAGGGCCTCGAGGAGTCACGTCGCCTGGTCGTCGTAGTACAGGGACTCCCCCACAGGCGTCAGGCACAGACTGACCCACACACTCGGCCCCGTCTCGAGGTCCCAGGGCTCGGTCGCAGCAAGTACATCCGTGACCTCGCCGTTGGACATGACGGCGTCCGGCTCCGACAACCGGAACATGCTCACAAGGTCCATTTCCATGAGCCGCCGCACCAACGCGCGTCCAGCCGCGATGCCCATGGGGGCCTGTGTTGGGCCGTCGCCCATCTTCCTGGTCAAGGCGAATTCCCATAGCGGAGATTCCTCCGAGGCCATCATCATGACGTCACGCTCGGCCTCGCTGAGGTCTGCCCAAGCCACCATGCGGGGATTCTGACACTGCGGGGACGAGCACCGGGGTTCTCGCCGGCACGCGCACTGGACCGGCCACGCCGGGCTGATAGCGACCCTGCCCCCGGCGGTGTCAGGAGAGCGATGCGCCGCCGCAGATCACGAACGTCTGGCCGGTGATCATCGTCCCGCTCGGGTCGAGAAGGAAGCGGGTCAACGCGGCGACCTCGGCGGGTTCGACAAGGCGCCCGAGCGGCGGCACCACCGGCGGCACTGACGCACGGTTCGGGTCCTCGAGCATGGCCGTCCGGGTCGGCCCGGGCGCGACGACGTTGACCGTGATCCCGCGCGACGCGAGTTCGGCCGCCCACGCGCGAGCCATCGCGGCGAGCGCGGCCTTCGTGGCGGCGTACTGGCTCTTGCCGGGCACCCCGGTCATGGTACGGCTGCCGACGAGCACGACGCGTCCCCCGTCGCCGAGGACATCGACGAGGCCCCCGACGACGAGCTCGGCGCCGCGCACGTGCACGGCCCACATGCGCGCGCCCTGGTCGGGGCGCAGCTCGTCGACCCGGGCGGAGAACTGCAGACCTGCGGCGTGGACGATGGCGTCCACGCCGCCGGTCGCGGTCTCGCGCACCGACCGCACGGCCTCGCCGGCTGAGATCACGTCAGCCAGGTCGCACGGCACCCACGTGGCGGCGTCCGGCAGCGCGCCGCGGGAGCGGCTGAGCCCGACGACGTGCCACCCGGCACCAACCAGGTCGGAGGCGATGGCCAGCCCGATGCCCGAGCTGGACCCCGTGACGACCGCGGTGCGTGTCTCGCGCGCGTCAGGCGGGGTGGAGGCCTCCTCGGGCAAGCTCGGCGCTGTCACCGGGATGGGCCCCGGAGGCGGTCGACGACGTCCCTGGGCAGGTGCACGTGCTTGATGGCCCGCCGGTGGTAGGTGAACGCCACGTGCAGGTCACCGTCCGGCCCCGGCAGCACCGAGGGGTAGGAGAGCTCGCGGTTGAGTCCGTCGCGGGAGTTGTTCGACATGCAGTAGCCGTCCCCCGTCTCGAGGTCGACCATGACCGGCCAGGTGCGTCCCTCGTCGGGGCTCAAGCCCAACGTCATCGGTGCCCGTGGTGCACCCCAGAAGGCCTTGGGTCGGTCGTCCCCGGCGTCGAGGGAGGGCTCGGCCAGCACCGGCCCGTCGATGCCGTCGCGCACGCCCTCCTCGTCGATCTCGTCGTAGAGCGACACGCGACGCTCGGTGGCGTCGGCAGCCGAGCTCCGGTTGAAGACGAGCGCGATCTCGAGGCCACCCGTCGAGGCGGCCTGGATGGACGAGTTGTTGTTCGGCAGGACGGTCGGCGTCGGTTCGGCCCAGGTCAGGCCGTCGTCGTTCGACGTCGTCTCCCAGATGTGGTCGGCCCACCGGCTGCGAAAGCATGCCCAGAGCGAGCCGTCCTGTCGCACAATGACGTTCATGTGGACGCAGCCGAGCGAACCGAGCACCTCGGACTCGCTCCAGGTGACGCCACCGTCGTCGCTCCACCAGACGCTGGACGTGTCCTCGTTGCCGACCCACTTCTCCCCAGGCACGGTCGTGCAGTTGAAGACGGGCAGCAGGATGCGACCGCTCGCGAGCACGACCGGCGGCTGACGGACGAAGACGCCACCGGCGTCCGTCGCCGGCAGGAGCACCGTCGGCGGCTCCCACGTGGCCCCGCCGTCGCGCGACACGCGGCGGCGCACCTCGGAGGTGTCCTGGTTGCCAGCGACCTGAGCTGTGTAGAGCAGCCACACCGCGCCGTCGGGAGCGGTGAAGAGGATCGGGTTCTGCTCCGACCGGGTCGGGTCGTCGCTGAGCGCCACCGGGTCGAGCCACGTGTCGGAGCCGACCGGCAGACGGGAGAGGTACGCCGTGATGTCGCTGACGCCCTCCTGCGTGCCGCCGAACCACACGCAGGCGAGGTCGCCGTTCGGCAGCCACGCGAGGTTGGCCGCGTGGCACTGCACCGTCGGAGTCGGGAGGTATGCCGTGTGGCCGCCTGCGTCGCGCGCGCGCAGGACACCATCGGTGACCACGGCGTCGCTGGTGGTGTCGGCCGTTCTCACGACTCGCCCCGCGCCGCCTTGAGGTGGGCCGTCGCGGCCTGCTCGAGGTGGATGAGGTCGGAACTGACGGTGGCAAGCGTGAAGCCTTGGCCAAGGCGCTTGGCGGCGACCTCTCCACTCGGCGTGTGGAACCCGGCCGCGATCCCGGCCGCCTCGGCCGCGGCGAGCACTCGCTCGACGGCGGCCTCGAAGACGTCGTCGACGGCGGGGTCGGTCGATGTCGCGCCGCCGACGGCGAGGCGCAGGTCGGACGGGCCGATGTAGAGGCCGTCGATGCCGGGCGTCGCCGCGATGGCCTCGACGTTCTCGAGACCTTGGGGCGTCTCGATCATGGCCAGCACGATCGTCGCCTCGTTGGAGTCGGCCGGGTTGGGGCCAATCCGGAGCTGGGAGCGCATCGGGCCATAGGACCGGATGCCGGCCGGGCCGTACTTGGCGTAGGAGACCGCGCGGGCGGCGTCCTCGGCCGTGTTGACGAGCGGCACGATGATGCCGGCTGCGCCCGAGTCGAGCGCCTGGCCGATGAGGAACGGGTCGTTTGCGCCGACGCGGACCATGCCGACGGACTCACCGCCGGCATCGATGGCCGTCATGCCGGCGAGGATGCCCTTGTAGTCGAGCAGCCCGTGCTGGGCGTCGAAGCAGACGTAGTCGTAGCCGAGGCGTGCGAGGCGCTCGGTCGACACCGGCGAGTCGATGATGACCCAGTAGCCAAGGATCGTCTCGCGCGCCCGCACCCGGCGGGCGTAGCCGAGGACCCGCTCGCGGCTGCGCTCCATCGCCGTGCTCATCGGTTGTACCCCGGCATGGAACCGGCGATGGCCAGGCCGGCCTGGTCGCATGCGGCGACGACGTCGGCGGGGAGCGGACCGGCTTGTGCGGCAGTGATGTTGGCCTCCAGTTGGTGTGGTTTGGATCCGCCGAGCAGCACCGAGGTGACGACCGGCTTCGAGAGCAGCCAGCGCAGCGACAGCTCGGGAAGGGTGATGCCGGCCTCCGCCGCGATGGCGCCGAGGGCCTCGATGACCGCGAACGTCTCGGCGTTCCAGTAGCGGTCCTTGTACATCGTCGAGAGGGCCGACGAGCCGAAGCGGCCCTCGGTCGGCGACTCCGAGAACGAGTGGCGGCCCGTGAGCAGGCCACCGCCGAGGGGGTTGTAGACGATCGTCGCGAGCCCCTTCGTCGTCGCGAACTCGGCATACTCCGCCTCGATCCGCCGGGCGACGAGGTTGTAGAGCTGTTGCGCGAGGACGGGTCGCGGCGTGCCGAGGGCATCGCACGCGGCGAAGACGTCGCCGACCTGCCACGCCGAGAAGTTGGAGACGCCGATCGTGCGGACCTTGCCCTCCTTGACGAGCTCGCCGAGGGCAGAGACGGTCTCGTCGATCGGCACCGAGCGGTCGGGCTGGTGGAGGTAGTAGACGTCGACGTGGTCGCTGCGCAGCCGGCGCAGGCTCGCCTCGAGCGACGACCGCAGGCCGGCGGCCGACAGCAGCGGCGCGCCACCCGCGTCGCCCGGGTAGATGCCGGCCTTGGTCGCGACCGTCGCGGCGTCACGGCGGCCGGCGAGGATCTCGCCGAGCATCTCCTCGCTCCGCCCGGCGGCATACCCGTTGGCGGTGTCGAGGGAGGTGATGCCGGCGTCGAGCGCCGTGTCGACCATGGTGCGCGCGGTGTCGAGATCGACGGTGTCGCCGAACGTCATCGTGCCGAGCACGAGCTGCGACAGCGGCTGCTCGAGTCCGGGGAGGTCGGTGGTGGGGAGGGTCATGAGGCCTTCTCGGTCTCGGCCGCCCGCGAGGCGGCGATGTGGCGGATGAGGTGGCGTGGCTTGATGCCCGTCATGAGTCCGGGCTCCAGGGCAGAACGACGCAGTCGCTGGGTGTAGTCCTCCTGCGGGCGCGACAGCAGGTCGTCGGTGCGCCCGCTCTCGACGATGCGGCCGGCCCGCATGACGATCGTGTCCTGCGAGATGGCCCGCACGACCCCGAGGTTGTGCGAGATGAAGAGGTAGGTCAGCCCGGTCTCGGCCTGGAGGTCGGCGAGCAGCTCGAGCACCTGCGCCTGCACCGATACGTCGAGGGCGCTCGTCGCCTCGTCGCACACGAGCAGCTCAGGGCCGGACGCGAGCGCCCGGGCGATCCCGATGCGCTGGCGCTGCCCGCCGGAGAACTCCGGGGGCTTGCGACCGAGCGCCGTGCGCGGCAGGCCGACGCGGTCGATGAGCTCGGCCGCCTTGTCGCGCTGGACCTTTCGAGACCTCTCTCCACGAACCGCGATCGGCTCGGCGACGATCTCCTGCGCCGTGAGGTGTGGGTCGAGGGACCCGTACGGGTCCTGGAAGACCATCTGCACGCGGTGCCGGAGCGGGCGGAGCTGCTTCTCGGTGAGCTGCGCGAGGTCGGTGCCCTCGAGGTCGATGACTCCGGAGGTCGGCTTGAGCAGCCGGACCAGCGCCTTGGCGATCGTCGACTTGCCGCAGCCGGACTCCCCCACGATCGCGAGGGTGCCGCCGCGCGGGACGCTGAACGACACGTCGTCTACGGCGCGGAAGACGTCCTTGCCCGTGCCGTACTCGACGACGAGGTTGCTGACGGTGAGCAGGTCCTCAGCCATGCGTGGTCTCCTTCACGAGGGAGGGGTCGCCGGCTGCCGTCGGCTCTGCCTGCCCGACGGGGTCACTGGTGTCCGGGACGTCGCTCACGGCATACGCCGTCGGTACGGTGGCCGCCGGATCGTGCCAGGGACCCAGCTCGGGGATCGCGCCGAGCAGCTTCTGGGTGTAGGGGTGCTGGGGGTGGTCGACGACGTCGGTGACGGGGCCGCTCTCGACGAAGACGCCCGATTTCATGACGTGGATGCGGTCACTCATGAGCCGCGCGACGCCGAGGTCGTGCGTGATGAGCAGGAGCGCGATGCCCGTCTGCTCCTGCAGCTCGAGCAGCAGGTCGAGGATGCCGGCCTGCACCGTGACGTCGAGGGCGCTCGTCGGCTCGTCGGCGACGATGAGGTCGGCGTCGGTCGAGACGGCCATCGCGATGAGGACGCGTTGGAGCATGCCGCCCGAGAGCTGGTGCGGGTAGGCGTCGTACTGCTTCGCGGGGTTGCGGATGTGCACCTGCTCCATGAGCGAGAGTGCCCTGGCCTTCGCCTCCGCCTTGCTCAGCTTGGGGTACTTGATGCGGACAGCCTCGGACATCTGCCGGCCGACGGTGCGGATCGGGTTCAGCGCCGTCATCGGGTCCTGCGGGATGAGCGCGACGGTGCGCCCGCGCAGGGCGTTGATGACCTTGCGGTCGCCCGTGACGTCCTGGCCGCCGATGCGCGCCTCGCCGGAGATGACGGCGAGGTCGTCGGGCAGCAGTCGCAGGATGGCCATCGCCGTCGTCGACTTGCCGGAGCCGGACTCGCCGATGATGGTGACGGTCTCGCCGCGGTCGATGTGGAAGCTGACCCCGTCGACGGCCCGCACGACGTTGCCGTCGCCGACCATCAGCTCCACCTGCAGGTCGGTGACCTCGAGGACGCTCATGACTGGTCTCCCTTCGCACGGCGCACACGGTCGCGCAGGCCGTCACCCATGAGGTTGACGCCGACGACGAGCAGGGCGATGACGATGCCCGGGATCGTGACGAGCCACCACTTGCCCGTGACGAAGAGCTCGCGTCCGTCGGAGATGATGCCACCCCAGGTCGGGTAGGGACGCTGCACGCCGGCCCCGAGGAACGACAGCGCGCTCTCGAGCAGGACCGCCTGGGCGAGCAGGAGCAGGACGACGACGAGGACCTGCTGGAGGATGTTCGGGATGACGTGGCGGGTGATGATCGACATCCGCTGGAGGCCGAGCACCCGCGCCGCCGCGACGTAGGGCTTCTCGCGCTCCACGAGCACGAGCGCGCGGGTGATGCGGGCCGGCTCGGGCCACTGCGCGAAGGCGATGACCAGGGTGATCACCGGGATGGACGGGCCGAAGAGCGCCACGACGAGCAGCAGCATGAGCAGCAGGGGCAGCGACATCTGCGCCTCGAGCAGGCGGGAGACGATGGTGTCGACCCAGCCGCCGAAGTAGCCGGCCGCCGCTCCCGCGACGATGCCGACGAGGCCCGACACGAAGATCGCGAGGAAGCCGATGACGAGCGAGGTCTGACCGCCGTTGAGGATGCGGCTGAGCAGGTCGCGCCCGTTGGGGTCGGTACCGAAGAGGTGGCCACTGCTGAAGGGCGGCAGCGACGACTCGGACAGGGCGCCGACGATCGGGTCGGGCAGCGGCAGGACGCGGGCCAGCACGACCGGGATCACGACGACTCCGGCGCAGATGGCACCGACCCAGATCTTGATCGTGCTGTAGCGGGCGCGACGGGCGGCGGCCGAGCGGCGCGCCAGCACCTTCGTCACCGCGGAGTCGCGGCCGAGGATCGAGCCCGGCACCTCGCTGAGGTTCGGGACCTGCGGGTGACCGGGCAGGTTCGGGGTGGAGGTGGTCATGCGCTCGCCTCTCCGAGACGGACCCGCGGGTCCATGAGCGGGTAGAGCAGGTCGACGAGGAGCTGGACGACGAGCGCCAGCACCACGGTGACGAGGACGGTGGCCTGGATGAGCGGGAAGTCGCGCTGCTTGAGGGCGTTGACGACGAGCTCGCCGACCCCTGGCCAGTTGAAGACGACCTCGACGATGACGACACCGTTGAGCATCGCGGCGAAGCGCGTGCCGAGGGCGGTCACGACAGGCAGCGCCGAGTTGCCGAAGGCGTAGCGCCAGGTCAGTGCCCGCTCGGAGATGCCCCGCGACCGCGCCACGGTCAGGTAGGGCGAGGCGAGGTTGACGACCATCTCGCGGCGCACGAGCCGGGAGATGAGCGCGATCTGGAGGATCGCGACGGTCAGGGTCGGCAGCACGATCGAGGCCAGCGAGTCGAAGCCGGCCGGGGCGAACCACTGGAGCTGCACCGCGAAGAGGATGAGCAGCACGAAGCCGATCCAGAAGTCCGGCATCGACTGGCCGGCAATGGTCCCGATGTTGGCCCCGAGCTCCGTGGCCGTGTTGGCCCGTCGTGCCATCCAGACCCCGAGGGGGATCGCGACGGCCGACGTGACGACGATCGCGGCCACCGCCAGTGTGATGGTGTAGGGCAGCCGCTCCAGGACGACCTCGAGCGCGGGGCGCTTGTAGAAGAACGACGTGCCGACGTCGCCCTGGAACAGGTGCTGCAGGAAGGTCACGAACTGCACCGGGATCGGCTGGTCGAGCCCGAACTGCACCCGGATGGCCTCGAGCTGGGCCGACGTCGGGTTGGGCGGCGCGTAGTTCGCCGCCGGGTCGCCCGGCGCGATCCGCAGCAGGACGAAGACCGTCGCGGTCGCGAGGAACGCGGTGAGGACGGTCTGTCCGATGCGCTTGAGGACGTAGTTCAACATGGGATCACCTGGGGTTGGACCGGTCAGGCCGAGACGACCGTCACGGAGCCGAGGTCGTAGGAGTTGATGGCCCGCAGCTTGAGCGTGGTGACGCGCTTGCGCTTGGCGAGGACGTTGTTCGGCGTCCAGGCCCACATGGCCGGCCACAGCGCCCAGATCTTCTCCTGGGCCTGCGACAGCAGGTCGTTGCGCTTGGCCTCGTCGGCCTCGGCGCCGGCCTTGTCGAGGAGCGCCGAGACCTCGGGGACGACGAAGCCCTGGTAGGTGTCGCGCGTCTTCTCCTTCTCGGCCGTGCCGCCGTACTGTCCCACGAGGTTGGTCAGGGCCAGACCCGTCTGATTGCCGTAGCCGTTGGCGAGCACGTCCCAGTCGCCGGCCTCGCCGCGACGCCAGGCGTTTATCTCGCCACCCTTCGGGATCATCTTGAGGGTGGCCGTGACCCCGACCGCGGCGAGCATCTGCGAGATGGCCTCGAGGACGCGCGAGGCGCCGGCGAACTCCGAGTCCTCCCAGATGAACGTCAGCTTGAGACCGCTCGCGCCGTTGTCGGCGAGCATCTGCTTGGCCTTGGCCGGGTCGTATGCGTACGCCCCCGTCTTGGCGAAGCCGGCCAGCGTCTTGGGCACGACCCCCTCGGCCGAGGTGACCTGGTTGTTCATGAGCGCCTTGATGAGCGAGTCGTGGTCGACTGCGTAGGTCAACGCCTCGCGCACCTTCGGGTTGGCGAGCGGGTGGCCCGCCGGCTTGCGGAAGTTGAAGAAGAGATGGATCAGGCGAGTGCCGGGCGTCTCGATGACGTCGATGTCGGACTTCGTCTTGAGCGCCGTCGCCGACTCGGGCGTGATGGTGTCGATGACGTCGGCCTGGCCGGAGGTGATCGCGATGACGCGCGCGCCCTCCTCCTCCTGGTAGGAGACCTTGACCGTATCGAGCGCCGGCTTGGTGCCCCAGTAGTTGTCGTTGCGGGTCAGCGTGTAGGTGCCCGTGCCGGTGTCGGCGTTCGCGATGACGAAGGGGCCGGTGCCGAGGCCGTTGCTCAGCTCCTCGGCCTTGTTGTCCTTGGCCGGGGTGATGAGGATGTTGGACATCAGCGAGTTCAGCGTGACGACAGGAACCTTGGTCGTCAGTGTGAAGGTCTTGTCGTCGACCTTCGTGAAGGTGGGCTGCTCCGGGAACTGCGACGCGACGTAGCCGGCCTTGACCTCGAAGTAGAGCTTGAGGGCGGTCTCGACGTCCTCGACGGTGACCGGCGACTTGTCGGAGTAGTGGACGTCGCTCCGCAGCTTGACGGTCCACACCGTGGGCTTCGTCTGCTCGAAGGACTCGGCGAGCACGAGCTCGGGCTTGAGGTCGTCGCCGATCTTCGTCAGCGCCTCACGGACGGCGCGCTGGACGGTGACGGCCGCGTCGTACTGGTTCAGCTTGTTGTCGAGGCTGACCAGGTTGCGGTTGAGCACGATGCTCAGTGTGCCTCCCGCAGCCCCTGCGCCGGCAGTGCTCGCGCTGTTGGCGCTCTTGGGCCCGGCGCAGGCGGCGAGGGCGGGAGCGAAGAGGGCTCCGGCGCCGGCCAGCGAGGCGAACTTGAGGATCGAACGACGCGAGACCTCCCGCGCCGGCAGGTCAGACAGGGGAAGCATGGCGGGCGAGTGCTGGGGCATCGGGACTCCTCGTTGAGCGGTGGCCTCTCCGTCGGTGGCGCGCCATGCGCCCCTCGGAGTTCACCAACCTTCGCACCATTGCGTGATTCGCGCAATACCTGTAGCGTTTTTTGTGAAGGAAGGTCCGCCGTACGCCAGCCAGCACATCTTGCCGACGGACGCCCCTCACGTTCACCATCATCGGCAAGGTCGCCAACCTCCTTGCTGCACAAGCGTTCTCGCCCCACGCACGGGAAGGAGGAGCCATGGCCACACTGTCCCTGGGAATCGTCGCAGACGACCTGAGCGGCGCCGCCGAGTGCGCATCACATGCACTCCTGCGCGTTTCGCGCAGCACCGTGGCTCTCACCGCCGTCTCCCCGCGCGACGCAGCATCAGGTCCTGCCAGCGCGGCTGGCGACCCGGACGCCGAGACGGCGACCGACGCGGTCGTCCTCACCGTCGACACCGACTCGCGACGCCTGGCTCCTCAGGACGCGGTGCGCACAGTGCGCGCAGCGGCCGCCCTCGTCACGAGTGCTTCAGTCGTCGTCAAGAAGGTCGACTCCCTCCTGCGCGGGCACGTGGCGGCCGAGGTCGCCGCCCTGGCCGCAGAGCTGCACCGCACGCCCGTGGTGGCCGTCACCAACCCCGCACTCGAGCGCGTCGTGCGGGGCGGCGTGCTGCACGTCGCGGGCACTCCCCTGCACGAGACCGACCTGTGGGCCGTCGAGCCCACGACCGCGCCCGCCCGAGTCGCGGAGGCCCTCGCCCCTCTGCCGACCAGGCACGTGCCGCACGCCACGGTCGCACTCGGCGTGGCGGCTGTCGCCGCAGCTCTCGCCGCAGCCGCGGACGCCGGCCTCGTGGCGGTGTGCGACGCCGAGACCGACGCCGACCTCGATGTCGTGCATGCCGCGGCCGTCAGCTCCTCCACCGGCTCTGGGACCCTGCTCGTCGGCTCGGGTGCGCTGGCCGACGCGGCCGTCCGAGCCCTCCCCGACCATCGCCCGGCGCACCGAGCCGCGCACCGAACCGCGGCGACCGGTGACGCACCGTACGCGCTCGAGGAGCCGCGTCCATCGTCCCTGCTCGTCGTGCTCGGCACCCGTGCCGCCGGGGTCGGTGCGCAGATCGAGCAGGTGCGCGCACACGCAGCGGAGACGCTGCTGCTGCAGCCCACCGATGTGCTCGGCGACCCGGCCGCACTGGCTGCTCGGGTCGGCGACCTCCCCACGCACGGGACTGTCGTCGTCGCCCTGGATCCCGCCGCCCCGGCCGACCCGGCCCGTTCCCGCGAGCTCATCGACGCCCTCGCCACCGCCGTGGCACCCCACCTCGACCGCTACGACGTCGCCTTCCTCTCCGGCGGCGAAACCGCCCGCGCCGTCCTCGACCGGCTCGACGTGACCTCCGTCGACGTCGTCGCCGAGGTCGAGACGGGCACCGTCGTCAGCCGCCGCCCGGGCAACCGTCTCGTCGTCACCCGGCCCGGCAGCTTCGGCGACCCGAGCTCGATCGTCCGCGTCGCCCAGCACCTGCTCGGCGACGGCGCACCCCGCCATCCCGCACCCACTCACACCGCAACCCGCGTCACGCCCGGCGCGACCACAGAGGAGAACTCATGAGCGTCGCCCTTCCCCGCATCGCCGTCACGATGGGCGACGGTGCCGGCATCGGCCCCGAGATCATCGTCAAGGCGCTCGCCGACCCGCACGTCGCGACGATGGCCCGCGTCGTCGTCGTCGGTGACGCGCTCCGCCTCAAGCAGGCCGCCGACATCGCCGGCCTGCCGGTCGACATCGTCACCATCGACGACGTCGAGGAGGCGAGCGAGACCGCCGGGCGGATCAACGTCATCGACCTGGCGCTGCTGCCGGCCGACCTCCCCTTCGGCCAGCTGTCCGCCGTCGCCGGCGACGCGGCCTACCACTACATCCGGGTCGCCGCCGAGCTCGCGATGGCGGGCAAGGTCCAGGCCATCTGCACGGCCCCGCTCAACAAGGAGGCGCTGCACGCGGGCGGACACGTCTTCCCCGGCCACACGGAGCTGCTCGCCCACCTCACCGGCACTCCCGAGGTCTCGATGATGCTGTCGACCGAGAGGGTCAAGGTCATCCACGTCACGACCCACATCGGTCTCCTCGACGCCGTCGCCCGCATCGAGCCGGGTCTCGTCGAGCGCGTCATCCGCCGCGGCCACCAGGCCCTCGTCGACGCCGGCAACCCGAACCCGAAGATCGGGGTCTGCGGCATCAACCCTCACGCAGGGGAGAACGGCCTCTTCGGCTACGGCGAGGAGGAGTCGAAGATCAACCCCGGTGTCGAGGCCGCGCGCGCCGACGGCATCGACGTGCACGGCGCCCTGCCGGCAGACACGCTCTTCTTCCTCGCCGGGCGCGGCGACTACGACCTCGTCGTCGCGATGTACCACGACCAGGGCCACGGCCCCGTCAAGGTGCTCGGGCTGGAGGCCGGCGTCAACGTCACCATCGGACTGCCCGTGATCCGCACGTCCGTCGACCACGGCACCGCCTTCGACATCGCCGGCACCGGTGTCGCCGACCACCGGTCGATGATCGAGGCGCTGCGCCTCGGCGCGGAGATGGCGCCCCGGCCTTCGGACGCCTAAGGTGCCCAGCGTGGCGAAGCACACCGCACAGACGCGTAGGGGCGAGATCGTCCGCCTCGCCACGACCAGTGGGCTCGCGAGCGTCGAGGAGCTCTCCGACCAGCTCGGGGTCACAGCCTCGACGATCCGCCGCGACCTCGCCAAGCTCACCGCGCAGGGCAAGCTCGCCCGCACGTATGGCGGCGTCATGAGCCTGGCCCACCACCCGGAGGCCTCGCTGCGCCAGCGGCTCGGCGAGGCGCATGCCGCCAAACGCGACATCGCCCGCTGGGCGGCCGACCAGATCGAGCCCGGGGAGACGGTGCTCCTCGATGCCGGCTCGACGATGGGTGCCCTTGCCGACGCCATCACCAAGACGCCCGAGCTGACCGAGCTGACCGTCGTCACGGCCGGCATCAGCGCAATGGGCACGCTCACCGACAGCGTCGGCATCGACGTCATCGCCCTGGGCGGCCGGCTGCGCCCTCTGAGCCAGGCCTTCGTCGGCCCGCTCGCCGAGGCCGCCGTGCAGCGCCTGTCGTTCGACCGCGCCTTCATGGGCGCCGACAGCGTCCACGCCGAGCGCGGCATCTGCGAGGCCGACCTCGAGCAGACCCGGCTCAAGGAGCTCATGATGAGCCGGGCCGAGCACACCTACGTCCTCGCGCACGCCGACAAGCTCGGCCAGTCCCTTTTCCACGCCTGGGCCGTCATGCCGCACCACTGGACCCTCGTCACCGACGAGTCCGCCGATCCCGTTGCGCTGCAGGCCTTCCGAGACAACGGCGTCGAGGTCGTCGTCGCGCCGCGACGCGACTGAGCTCGCTGGTCACGCACCCGACGAGAAGCGGGCGTATGCCGTCAGCCGGGCCTCACGGCATACGCCCGCTTCTCGCGTGGCTCAGTCCTCGACGACGGTCGTCATGACCCAGTCGCGCACCTGCGGCAGGTCCTCGAGGTGCTCGACGATGTAGTCCTGGTGCTCGGCCAGCTGGGCCTCGCACCACGCCTTGACCTCGCTCGCCCCGCGCACCTGGCGCCCGGCGTTGTTGATGGCGTCCATCACGAGGGAGTAGCGGTCGACGCCGTTGCGCACGACCATGTCGAAGGGCGTCGTCGTCGTGCCCTCCTCGCTGAACCCGCGGACGTGGAAGCGGTCGGCATCCGGCCGGCCGTGGACGAGCTGGTGGATCGCGCCGTGGTAGCCGTGGAAGGCGAAGACGACGTCGACGTGGTCGGTGAAGAGCTCGCCGAAGCGCACGTCGTCCATGCCGTGGGGGTGGCTGCGCGCCCGCGGCAGCGTCATGAGGTCGACGACGTTGACGACACGGACCCGCAGCTGCGGCAGCTTCTCCTTGAGGATCTGTGCCGCGGCGACGACCTCCATCGTGACGACGTCACCGGCGCAGGCGAGCACGACGTCGGGGTCGCGGTCGCCGTCGTCGTTGCCGGCCCAGTCCCAGAGGCCTGCCCCGGCAGCGCAGTGCGCGATGGCCTCGTCCATCGTCAGCCACTGAGGCTGGGGCTGCTTGTCGATGACGATCAGGTTGACGTAGTTCTTCGACCGGAAGCAGTGATCAGCCACGGAGAGAAGGCAGTTCGCGTCCGGCGGCAGGTAGATGCGCGCGACTTCCCCTCGGGCGTTGAGGACCGTCTGGATGAGCCCCGGCCCCTGGTGCGAGAAGCCGTTGTGGTCGTTGCGCCAGGCCGTGGACGTCAGCAGGATGTTGAGGCTCGGCACCTTGGCCCGCCAGTCGAGCTTGTTGGCCTCCTGCAGCCACTTGCTGTGCTGGACCGTCATCGACGCGCTCACCATGGCGAAGGCCTCGTACGTCGCGAAGAGCCCGTGCCGACCGGTGAGAGTGTAGCCCTCGAGCCAGCCGTGGCACGAGTGCTCGGACAGCACCTCCATGACGCGGCCGTCGTGCGAGAGCTTGACGTCCTCGTCCGTGACCCGCTCGGCTGTCATCCGGTCGGAGACGTCGAAGACGGCGCCGACGCGGTTGCTGTTCGTCTCGTCGGGGCTGAAGAGCCGGAACGTCGTCGGGTTGCGCACGTAGAGCTCGCGCATCAGCTCACCGATGGCGCGCGTCGACTCCTCGCGAGTGCTCGCCGGGGACGGGACGTCCCGGGCGTAGTCCCGGAAGTCCGGGATGTCGAGGTCCCTCGTCAGCACGCCACCGTTGGCATGCGGTGACGCGCTCATGCGGAGGTCGCCCTGCGGGTTCGCCTGCAGGACGGTGTCGCTGGGCCTGCCGGACTCGTCGAAGAGCTCCTCGGGCCGATAGGACCGCATCCACGTCTCGAGGAGCGCGAGGTGGTCGGGGTTGTCCTTGACCCCCGACAGCGGCACCTGGTGCGAGCGCCACGTGCCGGTGACCTTGACGCCGTCGACCTCCGCGGGGCCCGTCCACCCCTTCGGCGTGCGCAGCACGATGAGCGGCCACCGTGGGCGCTCCCCCATGGTCCAGCCGTCCGCGCGCGCCTCCCGCTGGATGCCGCGGATCCGGTCGTATGCCGTCGCGAGCGTCTGCGCGAAGCGCTCGTGCATGCCCGGCACGTCGTCACCCTCGACCTCCAGGACGTCGTAGCCATGGCCCTCGAGCAGGCCGCGCACCTCCGCCGGGTCCTTGCGGCCGAGCACCGTCGGGCCGGCGATCTTCGCGCCGTTGAGGTGCAGGATCGGCAGCACGGCGCCGTCGCGACGCGGGTTGAGGAAGGAGATCCCCTTCCACGAGCCCTCCAGGGGGCCGGTCTCGGCCTCGCCGTCTCCGACGACGGCCAGCGCGAGCAGCTCGGGGTTGTCCATGACCGCCCCGAACGCGTGGACGAGGACGTAGCCGAGCTCGCCGCCCTCGTGGATCGAGCCGGGGGTCGTCACCGACACGTGGCTCGGGATGCCGCCCGGCGCGGAGAACTGCCGGAAGAGGCGCCGCACACCGTCGCCGTCGCACGTCACCTTGGGGTAGACCTCGGAGTAGGTGCCCTCGAGGTAGCCGGCTGCGACGAGCGCAGGACCACCGTGCCCGGGGCCGGTGAGGTAGATCGTCTCCTGACCGGTGTGCCGGATGACCCGGGCCATGTGGGTGTAGACGAAGGACAGGCCGGGACTCGTGCCCCAGTGGCCCAGCAGTCGCGGCTTGATGTCGTCCGGCACGAGCGGCCGCTTCAGCAGCGCGTTGTCCTGCAGGTAGATCTGCCCGATCGTCAGGTAGTTGTTCGCGCGCCACCACGCGTCCATCGAGGCGATCTCGTCCGCGGTGGGGGCTGGCACGGAGGTCGTCGTGGTCGTCGTCGTCACAGCAAGGCCTCTCCTGGGGAGTCGTCCGTCCCGTCGAGCCTCACGGACCGCAGCCGGGCTGGCAAGGGGCCCGGACAGAGCAGTGGGCCGGCCCCTTCCGGGACCGGCCCACCCCACTCCGGAAACGTCAGCGGTCGAAGGCGTCCTTGACGTCCTTGCCCGCATCCTTGAGCTGCTCGCCCCGCTGCTTGAGGTCAGCCGAGGCCTGGTCCTGATTGCCCTCGGCCTCGAGTCGCTCGTTGTCGGTGACCTTTCCGGCGGCTTCCTTGGCCTTGCCCTTCAGGTCTTCACCCATGTTGCTGGCCTTGTCTTCGATACCCATGTCAGGGCCCCTTTCGCCTTCGATCGGATGCCTCTCCCCTACCCGGTCACCGTGGTTCGCCACCACATCGGGCCAGTCGTCCGCGAGGGTCGTGTGCGCACGGCGTCGGTGGCCTTTGCGACACTGGAGGGGTGACCACGATCCCGAATCCCGCCTCCGAGGTGTCCCCGTCGTCCGGACGCGCGCCGCAGACGCGAGACCTCAGCCGGTTCGCCTACCTCTCCATCGCGGCCGCCGTCGTCACGATCACGCTCAAGGTCATCGCCTGGCGCATCACCGGCTCGGTCGGCCTCCTCTCCGACGCGGCCGAGTCGGTCGTCAACCTCGTCGCCGCGATCGCCGTGCTCATCGCGCTCAAGGTGGCGGCCATGCCCGCCGACAAGAACCACCACTTCGGCCACACCAAGGCGGAGTACTTCTCCGCGGCCATCGAGGGGATGATGATCTTCATCGCCGCCCTCGTGATCATGTACACCGCGGTCGAGCGCTTCCGCAACCCGCAGCCCATCGAGAACGTCGGGCTCGGACTCGCCATCTCGGTCGTCGCCTCGGCCGTCAACGGCGCCGTCGCCGTCGTGCTCCTGCGGGCCGGCCGCCGCCACCGGTCGCTGACGCTCACCGCCGACGGCAAGCACCTGATGACCGACGTGTGGACCTCCGCCGGCGTCGTCGTCGGCGTGCTCCTCGTCGGCCTCACCCACGTCGAGCGGCTCGACCCCATCATCGCCTTCCTCGTCGGCGTCAACATCGTCTGGACCGGCTGGAAGCTCATCCGCGAGTCCACCGAGGGGCTCATGGACATCTCCATGCCCAAGGAGGACAACAGCGCCATCGCCGAGATCCTGTCGCGGTTCGTCACGCAGGAGGTCCACTTCCACGCCCTGCGCACGCGCGTCTCGGGCCACCACCGGTTTGCCGAGGTGCACGTGCTGGTGCCGGGCGCGTGGACCGTGCAGCAGGGCCACGACCTCATGGAGGAGGTCGAGGACACCGTGCACCGCGAGTTCGGCGAGATCGCCCTGACCTGCCACCTCGAGCCCTCCGAGGACCCCCGCGCCTACGGCGACTACGCCGCCGAGTTCCCCATCCCGACGCACGACGACATCGTCGCTGCGCACGGGGCAGCCCCGAAGGCGCAGCCGGGACGGGGCGACTCCGAGGCATGAGCCGCGCGCACGTCGTCGTGCCCTCGCCGATCGGCGACCTGACCGTCGTCGCCGAGGACGGCGCCGTCACGCACCTGCTCATGGACGCCGCGAAGTACCGTCCCGACGACCCGGAGATCTTCGGCGAGGTCGGTGACCTCGTCGACGAGCCGTTTGCGGCGGCCTCGGTGCAGCTCGCCGCCTACTTCGCGGGCGCCCTGACCGGGTTCGACCTGCCGCTCGCCCCGCGCGGCGACGACTTCCACCAGCGGGTGTGGGCGCTGCTGCGCGAGATCCCGTACGGCGAGACCCGCAGCTACGGGCAGCTGGCCCGCGCGCTCGGGGACCGCAACCTCGCCCAGGCCGTGGGCACCGCCAACGGCCGCAACCCGATCGCCGTCGTCGTCCCGTGCCACCGGGTCATCGGCGCCGACGGCTCCCTCGTCGGGTATGCCGGAGGGCTGGCTCGCAAGCGCTACCTCCTCGCGCTCGAGGAGCCTCCCGCAGACCAGTCCGGCCGCCTCTTCTGACCCGACGACCACGCGCCGAGGGGTCGCGACGTCCGATCCGCCAGACTGGGTGACCTCACACCTTCCCGGGCCGGAGCGTCTACAGGACATGAAGCGACCGTTCGAGCAGGCCGTCACCGAGCACGGGGCCGTGGTGCTCCGCGTCTGCCGTGCCGTGCTCGGCCCGACCGAGGCCGACGACGCGTGGTCCGAGACCTTCCTCTCGGCCCTGCGCGCCTGGCCCGAGCTGCCCGACGACGCGAACGTCCGCGCCTGGCTCGTCACCATCGCGCACCGCAAGGCCCTCGACGTCGCCCGAGCAGGCGCCCGTCACGCGGTCCCGGTCGCCGACGTGCCGGACGCCACCGCCCCACGCGCCGACCAGCCCGAGGAGGCGCTGCCCGACGGTGACCTCTGGACGGCTCTGGCGGCGCTCCCCGAGAAACAGCGCCTCTGCGTGGCCTACCACCACGTCGCCGGCCTGCCCCACCCCGAGGTCGCCCGCATCCTCGGCGGCACGCCTGCGGCAGCACGCCGTGCGGCCGCCGACGGCATCGCGCGCCTTCGGTCCACCTACGCACCCCACGGAAGGGTGAGCACCCATGTCTGACAACCCGATGCAGCTCCTCAGCGGTCCGGCGGCCGGGGACGACGAACGCCTTGCGACGCTCCACGCAGCACTGGTCGAGCGCGCCTCGACAGACTCCGCCGTCGACGCGACCTACCGCGTCGTCGACTCCCCCGTCGGCTCCCTCCTGCTCGCGGCGACCGAGAACGGTGTCCTCCGCGTGGCCTTCGAGATCGAGGACCACGACCGAGTCCTCGAGTCGCTCGCCGCGTCCGTCGGATCGCGGATCCTCCGCGGCGGCCATCGACTCGACCCGCTGGCCCGCGAGCTCGACGACTACTTCGCCGGTCGACGGCACGGCTTCGACGTCCCGCTCGACCTCCGGCTGGCGCGCGGCTTCCGGCTCGCCGTGTTGCGTCACCTCAGCGAGATCCCCTACGGCTCGACCGAGAGCTACGCCGAGGTCGCCGTCGCGTCCGGCAGCCCGAAGGCGGTGCGCGCCGTCGGCTCGGCCTGCGCGACGAACCCGCTGCCGATCGTCGTCCCGTGCCACCGCGTCGTCCGCTCGGACGGGTCGCTGGGGGGCTACCTCGGCGGCCTGCCCACCAAGCAGCGCCTCCTCGCCCTCGAGCGAGCCGCCTGAGCCGGGACGGACGTGACGGCGGGAAGGGCGCGGCTTGTCCTGATCGCCCTCGACGTCCTCGCTCCGGTGCCATCCTGAGGACGTGGCCGACACCCCGAAGCCGGCGGTGGAGGAGCGCCTCGCCCCCGCCGCGATGGTCAGGATCCTCAACCCGGTGCTGCGCGCGGTCCTCGCCTCGCCGCTGCACGGGATCGCCAGCAAGGGCCTGCTGGTGCTGCACGTCCGAGGCCGCCGCACCGGCAAGGTGTACGACGTACCCGTCGGACGGCACGAGCTCGACGGACAGCTGCTGACGTACGGCGGGGGCCGTTGGCGGTTCAACCTCAGGGGCGGCGCCGACCTCGAGGTGACCATCGACGGGCGGCGACGCCAAGCGCATGCAGAGCTGGAGGAGGACCCGGATCGCGTCGCTGAGGTCTTCCAAAGCCTGCTCACGGACCTCGGTCCCAAGAAGGCGAACCGTGTCGGATTGTCGGTCAACGTCGACCGCCCGCCGACTCTCGACGAGGTGCGCGAGGGCACCCGCGGGCGCGCCATCGTCCTCCTCACGCTCACCGACTGACACCCGCCAGGTCCCGAGACCCGCCACGTCCCGAGACGGCGGGTCCCGAGCCGGCGTCCGTCCCGACGAAGGACCGGACAGGTGCGACCATCGGGGCATGCGCCCTGGAGAGTCCGCGTGACCTGGCCCGTGCGTGCGACCAGGGTCGTCTACGAGAACCCATGGATCCGGGTCCGCGAGGACGCCGTGACCCGTCCCGACGGGAGCGACGGCATCTTCGGGGTCGTCGAGGTGCAGCGGCCGGCGGTCTTCGTCGTGGCGTGGACGGACGAGGACGAGATCGTCCTCATCACCGTCGACCGACACACCGTCGGCGCCTCGGTCGAGGTCCCCGCGGGCGGCACCGACGGCGAGGATCCCCTCCTTGCTGCTCGGCGCGAGCTCGCCGAGGAGACCGGGCTCGTCGCGGGCGAGTGGCGGCAGGTCGGGACCATGAACGCCCTCAACGGCGTCTGCCGCGCCCCCGAGGTCGTGTTCCTTGCGACCGGGCTCGAGCCGGCCCCGGGCGCCGGCAAGGATCCCGCGGCCCGCCACGAGGAGGGCATCCGAGACGTCCGTCGCGTGCCGGTCGCCGACGTGCTCACGCTCGTCGTCGACGGCGCCATCACCGACGGTGAGACCATCGCCGCCCTCATGTTCGCGCTCGTGGCCCGGGGCCGCGTCACCTGAGCGTGACCTCGTCGGCGGCCACACGGCATACGCCAACGGGGCGATCAGGGTGACGGGTGCAACGGTTCGGGATGCCCCGGTGTCTAGGGGGTGTAGGGGACACTCAGACCCTGACGACACAGACCGGCGGGAGCCCATGAGACGCAGGGACGAGGCCGCGTTCCGCACGTTCGTGCAGGAACGGCAGACGATGCTGCGCCGCCGCGCCTACCTGCTCTGCGGCAGCTGGGCCGATGGCGACGAGCTCGTCCAGGAGGCCCTGGCCCGGGTCTACGTCGCGTGGCCACGCATCGCCACCGGCGCCGAGACCGCCTACACGAGGCGCACCATGATGAACCTCTACCTCAACGACCAGCGCAAACGGCGCCGCGAGGTCCTCACCGACGAGACCCCCGAGCCGCCGACCACCGACCACGACCGCGAGCTCGCGATGACACTCACCGACCTGCTGCGCGACCTGCCGGAGAAGCAGCGCGCGATCCTCGTCCTCCGCTTCTGGGAGGACCTCACTGTGCCCCAGATCGCCGAGTGCACCGGCGTCGCCGAGGGGACGATCAAGAGCCAGATCTCCCGCGGGCTCGCCGTCCTGCGCAGCCGTCTGGCGGAACCACCACTGACCGGGGCAGGAGCCTTCCCGTGAGCGACGACACGACACCGGGCCGGGGCGCGGCTCCGGAGGAGGGCGAGCCGCAGCTTCGAAAGGTGCTGTCCACCATGAACGACCTCGAACCGCCTCGCGACGACCTCTTCGCCCAGCGGGCTCTCCTGCGCGGCCGCGCACGCACCTCCCGCCGTCGCTCCACCCTGCTCGGCGCCGCAGCCGCGGTCGTCGTCGTGGGGGCGGTCGGCGGCACGTGGGTGGTCGGCCACCAGGGCTCCTCGACGAGCACCGCCAGCGCCGGGTCGGCGCCCGCGGCACAACAGGACTCGTCAGCCGCCGGCTCGGGCAGCGGGGCCCGCAGCCCGGAGTCACTCTCGGGATCCGCGACCCCCGGCGGGCCCGGCGTGGCGCCGTCGGTGCCGTCGGCCCGCGACACGAACCGGTGGTTCGGCACCCTCTCGACGCGACAGACCAACGCCTTCGACGCCATCGAGCCCACCGTGGCCTCGCGCTGGCCCGACGTCTTCTCGGGGGCGTATGCCGTCGACGCCACCGGCGCTCGCGTGGCCGTCGTGGTCACCCGCCACGACCCCGCCCTCGAGGCTTTCGTGGCGGGCGCGATGCCCTCCCCGACGGACGTGGAGTTCGTCGTCATGAGGCACTCGCTGACGGAGAAGCAGAAGGTGGCCAAGGAGATCGTCGACCAGCGAATGCTGTGGCGCGCCAAGGGGATCGAGATCATCGCCGTGACGCAGGATGCCCGCACCGACCGGATCGTCGTGATGGCCGACGAGGGCTCCTCGCCCGGCCTCATCGCGCAGCAGTACGGCGACATCGTCCGCGTCGTGCCGTCCACGCCGGCGGCGGGCAAGCTGCCCGACGGGAGCACGCTGCCGCCCCTGCAGCGGTGAGGGCTCGCGGCTGAGCCGGCCTCACGTCGGCCTCACGTCGGCCTCACGTCGGCCGGCGCGGTTAGGCTGCTCGCCATGGAGCAGCCAACCCCTCCGCAGGCACCGATCAGTCCTCTCGACGCGCTGCGCCGGATCTGCTTCCTCCTCGAGCGCGGCCGCGAGAGCAGCTACCGCGTCGACGCCTTCCGCAAGACCATCGAGGCCATCACCCTGATCTCCGACGACGAGCTGCGTGAACGCGTCGAGGCCGGAACTCTCAAGCAGATCAAGGGAATCGGTGACTCGAGCGCAGCGATCATCGGCCAGGCCGTGCGCGGCGTCCTGCCGGCATACCTCGTCTCGGCGGAGGAGAAGCACGGCGAGCCACTGACCCGCGGCGGCGCCGAGCTGTATGCCGCCCTCCGCGGTGACCTGCACGCGCACTCCAACTGGAGCGACGGTGGCAGCCCCATCGAGGAGATGGTCCTCGCAGCCGTCGAGCTCGGCCAGGAGTGGATGGCGCTGACGGACCACTCCCCCCGCCTGACCATCGCCAACGGACTGTCCCGCGAGCGCCTCACCGACCAGCTGAAGCGTGTCGAGGCGATCAACGCGAGCCTCGGCGACGCGTTCACGCTGCTCAAGGGCATCGAGGTCGACATCCACCTCGATGGCACGCTCGACCAGGACGACGACATGCTCGACCAGCTCGACGTCGTCACCGCGTCGATCCACTCGAAGCTGCGTCAACCGTCGTTCGAGATGACGCCGCGCATGGTCGCGGCCGTGCGCAACCCGCGCACCAACGTGCTGGCCCACTGCACGGGTCAGCTCGTCACCGGAGGGCGCGGCAAGCGGCCGCCGTCCCAGTTCGACGCCGAGAAGGTCTTCCGGGCGTGCCTCGAGAACGACGTCGCGGTCGAGATCAACTCGCGGCCCGAGCGCTGCGACCCGCCCGACGAGCTCATCGAGCTGGCGCGCGACCTCGGCTGCCTCTTCACCATCGACTCCGACGCACACGCGCCGGGTCAGCTCGACATGAAGTCGTTGGGCTGCGAGCGCGCCGAGCGCCTCGGCATCCCGGCCGAGCGGATCGTCACGACGTGGCCGGTCGATGACGTGCGAGCCTGGGCCAAGGGCTGATCAAGCACCCCTCGGAGGGGCCTCGGGAGCCGATTTGGACGGTGCCAGAAACTCCCATATAGTTTCGACGTCCCAACGGATAGGTCGGGCAGGTCCCCATCGTCTAGCGGCCTAGGACTCCGCCCTTTCACGGCGGCAGCACGGGTTCGAATCCCGTTGGGGATACGCAGTAGAGTTCCACACGCACCACCCAGTAAGGCCCCGTAGCGCAGTTGGTTAGCGCGCCGCCCTGTCACGGCGGAGGTCGCCGGTTCGAGCCCGGTCGGGGTCGCTTCACTCAGGAAGCGSCGCTCTCAGCAGAGAGCGGCGCTTCTGCCGTTCCGGGGACCGACCCGTCTCCTAAGGTGGGCGCGTGCGGATCGCGGTGCTCGACGACTACCAGGGCGTGGCCCTGACCAGTGCCGACTGGTCAGACGTCACCGACCACCCGCGCACGCCGTGCACCGTCGAGGTGTTTCGCGACCACGTGAGCGACCCGGACGCCCTGGTGCAGCGTCTCGCGCCCTTTGACGCCGTCGTCGTCATGCGCGAGCGCACGGCCCTGCCGGCTGACGTGCTGGCGGCCCTCCCCCGGCTGCGGCTCGTCGTCACGACCGGCCGGCGCAACCCGAGCATCGACGTCGCTGCCGCGACTGCCGCAGGCATCACCGTCTGCGGCACCGACAGCCTCGCGACGGCTCCGGCCGAGCTGACGTGGGCCCTGATCCTCGGGCTGGCACGGCATCTCGTGCCCGAGGCCACCGCCGTCCGGGACGGTGGCTGGCAGACGACGGTCGGCCGCGACCTCAGCGGCCACACCCTGGGCCTGCTGGGGCTCGGCCGGATCGGCTCACAGGTCGCGACTGTCGGGCGCGCCTTCGGGATGGACGTCGTCGCCTGGAGCCGCAACCTCACGCCTGCCCGCGCGGAGGCCGTCGGGGCCCGGGCCGTCCCGCTCGACGAGCTGCTCGCCACCTCCGACGTCGTCTCGGTCCACCTGCCGCTCGTCGACGGGACCCGAGGCCTCGTCGGCGAGCGCGAGCTCGCACTGATGCGCCCCGACGCCCTGCTCGTCAACACCTCGCGAGGACCCATCATCGACGGGCGCGCCCTGCTCGCCACCCTCGAGAGAGGCCATCTGGGCGGAGTCGGCCTCGACGTCTTCGACGAGGAGCCGCTGCCCGCGGGCCACCCGCTCCGCACGGCGCCGCGCACGCTCCTGACGCCCCACCTCGGCTACGTCACCCGCGACGTCTACGCGACCTTCTTCGGAGGCGTCGTCGAGGACGTGACGGCATACCTCGACGGGTCCCCCATCCGCCTGCTTTGACGGGTCGCGCTCAGCGGTGGCCGGCCCGCAGGACGAGCTCGAGCTCGAAGCGCACCTCGGGGTCATCGAGCGCGTCGCCGAAGAGCTCCTTGAGCTGCGCGACCCGGTAGCCCACGGTCTGCTGGTGCACGAACAGCTCCTCCGCGATCGGCGCCCGCTGCCCCTGGTGGCGCAACCACGACAAAAGCGTCTCGGTGAGTCGTTCACGGACCGCAGGCCGCAGCCCGTCGAGGGGCGCGAGCCGCGTGCGGGCGAGGTCGTCGGTGGCGAGCGGCTCGGCGTGCACGACGAGCTCGGCGAGGTGGTCCTCGACCCAGACCGGGGCCGCGTCGCCGTCGGGCTGGTCCGGTCCCGGCCCGATGCCGTGCGCGCCCGCGGACGTCGCGAGGTGCAGGGACTCCCCCGCCTGCTGCCACGGCCTCGGTGGGCCGACGATGGCACGGCGTCCTCGCAGCGCGCGCTCCAGGCCGCGCCGGCGGCCCGAGCGGCTGGCGAACGGGAAGACGATGACGACGTCGCTGCCTCGCTCCGCGACGAGAGCATCCGGCCCCAGAGCCGCTCGCAGCCCGTCGACGTGCGGGAACGGCACGAGCGCGACACCGACGACCTCCGGCAGGGTCCACCCGACGGCTGCGGCGAGGCGAGGCACCCCGCCGTCGCTGGAGTCGCCGCGCAGGATCATGTCGAGCAGCTCCCCCCGCAGCCGCACCTGCTCGCCGGCCCGCTCGGACTGCTCCTGTGCGTAGCCCTGCGCGCTCGCCGCCGACAGCTCGTCGATGTAGGCGAAGAGCGACTCCCCCAGCGCGAGCAGCGCGTCGGGCGGCATCTGCGACACGTCCACCGTGCGTGAGATCGCCCGGAAGGTGACGCGCGCCCCGTAGCGATAGGCGGCGAGCAGTGACTCGAGGCTCCGGCCGGAGCGCACCTCGCCGCGACCGAGGCTCTCGTAGACCCACTTGCCGTCCTCGGACAGGGCCGGCAGACGCGTGCCCGGCAGGTCGAGGAAGCGGTTGAGCGCGATCGTGACGCCCTGGCGCACCCCCTGACCGAACCGCCCCTCCATGGGCATCGCGTAGACGGGGACGTCACGGGGTATGCCGTTGATGATGGCCTCGACGATGTCCTTCACGACGGGTCGCAGCACGGTCGCAACTTCGGCGGGCAGAGACAACCACGGCGGGTCAGATGTGTCCTGTGCCACGGCGGCCTCCAGCATTTTGTCGTGACGCAACAGTTTCTTCCCTCAAAGACTACGCGTCACCCCAAGACGCGGGGGGTCTTCGGCCTCGAAGATGGAACCATGACCCAGATCAGAGCTCTCCGGCGTGTGGCGTCGCTCCTGACGACCCCGCTCGCGCCCGAGGACATCCTCAATCTGGTGAACCCGCTGTCCTCGGCGCGCCAGCTGCGCGGCGTCGTCACGAAGGTGGTCCGTGAGACCCCCGACTCGACGACGATCCACTTCCGTCCCGGTCGCGGCTGGAACCCCCACGCCGCCGGCCAGTGGGCCCGCATCGGCGTCGAGATCGACGGGGTGCGCCAGTGGCGCAGCTACTCGCTGTCCGCCGCCGTCGGTCACGACCCAGCCATCACGGTCACCGCCATCGGCTTCGTCTCGACGGCCCTCGCGCGCGACACCAAGGTCGGCGACATCCTCTTCCTCGACACCCCCCAGGGCGACTTCGTGCTCCCTGAGCACCCGCGGCCACTGCTCATGCTCACGGCCGGCAGCGGCCTGACGCCGGTGATGTCGATGATCCGCACCCTCGTCCCGCGCCGCCCCGACGCCGACGTCGTGCTCATCCACTCGGCGCGCACCCGCGACGAGGCCCTCTTCCACGACGAGCTGCTCGAGCTGGCCGACCAGTTCCCCGGCCTCACGGTCAAGCACTGGTTCACCCGCGAGGAGGACGGCCGCCGCCTCGACCTCTCGGACGTCACCGACCTCGAGACGCTCTGTCCCGACTGGCGCGAGCGGGCGGCATACGCCTGCGGGCCCACGGAGTTCCTCGACGCGGCCAGCGAGCTGTGGCTGCGCCACGGTGACGACGACACCCACACCAACCTGACCATCGAGCGTTTCGCACCCGTCCTGCTGGAGGGATCCGGCGGAGAGGGCGGCCTGCTGACGTTCGAGAAGTCGGACAAGGAGACGGAGGTGGGCGGCGACGTCACCCTCCTCGAAGCCGGGGAGGAGTGCGGCGTGGTGATGCCGAGCGGGTGCCGCATGGGCATCTGCCGCAGCTGCCTCGTCCCACTCGTCGCCGGCAAGGTCCGCGACCTGCGCACCGGTGAGGTGCACGGCGACGAGGGCGAGCTGATCCAGACCTGCGTCAACGCCGCTGCCGGACCCGTCCACCTGGACATCTAGGAAGGGAAACACCCCATGACCGCCACCACGAACCGACCGACGACGACGCCCACCGGCGTCGCCGACGCTGTCGGTGCCGTTGCAGGCACCGCCAGGACGACACGGCCCAAGAAACCGGTCCTCGCAGCGTCCGGCGGACCCGTCAAGCGCCCGAGTGCCGCCGCGCACCTGTCCGACGCCGACGTCGAGCGCCTCGGCCAGGAGCTCGATGCCCTGCGCGACCGCATCATCGCGACGCGCGGCGCCAAGGACGCGGCCTACATCCGCCGCGTCATCCGCGTCCAGCGCACCCTCGAGGTCGCCGGCCGCGCCACGCTGCTCCTGTCGAAGAAGAAGACGGCGTTCGTCGCCGGGACCGCGATGCTGTCCGTCGCGAAGATCCTCGAGAACATGGAGATCGGCCACAACGTCCTGCACGGGCAGTGGGACTGGATGCGTGACCCCGACATCCACTCCACGACGTGGGAGTGGGACTTCGTCACGCCCGCCGCGGCGTGGAAGCACACCCACAACGACCTGCACCACACGTGGACCAACGTGCTGGGCAAGGACAAGGACGTGGGCTACTCCACACTGCGCATGGCCGAGGAACAGCCGTGGCGCCCCTTCAACCTGCTCAACCCGGTCATCAACGGCATCCTGGCTCCCTTCTTCGAGTGGGGCATCGCGATCTACGACCTCGAGCTCGAGGCGGTCAAGGACGGCGAGAAGTCCAAGGCGGACCTCAAGAAGGACCTCAAGGCCGTGGGCCGCAAGGTGGTGCGCCAGTTCACCAAGGACTACGCCGCGACGCCGCTCGCCGCCGTGCCGTTCGGCTCCGGCAAGCAGGCGCTCCTCGGCACCTTCACGGCCAACGCGATCCGCAACGTCTGGGCGCACTCGGTCATCTTCTGCGGCCACTTCCCCGACGGTGTCGACGTCTTCACCGAGGAGGAGATCGAGGGCGAGACCCGCGGCGACTGGTACATCCGCCAGATGCTCGGCTCGGCCAACATCTCGGGCAGCAAGCTGATGCACCTCATGACCGGCAACCTCAGCCACCAGATCGAGCACCACTGCTTCCCGGACCTGCCGAGCAACCGCTACCACGAGGTCGCGGTCGAGATGCGTGAGATCTGCCAGCGCTACGGCCTGCCCTACACGACGGGCCCGCTGCCGAAGCAGGTCGGTCAGGCGTGGGCCAAGGTCTTCCGTCTGGCACTGCCGAACCGCCCGAAGCCGCTGCCCAAGGGCGCCGTCAACGCGGCGGTCCCGCCGCGGCGCGTCGCGCTGCCGCTCGCGGCCAGTGTGGGCTGAGTCCCTTGTCGGGTGACCTCGAGGCCGCGGGCGTGCCGACGGCTGCCTTCTTCGACCTCGACCGCACCTTGATCCGCGGGTCGGCCAACTACCCGCTCGCGATCGCAGCCTTCCGCGGCGGTCACGTGCCGTGGAAGGACCTCGTCAAGGACACCGTCAACGCGATCTCCTTCCACCGCAAGGGATCCACCGACGAGGGCTCGGAGGCTCTGCGCGAGCGCATCCTCCGGGCCGTCGCCGGCATCCGGCAGTCCGACATCATCCACCTCACCGACGCGATCACACC
Organism: Terrabacter sp. 2YAF2; assembly: GCF_052114705.1. Lineage (NCBI taxonomy): Bacteria > Bacillati > Actinomycetota > Actinomycetes > Micrococcales > Intrasporangiaceae > Terrabacter > Terrabacter sp. 2YAF2. The sequence goes on from NZ_JBFRFG010000001.1 coordinate 52,633, forward strand.
GGGCATCGTCCGCAAGGCCATCCCGGCCTCGATGAGGCTGCTGTCGGAGGCCCGTGAGATCGGGCATGACCGGATCGTCGTGTCGGCCTCCCCCATCGAGCTGGTGAGCCGCATCGCGACGGCGCTCGGTCTCGAGGGTGCCGTCGCCACGCGCAGCGAGCTCGACGACGAGGGCCGCTACACCGGCCACCTCGCCGGCGAGTTCTGCTACGGCGCCGGCAAGGTCATCGAGATCGAGAAGCTGGCCGGCGAGCGTGGTTACGACCTCGACCGGTGCGCCGCCTACAGCGACTCCGTCAGCGACCTGCCGATGATGGAGCGCGTCGGCACCGCCGTGGCGGTCAACCCGGACGGAGAGCTGCGCGAGCTCGCCCGGGAGCGCGGCTGGCGCATCGTCGAGGTCGGCCGCAAGCGCCACTGAGCCATCTGCCCTCTGCCGTGCGGCGTGGCGTGCGCCGACCCCTCCCCCCTGCCGAGCACACCCACCCGCAACACACCCGGAAACAGTCAGGGTGTACGAGTTGCAACCGCGACCAGTTGACCTTTGCCGGGTGTGTTGCGGGGGGGAGTTGCTGCGGGGGGCGGGGCCGTGGTCACCAGGAGGTGTGGAGCGGCCGCCCCTCGGCGAAACCGGCCGTGCTCTGGAGCCCGACGACCGCCCGCTGGTGGAACTCCTCCAGACTGCGGGCACCGGCATACGTGCAGCTGCTGCGCAGGCCGGCGACGATCTCGTCGATGACGTCCTCGACGGACGGGCGTGACGGGTCGACGTACATCCGAGCCGTGCTGATCCCCTCCTCGAAGAGGGCCTTGCGCGCGCGGTCGTACTCGGTGTCGGTGGCCGTGCGGTTGCGGACCGCTCGGCTGCTCGCCATGCCGAACGACTCCTTGTACTGACGGCCGTCGTTGTCGGTGTAGAGGTCGCCGGGCGACTCGAGGGTGCCGGCGAACCAGGACCCGATCATGACGTTCGACGCGCCGGCCGCGAGCGCCAGGGCGACGTCGCGCGGGTGACGGACGCCGCCGTCGGCCCAGACGTGCTTGCCGAGCTCCCTTGCGGCCGTGGCACATTCGAGCACCGCCGAGAACTGCGGGCGACCAACGGCGGTCATCATGCGCGTCGTGCACATCGCGCCGGGGCCGACGCCGACCTTGACGATGTCCGCCCCGGCCTCGATGAGCTCGCGGGTTCCGGCGGCCGACACGACGTTGCCGGCGACGACCGGGACACGCGGGTCGAGGGCCCGCACGGCGCGGAGCGCCTCGATCATCTTGTCCTGGTGGCCGTGGGCGGTGTCGATGACGAGGACGTCGGCGCCGGTCTCGAGCACCTCCGCGACCTTGGCCGCGACGTCGCCGTTGATGCCGACGGCGGCAGCCACGCGCAGTCTCCGGTCGTCGTCGACGGCGGGTCGGTAGAGGCCGGCGCGGATCGCACCGCCCCGGGTGAGGATGCCGACGAGCTTGCCGTGCTCGGAGACGACGGGAGCGACCTTGCGGCGCGCCGCGGACAGCCGCTCGAAGGCCTCCTGCGGGTCGAGGGTGTCGGGCAGCACGACCATGTCCTCGTGCATGACGTCGTGCACCTGCGTGTAGCGGTCCACGCCGGTCAGATCCTTCTCGCTGACGATGCCGACGGGCTTCGGGCCGTCCACGACGACCGCGACGCCGTGGGCACGCTTGCCGATGAGCACGAGCGCCTCACCCGCTGTCATGTGCCGCTCGAGCGTGATCGCCGTGTCGTGGACGAGGTGGCGCTCCTTGACCCAGCCGACGACGTTGCGCACGACCTCGACGGGGATGTCCTGGGGGATGACGGCGATGCCACCCCGTCGCGCGACCGTCTCGGCCATCCGGCGCCCGGCGATGGCGGTCATGTTGGCCACGACGAGCGGGATCGTGGTGCCCGACCCGTCGACCGTCGAGAGGTCGACGTCGAGGCGGCTCGTCACGGACGACCGGCTGGGCACCATGAAGACGTCGTCGTAGGTGAGGTCGAGCTGGGGCTGGAGACCGTTGAGGAACTGCACGGTCACCAACTCTAGGCGCCCGAGGTGGCCTCACGGCACGCGGCGGCCCCGCGATCGGGGCACCGGACGGCATACGCCCACGGGACGGCATGCGCCCGTTTCTCCTGTGGCGGAGAAACCGCGGGAGGACGATGGACCGTGGGCGCGCTTGCGCCCCGGATCGATTGGGGAACGCCATGACGGATGCGCCGCACGTGTGCTTCGACCGGATCCTTCCCAAGGACCTGATGCGCCCTCACCGGCGCGTGCGCGGGCCGGACGGTGCGGATCGTGCGATCTCGCCCATCGGCAAGGCGTGGATGAACGGGACGAGCCTCAAGGTCCGTTTCCTCGAGGGCACCCCGGAGCAGCAGGCGAAGGCCCGCGAGCAGGCCGCCTGGTGGCAGGCCGCGTGCAACGTCGCCTTCGACTTCGGCGACCACCCGGACGCCGACATCCGGATCTCCTTCGACCCCAACGACGGCGCCTGGTCCTACGTCGGCACCGACAACAAGGGCATTCCCAGCAACGAGGCGACGATGAACCTCGGCTTCCTCGACGGCGGCACGGCCGGACACGAGTTCGGCCACGCGGTCGGGCTGGCGCACGAGCACTCGAACCCCGAGGGCGGCATCCAGTGGAACGAGCCGGTCGTCATCGCAGCGCTCGCCGGGCCACCGAACCGCTGGGACGAGGCGAAGGTGCGCCACAACGTCTTCATGAAGTACGCGGTCGACCAGATCAAGGGGACGCAGTTCGACCCCGACTCGATCATGCTCTACGAGTTCCCCGCGACGTGGACGCTCAACGGCGTCGCGACCCACGCCAACGACGTCCTGTCCTCGCTCGACAAGGCATTCGTCTCCGGGGCCGCGATGTACCCGAGGTCGGCTCCGGTACTAAGCGACGCCGTGCCGCTCACCGTCGACGGACCGAAGATCGACGCCTCGATCGGGGCAGCGGGCGAGGAGGACCTCTACGCCTTCGACGTCGCGAGCGACGGGTTCTACGAGGTGACGACGCGAGGCTCCACCGACGTCTACCTCTCGCTCTTCGGTCCCGACAGCGACACCCATCTCGTGGGCGAGGACGACGACGGCGGCTTCGGCGTCAACGCCCGCGTGCGCGCCGGGCTGACGCCGGGACGCTACGTCGCCCAGGTGCGCCACCACGCGCCGACCGGCACCGGCGCCTACTCGATCCGTGCCCGCCGCCGCTGAGGACCGCGACCCTCCACCGAGGGCGTATGCCGTCCGCCCGCCACCGGGCGGCATGCGCCCTCGCGCTTCGCCCCGGGCGTAAGACGTTGACCCGCGTCTGTAATCGAGTAATGCTGATTACATGATTACGAACGAAGCACTGGAGCGGGTGCGCGGCTGGTTCGTCGGCCGCCTCCCCGAGGAGTGGCGCAGCACGCCACCCGAGATCACCGTCGACCGCGAGGAGATCACCGTCGTCCTCACCATCGCCGACGTCGACCTGCCCGACGGGTCGAGCGACGCCGAGCGCGACGAGGCGCGCGCCGGCCGCACCAAGGCCTTCCGCGAGGACACCCGCGGCCGCCGCATCGAGATCGCCCGCGAGGCCGAGCACCGTTTCGAGCGCAAGGTCTCCTGGGCCGTGCGCGTCGGCGATCGCACCGAGCTGTTCACCCACGTCGCAGCCCCGGCGATGACCCGGCTGCGCCAGCCCGAACGCCGCGTCCTCGACACCCTCGTCGACGCCGGCGTGGCCCGGTCCCGCGCCGAGGCGCTCGCCTGGTGCGTCAAGCTCGTCGGCCAGCACGAGAGCGACTGGCTCGGGGACCTGCAGGAGGCCATGTCGCGCGTCGCGGACGTGCGCACCAAGGGACCGTCCGCGTGACGCCGGACGGTTTGCGGGAAGGGGCAACGGGTCGGCTATAGTTCCACTCGTTGTCCCGGCCAGGTAGCTCAGTTGGTACGAGCGTCCGACTGAAAATCGGAAGGTCGGCGGTTCGACCCCGCCCCTGGCCACTCAACGAAGCCGCTGGTCATCCCCCTGTTGACCAGCGGCTTCGTCTTTTTCGAAGGACCTGACTGGCTCTCTCGGGCTGTCCCTTTTGTCGCCTAACACGCACGTTGATAGCAGCGCTGATAGCAACGTCCATCAGGCGAGCCTCTCCCCGAGCAACTGGAGTGCCTTTCGCTTCTCGTCCAGCGACGTGTGGGCGTAGATCGTCATCGTCACGTCGATGGCGCTGTGGCCCACGATCTCCTGGACGATGTGCGGCGCGACTCCCTCGGTCAGTAAAAGTGTCACGCATGTGTGCCTCAGGTCGTGAAACCGAGGCAGCGGCTCGGGCAGGACCGTGCGCACTCGATACCAGCTGCGGCGCAGGTTGTCCGGCTCCATCGGGGTGCCCACCTTTGAGGCGAACACCATGTCCGAGTCGTGCCAGTCGGGACCGGCTGCCAGCCGTTCCTTGCCCTGTGCGATCTTGTGCGCCTTGAGTGCCTCGACGACCGGGGGCGGCAGCGGAACTGTACGTCTGGACTTGCGGGTCTTGGGCGCCTTGAGCTGCAGCTGGCCACCGACCCGTTGGAGGCTCTGCACGACCTGGAGAGACTCGGCCTCGAGGTCGACGTGCTGCCACTGCAGGCCCAGGAGCTCGCCCCGGCGAAGCCCTAGGTAGAGCGCGACGACGTAGAGAGCATGCAGCCGCTCCGACTTCGCCGCCTCCAGCAGCTTCTTCGCCTCGGCAGGGTTGAGCCCATGGCCGACGACGTACTCGGGTGCCGGGATTTGCACTAGCTTGGCGACGTTGCGGGTCAGCAGTTCGTCGCGCATCGCGTTCTGCAGGCCGGCGCGCAGGACCGCGTGCGCGAACTGGACGCCACGGCGTTGCATGCCTTTGGCCGCGAGGTGCTGACACATGAGCCGGACGTCGCGAACGGTCAGAGCGCGGAGCTTCTTGTTGCCGACAAGTGGGCCGAGGTGCAACCGCACGACGAGCTCGTAGCCCTGGTAGGTCTTGGGCGCTCGGTTCGGTCTGACCACCGTTTCTAGCCAGTGCTCGAGGTACGCCTGAACAGTCCAGTTCTCGACGGAGACGCGGACGCCGGCGTCGAGCTCCTTCTGCAGGTCGCCCAGCTTCTTGCGGGCCTCTGCGCGAGTGCGGCCATAGACCACGACGCGCTTGCGACCGCCAGTGTTGGTGTCCGCGTATGTCGCGCCAACCCAGCGTCCCTGCTTGGTCTCGTAGACCGACCCTTCGCCGTTGGCACGTCGACTCATGCCGACTCCTCCACCATGCGCTTGACCATCTCCTCACAGGCCTGGACGGGCACGAGACGGCGCCGGCCAATCTTGATCGACGCCAGGATGCGCATTCGCATCAGGTCGTAGATCGTCGACCTTGTGACGCCGAGGATCTCCGCCGCCTCCTCCGGACTCAACAGCAGTTTCTCCACTCCGCTCACCTCTCCCAGTTGGATTCCTTGTCGTACGGGCTGCGAAGCGTCAGTTGGCTCGTGCCATTGCGGCCGATCGCACGGCCTCGGCAGCTTGATCGAGCTGCAGGTAGCCGCGGCCGACGTAGACGAAGCTCGACACGAGCTCGAAACCCTCGGGAGCCGTCTCGTCGAGGACCTCTCGGATGTCTGCCTGAGGGTCGAGCGCCGCGGTCCGCGCCCGGAAGAGTCGTCGCGCACGCCGGATCTGTCCGAACGTCACGGAGTAGCGGCGCGATTTCGTGATCGGGTGGCCCCGGTAGCCCAAGGTTGAGTAGCGGTCGGCGATCCGGGCGTACTTCTCGCCCTCACGGCTCAGCGCCTCGGCACCTTGGATGATCCGCACCACATGGGGCGTCGCGCCGAGCAGACGAGCGTGCACGGCTGACCCGACCGTGCTGGGCAGACCGAAGTCCTCGGTCGTCTTTGTCAGGTACTTGGCCAGGTATGCGGCGACCTGTTCGGGGTGCACTCGGCTGGTTCGGCGGCCGGAGTCGCGACCCGCCCCGTCGCTGATCGTTCGTGCGTCTGCCTGCGCGCCCCAGCGGAGCCGGTAGGACGTACCGTCACGCAGTGGAGTCGAGTCGAGGTAGACCCCGGCTGCGGATGCCGCGACAGACGCCTCGAGATCGGCAACGGTCAACGGCAGCGAGCAGGCTGGCCCGTCGGGACCAGCGGGGCCGTCGAGTCGAATCGGCGCGTGGACGTGGACGAGGCCGCGCGCCTGGAACTCGACGACCTTCGAGTACGAGATCCGGGAGGCCTTGCGGAACTGCGTGATCTTGAGACCGGCCCGTTTCGCAAGGTCCCGTTGCAGCGCGATGGTGAACCGCCGCCACAGCTCGGGCGCGTGCCACTGCCACAGCACGTGCCCGAGGTAGTCGTAGCACTCCCAGCACAGGGGCTGACCGACCTGCCGGTCGTCGAGTGCATGACGCTTGCGGCACCACTGGGGACGGCCATGCGCGCACACGGGGCTGTCACGCCGCGCCCGACAGGGGCCCTTTTCCCTGACCCCATGCACAGCCCCGAACGATGGAGCCGTGAGCGTCACGAAGGTGCAGGGTCGGTCCGCGACCGACTCGGGGACACCCTTTCCGCCGGCCAAGCCACACATGAGCAGATGCCAGGCATCGCCCTTGTACTGACGACTGCACGTCGGACACACGCTGGCACGACGGTTGTTGCACCTGACGTACGTGTGTCCGTCGAGCTCTCCCGCCGAGCTGTAGAGGGTCTGCACCTCAGCGGTGCCTGTGTTCACGAGCTGCTTGGAGCCCTGAAGGCGCACGGGGCGCGAACAGCCGGAGGCGCGCCGCTCGGCGGACTCGAGACCGGCCGAGCCCAGCAGCGAGTCAGTCGGTCCCGACTCGCGACTTGTCGCAGTCATCCTCGCCCCCCGACATCGAGCGGTCGCGCGGACCGCCCTTCGGATTCGGCTTCATCAGGCCGCTCCCTGCTGGTCCTGCTCGATGCGGCGACGCAGACCAGTGGACAGCACGTCCCCGAGCGCGTGGCCTCGCAAGAGGCGCCCTTCAAGTGGTCGACGCTGACTGGGGGTGAGACCGCCGCTGATGCCGTACTCCTCACGGAACACAAGGGCGGACGCCAGGCACATCGCCCGGACAGGGCACTCGTGGCACAGCGAGATGGCACGCCGGGCCGACGAAGTGTCGGACTCCTGGAACCACAGGTCAGGGTCGACGCTCGCGCAGATGGCGTCGCGCATCCAAGCCGGCTCGAGGAGCGACTGCAGGCTCGGGCCACGTTGGGTGTTGAGCCGCTTGATCGGCTGGCCGTAGTCACGCAGCCAGTTGCCGGGGGTCGCCTGAACTCGGACGTACGCGATCGGCGCCCGACGCGAATTAGTGGCCTGCTCAGTCATGTCGTCTCCAAGTGCGTGGTGGGCGGGTAGTAGCCCTGGCGACTGATGTCGGTCTGGGCGAAGTCGAGTACCTCGCCGAGCCGACTGGCGTGACCGGCGGCGACACGCATGCTGTCCATGGCGTAGGCGATGCTCTCTTCGGGGTTGCCGCCGTCCTCCTCGAAGACCGCAAAGACCGTCAGTGATGACGCCAGCGACCTCGCGAGCTGACGAAGTGCTTGGTCGAGGCCGTAGCCAAGGGTCTTGAGTTCACCGAGGACCTCATACATCTCGGGCGCCGGGATCGCTGGCGAGCCGACCGTGAGGTGGTTGATGCCACGGACTGCTTGGGTCGCGGTAGTGGCGAGCTGGTGCCCTTCGGCACCTGCTGAGGCTGACGTCTGTTCGATGTCGTTCGTGGTCATGAGGGGTCTCCTTCAGGAGTTGGCCGCATCGTCACCGGCAGATCTGCCGTTGTCAGCACGGCCTCATCAGTGTTGTGGTGATCGGTCTGGCCTGCCCGTTGAGAAGTGACGTCGGCGACCAGTCGGGCGATGGCCTGGTCGTCGAGATATGCGGCCCGGGCGCGCACGATCTCGCGCGTGCCATCCGTGCGGACGTAAGCGACCCCGGGCGTGAGCTCGCTGATCTCGTCGGCACGAGCGCCGTCGTCGCGAGCGGAGTCACCAAGGACCATCGCGACCTGAACGGGGTTGTCTAACCGCATGGCAACCCGGGTCGGGAAGAGGTCTCGCCAGCCGACGATGTCCTTTCCTGGGTCCTGTACGGCAGCGACGACGGTGATCCCGCAAGCCCTGCCCTGGGTCAGGAGCAGCCCGAGGGCGGTGTCGATGCGTCGAGTGACCGCACGGTCTGCAAAGGCCGTCAGGGTCGCCAACTCGTCCAGGATCGCGATGACGTGCGGCGAGGTTGGTTCCCGATGGTGGACGCGCGCGCCGGACTCAGCCAGCTCTTTCGATCGGGCGTCCTTGAGCGCTACCAGGTCCTCGAGGAGACGACACATGTCCTCGGGTGAGGCGTCCTCGTAGCGGGTGAAAAGCGCACGGCCAGGACGCAGCTCCATGCCGCCCTTCGGGTCCACGGCCCAGATCTGGACGTCACCGCTGGCCAGACTGTGGGCGACACCCTTCATCAGGGACCACAGCACCGAGCTCTTTCCGGCACCCGTAGCGCCCGCGACCAGGAGATGCGTGCCAGCCAGCTTGAGCTGCCACCGCGCACCATCCTCGCGAGATCCAACCGGCACCGCCGCCAGATCGACGACGCACATCGAAGGCAAGGGGTCGACGACGAGGCGGAGCGTGTCTTTGCGAGCCAGCTCGAGCCAGCACCGCCCGGGGCGATCCGCCCGAACCCGTGCGTGGAGACAACGGGCGGCATGGGCGATCGCCTCCGCGCGGGCCGCGACGTCGGCCGGGACCAACCCGTTGGGCAGGCGCAGCAGCAGACGGTCAGTTCCGTGGTCCGTGGCCCGGACCTTGAGGACCCGGACAGACCCACGGGTCGATCCCCGCGCTCCCGACCGTCCGGCGCGCCGCAGATTCTGCTCATGGACCACGAGATCGACGCTTCGTGCGATGCGCGGCCAACGGACTCGGTAGTAGGCGGAACGGATCACCGTCAGGAGGGGCAATGCGGCATACCTCCGGTAGCTGGCCCGATGCCAAAGGCGCCAGACGACGAGGGCGAGCGTCAACACGACGACGGCGACGGCGAGGCTGCGCCAGCCCAGGATGCCCCACCATGCGGCGATCACGAGGCCCGCGCCGGCGACGAGAGGAAACCGCATGGTGGCCATCAGCAGGACCAGGACCCCACGGAGGAGACTCCAGATGGTCCACAGAACCGCTTCGAGTGCGACAACTGGAATGTCGTCACTGCCGAGCAGTCCCTCCTGCCTGTTGCGATCACGGTGGCTCATCGGCGTACCTCCCTGACGAGCGCGCGACGCGTCACGCCGATTTCGACCACCACGAGGCTCATGGCGTCGAATATCCGGCGGCACACGTCCTGGAGCTCCTCGTTGGGCGCGTCCTTGACGCGTCGTGCGAATCGCGCATAGTCCGCCGCTGCATCGATCGCATCCCGCTGCAGTGCGCTCATCGCCTCCTGGAGTGCCGAGTTCGACACGTCGAGGAAGGCGCTCCACTCGGGAGCCGCCCCGAGACCCCTGACAGTCATGCCGAGCCCCGACTGATCTGTCGGATGGCGATCTGCAGGCATTCGACCGCTTGGGTCATGGACCTCGTGGCGGACCGGATCGACAGGAGCAGCTCGTCGTCGGGTGCATCCCTGAATGCTGCGTAGAGGGCGCGAAGCTCTTCCTCCATGTCCTGGAGGCGACGCAGACGTTGCTGAAGAGCGCGGTCGACGAATCCGTGGTGGACGCCGAAGGCTTCGGCCCATGCAGTGGAGTCAGCCGTGTGCATGTCGCGTCACCGCCCTACGCGGCCTTGTTCGGCGGGGTGGGCGCCTGCGACGAGTGGCTTTCGACCGACTTGCTCGTGGCCGACTTGCCCGGCGCGGACATGCCGTCTGCTCGCAGCGACCAGGCTGCCTGAGCTGCGCAGCGGTGTGACCGACCCTCCTCCGGGGGCCGGCACTTCGACGAGTCGACCCACAGGGTTGCGGTCAGGTTCTCGAACACGACACCCGTGAACGGGGACGTACCGTCGCCGGCCGGCGGAACCGGCTGGACCTTGGCGAGCATCTTGACTGACACGGTCCGGTCCTTCTTCCGCGCCTCCGGGTCAGCGTCGATGACGTCGATGGACCACATCGGCAGGCCTCTGTCAGCGTCGATCTGCTGGACGCGGTTCTCTCGTGTGGAGCGGTCGAAGTCCACCACCGGAGTCACCTCGGACACGATGTACGCGCCGTGAGGGAACACCTCGTCGTGGCCGAGCTTGAGCTTGCGTGCGACTGCCATCTCGATCTCCTCGGACTGACAGCAATGCCCTATGCATCACTGCATAACGCGACTATGCACCTCTGCATAGAGGGGGGTCAATGACGACACGCCGGCGCACGCGGGGCTTCGGGTCCCGGACCTGAGCCAACTTGGCCGACGAGCCTGCGGACCGGCGCGTGTCGTACGGAAGCTTCAGACTCCTAGCGGTGGCACCGGGCCCCAAGCTCAGATGGAACTTGCCACTAAGCCCATCACGGAGATCCTGGGAGGCCAGCGAAAACCGGCCCGGGCGGTCATCGAAAGCCCGTGGGGCGAATTGCTGACGGCGACACCAGTGACGGGTAAGCCCACCCTTGATCGACTGGACAAATCACCCATTTCACGCGCCGTCGCCAGACCGATTGACCAGGGCGTTGGCGCCTGAAGTGCCCCTTGATTTCCTAGGGAACCACCAGCAACCTGTGGCGATATTGACCTAACGCCTATAACATCCCAGTAGCGACCAGACGAGGGGGACCCTGCGTGGGCAATACAACCAGCGCCAATGGAACCAGCGGTGTCCTCCGGGACGCGGTCAAGAACATGAAAAGCAAGCACAAAGCCTATCGGCGTAAGCGTCACGCGCCAAAGATCGACGTGGCACGCTTAGAAGCTAAAGTCGACACATCCACCGGCGTCGTCTGCCACCACCTAAGGGCCCGTGACGACCTTATTGACGTTCCAGTCTCATTGTCCTCGAGCTACAAGCATGTCGTCCGAGAGACGGCTGGCATGAAGCCGAGGCGAAAGAAGAAGGCCCTACGGGGAGCCGCGTTTGTCGTTCTTGGGTCTGGACTCCAACGGGTTGAGGACATGTTCGGATCGTGAGCAGTCCACAAGTGGGTCCTGCACCCCCGATACTCGGTTCCGCGCCGCCGTCAACAAGCACAGCCGCCGCACAAGCCGAGCCAGCACCACAGAGAGACTATGCACCCATATGGGCGCTGCTGCTAAGCGCTGGTTTCGGTGCAGCTCTCATCATTTTTGGTCTGGAGCTCGGGTGGAGGATGGTAAGTGATCCAACGCTAACTACGTGCGTGACGGAGTCCACTACACCAAGCGCCCCTTTCAAGCTGGGCAACTTGCTTGAAGGGTCAATCAAGCAGACGTGTTCCCCGATCAACCCCCTGACCTCGGTCCCGGCCGTCGTGGTGGTTATCGGGGCTGTGGCGTGCATCCCGCTGCTCTTCTGGTTGATCCCATATGGCTCGCGAGTGAAGGCGCCGGGCGTAGAGATCGAGAAGACTCGTCGATCTCTGGACACAGTCGTGGACTCGGCAAAGTCCTCGACTCTCGAGTCGCAGGTACTCGCTGAAATGTGGCAGGACATGAATTCTCAAATAGCCACGTTGACCTCAGGCCTGCAAGTCCTTGAGAATGAAGTCAGAGGGACAGCTACGCCGCAGTCACCCACAACTTAAGGCCGCTCTCGGCAAGCTCGACGGCTTCCTGAATCTTCTGCTTCTCGATCACCTTCAGTGATCGCCCAACCTGCTCGAGCTCGACCACGAGTTGCTCGAAATCTTCCAGAGTTTGGGCGTAAATGAGAGCCCATCGCCTGACGGACTCGATGTCCACGGAAGCAAGGTCGAGAGCGATTGCCTTCATGGACTCAGGCCTGGGGGCTCCTGAGCCCTGACCCCGGGCAAAATGGCCCAGCTCGATGAGCGCCCTCAACTGATCGAGAAGAGAACGAACCTCTTCCGGCATCTCGTCCAACTGCGTCCCCGTCATCGCTCCTGCGGTCACTTCAAGCCCCCACGTCCTGACATGCCCAGACTCATCAAGTCCTAGGCCATCCAGTGTACTGAACCAGTGCGAAATGCCAACGTTGTAATTCAATACCGTACGTCCAGTTAGAAGGCTGAACGACACGCCGAACGAGCCCAAATATACGGCGGAAAGACCTGCGGCGCCGTTGTTTTCGGTCTACCGTCTACCGGCCGAGGGATCGACGGCGGACCACACCGAGCACGGCCGCAGCGGCGAGAGCCCCACACGAAGTGGTCGCGACACCCGCGTTGAGGCCCCACACGTGGACGAGCCCCCCACCTGCGACCGCACCGAGAGCGGCGGCTCCGATCCCCGCGACCCTGGTTGTGGCACTTACGCGACCCAGCAGCTCGTCAGGCGTCAGCCGTTGACGGGCTGTACCGCCGAACACCGTCGCCGACATCGACGCCGCCCCCACCACGGCAAGTGCTAAGCCGGCGACCCAGGCGTTCGGCGAGACAAGTATGCCGAGCCAACCAACACCTTGCACAGCCAGTCCGACACCGTAGATAACCGTCGCAGGTGGCTGCACCCGAAGTCTTGGCACAAGATAGCCGGCGGCGAGGCCGCCCCCAGCTGACGCAGCCAAGAGGAAGCCGAAGCCCGTCTCCGTGACCTGAAGGCGCTCTCGAGCGAACAGCACGAGCGTCGAGTAGGCGATGTTGTACATGAGATTGAAGAGCGCCATACCGATCGTGAGCAGCCGCAGTTCGCTATGGCGGCCGAGGTATCTGAGGCCTTCTCGAACTGACCGGAACACTGGGAGGTGCTCGGCGATGGTCGGTGATGGCGCCATCCGACCAAGCCCCGCTAGGAGCGCGGCAGAAAGCACGAAGGCGCCCGCGTTGCCGAAGAAGGGAATGCTCGCGCCGATGACGAAGAGAGCTGCACCGATTGGTGGACCGACCATGCTCCGGCCCAGCAAGTCCAGTGACCATATGCGGCCATTGGCACTCGCAAGTCGTTTCTGGTCACGTCCAACGACTAGAGGAAGCGCCGCCTGCGCCGCGGGGTCGAAGAAACACCCGGCGACGCCCAACAGGAAGACGCAGGAAACGAGCGCCCACAGCTGCACAACCTCTGTGAGGACTGCGACGGCAAGCGCACCAACAATCGCCGCACGGACCAAATCAGCAACGACCATCGTCGTTCGGCGTGGCCAGCGGTCCACGAGAGCACCCGCGGGGAGGCCCACGACCAGCCAAGCGGCATACGACGCCGCGACCGTGAGGGAGACCTCGAAAGGATCGCTCGTCAGACGCGCAGCGAGCAGAGGCACTGCCGCGAGGACCATGCCTTGTCCGGCGATGGAGACACCGGTGGAGGCCAGCAGCCGATTGAGACCTCGCCCTGGCGAAGCGTCGATCGGCTGCTGGTCTTCCATCGCTTCGGTCATCCGGGCGTCGTCAGCGCGTCGTACTCGAACTGGCCGTCGCGCACGCCGCCTATGAATGCGCGCCACTCGGCTTCGGTGAACTCGAGGATCGGACCACGGCCCTGGGCCTTGGTGTCTCTTACACCGATCAGACCCGCGGACTGCGCCACCTCGACGCACGCGCCCGTATCGCTGTGCACGGACTTTTGCCAAACGGCCGCGTTCCAGTCGGGTTCCATGACGTCCCCTCTCATTTGGGTCACGACGCCCAGTAGCGCCGTGCGTCCTCGATCGCCTGGCGTGAACCTGCGGCGTCGAGAGCGTCCTTGTGCAGCCCTCGAAAGAGCTTCTGGTATGCCGTGATGTCGCGTTCCCCTGAGAGGTACAGGTCGGCGGTTTGGTTCTCGCAGAGAACGACCGGGGATCCTGCCTTGAACTCGTAGAGCACGAACGAGCCGACCGCGAACGTGGGAACAACTGTCCCGAGCTTGAGCACACGCACATCGGCGTAGCCAGCGTCGAGCAGCTCGAGAAGGCGCGTCATCTGATCTGCCATGTCAGCGGACGTCGCTCGAGGAGAACGGTGCAGCACCGACTCGTCCAGGACTGCGTCGTAGCGGACCCCGCGCCGTTGACTTAGCAGTCGCTGACGCTCGAGCCGAGCTGGCACGACCACGTCGGGCTTCAGACCGGCGGCCTCGCAGATCGCCGTGGCATACGCGGCGGTCTGCAGCAACCCCGGGACCCAGGCTGTCTGGTACTGCCTCAGCCGCTTGACGCGGGTCTCCACAGCTTCGACGGCTGCCTGTCGCCGTGGGGCCCCGCCCGCACTGACCACCCAGGCGCCCTCGAGTCCGCTGCTCCGCGCCACCGAGCCAAGGATCTCAGCCCGAACCTCCTCGGCCACGCCGTAGTAGGCGAGCAGCTCGGCCACTTCGCTCACGCTGGCGCCGAAACGGCCAGTCTCCACTCGCGAGATCTTCGACTGGGACCACCCCAGGTCGCGTGCGACCGCCGATCCGGAGATGCCAGCTGCTTCCCGGATCCGCCGCAGCTCGAAGCCCACCTCTGCCATGTCACCCTTCCATGCACTGATGAATAGGATGACGATATAGATCCAAAGGCGTGGCGCACGACTGGCCGCGCCGTGCACGCGAATGCAGCAGGCTTCCGTCATCACTCGGCCCAGAGCTCTTCGGCCGGGAAGTGGCCCACCGTGCGGTCCAGCGCGGTGTAGCTGCCTTTGTGCCAGCGATACCACTGCTCCTCGGTGACCACGGCGACCGCGAGCGTTCCGTCGCCGCTCATCAGCGGGCCAGACACGGCGCGGAGGTCAGTGTCGTACCGCCCGTCGCCAAGCCGGCGGACCAGCCGAGAGCCGATGAGATGCGTTCGACCGGGCACGGGGCTGAGCGGCTCGACCCGCGGCGCATTCGGATCCTCCAGCAGGGGCTGGAGCCAGGATCCCGAGGGTGAGAGCCGGGATTGTGGGACCCGGACGAGCTCCTCGACCCAGACGCGAGAGATGTCGACCGCGACGCCATTCTCATCAGCACCGAGGTAGTGGTCACGCTCCTCGACGAGCTGGATCCCAGGCTCCTTGAGGCCTGGCAGATCTACGAGATCGGCGGACGAGATCCGCAGATCGCTGCGCCAGCCGTATGCCGTCAGCTCACCTTCGTCGTACGTGGTCATGAGGAAGCGCGCTCGAGAGCCCGCGGGAACGACGTCGCCGTCTCGGAGCCGACGAACGAGCAGCGCCGGAACTTCTACTGCGGAGCCGTCCCGAGGCCCGTCGTCCCACCCGAAACCGCCGACGAGGGCGCCGAACCGTCGGTCGACATCACGAGGAGTCAGCTCATCCATGGCCGGCCACCGCCTGGGCGCCTGCCGTCGGCCCGGACACGCGACCGACAAAGGCAAGCTCGCGCTTGTAGTAGTCCACGGTCATGAAGTCGTGAACGACCTCGACGGTGAGGCCGGGCCGCGGAGCATGCACGATGCCGCCTTGCCCGTCGTACATCGCGACGTGGTGGAAGTAGTCGGGTGGGTCTCCTGGTGTATGGAGGAAGACGAGGTCTCCGGGTCGCCAAGCCTTGGGATCTGAAGGGAGCCGCTGAACGGCTGCAGCTTGAGCGCTGGCCAGTCGTGGCAGCTCGACACCGGCTTGGTGCCAGGCGTATTGCACCAGCGACGAGCAGTCGAAGCCAACGACGCCGGCGCCGACTCCGAATCCGCCGCTCGGCCCCCGAACCGTACCTCCACCCCAGGAGTAGGGCACGCCGATCTCGGCCATTGCAGCTGTGACAGCCTTCCCTCCCGCGCTGCCGTCGTTGAGGAAGGCCGCGTTGGCATAGCAGCCGGCGGACAGGACGGTGGGATCACCGACCACCTGCATCGCAAGTGACTGCCACTTCGCGTACGCACCCGGGAAGGCACTGCGCTGAACAGCCTGCGCTGCGTCGGTGACGGACATCCGGTCGAAGCCGGCGATGTCGAGCAGACCGGGCTGCCCCTGCCCGCCCCCGGTGTAGAACATGCGCGCCGAGGTGGCTGGGTCCATCCGGTCGGCGGCACTCCCCCAGCCCGTGCGTTGCTGGAACAGGCCCACGCTGTCTCGGTCGCCGTAGGGCACGTTGACGAGGTTGGACTCCTGCATCGCGGTTGCGACAGCGACGACCCAGCCGTATGCCGGCACCTTCAAGTCGCGTCCGACCGCGACGATGGTGCGCGCGTTCGCCGCCTGCTCCTTGGTGAGGCCGTCGATGCCCTTACTCACGCTCCCGCTGTCGATGACCGCACCCGGACACCCACCGCCACCAGCGGGCGATTGCTGCTGTCCGGCGCCGCCGACGAGAGACATCAACAGCGCCACGGCGAGACCACCGACCAGGACGAGGGGCAGAAAGAGCATGAGGACGCGTCGGACTCTGCGCCAGATCAGGGCACGGCCTGCGACGACGAGCGGAGCAACCATGTCAGCTGCCCGACAGGGAAGGCGTCAGCGTCGGCGTCGGCGCACCAGGAACATCGTTGGCGGGCTCGAGGTCGCTCACCAGACACGACGCACTCGACTTCTCAGTTGTGACGTCGACGCGGCCACCATCCGTGGCGAACCGGAAGCTCTCGGCACCCGACCGGGAAAGCACCTCGACAGACTTGGGTGACACCCGGCTGGCCGGGACGCTGCTGGGGTCGGTGTGGCTCAGCTGGTCCATGAGCTTCGGCACGGCATAAGGGCGAAGTCCGTCGAGCCACTTCGCGGGAGACAGGCCGGTCTTTACCCAGTTGGTCATGAACGCGGATGCCGGGGCTTCGCAGGAGTCACTGGTCCACGGCCTGCCAACAGGAGCACTCGGCGGCACGCCCTTGGCCGCTGTCGTGGTCCTTCCACTGGTTGGAGTCGGGTCGCTGGTAGCGACGTTTGGCAACTGCTGTGGCGGCGTCGACCCGCTGGGGGTCACCACTACCGGCGCAGCGACCGGGCGGACCGGCGGCGGTTCGAGGTAGCTGGTGGCCTTTCCCGCGAGGGCCAGCGCGACGAGCAGGACTGCGACGCTGACGCTCAGATGTCTCCACGACCAGAGCGGCCACTCGATGAGCCGATGCAGGCGGTTAGGCATCGCGACGACCCCGCTCCGACTCGCCGGGCTCAACCGTGACCATCGACTTGGTGTCGGCGTCGAACATCCGCACCCGAAGGCCGTCCCCCGTGACCTCCGCGTGGGAGTCATGGGTCCGCTGGATGGGGGTCAACACCTTCAGCCCTGACGGCACCTCGTCGACGAGCTGTCCTTCGATTCCACGATGGGGATACACCTGGCCAGAGTCAGAGGAGGCCGGGGTTGCGCGGCTGCCGGAGGACACTTGGCTAGAGGTTTGAGTCATGGCTGAAGCCACGACCTGGGACGGGGCGTCTGCATCGCGAGCCGCTTGCGACAGTGGCGAGCTAGGAAGTTCGTGACGGGGACCGGTGACGCGACCGGACACATACCGTTGTGCGTCTGGCACCTCTGGCTGCGTCAGGGTGACCGAGTCGAAGCGTCTCCCGATCGACTCTGGCGGGAGATTGACGCGCCGCACGTAGCGGGCAGGCCCGACGTCCCGCTGACCCATGCGGCCATCCTGCGCATCGTCGTTCTCACCGGTGGTCGTCCCGGTGGCGTGCCCCTTCTTGTCGGCGTCCTCGTTCCCGTCGTCGACGGCCTTTCGTCCGACGAAGTAGCCAAGGGTCGTTCTCCCGACCGTGCGCAGCATGCCCCGCTGCGACGCCTGGCCGCCGAGCATGCTCGTCAGCGAGAGGAGCGGCATGAGGAGCACGAAGGCGGCAAGCGACACGACCAGACACATGACCAGGGACAGGATCCCCATGCCGGCGCCGTTGGCCTCCTTGATGATCGCGGCGATCGCAACGCTGTGGATGGCCGACCCGACGCCGAACGCGATGACGTTGACGACTGAGGCGCCGGCGATGTTGCCGATGCGCCGCACGATGCTGGCCATCGGGGCGATGACGCCGAAGACGGCGGCCGCGGGAAAGAACATCACCAGCAGGCGCAGCATGACCAGGCCCGCGAACATGAAGATGTCGGCTATCAACCGGAACACCGCCGTGAAGGCGACGCCGATGAAGGCCATGAAGCCGGCACCGGCTCGCCCCTTGGCCTTTCCCTGGACAGCGGCGTAGGCGAGCGGGTCTTGGTCCTGGATCTCCTGAGTGGTGGCACCCCAGTCGTCGGCCTTCTGCTGCGTCGTTTTCTCCACGCCGTCCGGAGTGGATCGCGCAGCGGCCAGCTCCGCGCGGCTGAACGTTGACTCACGAAAGAGCAGCGGCCCCCACTTCTTGGCCGCCGGGCTCTCGGGGTCACCGAACTCTCCACGCAGCCATGACTGGTAGAGGATGTCGTCGACGATGAGGGCGCCTTGTGCACGCGTGGGATCGGCCGAGCTCGGGCCTGTGAGACCAGCGGCGCTCTCGTTGACGGACGCCACGGAGCTGGTGATGGCCTGGTCGAAGAAGCTGGCGACGCGGGTCGGGTACTGCGAGATCCCGGAAAGCACTGCCAGGACGAAGATCGCCCACACTGCTCCGGACATGACAGCCGACAGTCGTCCGCTCAGTGAGTAGAAGAGGAGCAGGACGGCCACACCGAGGAAGGAGACCATCCCCCACGGGGACCAGATCGCGTCATGCAGGCGCGTCGTCACGGTGGCAACGACGTTGTCGAGCGGCTTCATGTACTGCTCGGGGTGTGCGACGCGGTTGTGGATTCCGTTGGTGGCAGAACTGATCCACACGCCGCCACCCAGGAGGGCGTTGCCGATGAACGTGTCGATGGTGGCGTCCATTTCGCCCAGACCACCCATACAACCGGTGTCGTAGGTGCTCCATCCGAGGCCCGCGTAGCCGTACTGGTCGTAGATCGTCGTGGTCCGGCCTGGCGCCCAGGGGTCGCCCTTCGGCGGCGCTGGTGTGGGTCCCGGGTCGAAGAAGCCCGGCAGCCCCGTGTCGGGTAGCGATGCTGTCGGCGCGGACTTGCAGTCCCACGGTGCCGCAGGGAGGGTGATCGGTGCCGCGTTGGGTGCGGCAGGGCTCGCCCAGGCCGGGGCGCCGAGGGCGAGCGTCCCGGCGGCCATGACGAGGAAGGCGAGGACGATGCGGCGAAGGCGAATGGCTGACATGTCAGGCGCTCACTCTCTCGTCCGACTCGTCCAGGCCCTCGGCATACGCGCCGTCCGTCTGGCCGGGGGCGTCCACCGGCGTGTTGGCACGCTCGACTCGATTCCGGGCCTTGTCGGGCGCGGCCGTCGTGTTGAGGGCCTCGAGCAGGTTGGGGTGGGCCGAGAGGTCCATGCGGATGCGCTCGATCCCGCCAGACCCGTCGCTGAAGACGAACTCCCTCGGTCCCCGCAGACCGTCACGCGATGGTCGGGACAGGGTCCCGAAGATCTGCTCATAGCCGAGGCCGTCGCGGATACCGGGGATGAACCGGAGGGCATCACGTTGAGCGTCCTCGCCAGTGAGGCGACCGATGAAGGCGGCCGAGCAGAGGTTGGCCAAGTCGAGCTTGAGCAGGTCGGCCGGGTTCTGGGAGGCCATGAGGACGCGGGTGTTGTGCTTGCGCGAATCGCGAGCAGCTCGGTCGATGAACCGGCGTCCGCTCGAGAAGGTGGACAGCGCCCACGCCTCGTCGATGAAGATGCCCTTGCGGGCGTGGACGTCGCCGAAGTACATGCCGCGCTGGGTGAGCCACGCCGCGAGGTACATGACGCACATCGACAACCGCTCGTCCAGGTCCTCACCGCCGCGTGTGCTCTCGTCGGGCAGGGCCAGACCCCGCAGGGAGTAGACGGTGAGGAGGGGTTCGAAGCCGTTCTCGCCGGCCGGGCGTCCCGCCGGAAAGATGAGGCGGCCGTGGCTGGTCTTGGCCGCTTCGCGGAGGAAGTCGGCCATGTAGCCGGCGTGACGGGCCAGTTCGGCGTCGCCGGTCGGCTCACCGTGGGGCCCGCGGTTGAGGTCTGCCAGGGCAGTGACGACCTGGTCGCACGACGACCAGGCGTTGGCAGGGACGGCCCCCACGGCACGCATCAGCGCGACCTCTGACAGAACGTGTTCCTGCAGCTGCTTGGGCAGCATCGCGCGCATGACGCTGCTCGTGAGGAGCCGTCTGGTGTCCTTGGCCTGCTCCATCGCTGCACGCCAAGAGGCCTCGTCGGCGTAGTGCTTGCGGTCGGGCTCGGCGATGACGCGGTAGGTGGACAGTGAGCCGGGAGCGGCGTCGAGAAGGTCGACGGCTCGCGAGTACGGCTCGAGCTCGGGCAACTGCGTCAGGGCCGTGAGGCGCCCGGACGGGTCTAGAACGGTCCACGGGACACCTTGGATCACCGTGCGGTAGATGATGTTGCCGCCGGCCGTCGACTTGCCGCCGCCGAGACCCGCGCAGAGGACCGCGAGACCGGACTCCTCCTCCCGCTCGGTGGCCAGCCAGGGCTCCCATGTGACGACCCGCGCCGAGGTGCCGGAGGTTTGCCCCAGGTGGATGCCGACTCGGTCGCCAACGGTGGCAGTGGCCGCGGGGACCGCGGCGGCGAGGGTCGTCACCGGCATACGGCGTCGGTATGCCGTGGACCCGAGACGCTCGCCGGGGATGAACTCACGGGCGACCGCGTACTGGTCCTGCGGGCGCGCGATGGTGATCTGTGGCGCGTACATCTTCCGGACGAGGCTCGCTCGGTCGATTGCCTCGTCCTCTGTCGCTCCGGACACGGCGATTCGGTACCAGCCCGTCGTGCGTGTGGAGAGGCCCGAGAGGCCCATCGAGATCTCGTCCTCGACGGCAAGCGCACGACTGGCCTGGCGCTCAAGCGCCCCGGGTGCGGGCTCGTGGTGCTCGAGCTCGTAGTGGTTGGCCTGCGCACGGATCTTCTGGATGTTCCGACGCATCGCGGCTCCGACCTTGGCTGCATCTTCCACGAGGATGCGGCCAGACCATTCCACGGGGAACGGCAGTTCGTCCGTCCGCTGCATCCACGGGATGCCGGGCGGGATGTCGAGATCCGTCATGCGGCCTACCGACAGGACGCACACGTGGCGTTCGATCCGTCGGTCATCGTGCTCGCCGACCACGCGGATGGTGCGGCCGTACGGCGTGGCGAACCAGTTCACCCGATCGGTGAACTCGCCCAGGTCGTCGGGGTCCCAGGCCTCGTCGGTGACTCCGCCCAAGGTCAACGGAGCCGGCAGCCCGAGCGAGCAGGAGCGGTGGAGGAGCCACTCGAGCTGCCGCGGTGTCGCTGGAGCAGCTTCGAGACCAGGAGAGCTCATCAGCTCGTCGGTGGCGCGGACCTGCTTCTCGAGGGCCGTGACCTCACGCTGAGAGATCGCACCACCGAGGCTGTCGCTCAGGCTGTCGCCGATGGAGCCAAGGGCCTTGAGCAGGGGGCTCCGGCTGGGGATCTCGACCCCGAGATAGACCTCCTTGTCCGCCATGGAGAGAGACGCGAGCCGGTGCTGGTCCGTCGTGAGGTGCTTGCTCCAAGCTGGAAGCGGTGCCGGCGCATTGGCGTCATGGTCCCTAGCCCACTTCGCGACCGGGTACGGACGCGTCGTGACGCGCAGGTGCACCTCTCGCTTGGCCAGCTGTGACAGCACGTCAGCGCCGTCGACGATGAGCTGCTCCCGGACGCCATCCGGCCTGAACGACCAGCCCTGAGGGTCGAGGAGGTACCAGGCCATGACCTTTTGCGCGGTCACGGTGCAGTGCCCGGAGATCCGACGCAGTGCGAGTCCTCGCTTGCCGCTCATGAGCTCGTCCCCTCGATAGTGGCCTGGCGCACAAGCGCGGCTGCCTCTGCATGCGCTCGGCGCAGGGCCTTGCGTTGGGCCCGGCTCGGGCGCGAGGGGACAGCACGCACTCGAGCCGGGCGGACAGTGTGCGCCGCGACCTTCTGGTCGTCACGTGGCGCGGAGACCTCATGCGCGAAGGCCGCGAGGACGGCCCCGAGCGGCCGGTCGGGGTTGACCACCGACAGGATGAGCCGGGTTAGGGCGACTGTTGCGAGGAGGCTGTAGGCGAGGGAGAAGAAGCCAAGGCCGATGCCCAGTCGGCGCTCAATCATCTGCAGGAGCACGAACACGACCGCGCCCACCATGTAGGCGCTGTATCGGGCTCGAAAGGGCAGGGTCCGGTTGGGAGGACCCAGCCAGACGGAGTTGACGTTGTAGATCTCGTCGTCGACCGGTAGGCGCATAGTCAGCTCATCCCGTGATGAGGGACGCCATCCACGTGCCAACGCTGTCCGCCTTGCCACTCGTGGCGAGACCCAGCACGGCCAGCGCGATGACGACGCCGGCGACCACTCGCATCGCCTTCGCGTTGTCGCCACGCTGCGCGAGTACGAACAGCATTGTCGCGACGAGCAGGAGTAGTAGCGGGATGATGTTGGACTTGATCCAGCCCTGGAGGCCGGTCGTGCCGGCCGCGGTAGCCAGCGTTGCGATGGTGCTCATGTTGTCCCCTTCTTGATGGATTCGGGCATATCGCCCGTTCCAGAGCACCGCGACCTCCGCGAGAGAGAAGAAGAGACACGCCGGAGCATGACCATCTCTTGGGGCACGTCTCGCCTGCCGTTCACCGAGCCGAGGCGTGGTCCGGAAGGGAGCACGGCGGCAGACCTAATTGGTTCTGCAGACCCCGACCTGTCGGCGACGGAGGGGCTAGTTCTCCCCGTCCTGATCCGCCGCCATCCGGTCTGACATACGGTTGGGCGCACGCAGTTCGACTGTGTCCACTTGGCAAACCGTTACCGAGAAATCTTGGGTACTCCATAGGCATGAGTGGTTACATACGGAGCGTGAACGCCTTCGAGATCGCAGTCCAGTCCCTCGGCGCGCAGATTGTCTCGTACATCGGTCGGGACCGACTCGCTTCCGTCTCGATCGCAGCCGATGAGCTGACGGCCACTGCTGAGATTGCAATCGTCCTTCGTGATCAGTCATGGGCCGAGGAGGAGCGAGCGATTGACAAGATGGTCGAAATCAGGGGGATGTTCCTCGATGACCTCTCGTTCGATTACCGCTTCGACTCGTCCGTCGAGCTCTCGCACACTGCATCGACGAGAGCACCCCAGACCCAGTTCGCCTGATGGGAACTGAGCACCTCACGGCGGAGGTGCATCGGGAGCGGGCCGAACGCCACGCCAAGATCGGCCATGCACTCGCGGATTCCGGGGACGAGTGGGCTGCGGTGTGCTTCTTTTACTCGGCTTACCACCGTGTGAAGGCAGCACTCCTCGATGACGTCGTGTTCGACGATCCGAACACCTGCTACGCCAAGCACGTGGATCTCCTGCCGCAGGACCGATACACCTCGCGGCACAAAGGTCGGAAGCACACGAGCGGCGGACGCGAGTGGGGTATCAACGATCTCGTGCTCTTGCTCTACCGGGGCGCGGCTGGAACCTATGACAAGTTGCACCAGATGAGCATCGACGTCAGGTACCAGTCGGGACTACGAGCCAGCATCCCTGACTTGCTGGGCCTGTGGTCGAGGTGGGAAGCCTTGTGTGACGAGGGCACCCTAGGCAGCGATCCAGTTGCGCCAGGGTTCGAGGCCGAAGAGGGGCCACCCTTCACCACGGAGTAGTGGCAGGGAAGGGATCGGACCATGCCTTACCCGAGCCGGCCCGTGCTCGATGTGCTAGCGGAGTTTGTGGGCACCTCATCGACCCACCAGACGCCAGAGCAGCGTGCGCGGTTGCTCGAGTTCTGCGCTCAGCAGTACACCGCCGGCCGGTCAATTCACGAATTGGCCGAATTGACGGGCCGGACACAGTCGGCGGTACGACGAGCGCTCGACCAGGCGGGCGTTCAGCGTCGCGGCCGCGGTGCCCAGCCAGTTATGCCTGCGTAGACGCGGGCTCCGTGTCCTCGAACGGCCTCGCCGTCTGGACCCTCTACGGCGACTGGTAAGCATAGGTGACCACTGACCGCATGCGCGCAGTACGTGGCTATCCGGTCGCGAAGCCCCACACACTCGGATCCCGCCAAATCTGAACGGCCAAGGTCTGCCCGACGGCACGACTGCACAACTTGACGACGCCGGGCCGAGGTGAGCGATGGGCGCTGTCGGACGGCAGCCGACTCAGCCTAGTGGGAACCGCTCGACAACCTTGCTCGCCAGGACTGTCGTTCGCTCCTCGATGTCGTTGGCAGTCCAAGAGTCTCTCGTGGCCAGTTCTGCGTTCAGGGAGAGTCCGTTGCGGTAGCCGATGTGCCTGCCCTTTGAGTCCTTGCGGTCCCGCTTCTCCAGGAAGGACTTGTTGCCGAGGTTGCTGTTGTAGGCGGTAATCGTGAGATTGCCGAGCCTGTGCCGGTGCTCTTCCTGGACCTGGCCCGAGACCTCCCTGCCGCCCAGCATCTGCTGCCACGCCGGTGGAAGGTTCTCGCCCTGCGGGAGGATGTGCTCGATTGTCCAGACGAAGTGGTTCTTCTCCTGACGCCAAAGATCGACTTCGGTCTCCTTGGTCATGGCGTCCTCGGCCAGCATCGCGAGGACGAACCTCGCAACGTCGGTGTTCTCTTCGTAGATCCGCCCCACGAGGCGAGCACGGAACTCGGCGTCGGTGGCCGAGACGGCGTTGAGGCGTGCGCGCACGACCGCCAGGACCTCGTCGCCGCGCGCGTCGCCCACGGCGTCAATCGTGGTCATGAACAACTTCGCCAACGCGTAAGTCTGCGGGTATCCGGTCAGGTTGCGACGCACGAAGAAGCTAGTCAGGAGGTGGGCGACGGACTCGATGTGATCATTAGCGAGCTCCAGCTCCTGCCGCTTCGACATCAGCCACATGAGCAGGACGTAGGACGGCGCTCCTTGGGCACGCATCAATCGCTGGAACGCCCGATCGAGCGACGTCGGTTGGTCGAGCTCGACCACGCAGTTGATCCGTCCATAGATCTTGCTCGACTCCACAAGTGCATCGACGACTTGCTTGAGGTTCTTCCCCAGGAGGGCCTCGTAGATCCGGATCAGATTGGACTTGGTGGCGACCGAGGCGTTGGGCACGTCGGGGAGCTCAGCCTTGAAGGCGTTGTAGTAGTGGCGAAGGAAGCGTTCCTGCGTGGCGTAGCTGTCACCGAGGCTTGTTAGCATCTCGTTCCAGTGTTTGAACGCCTGGTCGACGTCCATGACCTGCTTCTTCTCCGACTCGGCGAGCAGGTGGTTCTTGATCAGGTCCACGGGCGACAGCGGCATGCCGCGGTTGTTGAGCGACTCAAATAGGACGAACGCATCGGCGTGACTCGCGACCTCGATCTTCACGATGACCGCCCGCAGTGCCGCCTCGTGCACCCTCAGCGCCGCTTCCGTCTCACTGATCTCGTCTGTCTCAGCGAGCTTCAGGATGGCCGAGCGGAAATATCCATAGCACCGCGCAATCCGGCGGCTGGGATAGTACGGCTTCCATTCCCCTTGGATGGGGAGCCCCGCCTCCTCAAGCACTCTGCGGTAGTCGGCGAGGTTGTGCCCCTGCTTCTGCGGCGTCACCCTGGGCTGCTCATCGGACTTGCGCACAAGTTGCCGGCCGAGGTTCGTGACGTCGGTGCGAGTGTCGTCGTCGAGTTCGTCGAGGTGCTCCTTGAGCACTGAGTAGACAGCAGCCAAGAGGAGCGTCAAGGTCGTGAGCCGCTGCTGGCCGTCGATAACGTGGAGGATGTTTCCTTCCAGCGTGTCGGTGGTCTGGTCGAGCGTGATTATGGTGCCCAGGAAGTGTGCACCGTCGGCCTCGATGAGGTCTTCGAACAGGTCCTCCCACTGCGCCTTGTACCAGGAGTACTCCCGCTGGTAGGGCGGGACCCGATACAGGATGTTGCCGTCGTGGCTGAACAGTGTGTGCACCGGGTACTGGTTGGCCGACTTGATCATCTGGCACCTTTCGCCTGCTCGACGCTGCACAGCGGCGGCAGCCCAACGAAGCTCTTCAGCGCCTCGAAAGTCGGAGCGTGAAGCGCCGTGCGGCCAGCCGTGAATGACGGTATCTCAGCGAGACCTGTTTCCGAGTCAAAGTCACGCATGGTCGTCCACTCTCGAGGCCGGGCTGCTCAACTCCGTCGGCCCAGACTGCAGCCCTACGGCTCTCCCCGCGACGACATTCATCAGAGCACCATGCACCAACACGACCCTCCGCACCCAGGGGCAGTGAGCGAAAACCCCGCGTCACCTAAGTCGAACCGGGCGACGTTTAGCGGCTCTTCACAATCGAGGGTGTAGCCGCGGTCTGAATCCGCCTGTCTCGAGCAGGGATCGGGCGATGTAGTTGGTGAGGTTGCGGAAGCCGAGCGCGGATCCGCGCAGGTGCTCGAGCCGGCCGTTGATGGCCTCGGTCGGTCCGTTGCTGGTGCCGGGCCGGTCGAAGTAGGCCAGCACGTCCGCGGCGCGCTTCTTGAGGGTCCGTCCGAGGGTGATGAGTTCGGTGAGCGCAGCCGGGACTCCGGCGCTGACCGCGTCGATCACCGCGGTCATGAGCTCCCGGCCGCGGTTCCGGTCGGGTTCGCGGTAGGCGGTGATCATCCGCTGGTAGATGCCCCACGTCGCTTCGACCTCCACGTGCTCTTCGACCGCGAACAGCGCGGTCAGTCGGACCTTCTGTTTGTCGGTGAGCAGGCCGGTACCGGTGTGCAGGGTCCGCCTCGCCCGGTAGAGCGGGTCGTTCTTGCGGCCGCGGTGGCCGTGGAGGTCCCGCTGGACCCGGCGACGGCACCGGTCCAAGGCGTCACCGGCCAACCGGACGACGTGGAAGGGATCCATGACGGCGACCGCGTCGGGCAGCTCCTCGGTGGCGGCCGTCTTGAACCCGGTGAACCCGTCCATCGCCACGACCTCCACCCGGTCACGCCAGGACTGTGGCCGGTCGTTCAGCCACGTCTTGAACGCCTGCTTCGAGCGGCCCGCCACCATGTCGAGCAGCCGCGCCGGGCCGCTCCCGTCACGGATCCCGGTCAGGTCGATGACCACGGTGACGTACTTGTCCCCGCGCCTGGTGTGCCGCCACACGTGCTCGTCGACGCCGACGACCTTGACCCCGTCGAACCGGGCCGGGTCACCGATGAGGACCCGCCGGCCCTCGGCCAGGACCGCGTCGTTCGCGGTGTTCCAGGCGACCCCAAGCCCTTCAGCGACGCGCGCGACAGTGAGGTGCTGGACCACGAGCGCCTCCAGGGCCCAGCGCAGCCCACGGCGTGAGAGCTTCGCGCGAGGCTCGGCCGCGCGTGTGGTGTCTTGACGCCACACGCGCCCGCAGCCGGTGCACCGGTAACGGCGGATGGTGACGAGCAGCGTTGTCGGTCGCCACCCGAACGGCTCGTGGGCCAGCTCCCGAACGACGGTGTCGCGAGGTGCGCCCTCGCAGCCGCAGCGGCGACACCACCGGTCAGGCTCCACGACCCGGCAGGCCAGCACGGCCCGGTCCGGCTCAAGGCGTTGACCGGTGACCACGAGGCCAAGCTCGTCCAGGCGGCAGTACGTGCTCAGGTCAGGACAGGCGAAGGTAGCGTCAGACATGTCGAGGTCTTCTGGATGGTCGGTGTAGGAACCTCCATCATCGGAAGACCTCGACGCCTACCCGGCCACCGCCACTCCACGAGCGGCTACACCCTCAACTGTGAAGAGCCCGTTTAGCCGAGGCGGCCGACCTGGCAGCGTTCCCGTTCCTCTTTACGCTGTCAGGTGCCACTGTGAACTAGTTCGCGGACTTGTTCGGGACCAGATGGTGTGGACCAATGAATCCGACGTGGACCATGCCGGTCGTTCCGCCGGTGTCGTCGTGAAAGTAAATCCTCGGCGCGAGGTTGCCACCGCCCTCCGAGACCTTGAGGTGCGCAAGCATGGTGATCTCATTTGACTCATTGACCGCGGAATCCACCTTGAACACACGCGTTCGGCGAAGTTTGTCGTTGTTCTGGACGGACTCGCTCTCAGTCATCGAGAGCTTCTTGGTGGTGGCTGGCCACCCGAGCAGCGGACCCGAGGCGCACCACTCCCAGAAGCCGCCCTTGTCCCACCCTCCTGCCCGGTCTTCGGCGTACGCCGCGAGGGCCCGCAGTCCGCGCCAGGTGTTGTTCCCCCACGCGAAGGCCGTGGGCGCAGTGTCGATGTCGGCAAGCTCTCGCGCCGCTGACTCGGGCAGTGCGAGCCACTTCGACAGGTAGGTCTGGGCTGCAAGAACCGCTTCGGACGTGTCCTGCACGTCATCCGGGATCGAGGTGTCGACCTCGTGCTGAGTCCCCCACAGCAGATCGGTCAAGCCCTCTGAAAGAAGCTCGTCCTTGAGACGAGCCAGGTGTCCATGCGCCCTCGCAAGCTCCTTCTGCAGCTCGCTGTGCTCCTCGAGAGCGAGATCCATCTCGAACTCCCACTGTTCCCGGGCCTCGTCCAACAGCGCGGCCGGAACCATGTCGTCGAGTGCGCCGGCAGGAACGCCGGATTGTTCTGTGAAGACCCGGAAGACGTCCGGGACACGGCGTCGCGTGGAGAGCTGAGCCACCGAGTAGACGATGCGGTCGATCGTCGCCTGCGGTGCGACCTCCAGTCGTGACCGCAGGTAATACCGGTGGCGCCACCCGTCTCCGTCAGGCTCGACCGGGACGGGAGCGTAGACGCGAACACCTCCGCCCCAGATCGCAAGGTCTCCGAACTCCTTCTTGAACAGGGTGACCGCGTCCTTGTCCAACGTCATGACGACGGCGATGCCCTCGGAACGTGCGGCGATCCTGGTCGC
The DNA here is from genome assembly GCF_052114705.1 of Terrabacter sp. 2YAF2. NCBI lineage: Bacteria > Bacillati > Actinomycetota > Actinomycetes > Micrococcales > Intrasporangiaceae > Terrabacter > Terrabacter sp. 2YAF2. The sequence goes on from NZ_JBFRFG010000001.1 coordinate 81,368, forward strand.
TGTTGTGAGCCAGCTGCCGTCGTGGCTACCTCCGGGTTCGGAGCACACGATCACGGGGAGGCCTCGGTGCGGGTCGGCCAGGATGTCGGCCAAGATCCCGATCCCTTCGGCGGGGATGGCTTGCGGTGCGGTCAGCAGAACGCTCCCACCGATGCACGGTTTCTGCGAAGCCGCGAGCAGCTCGCGCACGATGCGAGGCCTGCCGATTGAGACCCGACGTGCGAAGTCGTCGGACTCCATTGAGTTCTCAACCAGGATGTGAACGCGGGACTCATCCAGCGCGACGCGGATGGTGGTCATCCATTCGGTCATGTCGTCAGGCACCTGATCACGCACGGTGAACTCGACGGCGTCAGAGGTCACTGCTCGGTAGACGATCGTGCGGTGACGGCCCTGAGACAGGTCTAGGTCAGTCTGCCCCTCGACCAGCCTCGTTGGCTCGGGCACCTCCTGCGCCCAGGCCGCGACGCGCAGCCGCAGTTCGTCGAGGGCCACGGCCGGCTCCGTCATGACCTTGTCCGACCAGACCGCCCGGTACAAAATGCTCATCGACCCGCCCTTTCGCGTTGATCTGGCGACACTATGGGTGTGCGCTGACACAGCTCCTGGCAGAGGAGCCCCGCCCTCGGGCGGTCCTCACACTCACAGGCCCACCAGCGTGCATTCCCCGCTTGAGTCCGGCGAAAGAGACGCCGGTGGGGAGTGGTCAGGCGTCTGCTCATCTCCGGTGACCAGGCGGTGGTCACCGAGCCGAGTCGTAGTCAGCGGCAAGGTTGCTGGCGTAGAGCTCGAGCGGAGACTGGTCACTTGCCAGGATGCCGGCTCGGACGCGTTCGTCCTGCACGTCGAGGATGCGCATCGTCCCGTTGATCTTCGCCACGGCCTCGATGCGGTGGAACTCTGACCCGAACTCTTTGGCGAAGCGCGTGAGCGCTTGAAGCTTCATCAACGAGTCCTCGAGGTGATGGCCGTGCGGGTCCACGATCGACGCACGGATCTGGCCTCCCACCTCGTTAAAGAAGACGAAGTCCGGGTGCATCGATCGCCAGTTGCCCGTGGCGTCCCGATAGGTGACACCTACGGAGTCGACTGCCGCGCGCGCTGGGTTGCGGTACCACGCCTTGCAGGAGGACCGGGCAAGCTCGGCTTGGACGACGTCGAACTCCCAGTCGTTCAGGGAGCTGAGCGGGAAATCGCCGTCTTTGTCCGACATCAGGTGCCGGTTCGCGACCGGTGCCACCGCAAGTTGTCCGTCCTCGTCGACGACCGCGAAGTCCTCCATCCGGGTGCGAGGACGTCGAAGCTCGCCACGCTGCGGTTCTGTCGCTTCAGCGCGAATCTCCTCGAACGCCTGCTGACGCTCGTCCGACAGTTCCTTGATCGCGACACGGTGCTCGGCAAACCACTTGGCCGCCAGTTCGTCGGCCTCCCGGTCGACCTTCTCGCGGATCTGTTTCACGATCGCCAGAGCGGACACCCTGACGTAGGCCTCACGCAGCCCGTCGTCGTCTCCGTCGTCCTCACCGGCAAGATGGTTCACGTACGCCTGGGCCACGTCGGCACCGAACGCCTTCTTAGCGTCGTCGAAGCCCACGCGGATGGCCCGGTCGTCGGCCCGTTCGACGAACTCGGCGTAGGTCAGTTTGCCGGTCTTGCGTCGACCGGAGATTGTCATCCCGCGAACGGTCCAGATCTCGGCGATGGCCTCCTCGAGCTCGCCGGCATGGCGGATAGCAAGCGAGTCGAGAACGGCCGCCATGGTCCTCTCGACTTCCGACAGCGAGCCCGGTCGGACACTGTCGGACGACAGCGCCTGGGCGAGCGCAACGAGCCGCTTCACCGGCCGCGAACCCCGCTGCGGCATCGTCTCCGTCGGGACACGGTCCCACGCCTCCCAGACGGCCGGAGCGATCGAGGGGTTCTGCTGCAGCTCTCGTCCGTCGAGGAGGACCTTCTTGCCCCCGCCACCCGGCAGTTCGCCGATCGCGCCCGACAGGAACTTCGCGACGTTGCCTGCGGTCGTGCGGTCGAAGAACGGCAGGATGCAGTCGACGGAGTTGAGTCGCTCGTCGCCGGGCACGCGGCGCGCAAGCGGGTTGCGAACCATTCGTCCGAGCAACTGGGTGATGTGGGTCTGGTCCGTGGCCGGCCGGAACGACACGAGCACCTCGGCCCGCGGGCAGTCCCAGCCGGTCGAGACCGCGTCCTTCGCCACGAGAACGCGTACATTCGTGCTCTCCTGGACGCGCTGCGGCTCGATCCAGTCGACCTCCCACGAGCCGAACTTCTGCGTCGTGTGGTCCCCGAACACGTGCCGAACCGAGTCGCCGGTGATCGTCGGCATCACCCTTGCGATCTCGTCGAGCGCGAACCCGATCTGGTCCGTGTCCGGCGTGTTGGGGGCTTGCAGCACGAGCAGCGGCCTGACGACCGAGTTCGCCTTCTCCGCCTTCGCGTAGCGCTCCCAACGCGCACTGGAGTCCTGGAGCTTGGTTGCTGCTCGCCGAACGAGCACGGTGTCGAAGTTTCCAGCCTCGTTGGGGATGTCGAGGTTGATGACGTCCTTGACCAGGCCCGACTCTTGGACGCGCAGAGGGTCGACCTGGACCGACGGCAGCGCCCGGCGCGACTGGTCTGCGTGCGCGGCCCTCATCGCGTCGTTAAAGCGCTCGATCGTGGCAGAGATGCCCCAAACGATCGGGATGGCCGGTTGTCCATCGTCGCCGTTGATCAGTTGCCGAACGAGTGTTGGCTTCTCGGAGCTGGTTCGCGTGTTGAACCCTCGGTGCGCCTCGTCCAGGATCAGGTAGACGGTCAGGCCGGGGTCGTCGATCGTGTTGCCGATCGTCTCCCAGATCGTCCACCCCTGCAGGTCCGGGGACGAACCAGCCGCCATCTCCTCGAACGCACCCTCGTCATCGACGGTCGCGCCACGGGTGAGCAGCGAAGTCTTGGACAGCCGCTGCGTGTTGAGGAAGTAAACCTTGCCGGGCGAGAGCTTCGCTCGGGCAAAGGGTGGCTTGATCGTCACCAGCTGGTCGTATGTGAACTTCTCGCTCGCCTCACGGAGGCGGTCCTTCGTCTGCTCGTTCAGGCTCGGGTCGTCCGAGAACCAGATAACGACCGCGCCGGGGTCGGAGTCGGTCCCGAACTTGTCACTCCCCCAGAACAGCGACTCGATCACGGCGGCGGCCATCACGGTCTTGCCGGCACCGGTCGTCGCAGACAGGGCTACCGATGAGTTGACGCCCTCTTGCCGGTAGACGGACCGCGCCTTCTCGAGTGCGCCGAGAACATCGTCGACGGCTTCGGCCTGGTATGGCTTCAGGGTGAACTTCATCGGCTGCTTCGTCCCGCCTCGATCTCGAAGTTGCGCAGATATGCCTCGTAGAGCCGGACCGGCTCGACGTGCTCCGGCAGCTCAGCCACCAGAGCCTCGAACAGGCGGTCTTCATCGGTCACGATGAACACCATCGTGGCCTCGTCGTTATCGGCAAGAGCCTTCAGGAACGGTTCCGCCTGGTCGAGATCCGCGATAACCCCGTAGACGTCAGCCACATCCCAGCCATTCGATATGTCGTCGATGCGACGCCCATGCGACCCGGCTCGCAGCCACAGGAGAGGCGCGATCTTCTTGAACTCGCGGTTCGAAGCCATGCGGAGCGGCGCTTCGTAGGTCAGGGTGAAGAACTCGATGTTCTCCTCGAAGCCGTCAGCCATCGGAAACTCGTCAGTGAACCTGTAGGCGCCCTTGATCGGCATCCCCCCAGGGGTCTTGCCGGTGATGGCGGCCGTCATCCGCGGCTTTGTGATGAAGTCGCAAATACCGAGCGCCTCCCATTCGGGGTCGCCCGGACGCAGGTCTCGCTTGCCCAGTGCCTTCTGCTCGTCGACCCCCACCTCGTTGTTCGTGACGGAGAAGCACTGGCGTCGCCCACCATCCTGCTTGTTTAGACGCATGACGGCGTGAGCGGTGGTGCCGGACCCGGAGAAGAAGTCCAGGACAACCGCCGAGGGTCTTGACGCGAGAACAATCGCAAGTGTGTCCTCTACGGCGTAGAGCGACTTTGGGAACGGAAATTTCCTGTCCGGCATGAGCGTACGCAAGAGTCGAGAGCCGTGCTCACCAGCGTTGTGAGCGCTCGAATCCCACACCGTCGGAGCGGCCTTCGGGACGACCCCCGTAGCGCGGAGGATAACGACACCATTCTCGTCCCGACCAACTTCCTCGTAGTCGCCACGCTCCCAACGCTCGACTTGTCCTCGGTTCAAATAGGAGATGCTCCACTGCCGATTCTTAGAGTCGTAGGAACCGACGCGGGCCGTCCCGCTTGCCACCATCTTCTTGAATGAGTCAACGGAAACCTGCCACCGCTTCTCAACTCCCTCTCTTGAAAGCGGCCACACGATTTCAGCTCCCTCGGGAGGGGACACAGTGTGTCGATCTTGCTCCGGTGGAAGCGCTTGTCCCACACCAAGGATGCGCCAAGTGTCGGCATCGACGAAGACGGGGTAGAAGAGATTCGGCCGATCCGACCTAAGGGCATTATTGGAACCCTTCATCAAGCGCTCCCAGCGCACTTGCTCGGTAGATTCCTCTCGAGGCTCACCTCGGAGCGACCGTTGCGTCGCGACAGGCTTAGCGTTTCCGAGGAAGCAGAAGAAGATGAACTCATTCACCCTCGTCAACTCGCCAAGACGAGCCGAACCATTGGGGTTCGTAACGGCGGTCACCATTTGAATCCGCGCATCCGGGAACACCTGCTCTAGAAGGAGAGCCAGTCGCGCGTACTCCTTCTCGTCAATTGTGACGATAAGCACGGAGCTCTCCGGGTTGAGCAACTCCTTGGCCAACTGCATCCGACGCTCCATGAAGGCGAGCCACTTCGAGTGGCGATACAGGTCGTCGCCCTCGACGTAGTTGTTGTTGTACTTCCAGTCCTTCGCGCCGGTGTTGTACGGCGGGTCGATGTAGATGCAGTCGACTTTGCCGCGGTGCGTGAACAGCAGGGTCTGCAGCGCGTGATAGTTCTCGGCGTTGATGACCGCGTGGTACGGCTTGTCGCCACCGCGTTCGACTTTGCCGGTGGAGACGAGGCCCGGGTAGATCGGGTCGCGGAACTCGGCCACGACCACGAGATCGTCGGTCGCGGCATCGGCCTCGTCCTCGTCCTGATCGAGGGAGACGAGCGCCGCTTCCCGACCGCCGACCCCGCTCGAGACGCCCACCACCTGCCACAGCCGGTCGTGTTCGCGCTTCCTAGCCTCGCCGCGCGGCGGGAGAACCCGGACCTTGTCGCCCTTGCGGACCTGTCGGCCCGGTAGCTCCACCGCCTCGGGCACGTGGCGCTCGAAGTTCAGGCCGAACGACCTCCTGTCGGCCAGCGCGTCAAACTCTCGCTGCAGGTCATCCGCCAGTCCGGGCTTGTCCATCCGAAGCTGGCGCAGCAGGTCGTTCAAGCGAGACAAGGCGGTAGTCCTCCCGGCGGGTGAGTGATCGAGTGCAGCGTAGCCACGGACCGCGACGAATGTCCTAGACCGTCCCCGTAAATGAGCGCGTCTGATGCCCTGCGCAGTGTCGGAGGTGGGTGCAATCATGTGCAGCCATGGAGGGAGACACCGCACCGCCAACCTTGGAAGGCATACGTGGGACGTTGCCTCGCGCTCGAGCGAACGCTCGGTCTGTTGCCGCGTTGACGCAAAACCCCGGATGCACGCGCCGCCGCGTGATCGACTCCGCCGGTGTGGCGGCGCATGAACTGGCCGCATCGTTGGGCCACCCGACGTTGCGAGGGCAGTCACCGTTCGCGATCGAAGGCGGGAACCGCTTCGAGGACCGACTCAAGCACCTCAGCCACTACGAACTGCTGGTGGACGCGCTCGCACCGTACGTCGCGCTCCCCAAGCCCCCGAACCTGGTGGTGGAGGACGTCAACCGGGTGGGACGGCGCAAGGACCCGCAGGCGTGGATGGACGCCCGCGTCGCCAAGACGAACGACGCCCTGGCGCGGATTGCGCGCGGAAGCGCGGACGCCCCGCACGTCGTTGACCACCCCGTCCTGCGGTTCGACCTGGCCGGCGAGACCGTTCACTTGGAGCCGGACGCCCTCGCGTTCCGCATCGGGGACAAGCTCGAACTGGTCGAGATCAAGGCCTATCCCATCATCGACGGTCAGGCCGACCCGGCGAAGGTTTCCGCTACCGCTGGCCAGACGGCGGTCTACCACATGGCGCTGCGCTCGACTCTGGAACAGCTCGGTTTCGACCCCGAGCTGCTGGTGTGGTCGGTGATTCTCGTCGCGCCCCGAAACTTCGGCCGTCAGCCGGTCGCCCACCGCGTCCCGCTGAAAAAGAAGTCGATGTCGCTCTCCCGCGTTCTAAGATCCGTGCCGCAGACGGACGACGTGCTGCAGAAACTCCCGCCCGACCTCACGTTCGACGTCGATCCGGCCGGAAAGCTCGACGAGGACAACCTTCGGACAGCCTTGGTCGCTGCCGTCTCCATGGTCGACGCGCTGTACGTCCCGGACTGCGTTCAGAGCTGCGATATGGCAAAGTTCTGCCGAGCCGAGGCCTGGGGGAACGACGACCCAGCGCGGCTCGGCCGAGACGCCCGAGACAACCTTGCGGGTGTGCACACACTTGCCGACGCGATGCGTCTGGCAGAGCACGGGCCGGAAGACGGTGAGGAGGGACTTGCGGACGTGGCCGAGGCACTGAGCGACGCGTACGGCGCAATTAACCGGGCGCGCTCCCTCGTGCCGACCGCCGGCGTCCAACCTCCGAGCGCGAAGGGCGGCGGCGAGTGAGCCTCGTCGAACTGATCATGACGGCGGAGGCCGCTCGCGCGCACACTGCAGTGCGGCGCACTGCGTATCGGCACCAGCACCTGACCAACCGCCCGCTCGTGGTTGTCGCATACAACCTGTCCGGCGAAGCGGCCGCACCGCTCGGCATCACGTACGGCACGGACGCCCGTGACGCGAAAACGGTGGTCGCCGCCGAGCCGCGCAACCGTGAGGCGCGGTTCGCCGCAATCAACGCCTTCGCCGCGGACTTCGCTGCATTCATGCGCCCATACTTGGTCCTGAGGACGGAACGAACCTCCAAGGGCTCTTTCCGGCAGGTAGCCCACGACGCCCCACAGATCGTGGTGCCGAACCGTGCGACACGCTCCTATCTGGGCGCTCGGCTCGGTCGGTCGCTGCGTTACCTCGGCCTGGGCGACACCCACGAGGTGCCTGAGCCCACCCAGTGGACGGGATCGCACCTATCCTGGTTCGCCGAGCACTCGCAGCTACCGGGACAATCTACCTTCTTGGCGATGACCGAGACGCTTTCCCAGCACTTCGTCACCGGGCAGTCGGCGCTGGAGGACGAGAGCCTCGCGGCGTTGCTGGCGTGGATCGACGGGGTGCCAGGTGACCTGCTCGCCGAGCTCGAACGGCTCGAGAACAGCGAGGGGGCTCGTGGAGGTCCGTGGCCGTACGGGCCGGTGCCACACCCCAGATGGGAAGCGCGCCTCGAGCCGTTCGTGAAGGCGTACTCAGTGGGTCTAAGGGAGCAGGACGCGGCGAGGACGCGGTTGGCCGAGGAACACGTCTCCGCCGAGGTGGATGCGGCCCTGAAGCCGGCGTACGCCGCGACACTTCGGGCCCTCGAGATCATGCGGCAGATCGACCCGGCAGCTTCTGTCGCCGGTCGGTGGGCCGACGACGTGCGCGAGTGGAGTGACCACGCTCGACGTTCGACAAAGGGCATACCGCGGTTCGCCCGACGTCACGACGCCATTCGGTCCGCGAGAACGCTCCAACGCTGGAGCTCGGCACAGGACGCGCTCGAGACCGACCAAGCGTTCGACGACCCGCTGATCATGGCGAGCCTCGACGCGGAGGGACAGTGCATCACGGGTGTGGTTACCTCGGTCGACGACCAGAATCGCGAGATCAAGCCCGGCGGAAAGAACCGCACCCGCGTTCCGCTGATCGAGTTGGAACTGACGGGTCCGACTCGACTCCTGACCGGTGCGGTCCTCCGGTGGACCGAGGATCGCGCTGTCAGAGGGATCGTGCGGGCTGTGGATTCGTCGACTGCGACCATCGCCATCATGGGCGGCGTGAAGGCCTTCGACACAGCGGCGTGGTCCTTGGGCGTCGAGGTGATGCTCGTCGGCCTTGACCCCTGGGAGGGACGTGATCCGTGGGGACCCGACGAGGTTCCGTGGACCCACCGCGAGACGACGTCCGAATTGGCCGGTGACGCCGATGCTGGCGACGGTGCTACCGACGGTTCCCCCGACCTGTCAGTCCCGGAGCTCGCCGACCTTCCGGTGATCGGTGAGGTCTCGCCGGACGCAGAGCCGGGGGTGCTTCAGTGACGGCGAAGGTGGACTTCCACTTTGTCAACGGCACCTACACGACGCTGGTCGTCGACGGTTTGCACCGGGCTGGAAAAGGAGAGGCCGTTCTGGTCGAGGCACCTCCGGGAGCGGGCAAGAGCTCGCTGACGGTGTCCGTCTCCAAGGCACTGACGGATTCCGACCGGAGGCTCCGGCTACCTGTCGTGACGCAGACGAACGAGCAGGCGGACGACCTCGTGCTCGCGCTGCGCCGCAGGCACCCGGACCTCACCGTCGCACGTCTGTTCGGTTCCACCGGCGGTCCGTCGAGCGCCATGGTCGCCGCCAAGGCAGCGGCAGGATCGAGTCTCGTCCTGGAGTCGGACCATGACTCCCCGGACGTAAGGTCGGCTCGGGTAGTCGTGAGTACAGCGCGGAAATGGGAGTTCATCCGCTCCAAGCAGCAGCAAAACGGAGCCATGCAGCCGTACGAGCTTGCCCTCATCGACGAGGCATACCAGATGCGCTCTGACGCACTGCTCGGCATCGCGGGCATGTTCGAGCGTCTGATGTGTGTGGGCGACCCTGGTCAGCTCGACCCGTTCACCACGATCGACGATGCCCTGTGGAAGGGCCTGAAATACTCCCCGTCACGCACGGCGATGGGCACGCTCCGCGCGCACCACCCAGACCTCGACGCACACCAGTTGCCACTGTCGTGGCGGCTGCCACCTTCAGCCGCTGGCATCGTGTCGACCGCCTTCTACCCCTTCTCCGGGTTCGCCGCCGGTACGGTGACAGCGCAACGAGAGTTGGGGCTCGGCCCCGGTGGAAGCACGCCGGACGACGCGGCCCTAGACCTCGCCGCAGCCGAAGGTTGGGCGTACGTCGAACTGCCCGAGAAGCTCACCGTCCGCACCGACACCGAAGTTGCTGCGCGCCTGGCGAGTCTGGTCCAGCGGCTGCTCACCCGTGGTGCCGTCGTGGTCGACGAGCTCCACCCTGGCGGGCAGACACTTGGACCCGACCGAGTCGCGGTCGTCGCTGCGCACAACGACCAGGTCCACGCGGTCAGGTACGCGCTCAACCATGTCGGGGTCGACCCCGACTCGCTGGTCGTGTCCACGGCCAACAAGGTCCAAGGGCGGGAGTACGACGTTGTCCTCGTGTGGCACCCCCTGGCCGGCCGTCGCGACGCGACTGCCTTCCACCTCGAAGCTGGCCGAATGTGCGTCATGCTCTCCCGCCACCGTCAGGCGTGCATCGTGGTCGGGCGTGCTGGAGCGGATAGGTTGCTCGCAGAGTTCCCGGACTCGGACCCGGTCTTCCTCGACGAGCCCGAGAAGTTCCCGGACGGCTGGGAGGCCAACTCTTTGGTGCTGGAGCACCTCGCCGGGTTCAGCACTGGCGTCTGAGTCCGGCGATGCGACGTGTAGTAAGCCGTGCGTGAGGAATGTCTTTTCTCCGTCAAGGCGCCGGCTCCGCCGGCGCGGGGCCCAGCTGCGGGCGGCGCTGGCGCGCCGTCCTCGCCCGGGCCCAGGCACAACTGGACCGGGGCACGACGAAGCCCGGCACCCTGCAGCCAAATCGTCCGGACCCCGGCCAGCGCGTCAAGGGCGCAAAGCGTCGCTTCGCGATCGAGCAAGCTCGACCCTTGACCCACTGACCGGGGTCCTGGTGCTGGCCGCTATCAGGGTGCCGGGCAGATGTGGCGCGTGGCTCGCGTTGATAGCGCGTCTGATAGCAACACGACCAGACCGAGCCAGCCGTCGCTGGGACCGAGTCGGCCGGCCACAACTCGGGCGACGACGCATCGGGACTCGCCCGAGTAACCGCCGACACCTGAAAATCGGAAGGTCGGCGGTTCGACCCCGCCCCTGGCCACCACCCCAAACCGCAGGTCACCTCGTGGCCTGCGGTTTGCCTTTTCCGGCTGCCCCCAGCAACCATTCAGAGCGAACTGGAACCCTCGTCCACAGACAGGTCGTCGCGCAGCGAAGGCGGACGACACCAGAGGAGCAGCAGTGAGCAGCATGGATGAGTTCGTCGGACAGTCGCGCCTGAGCGGGGACGGTGCCAACGTCACGGAAGGCCGCACGACGGGGAGCCGAGCATGAGCGGCGACGCCGAGCCCGCTTCGGCGTCCGCGCCTGACGCGGAGGAGGTGTCCGGGCACCGTTCGGACCGGCCGCGTCGTCGCCGACGCTGGTGGATCCTGGGCGTCGTCGGGGTCCTGGTCCTGGCACTGGCCGGCTACGGCGCCTACCAGTACCACTCGCTCGACAGCGGCATACGCCGTTCGGCGGCGTTGGCCGGAGGCACGCAGTCGACCCACGGCGACACGAACCTGCTCATCATGGGTCTCGACAGCCGCCTCGACGAGAACGGCGACCCGCTGCCGAAGGCGATGTACGACGCGCTCCACACCGGCGACGCGAGCATCGGGGGCCTCAACACCAACGTGCTCATGCTCGTGCACATCCCGGGCGACGGCACCCGCGCCACAGCCATCTCGATCCCCCGTGACGACTACGTCGACTTCGTCGGCTGTCCCGACGGCGAGTGCAAGGGCAAGATCAAGGAGGCCTACGGGCTGGCGTACGACCAGGAGCAACGTGCGCTGGCCAAGAAGGGCGTCACCGGTCACCCGGCCAACCAGCAGGCGCGCGAGGCGGGTCGCAAGACCGAGATCGCGACGGTGCGGCAGTTCCTCGGGGGCGTGCCGATCGACCACTTCGTCGAGGTGACGATGGTGGCCTTCTACCAGATCGCGCAGAACGTGCAGCCGATCCAGGTGTGCGTCAAGGAGGACACCCAGGACACCTTCTCCGGCGCCAACTTCCACGCCGGACTGCAGGAGATCGACGCCTCGCAGGCCATGGCGTTCGTGCGCCAGCGCCGGGACACGGTGCACCCCGACCTGCAGTTCACCGACCTGGACCGGTCCCGCCGCCAGCAGGCCTTCATCGCCTCGCTCTTCCACCAGCTCAAGCAGGCCAACACGTTCATCAACCCGGCGACCATCACGGGCCTGGTCAACGTGGCGAAGCAGAACACGGCGATCGATGCCGGGCTCGACCCGATCGGTCTGGCGCGGGACGCGTCGGCGATCTCGGGCGGCAACCTGCACTTCTTCACGCTCCCCGTCGAGCGCTTCGGCTTCGACTCTCGCGGACAGTCGGTCAACTTCGTCAACGTGCCGGTGATCCGCAGCACGGTGCACGCGATCCTGAGCACCGGCAATGCGCCGACGGCACCAGCGACACCGAAACCCTCGGCGACGACGACGCCCGTGCCTGACCGCAAGGTCGACGTCATCAACGAGTCCGGGGTCGCCGGCCAGGCCCGGCTCGTGCTCGATGCCGCCGTGGCCAAGGGCTACCGGGCCGGCCTCGTCTCCACTGGGGTGCCGCGCACCGGCTCGGTCGTCGACTACGCCCCCGGTGACTCCGCGGCCGCCCAGTCGCTCGCCGGCCTCCTCGGCGGGCTGGAGATCCGGGAACGCGCCTCCACGCCGTCGGGATCGCTCATCGTCCGCCTCGGCAACGGGTTCACGCTCCCGGCCTCGGCCACCCCCTCGGGCACGGCCACGACCCCTGCGCCGCCGCCGGCGACCGCCGTGTCCGCGGTGGGAGGCGGTCGGTCCGGGCCGCCCCCGACGGCCCTGACCGACCTGTCCGGTGGCGGGATCCCCTGCGTGAAGTAGGTCGGCGTCACGGGGCTGGGCGGTCCGTCGTCACGGTGGACGCAGCCGGTCATCAGCCGTGCAGCAGGCCTTCGAAGACCCGTTGGCTGCTCGCGCTGGGCGACACCCCCAGCTCCTCACGGAGCAGCACCTGCAGGTCGGCGTAGACCGTCAAGGCCTCGGCGACGTTGCCCTCGCGAGCCAGCGCCTGCATGAGGACCTGGTGTCCGCTCTCGTGGAGCGGAGCCAACCGGACGAGTCGGCGCCCTGCCCGCACGGCGGCAGGAAGCTCGGTGCCGCCCGTGCCCAGTGCGGCGACGGCATACGCCTGCAGTGCGCGGAGCGCGACGGCGGTGAGCTCTCGGCGCTCCTCCTCGATCCACGGCGCCTCCTCCCCCGGCAGGAACTCCCTCTCCGTGATGAACATCGCGACCTGCGCGGGCGCCCACGCCTGCTTCCAGTGGGCCAGGGCGATCTGGGACTCAGCGGTGTGGACCGCCCGACGAGCGGCCTCGACGTCGACCACGGCGTCGCTGGGCAGCCGCAGCCGAAGGCCCGACCGCCCTTCGACCAGGCCGGCACCCAGGACCTTGCGCAGCTTGGAGACGAGGGGATTGAGGCCGGACGCGTGCCCGGGTCCGTCCGGCCAGAGGGCCCGCTGCACGTCGTCGCGGCTGCTGACCCGGTGGCGGTTGAGGACGAGGTAGGCGAACAGGAGAACGCTCTGGTGCCCGGCGAGGCGGTCGTCGAGGCGTTGGCCCTGCAGCTCGATCACGGGCGGCCCGCAGAGCTGAATCCTCGTCGCGATCGGCGACGCCAACGTCATGCCAACATTGTGGCAAGGCCATCGGCGTACACCATGAGAGGAGGACGACATGGCCAGAATCATCCGCTGCGAATGCGGGTTCGTGGCTCACGGCGACACCGACGAACTGGTGATCGACGCGATCCGGGAGCACATGCGCGCTGACCATCCCGAACTCCTGGAGACAGTCCGGGACGAGGACCTGCTGGGCTGGATCCACATCGAATAGGTCCTGAAGGCCCGAGGTGGTCAGCATGGACGGTTCCCGAACCTCAGTTGTCAGCACGTATGCCGGTCAGGCCGGTCAGGCCGGTCAGGCCGGCCAGGTCGGTCAGGTGGGCCAAGTCGGCCACGTCGGCCAGGTCGGCCAGGTCGGCCAGGTCGGCCAAGTCGGCCAGGGACGCAGCGCGCTCCTGATCGACCCCGGCTGGCTGCACGAGCACCTTGCCGATGGCGGTGTGCGCATCATCCACGTCGACGTCGCTGCCGCCGGCTACGACGCCGCGCACCTCCCGGGCGCCGTGCTCTGGAACATCTACACGGACCTCAGACGCCCCGACTTCCAGCTCGTCGACCCGGCGGCCGTCGAACGACTGGTTCGCGACTCCGGGATCGATGCCGACACCCTCGTGGTGTTCACCGGCTACGCCCCGGCCCTGGGACTGTGGCTCCTCCAGGCCCACGGACACCGACGGGTCGGGCTGCTCGACTGCTCCCTCGACACGTGGCAGGCGCAGGGTCGCCCGGTGACCAGGGCGGTGCCGTCTCCGACGCCCACCGCCTACCGGCTCGAAGGGGTTGATCCCGCCATGAGGGCGGGACGCGAGGATGTCGAGCGAGCCATCGAGGACGCAGGCACCGTGATCCTGGACGTCCGCTCCGAGGCGGAGTACCGGGGTGACCAGTTCTGGCCCTCCGGAGGACAGCAGGTCGGCGGCCGGACGGGCCACGTCCCCACCGCCGTGCACGTCCCGATCACCAGGGTGCTGGACGAGCGCGGCTCGTTCCGCGACGCCGCGGAGCTGACGCGCATCTTCACCAGTGCCGACCTCGCGCGGCTGACGGGGATCATCACGTACTGCACGGTCGGCGCGCGGGCCGCCACCACCTGGTTCGTCCTGACCCATCTGCTCGGCCGCCCCGGCGTCCGTGTCTACGACGGGTCCTGGGCGGAGTGGGGGCTGGACGCGGCAAGCCCCGTGGAACGCACCCCGGCGGGACGCGAAAAGGCGCGTCTGCCTCAGGGCTGAGCGCCTCCGCACCTGGCCGACGACGGGCGAGAGTGCTTGGCTGGGTCTGACAACGAGGCACACGCGAGGAGATCAGGAGGCACCGGAATGAGCGGGATTCCCGGGCACCGGGTGGTCGTGTTCCTGCAGGAGAACAAGACGACCGACTTCTACTTCTCCGCGCTGGCGGCCTGGGGCGCCGCCGTCGCGAACCACGGGCCGTTGCTGTCCAGCCCTCCCGACTTCGACCAGCCCCACGACCGCAACGCGTGGGTCCACTACTCGATGGGCGACTACCCGGCGCTGCCCGCGCAGGTCGACAGCGACGTGGTGATCCCGTTCTACTCGTGGCTGGCGAAGCAGTTCGTGTTCTGCGACCACCACTTCGGGTCCGGGTCGAACTCGACGCCCGGTCACATGCTGGCCATCGGGGGTCAGATGCCGACCATGAAGAACCCGCCGTTCGTCGGCCCCCACCCGGTCTGGGACCTGCCCTCGATCTTCTCCGTCGCCCAGACCGCCGGCGTCGGGTGGGCTGCCTTCCCCGACCAGTCGGGCTACCCGACGAAGTTCTACGCCTCGTTGAGCACGGCCCCCGGCAGCGCCCACGTGCACCCGCCCAGCCAGTTCGTCCCGATGGCGAAGGCGGGCACCCTCCCGCAGGTCTGCTACGTGTGGAGCCCGGCGGGCTACGACGAACACCCGCCCTTCGTCAGCGACCCCGGCTACGTCACCAAGGGCCATGACCTCGTCTGGCAGCGGGTCCAGGCCGTCATCGACGGCGGGGGCTGGGACGACACCACCTTCGTGCTGACCTGGGACGACTGGGGCGGTTACGCCGACTCGGTGCCGACGCCGGCGATCGAGACCGTTCCCGACGCCCTGCACCCCGACGGGTATGCCGCCATCGGTGGCTCACGGATACCGCTGGTCATGTTCGGGGGCAAGGTCGGCCAACACATCGATGCCCGCTGGCACTCCCACGCCAGCATCCCCAAGACGATCATCGACCTGCTCGGCCTGCCGCCCATGGAGGTCCCACGCGTCGACACGGCCCCGTCGCTGGCACACCTGGTCGACCCTGCCGTCAGCAGGTCCGTCCCGCCGGCACCGGGAACGGTGATCACCCAGCCCACACCGCCTCGCCCGCCGACCCCGCCACAGCCGACCGCACCGTGGCCGGACCCGTTGGGCCAGCCGATGCCCCCGCTCGTGACGCTTGACGGCAGCGTCGTGGCTGCCCCGACCGACGGCCTGGTCCATCCGAAGCCTCCGAAACCCCATAAGCCCGTGTAACAGGCCACGGTCGGACGTACGCCGGTCATACTCGGCCGATGAGCCCGACCTTCCCCGAGCCGACCGATGCCGCATCGACCCGCACCGAGGTGATGGTCCGCTATCTCGACTACTTCCGCGACCAGGTCGCCAGCAGGGTCGAAGGCATCCCCGTCGACGAGCAGCGGGTCACACGCGTCCCGTCCGGCTGGACCCCGGTTCAGCTCTTGAAGCATCTGACGCATGTCGAGCAACGCTGGCTCGAATGGGGATTCGAGGGTGCGGTCATTGCCGAACCGTGGGCCGACCGTCGCGACGGGCGCTGGTTCGTCGCTGACACGGAGACGCTCGACGACCTCCTCGCGGCCTTCCGCGCGCAGGCTCGACGCAGCAACGCGGTCATCGAGTCGCACGGTCTGGACGATGTCGGTCAGCCCGGCCCCCGCTGGGAGGGTCAGCCACCGGCCACCCTCGAACGGGTGCTCCTGCACCTCGTCCAGGAGTACGCGAGGCACGTGGGCCACCTCGACATCGTCGCCGAGCTCGCCGGGGGTCCCACGGGCGAGTGACCTGCCGGCGCGGGGACCTTCGGCCCTGCCCCCTTCGGTCCCAGCTGCCTAGTGTGGTGATGGTACGAAGTGGTCGTGCCAGCCCTCGGGCGGCAGGCTGCTCCGTCGAGGAGGCGACCACCATGGCCACGATCGGCAGCCGGGAGCAGCCGAGGCTGCAGGGTCAGGTGCAGCCCCGCACCTTGGGCACCGGGACGGCGGCGGTCGTCTGGGTCACTGCGGCCCTCGCCCTCGCGGCGTCGGTGGCGGGGCTCGTGATCGACGGGGTCTACACCGGTGCCCGGTCGACCGCGGAGATCCTGCGCGGTTACGACGTGGTGACGGCGGTCCTGGTCGTACCGGCGCTGGCCCTGGCCGTGGGTCGTGCCCGGCGCGGGTCGCTGCTGGGCCGGCTGGTGACCGCCGGACTGCTCGCCGACCTCGTCTACGGCTACGCGTTCTACGTCTTCGCCACCGATTTCAACGACCTCTTCCTGCTCCACGTGGCGGTCTTCTCCTCGAGCCTGATCGCCATGGTGCTCACCATCGGCGGTCTCGAGATCGACAGGGTGAGAGAGCAGTTCCGCGGGATGCGGCAGGTGTGGCCCGTGGCGGCGGCACTGGGAATCCTCGCGATCTCGCTCGGCGGCATGTGGATCGCGGCGGCGGTCGTCAACGCGGTCAACGGGACGGTGCCCGTGGGCAGCCGTCTCGTGGAGTCCACCGCGCTCATCCACACGTCGGCCGTGCTGGACCTGGCCGTGCAGGTGCCGTTGTATGCCGTGGGCGCCGTGCTGCTGTGGCGCCGGTCCGCGTGGGGCTACGTGCTGGCGTTCGTGGCCCTGCTGTCGGGCATCCCCGAGCAGATCAGCTATCTCGTCGGGATGCCGTTCCAGGTCTGGGCCGGAGTGCCGGATGCCGTGGCCTTCGATGCGTTGGAGCCGGTGATCGCCGGACTCTACGTCCTCGCGTTCGCGCTGCTGGTGCTCGGCGCCCGAGGCGAGCCGGCCGACGCGGGCTCCGCTGGCAGCCCGGGCTGAGGGAGCGACATGGCGGGCATCGAGGGTGACATCACGATCGCCCGTCCCGTCGACGTGGTCTTCGACTACGTGGCCGACCAGACCAACGAGCCGCAGTACAACCCGCGGATGGTCCGCGCCCAGAAGGTCGGCGCCGCGCCCATCGGCCGCGGCACGACCTTCCGCTCCGCCGTGTGGTCGGGCGGCCGCACCGCGGACCTGCTCATCGAGATCACGGACTTCGACCGGCCGAAGCTCCTCGCCTCGGTCACGACGATGGCGCAGGCCGACATCCGCTACGTCCTGCGCTTCGAGCCGGTCGCCGCAGGAACGCGCATGAGCTGGTCCGGCCAGGTCCGCCCCAAGGGGGCGCTGCACCTGTTGGGACCGCTGATCGTCTGGCTCGGTCGACGTCAGGAAGAGCGCATCTGGCAGAGCATGAAGGTGCACCTCGAGCACGAGCGGGCAGCCGAGCCCTGACCGGAGGTGGGCCGGCCCAGTCATCGAAATCGGTCAACCGTCAGGACTCCAGCGCCGCCAGGGCGGAGCGGTCGAAGCCCTTGACGAGGAGCCAGACGGCCAACACCATCTCCTGCAGTCCGATCGGGACGGCCAGGGCGACCTGAGCTGTTGACAGTGGACTGATGGTGCCGAAGATGATGAGCACCCCGGCGAGCATCAGCAGGACCACCCCGGCAATTCCCCACGCCGACAGCCAGATCGGGATGAGCCTGCTGCGGTAGAACAGCAGGTAGTACAAGAGCCCGCCAACGCTGAAGGCCAACAGCAGTCCGGCATCAGCCAGCCAGTGGTACTGCCCCAGCAGCGCGTCACCGAGGACCGCGTAGCCCGCGCCACGGGGCGCTCCCGCGACGACGAATGCCCGGCTCAACGTCGACAGTGACAGCAACGCCCACATGCCCAAGGCGTAGAAGATCCCCTCGATGAGCCTGAAGCCGACAGCTCCGAGCGCCAAGCCCTCACCGAACCTTCGCAGCACCGGATACAGCGCGATCGCGATGCCCGGCGCCGCGAACGCGGCGATGAGCCCGAGCAGCACACCCGTGGCCACCTGGCTCTCGTGTGCCGCCGCGTCGGCGAGGTGGTCGACGCCCGTCACCGGAGCCAGGAAGGGTCCGCTCAGAAGACTCGCCACGGTTGCCACGATGAACAAGACTCCCGCGACCACCGCGTTCGTCCTGAAGGGAGCGGTCGCGCGACGACCTCTGACAGTCTCCTCACGATTGCCGATGATGACCTTCACTCGAAGCCGCCTCCTTCATCGGAAACCACGATAGGAAGCATCCACCGACCGGCCTAGGGCCCAAGGTCCCCGCGAGCACCGTGCTGGCCTGACGACGCGCCTCCGTCTCCGGTCGCGCTTCGGTTGCGTCGCTCGGGGGTCCGGGACCTTCGACTCTGGTCAGTGTGCGCCGTGGGCAGAACCGTGGACGAATGGGTGCGGTGGTCAAGACGGTCAGCGGAGAGCTGCGCGGGCTCGTCGCCGACGGGGTGGCGTCCTTCCTCGGCGTGCCGTATGCCGCGGCCCCCTTCGGCGTGAACCGCCTCGCTCCCCCGCAGCCGGCGCCAGCGTGGGCTGGCATCCGTGACGCCGTGACGCTGGGCGCCGAGCCACCGCAGGTCGCTCCCCCGACACCGACCGGCCCACCATCCGGGGCCGGGGAGGACTGGGAGGACGTCGGGGCGGCGTTCGAGGCCGTCCGGCGCGCCGCACCCTCGGAGGACTGCCTGAACCTCAACCTCTGGGCGCCCCACCCGACCGCAGCCGGGCTGCCGGTGATGGTGTGGATCCAGGGCGGCATGTTCGAGCTCAGCTCCACGGCGGCCTACGACGGCAGCCGGTTCGCCCGGGACGGAGTGGTCTGCGTCGTCATCAACTGGCGGCCCGGCGCAGAGGGATTCCTCTACCTCGGGGACGGGATCGCAAACCTCGGTCTCCTCGATCAGGTCGCAGCCCTCGAGTGGGTCCGGGACAACATCGCCGCCTTCGGCGGCGACCCCCACAACGTCACCGTCTTCGGTGAGTCCGCCGGAGCGATGAGCATCGGCACGCTGCTCGCCATGCCCCGCGCGCAAGGCCTCTACCGACGAGCGGTCCTGCAGAGCGGGGCCGCCCACCACGTGACCCCGGCCGACGATGCACTGCGCATCGGCCACTGCCTGGCCGAGAAGCTCGGCGTCGCACCGACCCGTGCGGCGATCGCCGACGCCGGGATCCCCCGCCTGCTCGCCGCCCAGGCCGCCCTCAAGGCGGACCTGCTCGCCGACCCGGACCCCGACCGCTGGGGCTGGGAGGTCGTCACGAGCACCATGCCGTGGCAGCCCGTGGTCGACGGGGACACCGTGCCGGGGCTGCCCATCGACCGCATCGCTGCGGGATCCAGCCGCGACGTCGACGTCCTCGTCGGAACCAACACGGACGACTGGAGGCTGTGGCTCGTCGTCAGCGGCGCCATCGCAGGGATCACCGACGAGATGCTCACGGGCCCGGTCACCTCGTACGGGTACCAGTCGCTCGCCGCCTACGGACTCTCCCCGGAGACCGCGCTGGCCGCCTACCGGGCCAGGCACCCAGGCGCCGCACCCGGTGACGTGCTGACCGTCGTGCAGACCGACTGGTGGATGAGGATCCCTGCCATCGCACTGGCGGATGCGCACGCCGCCGCGACCGCAGCCGCGGCCACCGCCGGCCAGACGTACATGTACGAGTTCGCCTGGCCCGCACCGGGACTCGGCGCAGTCCACGCCGTGGAGGTGCCGTTCGTCTTCGACACCCTGAGCCCGGACGCGCCGCTGTTCGGTCCCCTGCTCGGCGAGCACCCGCCGCAGGCCCTGGCCGACACCATGCACGCCGCGTGGGTCTCCTTCGCCTCGACCGGGGACCCCGGCTGGACGGCATACGACCTCGGGAAGCGAGCCACCATGCGGTTCGACACCACGTCCGAGGTCGTGGACGACCCACGTTCGTGGGAGCGCGAGCTGTGGCACGGCGTCCGCTGAACGGCTACGTGCTCCACCCGATCCCCAAGGAGCGCCAACCGGTCCTGGACAGGTTGACCGGCGCCAGCCGCCGGTTCCAGGTGCACGCCCTGGTCGAGCTCGACGTGACCACGGCGGCCGAGCGGATCCGTCACGTGCAGCCCACGGTGTCGTGGACGGGGTTCGTGCTCGCCACGGTGGCGAGGGCGGTCGCCGAGCACCCCGAGGTCAACGCCCGCAAGGCCGGCAACCAGCTCCTCTTCTTCGACCGGGTCGACGTCGGCGCCACCGTGGAACGGCCGGTGGGCGCCCACGTCGTCCTCGACATCGCCGAGATCGAGTCAGCCGACGAGCGGTCGTGTGCCGAGATCACGGCCGAGCTCCACCACGCCAAGTTCGGACCGGCGCCGGCACACCGTCAGAACGGGATGACCGCGGCGCTGGTGCGACTCCCGGGGCCGCTGAGACGCACGGCCATCCGCCTCGTGGCCACCCGGCCGAGCATCGCGGCGACGTTCGGCCCCGCCGTCGGCGTGACGTCGGTCGGCATGTTCACGCACGGCTGGGGCTGGGCCATCCCCGTCGCGCCGCTGACACTGATCGTCACCGTGGGCCACGTCGCCGAGCGGCCCGCCGTCCACCACGGCCAGATCGTGGCCCGGGCGATGCTGCCGCTCACGCTGAGCTTCGACCACGCCGTCATCGACGGCGCGCCCGCCGCGCGCTTCACGGACACGCTCCGCACCCTCATCGAGACGGCCGCGGTCCTCGACGACGTGGAAGGACAGCACGCCACCGACCACGGACGAAGGGCTGCTCACGAGCATCCCGTCACGGAGGCGCAGGGCCACGACCAGTGACCCAGCGCCGACCCCCCGGTCCGCGGAGCCGAGAAACCCGCGGGCCGGGACGCGCCCGGCCCGCGGACTGCCGCGCGCCGGGCTCAGTGCCCGCCCGGCTCGCCCGTCAACAGCGGCGGCAGGGTGCCGTCCACGACGGGGCTCGCCGTCTCGTACGCGTGGGCGAGCTGGAGGACGCCGTGGTCGTCATGGCGCCTGCCGATGAGCTGGATCCCGGTCGGCAGCCCGCGCCTGTCGAAGCCGGCGGGGACCGCCGCCACCGGGTGCCCGGACATCGTCCACGGGACGACGGTCTCCATCCACCGGTGGTAGGTGTCCATGGGGCGACCGGCGATCTCCCGCGGCCAGTGCACCGCCTTGTCGAACGGGAACACCTGCGCGCTCGGCGCCACGACGAAGTCGTAACGCTCGAACATCCCTGCCAGAGCGGCATACCAGGCGTCTCGAGCGGCGGCCGCCCGCGTCAGGTCGAGGGCGGTGAGGCGGAGGCCGTACTCGATCTCCCAGACCAGCTCGGGCTTCATCAGCGCCCGCGTGGCCGGGTCCTCGTAGAGGTCCGCGTAGCGCAGGTTTCCCCACGAGCGCCACGCGAGGTAGGACTCCCAGATGTCCTGCGGGGCGTATGCCGGCAGCACCGGCTCGACCTCGCAGCCGAGCCTCTCGAACGTGGCGAGAGCCGACTCGCACAGCTCGAGCACCCCGGGCTCGGTAGGGAGGTAGCCGTCCCAGTCCCCGACCCACGCGATCCGCGTGCCGGCCCAGTCCCGGACGAGGTCGGCCGACAAGGACGCCGGGTCCTCGTCGATGCAGAGCGGCGCGCCGGCGTCGGGTCCAGCCATCGTCGACAGCAGCTGGGCGACGTCGGCCACGGTGCGTGCCATCGGACCGTTGACGCTGCCGTAGGGGATGAAGCCCGGCTCCGGGACCCGGCCCCACGAGGGACGGAGCCCGACCACGTGGTTGAAGGCGGGCGGGTTGCGCAGCGAACCCATGTTGTCGGACCCGTCCGCGACCGGGACCATCCGGGCGGCCAGCGCGGCGGCGCCGCCGCCGCTGCTGCCGCCCGCCGTGCGGGAGGGGTCGTAGGGGTTCGCGGTCGTGCCCCACACCTCGTTGTACGTCTGGGAGCCGAGGCCGAACTCGGGGGTGTTGGTCTTGCCGATGATGATCGCGCCGGCTGCACGGATGCGGGCGACGACCACGTCGTCGGCCTCGGCGACGCGGTCCGCGAAGATCCGTGATCCCGACGTGTGGGGCAACCCCTTGGCCGCCGCCAGGTCCTTGACGGCGTGCGGGAAGCCGTGCATCCAGCCGCGGCTGCGACCCGCCGCCAGCTCGTCGTCGCGCTGGCGCGCCTCGGCCAGCAGCTCGTCCCCGTCGCGGAGCGCGACGATGGCACCCAGCACCGGGTTGTACCGCTCGATCTGCGCCAGGTGTGCGGCCATCACCTCGACGCACGACACCTCGCGCCGGTGGATGAGGCCCGAGAGCTCGAGTGCCGAGTGCTCGACGAGCCGAGCCTGCTCGCTCATGGCAGGAGCGGCATGAGAAGGCTGCCGATGCCGAGGACGACGAACCCGACGACGAAGGCGACCACGGTGAAGCCCATGACCCGGCGGATGTTGAGCTTGGCGATCGCGAGGACCGGCAGCAGCCAGAACGGCTGGATCATGTTGGCGACCGCCTCGCCGTTGGCCACCGACATCGAGATCTTGCCGAGGTAGGCCGGGGACGCCTGACCCAGCTGGACGGCCGCACTGACGGCGACCGGACCCTGGACGCCCCAGTGGCCGCCGCCGGACGGGACGAACAGCGAGATCACGACCGAGGCGATGTAGTTCAGCAGCGGCAGCGTGTAGTACGTCGCGTGGGACACGATGGCCGAGGCGATGACCGTCTGGAGCGGGTGGACGCCGGAGTGCGGGGCGTAGCCGAGCAGCCCGATGATGCCGCCGTAGAGGGGGTACTGCAGCAGGAGCGGACCTGCCGTCTTGGCGGCCTCCGTGAACGCCCGGATGAAACGCATGGGCGTCCAGTGGACGAGCGCACCGAGGATGAAGAAGAGCATGACCATCGAGCCGATGTTGAGGGCGAAGCCGCTCCGCACGAAGTAGGCGAGGCCGGCCACGAAGACGAGGACGTTGAGGACCCAGAGGTTCTCGAGGCGCTCGGCGAACGTCTGGGGGCCGGCCGGGCGGGTCTCTGGCGCCTGGTCGAGCGCCAGCAGCGCGTCACGGTCCACGTCCGCCTGCTCGGTCGTCTCTTGCGGCAGCGGCGACATGCGGTGCACGAGCAGGCCGATCACGCCGGCCAGCACGAGCATCGGCACGAAGCTGTAGGGCCGGAAGATCGTGTCGCTGAGCGGCACGAGCTGGTGGGTCTGGGTCCAGATGATGTTGAGCTTGCTCGTCTTGTCGGTGTTGGCGAGGGCGATGGAGCTGGACAGACCGGAGGTCCACACCATGTAGCCCATGTAGCCCGCCGCGACGAGGTAGGCGAAGTTGACGGTCCGGAGCCGCGCGAACACCTGGCGCGCGAGCAGGGCACCGACGACGAGTCCGAGGCCCCAGTTGACGACGCAGGCGAGGGCGGCGACGCCGAAGCAGAGCAGGCCGCCCTGGGCCTGGTTCCTCGGCTTGCTGGCCAGCCACTGCAGGCCGCGCTTGACGAGCGGAGCCTCGGCCAGCGTGTAGCCGCCGACGAGGATGAGGATCATCTGCATGGCGAAGGTGAAGATGTTGCCCTCGCCCCAGACACCCTTGTACCAGCCGTCGACGACGCCCCCGAGGCTCGCGCCCGGCACGAAGGCGAAGATCAGGGCCACGACGACGACGGTCAGGATGACGGCGAAGAGGTAGGGGTCGGGCATCCACTTCTCGACGTACCGGACGGACAGGTCGGTGAAGCGGTGCAACGGTCCGGGACGACCGGGGCTCACCCTCTGGTCCTGTTCCAGGACGAGCTCGGAGCTGTGCGACATGGGAGCCTCTCTCAGTTGACCCGACCGCGTGGACGGCGGCGAATAATTGGCTAGGCCACAAGGCCACCGAGCCATTGGGCAGTCTGAAGCGCCCGGAATGTCCTGTCAACCGTCCGAGGCCTACGGGCCGTCGGCGGACAGGTCGAGGGTGTGCGCGCCGCGCTGCACCTTCGTGGCGAGGTAGTGGGCGTTGGAGTCGGACAGGTGCACGCCCGTGGGCACGCGGTCGGCCACCGTGACCCCGAGCCGCCGCAGCTGCTCGGCCTTGTCGGGGTTGTTGCTGTGCAGGGCGACCCGGCTGATCCCGAGCGCCCCGAGCATCTGGGCGGCGACCGTGTAGTCCCGCTCGTCCTCGCCGTAGCCGAGGGCGACGTTCGCCTCGTAGGTGTCGAGCCCGTGGTCCTGGAGCACGTAGGCGTCGAGCTTGGGATAGAGGCCGATGCCGCGCCCCTCCTGCCGGAGGTAGAGCAGGAATCCCCCTGAGGTGTCGAGTCGCTCGAGGGACTCGCGCAGCTGGGCGCCGCAGTCGCAGCGACGGCTGCCGAAGACGTCGCCGGTCAGGCACTCGCTGTGCAGGCGCGTCGGCGTCGGCCCGGCGCGACGTCCTGCCGGGTCCGGCGGGGCGGCGCAGGTGCCGAGCCCGAGCGCCAGGTGCTCACGGCCGTCGGCGAGCCCGTCGAAGGTGTAGACCCGTGCCGTCGTCTCGAAGCCGTCCGCGAAGGCCATCGGCACGAGCACGTGGGTGCGGATGCGCGCCGGGGCCAGCCCCGGTCCCGGCGTCCCCGCGCTCTCGGCGGTCATGCATCCTCCCGGAAACGCGAGGACAGGGCGTACCGCAGCAGCACGACGTCCCCGATCTGGCGCGTCTCGACGAGCGTCGCGCGCCGGTCCGGGTTCCAGGGGTAGCGCCCGTCGCCGACGAACCGGCAGGCCGCCGAGTCCCCGACGAAGAAGGGCGCGACGACGAGCTGCAGCTCGTCGGCGAGGTCCTCGGTCAGCATCTGGGTGTGGACGGATCCGCCACCCTCGACCATGAGCCGGCGCACCCCGCGCTCACCGAGGTCCTCGCTGACCCGGCGCAGCGTCAGGGGCCGGCCGGCGTCGACGACGGTGGCCACCGCGCCGAGGCGACCGCGCACGCCGGGCACGGCGTCACTCGGGCAGTAGACCAGCTTGTCCGCGTCGCCGGCCGCGAAAAAGGCTGCGGCACAGTCCAAGTCGGCGTCGCGCGTGACCGTCACCTTCACCGGTGACGGGGAGAGGCCTCGCGCCACCCGGGCGACCCGACGCTCGGGCGACCGGACGAGCAGTCGCGGGTCGTCCCGGCGGATCGTCACGGCGCCGACGAGGATCGCGTCGCTCGCGGCCCGTTCCGCGTCGACCCGGTCGAAGTCGGCCTCGTTGGAGAGCAGCAGCCGGGTCGCGGTCCCGGCGCTGAGGTAGCCGTCGATCGACATGCTGCAGCTGAGCAGGGTGTAGGGACGGTCAGCCACGGGCGGCCCCGTCCGCCGAAGTCGCGCGGCCTGCCCGCCGTCGCTCGCGACGTGCGACGGCGAGCACCGCCGCGCCCGGCAGGCTCGCGACGAGGACCATGACCCCGTAGGCCACGGCGGTGCCGACGCCCCCTGCGGCACCGAGGCCGGCGGCCCCGAAGGCCCAGGCCGCGGCTCCCTCGCGGGGCCCCCATCCGGCGACGTTGAGGGGCAGTCCCATCGCGACGAGCACGATGAGCGCCAGCGGCAGCAGCTGGGTGACGGGTGCGGTGACCCCGGCGGCGCGGGCCGCCACGATGAAGGTCGCCGCGTGGCCGGCCACGACGACAGTGGAGCCCGCCAGGACGCCCGGCCACGTATGCCGTCCCAGCAGCCCGGCGCGCACGTCCGCTCCCGCCGCGCGCACCACGCGTACGACGCCGTTGGCCGAACCGTGCCGGCGCCCGTGGACCGCGACGACGGTCAGGGCCGCGACGAGCACCCCCGCGACGACGGACAGCCCGGCCAGGGCTGTCGCGGCGGGCGATCCGGGTGGGAAGAGGGCGGACACGGGTCCTGGTGCCAGGAGCAGGACACCCGCGGTCAGGACGGCGAGGACCACCTGACCCGCGGAGCGCTCCCACACGACCGAGCGCAGCCCGAGCCCGAGGTCTCCGCCGCCGCGACCGTGCCGCATTCCTCGATGCACGTCACCCAGCATCCCACCGGGGAGGGTCACGTTGAGGAACTGCGACCGGTAGGACTCGGCGACGGCCGAGCGCAGGGACAGCTGCGCCCCGAGCCCCCGGGCGACGAGGACCCAGCGCCACGCGCCGCACACGGTGGTCAGCACGGCGATGGCGGCTCCAGCGGCGACCGACCAGGCGTCGAGATGGCGCAGGGCATCGACGAAGGCGCCGGCGCCGAGGCGCCGGACGAGGAGGGCGACGATCATGAGCCCCGCGAGGGGGCCGAGCCACGAACGGTCGCGCTGCATCTCCTCCGCCCCTTCTGCGGCAACACCCTTGATGGTGACGACGCCGGTCGCACCGATCGGGTTCAGAGGTCTCCCGCGCCACTGAGGACGGCCGAGACATCCTCCACGGTCCGTGACCACGGAGACAGCTGGAGACGTCGATGCAGCGCCCGCCGCCGCAGCCGCTCACGCAGGCCCCCGTCCGTCAGCCAGGACCGGAGGGCGTCGGCGAGCTCGTCGGGACGACCGGGCGGCACGAGCAGCCCAGGCCGCCCGTCGTCGGTCCCATCCAGAGCCTCGCCCGGAACCTCACCCAGGGCCTCGGGCAGACCCCCGACGGCGGTCGCGACCACCGGCAGACCATGCGCGAGCGCCTCGGTCACGACCATCCCGTACGTCTCGACGTGGGAGGGCAGCACGAGGAGGTCGGCGGCGGCATACGCCCCCTCGAGGTCGGTGCCGTGCAGGGCGCCGACGAGGTGCACGCGATCGGTGAGCCCCTCCTGCGAGAGCCGGCCCCGGAGCGCGGCGACGACGGCGGGGTCCCGGTCCAGCGCACCGGCCACGACGCACGACCACGGCAGGTCGGCCACGAGCGCGAGCGCCGCGACCAGGTCGGCGTGCCCCTTCAGCCCGGTGATCGCGGCGACACACAGCAGCCGAGTCCCGTCGGCGGTGCGCACCGACGACGGTGCACGGTCGACCCCCGGTCTCGCCACGTGCACTCCGTCCGGAGCGAGGGCGTAGGCGTCGAGCAGCACGTCGCGGGCCCAGTCGCTCGTCGTGACGACGGCCGATGCCGCCGTGAGGACGCGCCGCTCGCCCTCTGCCGCAAGGGGATCGGCCAGCCCGATCGGCAGGTGGACGAGGACGACGACACGCAACCCGGCCGCCGCTGCAGGCACGAGGACGCTGTTGGCACAGGACGCCACGAGGCCGTCGAGGAGAAGCAGGCCGCGCGGGGGCACGGTGGCGACGACGGCGGCCAGACGCGCGAGCGCGGCGCCATCGGGACGTGGCCACGAACCGGCCACGGCGTGCTCGGCGACGACCCGCCCGGTCGCACGGAGCCCGTCGAGGACGCGTCGGTCATACACGTTCCCCCCGCTCACGAGGGCGGCGTCGTCGATCCCGGCGGGCACGACGGCGTGGAGCTCGCTCAGAGGTCGCACTCGTAGCTCGCCCACGCGACGTGCGACTCGTGGAGGGTGACGACCAGCGCGGTCACCCGGTCGCCGGCACCGCCGAGGTCCCCGGCCCGCACGCGTTCGGCGACCCGGTCGGCGACGGTGCGCGCCAGCACCTCCGTCGAGGTGTTGACGCCTTCGAAGGCCGGCTCGTCGTCGAGGTTGCGGTAGCTGAGGGCGCCGACGACCTCGTGGACGTGCTGCGTGGCCAGTCCGATGTCGACGAGGATGTCGTCCACGTCGAGCTCCGGACCCCGGAAGGTCACGTCGACGACGAAGGTGGCGCCGTGCAGCCGCTGGGCGGGGCCGAAGACCTCCCCCCGGAAGCTGTGGGCGATCATCATGTGGTCCCGGACGGTCACGCTGAACATCGGCTCCCCGCTTCAGTGGGTGGGTCGGTAGGTGATGGTGTGGCAGATGGCCGGCAGGGAGCCGTCCGCGAGACGGGGCATGACGTCGGGCAGGTCCTCGAACGGGGAGTCCCCGGTGAGCAGTGCGTCGAAGGCCGGGTCGCGCAGCAGGTCGACCGCGAGCGCCAGCCGCTGCGCATACGTGTAGCGCGAACGCCGCGCTGCTGCAACGGAACCCACCTGGCTCGCCCGGATGCGCAGTCGCGACGAGTGGAACGACCCACCGAGCGACAGCTCGACCTTCGCGTCGCCGTACCAGCTGAGGTCGAGCACCGTCGCCTCCGGAGCGAGCAGGTCGAGCGAGAGCTGCAGGCCGGCTCCCGTGGCGCTCGTGTGGACGACGAGGTCGAAGTCGCCTCGGGAGGCCGCGAGGGCGTCCGGCCGCGCGAAGCCGACGCCGAGCCGGGCGGCCACGTCGGCTCGGGCCGGGTCCACGTCGACGAGCGTCACCCGGGATCCGGGGATCCCGGCGAGGAGGCGGGCGACGCAGCACCCCACCATCCCCGCACCCACGACGGCGACCCGGTCACCGACCCGTGGCGCCGCGTCCCAGAGCGCGTTGACGGCCGTCTCGACCGTGCCCGCGAGCACGGCCCGTCTCGCCGGCACCTCGTCGGGGACGACGACCACCGACTCGACGGGGACGACGTATGCCGTCTGGTGCGGGTGCAGGCAGAAGACCGTCCGTCCCACGAGCTCCGACGGCCCCTCATCGACGACGCCGACCCCGAGGTAGCCGTACTTCACCGGGGCGGGGAAGTCACCCTCCTGGTGCGGGGCGCGCATGACGCTGTACTGGTCCTCGGGCACGGCGCCGCGGAAGACGATCGTCTCGGTGCCGCGGCTCACCCCCGAGTGCAGAGCACGCACGAGCACCTCCCCCGCACGGGGCGTGGGCACGACAGCCGGCCGGATCTCGCCCCTGCCGGGCTCGACCACCCAGAACGCCCGTGCATCGGTGGACACGCGACCAGACTAGATCGCCCGTGAACTCCCGCGGCGTCGACGACGTCCTTGGGTCAAACCCCTTCTCGGTGAGGTGGACCGCGGTGCATCAGGTCATCCCTTCCGGCCCGCTCGTCGGGCTCTTCGGTGTGCCAGTGCTGCTCACCGCACTGGAGCTGACTGCAGGTGGCGGTCTCGGGGTCGCCGGCTGGGTCACCGGCCTCGCCTGCGCGGCCACCGTGGTCCTGCTGCTCACCGCCGCGCTCCTGCACGCCTCGCGACGTCACCTCTCGCCGGCCGACCGCGTCACCCTCGCGCGGGCGGTGCTCGCCTGTGGGGTCGCAGCCCTCGTCGCCCGGACCGCCGTCGACAGCACGGGCCACCCGGCTCCGACGGCCGTGCTCGTCGTCCTGGCGTCGGTCGCCCTCGCCCTCGACGCCGTGGACGGTCGGATCGCGCGACGAACCGGGACCGTGCACCCGTTGGGGGCACGCTTCGACATGGAGATCGACGCCTTCCTCATCCTCGTGCTCAGCGTGCAGGTCGCACCGCTGTTGGGCTGGTGGGTGCTCGGCATCGGGGTCGCTCGCTACGTCCTCCTGCTCGCCACCGTCGCCGGCCGCTCGACGCCGTGGCGGCGGGCCCAGCTCCCGCCGCGACGGTGGCGCAAGGTCGTCGCGGCCTACCAGGGCATCGCCCTCACGGTGGCCGTTGCGGACGTGCTGCCCGCACCCGTCGCCACGCTGGCCGTCGGTGCGGGTCTCGCCCTGCTCGTGGCCTCGTTCGGCACCGAGGTCGTGGCGAGGCGTCACCAGCCCCTGCGGGCGATGCCGGCCGATGAACGCACGACGACCTGGCCGGCCTTGCAGCCGCGCAAGGCCGCCGACGGTGCCGAGATCGTCGCTGCCAGCGGGCTGTCGTGACCGCGCCGAGAGGCGGCGCGTCCTGGCGCGCGATCGTCCGGGCCACCCTGGGGGCAGCACTCACGGTCGCCGCCGCCCTGCTCGTGTGGGTCGCCCTCGTCGCGCCGGGGCCGGTCCTCGGCTGGTCCCTGACGCCGCTCACGCTGGTCCGCGTGCCCGCCGAGGGCATCGTCCTCGTCGCCGCCCTCCTCGGGCTGCGCGGTGCAGCCGCACGGTGGTTCGCCGTCGTCGTCGGGGTGGTCCTCGGGCTGCTCCTCGTCGTCAGGATCCTCGACGCCACCTTCCTCGCGGTGCTGCGCCGCCCGTTCAACCCACTCGTCGACTGGCACTACGCGGGGTCCGCCAAGGACCTGGTCGGGTCCTCGGCCGGCGCGACGACGGCGGTCCTGGCCGTGGTCGGGGCCGTGGGGCTCCTCCTGGGCCTGCTCGTGCTCACACCCCTGGCCGTCGGACGGCTCGGGCGACTCGTTCGACGGCACCGTGCGGGCGCGCTGCGCACGGTGGCGGCCGCCACCGGCGTCTGGGTGCTGTGCGCCTCCTTCGGGGTGCGACTGTCCGCAGACCTGCCGGTGGCGTCCTCGTCCGCGGTGGCGGTGGCCACGCAGGAGGTCACCTCGGTCCGGGACGGGCTGCACGACCGGGCCGTCTTCGCCGCCGCGATCCGTGCCGACCCGTTCCACGCAACCCCGCCAGCGGACCTGCTGACAGCCCTGCGGGGCAAGGACGTGCTCGTCGTCTTCGTCGAGAGCTACGGTCGGGTCGCCGTCGACCAGAGCCCCGAGGTCGCGACAGCCCTGCAAGCAGCCACGACCGGGCTGGGCGACTCCGGCTACTCCTCGCGCAGTGCCTGGCTCACCTCCCCCACGTTCGGCGGGATCAGCTGGCTCGCCCACTCGAGCCTGCAGTCCGGCCTGTGGGTGAACAGCCAGCTGCGCTACGACCAGCTGCTGGCCACGGCGTCGACGGACGCCCGGCGCCTCACCCTGGCGCGGGCCTTCCACGGGGCCGGCTGGCGGACGGTCGACGTCGTCCCGGCCAACCACCAGGACTGGCCCGAGGGACAGGCCTTCTACGGCTACGACAAGATCTACGACTCCCGCACCCTCGGCTATGCCGGTGCCAGCTTCGGCTACGCCCCCGTGCCCGACCAGTACACGCTCTCGGCCTTCGACCGCCTCGAGCTCGACCCCCGGCCGACCGGCCGTCGCCAGCCCCTCATGGCCGAGATCGACCTGGTGACGAGCCACGCCCCGTGGGCCCCACACCCCCAGCTCGTCGACTGGGCCGGGATCGGCGACGGCTCGCTCTTCCTCGACCAGGCGCGGACGGCAACGTCCCGGGACGTCGTGTGGAGGACCGCCGCCGGGGTGCGGACGGCATACGGCCAGACGGTGGCGTACTCGCTCGACAGCGTCGTGTCGTTCCTCCGCGCCACCCACGACGACAACCTCGTCGTCCTGATGCTCGGGGACCACCAGCCCATCAGCATCGTCTCCGGCGACCACGCCAGCCACGAGGTGCCCGTCAGCATCATCGCCCGCGACCCAGCCGTGTTCGACCACATCACCGCGTGGGGCTGGGAGGACGGCCTGCGGCCAGGCCCCGGTGCGCCCGTGTGGCCCATGGACCGTTTCCGGGACCGCTTCCTCACGGCCTACAGCCGCAGCGCGGGCGGCTGAACCCCTCGACAGCCGGGGTCGTCTTCAGGGGAAGGGAGTCCAACACCGCGACGTCGCTGGGGCGGCGCGGCGCGACCCGGGAGACAGGAGCGTTGTCATGAGACTCCGAGTCGTGGGAGCGGCGGCGTTGCTCGTCTCCGCAGGAGTGCACCTCTACCTGTGGTTCGACGGGGTGCGCCACCAGACCGTGGGCCCGATGTTCCTCGTGAACGTCGTCGCCGGCATCGTCATCGCCACCCTCCTGCTGCGGTGGGACCACTGGGTGCCGGCCTTCCTCACCGCCGGTTTCGGGGCCGCGACCCTGGGGGCCTTCGTCATCGCCTCGACGGTCGGTCTGCTCGGGGTGCACACCGTCTGGTCGGGCGGTTCCGTCTGGGCGGCCGCCATCTCCGAGGTCGTGTGCATCGTCGTCGGCGGCGTCCTCCTGCTGCGTCGACGCTCGGTGACCCCTCAGCTCGCGAGCCGCCCACGGACACACGCGTCCTGACGCCCCGGTCGCCGGCGCGGCGGGCTCAGTGAGCCGGGAGCAGGAGCCTGACACTCGTCCCGCGGCCCGGCTCGGAGTCGATGTCGATCCTGCCGCCGTGCCGAGCCGCGACACGCTGCGCGATGCTGAGACCAAGGCCCGTGCCGGGCACCTGGAGCGTCTCCGGGTTGGTGCCGCGGAAGAACTCGGTGAAGAGTCGCGCCTGGTCCTCGTGCGAGATGCCGAACCCGTCGTCCGTGCACTCGAGCACGACACGGTCGCGGCGACGTCCCACCGAGACCGCCACCTTCCCGCCCGCGGGGGTGAACTTCACCGCGTTGCTCACGAGGTTCTGCACGACGCGCTCGAGGTCACCCGCGCTGCCCCGCACGGGCGGCAGCCGGTCCTGCAGGTCGAAGGTCAGACGGATTCGCTGGGTGTCGGCGCGCGGTCGGAACATGTCGACGACGTCGCGCGAGACCTCGCCGAGATCCACGTCGGCCTCGGGCATGGGCCGGTCGGGGTCGCTGACCCGCGAGAGCGTGAGCAGGTCGTCGACCAGGCGCTGCAGGCGCTCGGTGTTGCGTTCGATGACTCCGAGCGACCAGTCGCGGTTGCCGTCGGGCTCGTGGCGCAGCAGCTCGACGTGACCGACGATCGAGGCGAGCGGGTTCTTCAGCTCGTGCGACACGGTCGAGAAGAGCTGCGTCTTGTTGCGGTCCGCCTCGCGCAGCTCCACGGCGACCCGCCGCTCGACGGCATACAGCCGGGCGTTGCGGATGGCCCGCCCGAGGTCACGGCCCATCTCGAGCGCGGCCTGCGCCTCGGCGTCGGTCCAGTCCGGGTCACCCGGTCCGCGCGTGCAGGCGATGTAGCCGAAACAGCTCGACCCCGAGCCCATCGGCGCCAGGAGCAGCGAGCGCGCCCCGGCATCGGTCAGGAAGGTGCGCACCCGCGCCACGTCGTCACCGGCCCACATCGACACGGGCTCCACGTGATCGGTCCCGACGACGGCGACGACGCCGGCGCGCCAGCAGCTGGCCGCCATCTCCCGTGCGATCGCGACGAGCGTGACGGGCGTGCGGACCGGCCGGCCGCTGCGCGCCGACACGCTCTCGCGCTCGTCATCGTCCTCGCCGGCGAACGCCCGCAACCACAGGCCCGCCGCCGCGAGACCGGCCGAGATGGGGACGGCGGCGACGTCGACGACCCGGGCAGGGTCGAGGTCCTCCTGGGCGATGCGGGCCACCGTCTGGACCGCCTCGGCGAGACGCACGCGCTCCGAGAGGGCGTGCCGCTGTCGAGCCGCCGAGATGGCGATGCCGGTCTGGTTCGCGAAGAGCTCGAGGACGGCCCGCTGCGTCAGGTCGGGGCGGCAGCCACTGAGCGGGAGGTCGACGGAGAGGATGCCGAGCAGCTCGCCGACCGCGTCGAAGAACGGGGCGATGAGGGTGTCCTCGGGGTTCCAGGCATCGAGGGCGCCGACAGGCGCCGGAGCGGTCCAGTCCGACGACACCCAGCCCTCCGCGGACCCGTCGGGCAGCTCGCCCGCCGGGACGAAGCGCAGGCTCCCCCACCGCTCGGCCACCGCGAACTCCGCCTCGAGGCTGGCCCGCGGGGTCCGCCGACCGAGCAGCTCGGCGCGGGCGTCGTCGTCACCCGCGACGGCCACGACCTCGACGTCACCCGAGGGCGTGACGAGGCTGATCGCGGCCACCTTGAAGCCGACGACGTCGGCCGCGCCGTCGACGACCATGTCGAAGACGATCGAGAGGTCGTCCTGGGCGCTGACCCGGTTCATCAGCTCGGTGAGCCGCCGAAGAGCCAGCACCTCCCGCACCGCGCCGTCGCGCAACCCTGTCCCCTCACCTGCGCCTACCCCTGGATCACGACCACCGTCGCAGGGGGATTAGTCCTGATCATCACGATAGGTCCGATACGCCCCTCGTGGGGTCAGTCCGGCACAA
Source organism: Terrabacter sp. 2YAF2 (assembly GCF_052114705.1). Classification (NCBI taxonomy): domain Bacteria; kingdom Bacillati; phylum Actinomycetota; class Actinomycetes; order Micrococcales; family Intrasporangiaceae; genus Terrabacter; species Terrabacter sp. 2YAF2. Next base: position 115,132 of record NZ_JBFRFG010000001.1, read on the forward strand.
CCAGAAGTGATGAGCGGGGGGTGCGCGACCTCCGAGGGAGGCCACGCACCCCACTCAGCCCAGCGGGAGCCGGGCACGCACGTCTCCGAGCCCCCGGGCGACGAGAAGGGTCGCACCGCCCTCGAGGTGGGCCCACCCCCGCGTCGCAGCGTCCCAGCGACGCCACATCCGGGCGTCACAGTCCACCGACACGGTGGCGGTCGCCCCCGCACCGACGTGGACACCGGACCAGCCGACGAGGCGCACCGGCTGCTCCACGTCGTCGGGCTCGAGGTAGACCTGGACGACCTCGCGGGAGGGACGGTCCGAGGTGTTCGTGACGGACGCCGTGACGACCACCGCGCCGTCGGAGCCCGGCCCGTCGCCCGGCCCGGCGCCCGGCCCGGCGCCGGTCGACACCGCGACGTCGGCGTAGTCCCAGGAGCCGTAGCCGAGCCCGTGACCGAACCACAGCGCCGGCTCCGGAGCACGCCCCGCGTGATGGCCGCGATACCCCATGAAGGACCCCTCGGCATACCTCAGCACCCCGTCCACCGGGACGACGTCCCACGCGGGAGAAGCCCCGTCTGCCGCGGGGAAGGACGTGACGAGACGACCTGACGGCTCGATGACCCCGAGCAGGGCCGAGGCCACGGCGTGACCGCCCTCCTGCCCCGGGATGCCGGCGACGAGAACGGCGTCGACCTCGTCGAACCACGGCATGAGCACCGGGGTGGCCGCGTTGACGACGACGACCGTCCGGCGCGCGGTCGCGGCGACCGCCGAGACGAGCTCGTCCTGGTGACCCGGGAGAGCCAGCGTCTCCTTGTCAGCGGCTTCGGTCTCCTGCTCGTCGGTCAGCCCCACGACGACCACCGCCACGTCGGCCGCCGATGCCGCAGCGGATGCGTCGCGCAGGACGTCGGCCACGGGGCGCGGTGCCGGGCCCCCGACGACCGAGAGCCTGCCGAACGACACCCCGCTGGACCGGCGCTCGGCCACCAGCCGGACCGGGCTGTCGGACTCGACGACCGTCGTCCAGCCGGGCGGGGTGAGGAGCGCCTCTGCGACGTCGCCGCTCGCGAGACCGAGCTCGACGTCATGACTGGCACCGTCGATCCGCAGCGTCCACGAACCGACGCCCACGACCCCGATCGACCGAGGGCCGCTTCCCCCGACCGTCGCCTCGAGCCGGATGACCGCAGGCAGCTCCGGCAGCCCGTCGTCGACGCCGAACGAGACCGTCGTGTCGTCGACGTGCCGGTCGGCCAGGACGGCACCGTCAGAGTCCGTCGCGGTGAAGTGGATGCCGGCCCGACCGTCGTGGGGGTCGCTGACGGCGTCGAGGTCCGCCGCCACGGGACGCGAGCGGACCTCCACCCCGTCGACGACCACGACGCCGTCGAGCCGCGCGGACAGCCCTTCGGCGATGCTCACCTGGTGCGGGGGCCGCACCTGGGCCGAACCACCGCCCATGTCGACGGTCTGCGTCGCGTGCCGCCCGATGAGCGCCACCCTGGCATCCGGGTTCAGAGGGAGGCTTCCGTCGTTGCGCACGACCGTCATGCCCCGCGCGGCGATGCGCTCGAGCTGCGCACGGCGCGTCGGGTCAGCGGGGCCGGGGCGGCCCGTTGGCCAGGTGACGGCCCCGTCGAGCGCGCCGACCCGGTCGGCCAGTCGCAGCAGCCGACGGAGATGGTCGTCCACGACGGCCTCCGCCACCTCACCGTCCTTGACAGCGGCGACGAGCGCTCTCCCCCAAGGCCCCTCGGGTCCCGGCATGACCAGGTCGAGTCCGCCGTTGGCTGCCGGACCTGCCGATCTCGTGGCGAACCAGTCGGACATGAGCAGGCCGTCCCAGCCCCACTCCCCCTTGACGATGTCGTTGTTGACGGCATCCTGCTCGGTGGCCGGCACGCCGTTGACGTCGTTGTACGCCGCCATGATCGACCAGGGATGCGCGTCCTCGACGGCGATCTCGAACGGCAGCAGGTAGAGCTCGCGCAACGTCGCCTCGTCGACGACGCTGTTGACCGTGTGCCGTTCCGTCTCGGCCTCGTTGGCCACGAGGTGCTTGAGACAGGCGCCGACCCCGTTGCCCTGCAGGCCGTTCACGTATGCCGCCGCGAGCCGTCCCGTGAGGAGTGGGTCCTCCGAGTACGCCTCGAAGAGACGGCCCCCTAGGGGCGATCGGTGCAGGTTGATGGTCGGCCCGAGCACGACGTGGATGCGCTGGCGCTGGGCCTCTTCTGCGAGGACCTGGCCCACCTCGTGTGCCAGGTCCTCGTCCCAGGCGGAGGCGATGAGGGTGGCGTTGGGCAACAGCGCCACCTCGTCTCCGCCGATGAACTCCAGCCCGCGCACCCCCGTGGGCCCGTCGGAGAAGGCCATGGAGCCGAGTCCGATCGACTCCTCGTCGTGGAGCGTGAACATGGTCGCGCCGGTCAGCAGTCGGACCTTGCTCTCGAGGTCGAGGCGTGCGATGCGGGCGTCGAGGTCGACGTCGTCGGTCATGGGATCTGCCTCAGGCCAGCGACGTCGCGTAGTGGTGCTTGCCGGCGCCGACCTCGACTGCGTCCTCGCCAGGCACCCGGACCGTCGCGGCCACACCGTCGGGGATGGTGACGTCGAGCTGGAACCGGTTCCCGTCGATCGACCACGACGTCTCGATCCGGCCGTGCAGCGTGTCGAGACCCCCACGGGCCCACGTGAGCCCGCCACCCGGTTGCGGCTCGACGAGCACACGCGCGTAACCGGGCGCGAGCGGGGCGATGCCGCCGATGGTCCGGTGCATCCAGTCGGCCACCGCTCCGAGGGCGTAGTGGTTGAAGCTCGTCATCTCGCCGGGGTTGATCGTGCCGTCGGGCAGCATCGAGTCCCAGCGCTCCCACACCGTGGTCGCGCCCATCGTCACGGGGTAGAGCCACGAGGGACACTCCCGCTCGAGCAACAGTCGGTAGGCGTCGTCCAGGTGTCCGGTCGACGAGAGCGCCCCGGTGACGAAAGGCGTCCCGGCGAAGCCGGTGGAGACCCGGTAGCCGTTCGCCCGGGCCAGCTCGGCGAGCCGGTCTCCCGCCCCCTGCCGGTCGGCGCCGTCGAGCAGCCCGAACTCGATCGCCAGGGCGTAGACGGTCGCGCAGTCGCTCGTGATCCGCCCCCCGTCCGTGACGTAGTGCTTGCCGAAGGCGGAGTGGACCCGGTCCGCGAGCGCGGAGAAGTAGCTTGCGTCATCCGTCCTGTCGAGCACCTCGGCCGCCGCGGACACCTGACGCAGGGTGCGGTAGTAGCAGGCGGTCGCCACGACCCCGTTGTCGGCCTTGGCCTTGATCGGGTCGTCCGGCGGAGCCTGCGGGTCGAGCCAGTCGCCGAACTGGAAGCCGGTGTCCCACAGGTCCGTGTCGGAGAGCAGCCCCTCGACGCGCCGGGCGTGGGCCGTCATGGCGGGATAGTGACGCGCGAGCGCCTCGCGGTCGCCATACGCCTCCCAGAGGGCCCACGGCACCCACGCTGCCGCGTCGCTCCAGATGGCCGTGCTCTCGGGCGCCGGGAAGTCCGACGGCGCGTCGACGTACTTGAGGACGTCGGGCACGACGAAGGGCACGAGACCGTCGGCATGCTGCTGCTCGAGGTCGACGTCGGCCAGCCAGTTGTCCAGGAAGCCCGACACGTCGTAGAGGTAGGCGGCGCTCGGGGCGAAGGCGGCGATGTCACCGGTCCAACCCAGCCGCTCGTCGCGCTGCGGACAGTCGGTGGGCACGTCGAGGAAGTTGCCCTTGAGGCCCCAGACGACGTTGCGGTGGAGCTGGTTGAGCAGCTCGTCGGAGCACTCCAGGGTGCCGGTGCGCCGCAGCTCGGAGTGCACCACGACCGCCTCGATGGCGTCGGGGGTCAGCTCGCCGGGCCAGCCGGTCACCTCTGCGTAGCGGAAGCCGTGGAAGGTCATGGTGGGCTCGAAGACGTCCTCTCCCCCGCTGAGGACGAAGCGGTCCGTCGCCTTCGCCGAACGCAGCGGGCGGGTGCCGAGCTCGTCGTGCTCGAGCACCTCGGCGTGCCGGAGGGTGATCTCCGTGCCGACCGGTCCCCGCACGGTGAAGCGCAGCCAGCCGACGAGGTTCTGACCGAAGTCGACGAGCGTGGCGCCGGCGGGCGAGGTCCACACCTTCACGGGGTGCAGCACCTCGTGGCGACGGACCGGCGGGCCGACGTAGGGCTGAAGTCGCCCGGCATCGTGCTCCACCGCGTGGACGCCGACCCATCCGGTCAGGTCCGCACCCGGAGCCGTCCACGCGGTGGAGGTGAGCCGGGCGTCGATGGTCTGGCCGTCGTAGAGGTCGTTCGCGGTGGTCGCGGACGGTCCCGCCTGCCACGTGGTGTCGGTGCCGACGACCTGGCGGTGACCGTCGGTGAACTCGACGTGGAGCTCCGCCAGGCCGGCGAGCTCGGAGCCGTAGAAGGCGCCGCGTCCGCTCCAGCCGAGTCGGCCGCGGAACCAGCCGTTGCCGAGCGCGAGCCCGAGCACCGAGACCTCGGCCACGAGGGGGGTGACGTCGTAGGAGCGGTAACGCAGGCGCCACTCGTAGCTGCTCCACCCGGGAGTGAGGACCTCGTCGCTGACGGCCGCGCCGTTGATGCTCGGTTCGACGACGCCGTGCGCCGTGACGTGGAGGGTGGCAGCGACCACGTCGCCGTGCCCCGCGGCGAGGTCGAACTCTTTGCGCAGCAACGGGGCTCCGGCGAAGTCCTGGTCGGGTGCGATGAGGTCTGCGGTCCAGACGTGGGTCATGGTTCCCTTTCGGAGGATGGTGCGACGTCCGGCCGGCCATGCGACCGGCAGGGTCGTGCAAGTCGGTGTCAGCCCTTGACGGCGCCGGAGGTCATGCCCGCGACGATCTTGCGATTGAAGAAGATGAAGAGGACGAGTGGCGGGATCGTCACGAGCACGATGTTCATGAAGAGCAGGTTGTACTGCGTGCTGAACTGGCTCAGGAAGTTGTAGAGCGTCAGTTGCACGGTGGCGTTCTCGTCACCGGGCAGGAAGTACAGCGGGTTGACGAAGTCGTTGAAGATGAAGACCGACGACGTGAGAATCACGGTGATCGTGACCGGACGGAGCAAGGGGAAGATCACCCGGAAGAACAGCCCCAGGCCCGTGCACCCGTCGATCATGGCGGCCTCGTCGAGCTCGCGCGGGATGGCCGCGACGAAGGCGCGGAAGAGCAGCACGCAGAACGACATGTTGAAGGCCACCTCGACGAGTATCAGACCCGGCAGGGTCTTGAAGAGGTGCATCTGCTGGAGCACCCAGATGGTCGGGACGACCGCCGGGGGGATGATCAGGCCGGAGAGCACCAGGAGGTTCGCGATGTTCGCGGCGCGGCCGGGTCGTCTCTGGATGACGTAGCCCACCATGGCGCACAGCACCACGAGGATCGTCACCGATGCCACGGTGAGGATGATGCTGTTCCGGAACGCCGTGACGAGGATGCTGTCGCGTGCGGCAAACACCTCCTTGACGTTGTCGAGGACCGTCCACTCGGTCGGCAGCGAGAAGGTCAGGTCCGCGGACTCCGACTCGTTCTTCGAGGCCGTGAGGAACATGAAGATGAAGGGGACTATGAACACGACCGCGGCGACGACGAGTGCCACGACCTCGAGCGAGGTGCGTCGAACGGCTCTCATGACTCCACCTCCCGCGAGTTGAAGTAGCGCGACAGCGGATAGATGATCAGCGTCACGAGGATGAAGAGGACGACGTTGCCGGCGGTCGAGAGGCCGAAGAACCCCGCCTGGTAGGTCTTGTAGATGATCGAGGCGATGACGTCGCTGCTGAAGCCGGGGCCGCCGCCGGTCATGGTCCAGATGAGGTCGAAGGACCGGAGGCCGCCGATGAGGGAGAGCAGGATGACGGTGAACGTCGCAGGGCGCGAGAGGGGAACCGTGACGTTGCGGAACTTGGTCCAGGCCCCGCCGCCGTCGACGTCGACGGCCTCGTAGTAGTCCTTGGGGATCGCGAGGATGCCGGCAATGTAGATGAGGGTGGCGAGCCCGACTCCCTTCCAGACGTCGACAAGGGCGACCGAGAGCAGCGCGGTGCTCGGGTCACCGAGCCAGTCCGGCGCGGTGATGCCGACCTTGGCCAGCACGGCCGAGACGACACCGACGTCGGGCTGGAGCAGGACGCTGAAGGTGATGCCGACGGCGACCGTGCTGACGAGCACCGGGAAGAAGATGACCGAGCGCATCAGGCCGCGCGACCGGATCGGGCCGGTGAGCAGCACCGCGAGGAGCATCCCCAGCACCACCTTGAGTCCGCTGGTGACGACGGCATAGATGAGCGTGTTCTTCAGGCCGCTCACCAGGGCCTGCTCGGAGAAGAACTGGCGGAAGTTGTCGAGGCCGATGAACTCCGAGTCGAACAGGGTCCAACGGGTGAAGGCGAAGTAGAACGAGATGACCGTCGGGACGAGGAAGATCAGCCCGTAGACGATGCCCGCGGGGGCGTAGAACCAGTAAGGGTAGGTCTGCGCCCGGAGGCTGCGGACGCCCGTGGACCGCTGACCCTTCCGGCCGGCCTTGGCGTCACCGTGTGGGCCGGCCGCGCGAGCCTCGTCAGCTCGCGAGCTGATCACCATCCTGGTAGTCCCAGCTGCTTGGCCTGCTTCGTCACGTCGGCGTCGTACTGGGCCGCTCCTTCCTGGGGAGGCGTCTGCCCGGTCATGACGGCGACCATGATCTGCTCGAGCGAGGGGCCCTTGACCGGGGAGACGAACTCCAGGGCCGGGGTCGAGGTCTTGGCGTCGATGTAGGCCTGCATGTCTGCGGCGACGGGGGGCGCATTGGCGGGCAGCTTGGAGCCCTTGACGAGGTACGGACCGGCCGGCGGGAGTGCAGAGGAGAAGGCGTCGGTGCCCGGGACCGAGGCCACGAAGGCGACGAACTTCTTTGCGGCCTCGATGTTCTTGCTCGACTTGGGAATGTACTGGCCACCCGGCTCCCAGATGGTCGCGCCGTTCGTGCTGGCGTCGTCACCGGGGATGCCGAAGAAACCGATCTTGGCGGCGTCGGCCGGAGACAGCGAGGAGACCGGGAAGGTCAGCATGGGGTACTGCGCCGCCTTGCCCTGGGCCAGTTGCTTGATCCCCTGGGCGAAGGTCAAGGAGCCCGCGCTGCTGTTGAGCCAGCCCTTCGCCTTGGGTTCGGCCGCCTTCTCGAAGCCCTTGACCGCGATCGGGTCGGTCGCATACTTCACCTTGTTCGCCGTGTACTCCTCCGCCCACTTGGGGTTCGAGGCGGCGACGTTGTGAAAGTCGCCGAGGACGTACAGCTGCGAGGTGAAGGTGTCCTTGAGGGTGCCTAGCACCGGCGTGATCCCCGCGGCCTTGATCTTGTCGCTGTTCGACTCGAACTCCGCCCAGGTCTTGGGCACCGACAGTCCGAGCTTGGAGTAGACGTCCTTGTTGTAGAGGATGCCGCCGCCCATGGCCGTGCCCCACGGAGCGCCGTAGACCTTGCCCTTCTGGGTGACCGCCGGCAGGAACGAGGGGTCGGTGTCCTTCAGGGCTGGGTCGTTCGTCAGGTCGACGAGGGTCTTCTCCGGGCTCAGCGCCTGGAGCAGCGAGCCGGAGTTGTACCAGAAGACGTCGGCCATGTCGCCGGTCGAGAGCTTGGTCTTGACGAGGTTGTCACCGTCGGAGCCACCCGGCCGGGTCTGGGTCTTGACCGTGATGGTCGGGTTGGCCTTCTCGAACGCCGCGATGACGGCTGCCGCGGGCTTGACCGTCGTGTCCGCATTGTCGGTGAGCAGCGTGATCTCCGTCTTGCCGTCGGACGAGCCGCCGGATCCGGAGCTCGAGCAGGCCGCGAGTGGGACGAGGGAGAGGGCGGCGACCATGGCGATCGTCAGCCTGGAACGGGAACTCTTCATGGGGTACCTCCACAGCGTTGGGGCGCGGAACCGCGATTGGATGTCACCGATTTTGAATCGCTTCATTCGGTCGCTCCACGGTAGGGTCCCCCTGTGGCCGTGTCAACGGATTCGCTGAAACTTTCAGCACTCGTGCGGCAGATTCCATCACTCAACTCGAACTGGGCAGTGCGGGGGTTGACCGTCGCGAGACCTTTGCGCTTTACTCGGAAGCATTCTTCTGAAACGCTTCACACATGGCGCCCGAGGCTCCATTCACCATGACGGGATGACCAATGACGACATTCAGTGACATTGCGGGGCAGCTTGCCCAGCAGGCGATCGAGCTGCCTTCCTGGGCTTTCGGCAACTCGGGCACGCGCTTCAAGGTCTTCGGTACGCAGGGCACCCCGCGCACCATCGAGGAGAAGCTCGCCGACGCCGCGACCGTCCACCGCTTCACGGGCCTCGCCCCGAGCGTGGCCCTGCACATCCCGTGGGACCGCGTCGACGACTACGACAAGCTCGCGCGGTTCGCCGACGACCTGGGCGTCCGGCTCGGCACGATCAACTCGAACACGTTCCAGGACGACGACTACAAGTTCGGCAGCCTCACGCACGTCGACGAGCGCATCCGCGCCAAGGCGATCGCGCACCAGATCGAGTGCATCGACGTCATGGACGCGACCGGCAGCCGGGACCTCAAGATCTGGCTCCCGGACGGCACGAACTACCCGGGCCAGGGCGACCTGCGCGACCGGCAGGACCGCCTGGCCGACTCCCTCGCCCAGGTCTACGCCCGGCTCACGGGCGAGCAGCGGCTCGTCCTCGAGTACAAGTTCTTCGAGCCGGCCTTCTACGCGACGGACGTGCCGGACTGGGGCACGTCCTACGCGCAGTGCCTCGCCCTGGGCGACCGTGCGGTCGTGTGCCTCGACACCGGCCATCACGCACCGGGCACGAACATCGAGTTCATCGTCATGCAGCTGCTGCGCCTGGGGCGCCTCGGCGCCTTCGACTTCAACTCCCGCTTCTACGCCGACGACGACCTCATCGTCGGGGCGGCCGACCCGTTCCAGCTCTTCCGCATCCTCCACGAGGTCATCCGCGGCGGCGGCTACGGCGAGGGCAGCGACATCGCCTTCATGCTCGACCAGTGCCACAACGTCGAGGACAAGGTGCCGGGCCAGATCCGGTCGGTCCTCAACGTCCAGGAGATGACGGCCCGGGCGCTGCTCGTCGACCGCCAGGCCCTCGCCGAGGCCGAGCGGGCGGGTGACGTGCTCGCAGGCAACGCCGTCCTCATGGACGCGTTCTACACCGACGTCCGCGCCGACCTCGCCGACTGGCGCGCCGGCCGGGGCCTGCCCGCGGACCCGATGAGGGCGTATGCCGCCAGCGGCTACCAGGACCAGATCGTCGCCGAGCGCGTCGGGGGCACCCAGGCCGGCTGGGGCGCCTGACCGCCGCGCCCCACCACCGGCCACCCCAGCACCGCCACCCCATGAACCCCAGAAACCTCTGAACCCAGGAAGACCGCCATGACCAACGCTGCCGTTGCCGACCTGCTCGCCCGATCGAACCGCCTCGGGGCCGACCCCCGGAACACGAACTACGCCGGTGGCAACACGTCCGCCAAGGGCGCCGAGACCGACCCGGTCACGGGCGAGCAGGTCGACCTGCTGTGGGTCAAGGGTTCGGGCGGCGACCTCGGCACCCTCACCGAATCCGGTCTCGCGGTCCTCCGTCTCGACCGGATGCGCAGCCTCGTGGACGTCTATCCCGGCATCGACCGCGAGGACGAGATGGTCGCGGCCTTCGACTACTGCCTGCACGGCAAGGGCGGTGCGGCTCCCTCGATCGACACCGCGATGCACGGACTGGTCGACGCACCCCACGTCGACCACCTGCACCCCGACAGCGGCATCGCCATCGCCACGGCCAAGGACGGCGAGCGGCTGACCAAGGAGATCTTCGGTGACCGCGTCGTCTGGGTGCCGTGGCGCCGCCCGGGCTTCCAGCTCGGCCTCGACATCGCCGCCATCCAGGCGGCGAACCCGCAGGCCGTCGGAACGGTGCTCGGCGGCCACGGCATCACGGCCTGGGGCGACACGAGCGAGGAGGCCGAGGCCAACTCGCGGTGGATCATCGAGAGGGCCCAAGCCCACCTCGACGAGCACGGCGACCCTGAGCCGTTCGGCGGGGCAGTCCCCGGGTATGCCGCCCTGCCGCCCACCGAGCGTCGCGCCAAGGCGGCGGCCCTCGCCCCTCACATCAGGGCCGTCGCCTCCCACGACCGCACGATGGTGGGTCACTTCACCGATGCCGACGTCGTGCTCGAGTTCCTCAGCCACGACAAGCTCGCCCACCTCGCCGGGCTCGGCACCTCGTGCCCCGACCACTTCCTGCGGACCAAGGTCAAGCCTCTCGTCATCGACCTGCCCTCCGCTGCCACGGTCGAGGAGGTCGTCGAGCGTCTCGCCGACCTGCACACGGCATACCGCGAGGACTACGCGGCCTACTACGAGCGCCACGCACGCCCCGACTCCCCCGCGATGCGCGGCGCCGACCCGGCGATCGTCCTCGTGCCCGGCGTCGGGATGTTCTCCTTCGGCAAGGACAAGCAGACCGCGCGCGTCGCCGGCGAGTTCTACGTCAACGCCATCAACGTGATGCGCGGCGCCGAGTCGGTCTCGACGTACGCGCCCATCGACGAGTCCGAGAAGTTCCGCATCGAGTACTGGGCCCTCGAGGAGGCCAAGCTGCAGCGGATGCCCAAGCCGCGCAGCCACGCCGGCCGCATCGCCCTCGTCACCGGCGCCGCGAGCGGCATCGGCAAGGCCATCGCGACCCGGCTCGCTGCCGAGGGGGCGTGCGTCGTCATCGCCGACCTCGACCTCGACAAAGCGCAGGCCGCCGCGACCGAGATCGCCGGAGCCAAGGGCGCCGACGTCGCGGTCGGGGTGCAGGCGGACGTCACGGACGCCGCGCAGGTGCGGGCCGCCATCGACGCCACCCTGCTCGCCTTCGGCGGGATCGACCTGCTCGTCAACAACGCCGGCCTCTCCATCAGCAAGCCGCTGCTCGACACGACCGAGGCCGACTGGGACCTCCAGCACGACGTCATGGCCAAGGGCAGCTTCCTCATGGCCCAGGCCGCGGCGCGGGCGATGATCGCCCAGCGGCTCGGCGGCGACATCCTCTACATCTCGTCGAAGAACTCCGTCTTCGCCGGCCCGAACAACATCGCCTACAGCGCCGTCAAGGCCGACCAGGCCCACCAGGTCAGGCTGCTCGCGGCCGAGCTCGGCGAGCACGGCATCCGGGTCAACGGGATCAACCCGGACGGCGTCGTGCGCGGCAGCGGCATCTTCGCGGCGGGCTGGGGGGCCAAGCGCGCCGCCGTCTACGGCGTCCCCGAGGAGGAGCTCGGCGCCTACTACGCCAAGCGGACCCTGCTCGGCCGCGAGGTGCTCCCCGAGCACGTCGCCAACGCCGCCGCGGTCCTCACGTCCGACGAGCTGAGCCACACCACCGGCCTGCACGTCCCCGTCGACGCCGGCGTCGCTGCCGCGTTCCTGCGCTGACACCATGACCGCACGGGTGTTCGGCGCCGTCGACATCGGCGCGTCCGGTGGCCGGGTCATGGCCGGCGTCGTCGACGGCGCGAGCACCACCCTGCACACGCTGCACCGGTTCCGCAACGGACCGGTGCAGCGCGACGGCCACCTCCGCTGGGACCTCACCCGGCTGTGGAACGAGGTCCTCGCCGGCCTGCGGCTGCTCGCCCGAGACTTCCCGGAGACGGAGTCCGTCGGCATCGACACGTGGGCGGTCGACTACGCCCTCCTCGATGCCGACGGTCGACTCCTCGCCGAGCCCGTCTCGTACCGTGACGGACGCACCGGGCCGGCCGTCGAGCGCGTGCACCGGCGCGTCAGCCGGGAGGAGCTGTATGCCGTCAACGGGCTCCAGTTCCTGCCGTTCACGACCATCTACCAGCTCGAGGCCGAGAGGTCGGCAGGCCTGTGGGACATGGCAGCCCACATCGTCCTGCTCCCCGACGTGCTCGCGCACCGGCTCACCGGCGTATTGCGCACCGAGACGACCAACGCCTCGACGACCGGCCTGCTCGACGCCAACACGGTCGCTTGGGCCAAGGACCTGCTCGACCGCCTCGACATCCCGCCGGGGCTGCTGCCTCCGCTCGTCGCGCCCGGCGAGGTCATCGGGCCGCTGACGCCTGCGGCAGTCGAGCAGACCGGACTCCGCCCGGGCACCCTCGTCACCGCGGTCGGCTCCCACGACACCGCGTCGGCCGTCGTCGGCGTGCCGGCGACGACCTCCCGGTTCGCCTACGTCTCGAGCGGCACGTGGTCCCTCGCCGGGCTCGAGCTCCGGTCGCCCGTCATCACGCCGGCGAGCCGCGCGGCCAACTTCACCAACGAGGGCGGCGTCGACGGCCGGACCCGCTTCCTGCGCAACGTCGGCGGCCTGTGGCTGCTCCAGGAGTCCGTGCGCGAGTGGGAGGCTGCTGGGCTGGCGCCCGATCTCGACGCGCTCCTCGTCGCAGCCGAGCAGCTGCCTCCGGGAGGACCAGTCGTCGACGTCGACAACGACGCGTTCATTCCCCCGGGCCACATGCCCGAGCGGATCGCCGCGGCCGCCGAGGGCGCCCTCCCCGACCCCGCCCACACCGTGCGCTGCATCCTCGACTCGCTCGCGACGGCATACGCCTCGACGGTGCGAGCGGCCAGCGCGCTCGCCGGAACCGGTGTCGACGTCGTCCACGTCGTCGGTGGGGGTTCCCGCAACCACCTCCTCTGCCAGGTGACCGCCGACCTGACGGGGCTGCCCGTCGTAGCCGGTCCGGTGGAGGCGACGGCCCTGGGCAACGTGCTGGTGCAGGCCCGCGCCGTCGGGGCGGCCCCGGCCACGCTCGAGCAGATCCGGGCCGACCTGGCCGCCACCCAGGCCTTGCGCGTGCACCGACCGTCATGAGACACCACGAGATGGGAGGCGATGTCGCCGACCGAGCCGGACGCGATACGTTTCTGCGGCGAGAGGAGGGCCCATGGCCACGGTGAGCATCAAGGACGTCGCGGCGCGTGCCGGCGTCTCGCTCGGGACCGTCTCCAACGTGCTCAACCGCCCCGCAGCGGTCCGGGCCGCGACGCGGGCCAGGGTCGAGGCAGCGATCGCCGAGCTCGGCTTCGTGCCCAACGCGTCGGCGAGGCAACTGGCTGCCGGGCGCTCGCGCACCATCGCCTACCTCGTGCTCGACGCGACGAACCCCTTCTTCACCGACGTCGCCCGCGGCATCGAGGAGGTGGCCAAGGCCGAGGGCCTCGCCCTCTTCATCTGCAACAGCGACCAGGACGTGGACCGCGAGGACCAGTACCTCGAGCAGCTCACGGAACTGCGTGCCCGCGGCGTCCTCATCACGGCGATGGACTACGCCAACCCCCGGCTTCAGCGGCTCCGCGAGGCCGGCGTGCCCGTCGTCCTCGTCGACCGGGCTCCGGACGACAGCGACGAGTGGTGCACGGTCGGTGTCGACGACGTCGCCGGTGGCGGGCTCGCCATCAGCCATCTCGTCGAGGCCGGCCACACCCGCCTGGCCTTCGTGGGCGGCCCCGCCGACATCCCCCAGGTCCGGGACCGTCAGGTCGGCGCTGTCCGGGCGACGGTTGCGGCAGATCTGCCCGAGGATGCTCTCACCTGGATCCGCACGACGGCCCTGACGATCGCCGAGGGTCGTCGGGCCGGGGAGCGCCTGCTCGGCCTGCCACGCCGCACCCGCCCGACCGGCATCTTCTGCGCCAACGACCTGCTCGCGCTCGGGCTGCTGCAGCACCTCACCCAGCACGGTGTCAGCGTCCCCCACGACGTCGCGATCGTCGGCTACGACGACATCGAGTTCGCCGCCGCCGCGGCCGTGCCCCTCACGTCGGTCTCACAGCCGCGGCACCTGCTCGGCCAGACCGCCGCCCGGCTGCTCGCCGACGAGGCCGACCCCAGCACCAAGCACGAGCACCAGCACGTCGTCTTCCCGCCCGAGCTCGTCGCCCGCGCGTCCACGGCGACGGGCTCGACGGCGAGGAGACCGGCATGAGGATCGCCCTCTTCGTCACCTGCCTCGGCGACGTCCTGTTCCCCGACGTGGGCCGGGCCACAGTGACCCTCCTCGAGCGGCTCGGCCACGAGGTCGTCTTCCCGGAGGCGCAGACGTGCTGCGGGCAGATGCACACGAACACCGGCTACCAGCACGACGCGGCGGGCCTCGTGCGGCACCACGTCGACGTCTTCGAGCGGGCACTTGCCGAGGGCTGCGACGCGATCGTCGCGCCGTCGGGCTCGTGCGTCGGTTCGGTCCGCCACCAGCACGCGGCCGTGGCGCGACGGGCCGGCGACGAGGCCCTCGCGGTCCGTGCCGAGGCTGTCGCCGCCCGCACCTACGAGCTCTCCGAGCTGCTCGTCGACGTGCTCGGGGTCACCGACGTGGGCGCCGCCTACCCGCACCGCGTCACCTACCACCCCACCTGCCACTCGCTGCGACTGCTCGGGGTCGGCGACCGGCCGATCCGGCTGCTCCGGGCGGTCCGCGGCATCGACCTCGTCGAGCTGCCCGCTGCGGACTCGTGCTGCGGCTTCGGCGGCACGTTCGCCGTCAAGAACGCCGACACGTCGACGGCGATGCTCGCCGACAAGATGTCTGCGGTCCTCACGACGCGCGCCGAGGTCGTCACCGCCGGCGATGCGTCGTGCCTCATGCACATCGGCGGCGGCCTCTCCCGGCTACGCACCGGGGTGCGGCCCGTCCACCTCGCCGAGATCCTCGCGAGCACGACGTGAGGACAGCACGATGAGCACCTTCCTGGGTATGCCGCGTGGCCGTGTCCCCGGGCCGCCCGCCGACACCGCTGTCGGGCAGCTGACCGGCGAGCGCCCCTTCCCCGCCGCTGCCCGCGACGCGCTGGCCGACACCCGCCTGCGGCGCAACCTCGCCCACGCCACCGCCACGATCCGGTCGAAGCGGGCCGCCGTCGTCGGCGAGGTGCCCGACTGGGAGGCGCTGCGTGATGCGGGGTCGGCCATCAAGACCGACACGATGGCCCGCCTCCCCGAGCTGCTCGAGGAGCTCGAGCGCAACGTGACCGCACGGGGCGGCACGGTGCACTGGGCCCGTGACGCCGCCGAGGCCAACCGGATCGTGCTCGACCTCGTGCGCGCGACCGGCGCCGACGAGGTCGTCAAGGTCAAGTCGATGGCCACCCAGGAGATCGGCCTCAACGAGGCTCTCGAGGCAGCCGGCATCACGGCGCACGAGACCGACCTCGCCGAGCTCATCGTCCAGCTCGGGCACGACAAGCCGTCGCACATCCTCGTCCCCGCCATCCACCGGGGCCGCGCGGAGATCCGCGACATCTTCGCCGCCGAGATGGCCGACGTCGACCTCGAGACCCTCACCGACGAGCCGAGCGTCCTCGCGGCCGCGGCGCGCACCCACCTTCGTGAGGTGTTCCTCCGCGCCCGGGTGGCCGTCTCCGGCGCCAACTTCGGGGTCGCCGAGACCGGGACGCTCGCGGTCGTCGAGTCCGAGGGCAACGGGCGGATGTGCCTGACCCTGCCCGACACCCTCATCACGGTCATGGGCATCGAGAAGGTGGTGCCCACCTGGCGCGACCTCGAGGTCTTCCTCCAGCTGCTCCCGCGGTCCTCGACGGGCGAACGGATGAACCCCTACACGTCGACGTGGACCGGCGTCACGCCCGGCGACGGGCCGCAGGACGTCCACCTCGTGCTGCTCGACAACGGCCGCACCCGTGCTCTGGCCGACGACCTCGGACGCACGGCCCTGCACTGCATCCGCTGCTCCGCCTGCCTCAACGTGTGCCCCGTCTACGAGCGGACGGGCGGACACGCCTACGGCTCGGTCTACCCCGGGCCCATCGGCGCGGTGCTGACGCCCTTCCTGACCGGCGTCACCGGCGGCGACGACCCCAACGACTCGCTGCCCTACGCCTCGAGCCTGTGCGGCGCGTGCTACGACGTGTGCCCCGTGAAGATCAACATCCCGGACCTGCTCGTCGAACTGCGTGCCGAGCACACGGAGGCCCGTGCCGAGGCCCACCGCCTGCCCTCGCCCGAGGCCGCCGCGATGGCCGCCGCCGCGTGGGTGATGCGCGACGCGACCCGCTTCGCGCGGGCCGGGCGCGCAGCGACGACCGCGCGACACGGCATACGGCGTGGTCGACCCCTCCTGCCGCTGCCGCCACCCCTCAACGGGTGGACCGCCTCCCGCGACGCCCCCAGCCCGCCCGCCGAGACGTTCCGCGACTGGTGGACGCGCACCCGCGGGGAGCGCTCGTGAGCGCCCGCGACGAGGTGCTCGCGCGGATCCGAGGGGCGCTCGGCGACACACCCGGTGCTGCTCCAGCCGTCCCCCGCTCCTACCGACGGACGGGCCTGCACCCGCCCGGGTCGGCCCGCGTCGTCGAGCAGCTCGTGGACCGGCTCGAGGACTACCGCGCCACCGTGATTCGCTCCGCGGCGGACGACGAGTCCGTCGGCGCCGCGATCGCAACCGCCCTCGCGGCCGTCGACGCCACCTCCTCGATCGCCGCGCCCGGCGTGCCTGAGGCCTGGACGTCAGCCGCACCGGGCTGCCGCCGCGACGACGGCAGCGCCACCGCGCGCGACCTGGACCTCGTCGACGCGGTCGTGACCGGGTCCGTCGCTACCGTCTCCGAGACCGGCACGATCATCCTCGACGGATCTCCGCTGTGCGGTCGACGGATGATCACGCTCGTCCCCGACGTGCACGTCTGCGTCGTCACCCTCCCGAGCGTCGTGCAGACGGTGCCCGAGGGGCTCGCGCGCCTCGACCCCACTCGTCCCCTGACCTTCGTCAGTGGACCGTCGGCCACGAGCGACATCGAGCTGAGCCGGGTCGAGGGCGTCCATGGACCCCGGACCCTCGTCGTCGTCGTCGCGGGCTGAGTCCGGCGCGGGGGCGAGGCCCCGCCACGGCGGCTGCCCTGGCCACTCGTCAGCGGAGGGCGGACACCTGCCCTGAACCCGTCGCGCTCTCCGGGTGCCGCACGTCAGAACCCGATGCGGGCAGTCGCACGGTGAAGGTGGCGCCCTGCTCCGGGGCCGACTCGACCTCGACGCGACCGCCGTGTCCCTCGACGATGGCGCGCACGATCGAGAGGCCGAGGCCGGAGCCCTGGATCGCGCGCTCGTTCGCGGTGCTCGTGCGGTAGAAGCGAGCGAAGACCCGGTCGAGGTCGGCAGTGGGGATGCCGATGCCCGTGTCGGAGACGATGAGACGCACCGCCCCGCCGTCCTCGGCGTCGACGCGCGCCATGAGGCCGATGCGTCCGCCGTCGGGCGTGAACTTCACGGCGTTCGTCAGCAGGTTCGTCACGGCCCGCTCGAGCGCCACCGGGTCGCCGTCGATCCAGAGCGGCCGGGGGGCGACGTCGAGGTCGCGCACGAGCTGGCGCTGGCTCGTCACCGACGCGACCGAGTGCCACGCCTCGTCGATGACCTCGGCCAGGTCGAACCGGCGCGGGTGCAGCTCCAGACGCCCGGCCTCGATGCGCGAGTTGAGCAGGAGGTCCTCGATGAGCGACAGCAGACGCCGACCGTTGCGGTCGACGCGCGCGATGAGCTCGCGCTGGCGGTCGGTGAGGGCCCCGGCCGCGCCGTCCTCGAGCATCTCGGCGTAGCCGAGGACGCTCGCGAGCGGGGTGCGCAGCTCGTGGCTCACCGAGGAGACGAAGTCCGACTTGGTCCGGTCGAGCGCGGTCAGCTCCTCGACCGCCTGCCGCTCGCGGTCGAGCGCGACCTGGAGCGCGACCTCGGCCTGGCGCCGACGCGTCACGTCCTCGGCGACCCCGAGGTAGCCGGTGAGGTGGCCGCCCGCGTCGCGGATGCCGCTGACCGTGAGCGACACGGTGCGAGGAGTCCCGTCCTTGCGCAGGTAGGTCCAGTCGCGCGTCTCGGTGCTAGCGCCCCCGCGTACGCGGTGCACGAGCACCTCGAAGCCGGGCTCGATCCCCAGATCCTTCGCCACGGCTGCGATCTGCTCGGCATCGTGCAGCACCGACCAGTCCCGACGACCCACCAGCTCGCTCGCCTGGTAGCCGAGAACGTTCTCGGCACCGCGGTTGAAGAGCGTGATGACGCCGTCGAGGCCGGTGCCGACGATGACCGTCGCCGTGGCAGCCTCGAGGACCGCCTCGACGAAGGAGCGGGCTGCGCGCTCGTCGGTCACGTCGACGCCGGTCTTGACGAGGTGGGTCCGTCGGCCGTCGTCATCGGTGAGGTATGCGTTCGTCCACACGAGGTGCCGCACCCCGAGGCCGGGCACGTCCCAGTCGTGCTCCTCGGCGAGCGGCACGCCGCCGTCGGCGATCGCCGCCATGCGGGCAGCCAGGGCCGCGCGGTCCGCGTGGTCGGCGACCGGGAAGACGTCGGCCGCCGGCCGCCCCACGAGCTCGGCCTCGGCGCCGCCCAGCAGCCGGGCGGCCGTCGCGTTGAGCCGCTCGATGACGCCGCGCCGGTCGACGACGATGATGGCGCTGGCTGCGGTGTCGAGGACACCTGCGGTCAGCTCGCCCTCGGCCCGCAGCCCGGCGAGGGCCGACCGCCGCTGGGTCGCGGCGACGGCCAGGGACAGGGCGGTCAGGGCCGCGGTGACGAGGAAGGCCTGTGTCAGCGTGCCCACGGTCTCCGGACGGATGCCGCTGCGGCGGGCGGCGGCGGCGAACGGCCCGCCTCCGAGGATCGTCAGCCGCACGGTCAGCATGCCGACGACGATGAGCTGGACGGCGACGGTGCGCAGGCCGAGCCGCAGCGCACCCCAGACGAGTCCCGGGATCGGCAGGAAGGCGAGCGGCAGGGACTGCCCCCGGTGGAACACCCAGAACGTCACTCCGATGACGACGATCCACTGCACGACGTCCTCGACGTCGGGGCGGCGTGTGCGCCGGACGCGGGCTGCGATGCCGAGCGGTGCCATGACGAGGACGGCGGCGCCGTGCGAGGACGCCGCCGCCGACACCGAGTCGAGGAAGTTCCCACCGAGGGCGTAGTGCGCGGTCAGCCCGGCGAGCAGCCCGATGACCGCCGCGCCGGCGATGGTCGCCGCGATCAGCCGCCACAGGTCTTCCATCGAGGCCAGCCGCGGGCGACGACCACGGTGGGTGAGCAGACCGTGCACCACGGCGACCTCCGCCGCGTTCGCGACGCCGTAGAGCAGGCTGACGAGGGGCGGGCGACCCCCGTAGACGTTGGCCGCGGCGCTCGAGACGAGGACCCCGAGGACGAAGAGGGAGGAGCGCCGCGGGCCCGGGTCCGTCGCGAGCAGGAAGCAGACGGCCAGGCCTGCTGCTGGCCACCAGGGCGCGACGGTCGAGCCGGGCAGGGCGAACCGCACCGAGGTGGCCCCGAGCACGAAGACCCCGACGAGCGTGAGCGCCGCCAGGGTCCACCAGCGGGGCCGAAGCCACTCCGCGCGGCTCACTCGCCCCCGCCGTCTCGGGTCGGTCGACGTGTGGCGTCCGGGGCAGCCGGCTGCGCGGACCTCCTCATGGCCCCATGATGTCGCAGTTGCCGAGAGGATCGGGCAAAAAGAACTATTCGGGACTTGTGTCGCGACCGGCCGGGGTCACCACCCGGACTGCATCGCCGAGTGCTCCGGGGCCGGCGTACGCGTGAGCTGGAGGTAGCCACCCGGCATGTCGCGCCTCTGGATGACGCGGCGGGCGATGCCGCTCGCGGCCGCGAGCGCGACGGACTGGTCGACGAAGGTCGGGTCGGTGCACGTGAAGTCGTGCCCCTTCCACCGGATGGTGCAGCCGCCTGCGGCGCGCACGTTGCGCACCCAGTCGGTGGCGCGACCCCAGGGCAGGCCGATGACGAACGTCGTCTCGGTGGGCAGCACGGCGATCGGTGTCGCGTACGACTTGCCGCTCGAGCGTCCGGTGTGGCGCAGCACGGCCCACACCGGCAGGATCCGGTGACCGGCCAGCCGGACGGCGACCTTGTTGAACTGCTTCGCGCCTGCGGGAGGGCCTGCCATCCCTCCACTATCCTCGCGCGGGCCCGGCGCGGGGGCGGATACGTGGCCCCCCGACGACGTATGCCGTCCGGGCCGGGCCTCGTCCACTCAGCCCAGGTGCCCGCGCACCGACGCGTGCCCCTTGAGCAGGTTGCGGGCGATGGTGCGGCGCTGGATCTCGTCGGTGCCTTCGTAGATCCGCAGGAGGCGCAGCTCGCGGTACCACCGCTCGACGGGCAGCTCCCGCGTGTAACCCATGCCGCCGTGCATCTGCAGCACGCGGTCGACGATCTCGTTGGCCTTGACGCCGCCGTAGAGCTTGGCCATCGACTGCGACTGGCGCGAGTCGAGGCCGCGGTCGACCTGCCAGGCGGCGCTGAGCACGAGCCACCGCAGCGCCTCGATCTCGACGGCGGAGTCGGCCACCATCCACTGGATCGCCTGCCGCTCGGCGATGGGCTGGCCGAAGGTGACGCGGTTGCGGGCCCACTCCATGCCCATCTCGACGAGCCGCTCGCACGAGCCGAGGGCGCGGGCCGGCAGCATGTAGCGGCCCTTGCCGATCCAGCGCATCGCGAGCTCGAAGCCCTTGCCCTCCTCGCCGAGGATCGCCGAGTGCGGCACACGGACGTCCTCGAAGACGAGGGCGGCCGGACCCCACTCGCCCATCGTGTCGATCGGGGTGCTCGTCCAGCCCCGGTCGCGGTCGACGAGGAAGCACGTGACGCCGCCGTCGGCGCCCAACTCCCTGTCGGTCACCGCGAAGACCATGACGAAGTCGGCCTCGTTGCCGCCGGTGATGAAGGTCTTCTCGCCGTTGATGACCCACTCGTCGCCCTCGCGTCGGGCACTCGTGCGGATGGCGCGGGCGTCGGACCCGGCCCCGGGCTCGGTGATCGCGAAGCACGACCTCCGGGTGCCCTCGATCGTCGGGCGGAGGTAGGTGTCCTGCTGCTCCTCGGTGGCCGAGAAGAGGATGTTGTCGGCCTCGCCGGCGAAGCGGAACGGCACGAACGACCGACCCAGCTCGATCTCGATGAGCGCGGCGACGACGGCACCCTGGCCCATCCCACCGTGGCTCTCGGGTGTCTGGATGCCGAAGAAGCCGGACGAGCGGGCTTTGTCCTGAAGGGCTTTCAGCTCCTCGGCTGTCAGGCCGCGCTCGCCCCGCCGCTCCCGCTCGAGCACCTGCGGCTCGAGCGGCACGATCTCCTTGCGCACGAAGGTGCGCACCCAGTCGCGGATCTCGCGCTCCTCGGCGCTGAGGTCGAAGTCCATCGTCGGTCCCTTCGTCGTGCGGTCGGGGGTCGTATGCCGGGTCGCTCAGCGGGCGCGCGCCCGCCGTCCCGGATCAGCGGGCGGCATACCTGCGCAGCTCGGCCTTGGCGAGGGCGTTCTTGTGCACCTCGTCGGGGCCGTCGGCGAAGCGGAGTGTGCGGATGCCGGCGAAGGCGGCGGCGAGCTCGGTGTCCTGGCTGAGCCCGGCGGCGCCGTGGGTCTGGATGGCCTTGTCGAGGATCCACTCGACGGTCTTCGGCGTGGCGATCTTGATGGCCTGGATCTCGGTGTGCGCGCCCTTGTTGCCGACGGTGTCCATGAGCCACGCGGTCTTGAGGACGAGGAGGCGCAGCTGCTCGATGCGCACGCGGGACTCGGCGATCCAGTCGCGCACGACGCCCTGCTCGGCTATGGGGCGGCCGAAGGCGACCCGCTCGGACGCCCGGCGGCACATGGCCTCGATGGCGACCTCGGCGAGCCCGATGGAGCGCATGCAGTGGTGGATCCGGCCGGGGCCGAGCCGCGCCTGGGCGATGGCGAAGCCGGTGCCCTCCTCGCCGATGAGGTTGCTCGCCGGCACCCGGACGTCGGTGAAGCGCAGCTCGGCGTGACCGCCGTGGTCGTGGTCGTCGTAGCCGAAGACCTCCATGCCGCGGACGACCTCGACACCCGGGGCGTCCCGTGGCACGAGGACCATCGACTGCTGGCGGTGCCGGTCGGCGTCGGGGTCGGTCTTGCCCATGACGATGAGGACCTCGCACTCGGGGTTCATCGCGCCGGTGATCCACCACTTGCGCCCGTTGATGACGTAGTCGTCGCCGTCACGCCGGATGCTCGTGCCGATGTTGGTGGCGTCGCTGCTGGCCACGTCGGGCTCGGTCATCGCGAACGCCGAGCGGATCTCACCGCGCAGCAACGGTTTCAGCCACTTCTCCTGCTGCTCGGGCGTGCCGAACTGCGCGAGCACCTCCATGTTGCCGGTGTCGGGTGCGGCGCAGTTGAGGACGGCCGGGGCGAGGCGGATGGAGCGGCCGGTGATCTCGGCGAGCGGGGCGTACTGGAGGTTCGTCAGGCCGGCGCCGTGCTCTCCGGGGAGGAAGACGTTCCACAGCCCGAGGTCGCGGGCCTCCTGCCGCAGCTCCTGCAGCACCGGCGCGGTGCTCCACGCCCACCGGTCGGGCAGCGCCGACACCTGCTCGTCGAAGAGGGGCAGTGAGGGGACGATGCGCTCGTCCATGAAGGTGAGCAGCGACTGCCGCAGCTCCTCCGTGCGGGCGTCGAATCCGAAGTCCATGTCAGCTCTCCTTGACGGCGGCGAGGCCGGCCGTGACGAGGGGGACGGTGGCCTCGCCGATGGTGGCGAAGCCGCCGCCGACGGTCTGGCCCTGGGTGTAGCGGTAGTGGATGCCCTCGAGGATCACGGCGAGCTTGAAGTAGGCGAGCCCGAGGTGGAACGAGAGGTGGCCGAGATCCCGGCCGCTGGCCGCGGCATACCGCTGGCGCAGCTCGGGGCCGGTGATGAAGCCGGGCGCCCGCGAGACGTCGGAGACGGCGACGGAGTCCATGAGGAGCGGGAGCCGCTGGTAGGCCTCGAGGAGCGCGACGTCGGTGAGGGGGTCGCCGATCGTCGCCATCTCCCAGTCGAGCACGGCCGACACCTCGTCGTCGCTCGTGACGAGGAGGTTGTCGAGCCGGAAGTCGCCGTGGACGATCGTCGGATCACCCTGCGCCGGAACGGATCCCGCGAGCCGTTCGTGCAACTCGTCGATGCCGGGCAGGTCGCGGCTGCGCGAGGCGTCGAGCTGCTGCTTCCAGCGTCGGACCTGCCGCTCGAGGAACCCCTCGGGACGTCCGAAGTCGGCGAGGCCCACCTCCGCCGGGTCGACGGCATGCAATGCGACGAGCGTGTCGACCAACCGCTCGCTGATGGCGCGCACCCGCTCGGCGCCCAACGGCCGCAGCTGTGCCTCGAAGCGGTAGGGCGTGCCCGCGACGCGCTCCATGACGTAGAACGGGGCGCCGACGACGTCGGGGTCGTCGCACACGGCATACGTGACGGGGACCGGGACGGCGGTGTCGCGCAGAGCCGTGATGACGCGGTGCTCGCGCACCATGTCGTGCGCGGTGGCGAGGACGTGCCCCAGGGGTGGGCGACGCACGATGACGGTGCTCGTGCCGTCGCCCACCTCGTAGGTGAGGTTGGACTTGCCGCCCGCCACGACCCGACCGGTCAGCGGCCCGTCGAGCAGGCCGGATGCCTCACGGTCGAGGAAGCCCCGGAGCGCGTCGAGCGGCAGTCCCGGGGGGTCGGTGCGGTCGGCGTCGGTCACGTCAGTCCTTCGGTCCGCCGGCGACGTAGATGACCTGGCCGGAGACGAAGCCGGCCTCCTCGCGCACGAGGAAGGAGGTCGTGGCCGCGATGTCCTCGGGTTGGCCGACGCGGGCGACCGGGATCTCCTTGGCCGCGCCCTCGAGGAACTGCTCGAAGGTGATGCCCATGCGCTCGGCGGTCTGGCGCGTCATGTCCGTCGCGATGAAGCCCGGCGCGATGGCGTTGGCCGTGACGCCGAACTTGCCGAGCTCGATGGCTAGGGTCTTCGTGAAGCCCTGGAGACCGGCCTTGGCGGCGGAGTAGTTGGCCTGTCCGCGGTTGCCGAGCGCAGAGGTCGAGCTGAGGTTGACGATGCGGCCGAACTTCGCGTCGATCATGTGCTTCTGCGTGGCGCGCGTCATGAGGAACGAGCCGCGCAGGTGGACGTTCATGACGGCGTCCCAGTCGTCGGCAGTCATCTTGAAGAGCATGTTGTCGCGGATGATGCCGGCGTTGTTGACGAGGACCGTCGGGGCACCGAGCTCGGTGGCGACGCGCTCGACCGCGGCCTGCACCCCGGCCTCGTCGGACACGTCGACACCCACGGCGAGGCCCTTGCCGCCGGCGGCCTCGATGTCGGATACCACTGCCGCACATGCGGACTCATCGAGGTCGAGGACGGCGACGGCATACCCGTCGGAGGCGAGGCGCTTGGCGACGGCGGCGCCGATGCCGCGCGCGGCGCCGGTGACGATGGCGGTGCGCTGGGTGGTCGTGTCGGTGGTGGTCGGCTGGTCGGTCATGCGTGCTCCTGGGTCGAGGTGGTGGAGGTCTGGTGGTCGAGCTTCTGCTGGAGCCGGTTCATGCCGGCGAGCCAGGCGTCGGGGTGGGCGGCGCGCTGCTCGTAGTAGCCGCTCACCTCAGGGTGCGGGAGCACGTAGAAGGCGTCGCTCGCGAGCGCCTGCCAAGCGGCGTCGGCGACCTCGTCGGCCGTGAGCGTCGCGTCGAGGGTGAGGAGATCCTTGAGCGGGCCGGAGCCGTCGAGCATCCGCGTCTGCACACCTTGGGGGCAGATCGCCTGCACGACGATCCCGCGGTGGCGGTAGGTCGCGCTCAACCACTCGGCGAAGGCGACGGCGCCGTGCTTGCTCACGGAGTAGGGCGCGTCGCCGAGCATCGTCAGCAGCCCGGCCGCCGACGCGGTGACGACGAGGCGCCCGCCACCGGCGTCGAGCCAGCGCGGCACGAGGTGCCGGGCAGCGCGCACGTGGGCGAGGACGTTGGTCTCGAGCGTGCGGGTCCACTCGTGGTCGGAGGCGTCGAGACCCTTGAGGGTGCCGATGCCCGCGTTGGCGAAGAAGACGTCGACGTGGCCGAGGTGGTCGTATGCCGTGTCGACGAGGTGGGCCACGCCGGCATCGGTCGACGTGTCGCCGGGGACGGCGAGGGCGCCCGTCTCGTCAGCGACGGACTGCAGCTCGGCGGCGTCGAGGTCGCCGACGACGACCTGCCAGCCCTCGCGCGCGAGTCGAGTCGCGATGGCGCGACCGATCCCCCGGGCGGCCCCGGTGACGACGGCGGTGTCGGGCATGCTGCTCCTCGCTGTGGACTAAGCGCTTGCTTACCTTGACGACAAGACCCCTCCCCCGTCAAGTGACCCACCCACTCCTCACCCGTCGAGAGGCCACGTTCGGCCGCCTCGCGACCGTCGAAAGGCCACGTTCGGCCGCCTCGCGACCGTCGAAAGGCCACGTTCGGCCGCCTCGCGACCGTCGAAAGGCCACGTTCGGCCGCTTCCCGACCGTCGAGAGGCCACATTTGGCCACCCCGCGGCCTCAGCCGGCGACGCGGTGCACGAAGGCGACAGCGCGGTCCAGCGCCTCGCGGCCGTCGACGCTGTCGAGGTCGAACTGGTACTCGTGCCCGAGGCTCGGTGCGTGGGCGTCGTCGAAGAGCAGCACGTCGCGCTCGACGTCGTGCTGCTCGAGCGCCTCGATGAGCCCGAGCGTGTGCGGGAGCAGCGGGTCTCCGTTGCCGGCCGAGACGAAGCTCGGCGGGAAGGAGGGCGAGACGTGCAGGGGCACCGTGCCCTGCCGCGTGGTCCGCTCGTCATGGCGTCGGCTCGACCCGAGGTAGGACCAGATCGCGGTGTCGACGAGCCAACCCCCGAGGCGGCTCGTCCCGCGCGCGAGCCTGAAGTCGTAGGCACCACAGAAGAGCACGAGACCACGCAGTGACGACGAGGGCACCGGGGCGTCGATCCCGATCTCCGCGGCATACGCCGGGTCGGTGACGAGGAGGGCCACCTGAGCAGCGATCTGCGCTCCCGCCGAGTCCCCGGCGAGGACCACGCGCCCCGGGTCGACGCCCAGCCGGTCGGCGTGGTCGACGACGTGGGCGAGCGCGGCCGCCACCTGCCTCACCGGCGTGGGGTAGCGCGAGCCAGGCGCGATCGAGTAGTCGACACCGACCGTCGTGAGGCCGCGGCCGGCCAGCACGCGGAGATAGTTGGAGACGTCGGACTTGGATCCCGACACGAAGGCCCCACCGTGCACCCAGACGACCGTTGGCAACGGCTCGTCGCGACGTGGCCGGAAGACGTCGAGGCGCCCGTCGGGCGACGCGATGTCGTATGCCTCGTCGACGATCTCGACGAGGTCACCCGGGACGTGCCTGGCCAGCGCGGCGCTGGACCGCGCGGCTCCACGGTCGAAGACCGCACGGATCACCAGGGCGGAGGGCCAGGGCGTCGTCCGCGCGACGACGGCGACGGCTCCGGCCGCCGTGGCGGCACTGAGTGCGACCGTCCGCACCAGTCCGCGGGCGCGGCCGAGGATGTCACCCATGGGGTGAATCTAGTCCCGCCCCGACCCGTCGTGGCCTCTCGACGAGCGCGTGGCGGCCACACGTGGCCTCTCGACGAGCGCGTGGCGGCCACACGTGGCCTCTCGACGAGCGCGTGGCGGCCACACGTGGCCTCTCGACGGTTGCGTGGCGGCCACGTGTGGCCTCTCGACGAGCGCGTGGCGGCCACACGTGGCCTTTCGACGGTTGCGTGTCGGTGGGGCGGGGCAAGATCACGTCATGCTGCTCTCCGACGTCGTCGCCACCTCGCAGGCCGTCGCGGCCACCTCGTCCCGCACCGCGAAGGTCGAGGCGCTGGCAGCCTGCCTGCGACGGGCGGCCCAGGACGGCCCTGACGTCGTCGAGGTCGTCACCGCCCACCTCGCCGGCGTGCTGCCCCAGCGGCGCATCGGCGTCAGCTGGCGCGGGCTCCAGGGCCTGCCCGAGGCCGCCGCGGAGTCGACCCTGACCGTCGAGGAGGTCGACCGCGCCGCGACGAGCATCGCCGCCATCACCGGGTCGGGCTCGGGCACCACACGTGCCACCGCGGTCCGTGCGCTCTTCGCCCGCGCGACCGGCGACGAGCAGGCCTGGCTGCGCGGCCTCATCACGGGCGAGACGCGTCAGGGCGCTGGAGACGGCGTGATGCTCCAGGCCGTCGCCAAGGCGGCCGACGTGCCGGACGCCGCGGTGCGCCGGGCCGTCATGGTCGCCGGCTTCGCAGGCCCGGTCGCACGCGCGGCCCTGACCGGCGGGGCCGAGGCGCTGGACGCCCTGACCCTCGAGGTCGGCCGGCCCCTGCGCCCCATGCTCGCCGGCTCCGCGCCCGACGTCGTCGCGGCCCTCGCCACGCTGGGAGGTGAGGTCGTCGTCGAGACCAAGCTGGACGGCATACGGCTGCAGGCCCACGTCGACAACCGCACGACCCCCGGCAGCGTGCGCCTCTTCACCCGCACGCTCGACGAGGTGACCGAGCGGATGCCGGAGATCACCGAGGCGCTCGCGGGCCTCGACGTCGAGACCCTCGTGCTCGACGGCGAGGTCATCGCGCTCGGCGAGGGTGGCCGGCCGCAGCCCTTCCAGGTCACGGGCGCGCGCACGGCAAGCAGCGCCGACGTCGGCCGGCTGCGTGAGGAGGTGCCGCTGACGCCGTTCTTCTTCGACGTGCTCCACCTCGACGGCGCCGATCTCCTCGACGAGCCGGCGCACGTGCGCTGGGAGCACCTCGCGCACACCGTGCCGCCCGCATGGCTGGTGCCGCGCGAGATCACCGACGACCCCGGGCGGGCCCAGCAGTTCTTCACCGACCTCGTCGCCGCCGGCCACGAGGGGGTCGTCGTCAAGGACCCCGCCCTGCCGTATGCCGCCGGCCGGCGCGGTCCCGGGTGGGTCAAGGTGAAACCCCGGCACACCCTCGACCTCGTGGTGCTCGCCGTCGAGTGGGGTAGCGGGCGCCGCAAGGGCTGGTTGTCCAACATCCACCTCGGCGCCCGCGACGCGGAGACCGGCGAGCTCGTGATGCTCGGGAAGACGTTCAAGGGGATGACCGACGAGATGCTCGCCTGGCAGACCGAGCGCTTCCAGGAGCTCGCCGTCGACCGCGGCGACTGGGTCGTGACCCTGGAGCCCGAGCAGGTCGTCGAGATCGCGTTCGACGGAGTGCAGAAGTCGTCCCGCTACCCGGGCGGCATGGCGCTGCGCTTCGCGCGGGTGCTGCGCTACCGCGACGACAAGCCCGTGTCCGAGATCGACACCGTGCAGACCGTCCGGGAGCTCGCCGGCTGGTGAGCGCCGGTGGACGGGCGATGTTCTACCGGGCCTGTCCCCGCTATCTGTTGCCGATGGCAGGGGCCGTAGGTAAGTTCCACAGATAGGACGGAACGCGTCATTTGTTCACATCACCCGGAGGCCCCCATGTCCATGTCCGATCTCTCCCGCCGCTCCGTCATCGCCGGTGGCCTCGCTGCTGCTGCGGCGGGCGCGACAGCCGGTAGCGCCCGCGCGGCCACGAGCACCTCCGCCACGCCCCCGGCAGCCGAGAACGGCTGGGTCACCTCGACGATGGCCCGGATGACGATGGAGGAGAAGGTCGGCCAGCTCTTCATCCAGAACGTCTACGGCAAGGACGCGACGACGCCCGACAGCCGCAACATCCCGCTCTACGGCGTCGCGAGCCCGGCCGAGGTCGTGCAGAAGTACCACCTCGGCGGTGTCATCTACTTCGCGTGGACCGACAGCGTGCAGAACCCCGACCAGATCGTCGGCCTGTCCAACGGCCTGCAGAAGGCAGCGCTCACGCAGCCCAGCAAGGTGCGGATCCCTCTCCAGATCGCCACCGACCAGGAGCAGGGCGTCGTCACGCGCATCGGACCGCCGGCCACGCAGTTCCCCGGCTCGATGGCGCTCGGCGCCGGACGCAGCGCCCCCGACGCGCGCACCGCCGCTGCGATCACCGGCCGCGAGCTGCTCGCGATGGGCGTCAACACCGACTTCGCGCCCGACTGCGACGTCAACGTCAACCCGCTCAATCCGGTGATCGGCACGCGGTCCTTCTCGTCGCGACCCGAGCTCGCCGCCCAGCTCGCGGCCGCCCAGGTTGCCGGCTACCAGCGTGACGGAGGGGTCGCATCCTGCGGCAAGCACTTCCCGGGCCACGGTGACACGGCGACCGACAGCCACGTCGCCTTCCCGGTCATCACCCACACCCGCGAGCAGTGGGAGGCCATCGACGCGCCGCCCTTCAAGGCCGCGATCAACGAGCAGATCGACATGATCATGACCGCGCACCTGTCGTTCCCGGCTCTCGACGACTCGGGCAACCCGGCGACGCTGAGCAAGCCGATCATGACGGGCGTGCTCCGCGGCGAGCTCGGCTACAAGGGCGTCATCATCACGGACTCCCTTGCCATGCAAGGCGTCCGTGACCTCTACGGCGACGCCGAGGTCGCCGTGCGGGCCCTGCTCGCGGGCGTCGACCAGCTGCTCATGACGCCCGCGATGGACGACGCCTTCGCCGCCGTCCTCGACGCCGTCCGCAGCGGACGCATCACCAAGGACGAGCTCGACGCGAAGGTGCGCCGCGTGCTGAGCCTGAAGTACCGCCGCGGCATCGTGGCCAGCCCGTATGCCGACCCTGCCGCCGTGTCGGGCGTCGTCGGCACCCCCGCCCACCTCGCGGCGGCCGACTCCGTCACCGACCGCACGACGACCCTCGTCAAGAACGACGCCAAGGCCCTTCCGATCGCCCCGAGCGGCAAGAAGGTCCTCGTGACCGGCTACGGCGTCGGCACGACGGCGACCCTCGCGGCGGCGCTGACAGCCAAGGGGGCCACGGTCCAGACGGTCCAGACCGGGACCTCGCCGACCGACGCCCAGGTTGCCTCTGCGGTCACCGCTGCAGCGGACAAGGACGTCGTGGTGGTCACGACCATGAAGGCCTGGGACACCACCGTCACGGACCCGCGCGGCGGCCAGCAGAAGCTGGTCAAGCAGCTTCTCGGCACCGGCAAGACGGTCGTCGTGGTCGCCGTCCGCGACCCCTACGACATCGCGTACTTCACGGCTGCCCCCACCTACGTCGCGACGTACTCCTACAGCCCGGTCGCGATCGAGGCCGCCGCGCGCGTGATCGTCGGTGACGTCTCCCCCACAGCGACCCTCCCGGTCGACATCCCCGTCGCCGGCGACCCGAACACCGTGCTCTACCCCTTCGGCCACGGCCTCACCTACTGACGGCCGGCCCGGCACCAACGCGATCGGAGAGCTCCACATGACCAACCTCAACCGCAGGCAGCTGCTCACCGCCGGCGCCCTGAGCGCCGTCGCGATCCCCGCGACGGCGGCGGGTTCCGTTGCAGCGCAGGCCGGCCAGACGGCATACGCCAGCAACTACCCCAACAACCCGGTGACGACGGGCGCCCAGAACGCCGCAGCGGCCGGCTGGTCGATGCTCTCCGGGCAGAAGGTCGGGGTCATCACCAACCCGACCGGCATCCTTCGCAACCTGCGGACCATCGTCGACGAGATGCACGAGTCGGGCGCCGTGAACATCGTCGGTGTCTTCGGGCCCGAGCACGGCTTCCGCGGCACCGCCCAGGCCGGCGACTCCGAGGGCACCCACCCCGACCCGCGGACCGGGCTCACGGTCTACGACGCCTACGGCGCCAACACGGCGAAGATGACGTCGATGTTCCGCACCGCCGGCGTCGAAACGGTCGTCTTCGACATCCAGGACGTCGGCGCACGGTTCTACACCTACATCTGGACGATGTACACCGCCATGCAGGCGGCGGTCGCTGTCGGCGCCCGCTTCGTCGTGCTCGACCGACCGAACCCCATCGGCGGCAAGGCGATCGGGCCGATGATGACCACGCCGTGGACCTCGGGCGTCGGCGCCAAGGAGATCGTCCAGGCCCACGGCATGACGGTCGGCGAGCTCGCCCGCTACTTCGACGGCGAGTTCCTCACCGCCGACGCGGGGCACCGGCTGGCCGAGCTCTCCGTGATCGAGGTCAAGGGCTGGCGCCGTGACGTGCCGTATGCCGTCACCGGACTCCCCTGGGTCATGCCGAGTCCCAACATGCCGACTCCCGACACCGCGCTGGTCTACCCGGGAACGGGGATGTTCGAGGGGACCAACCTCTCGGAGGGACGGGGTACGACGCGGCCCTTCGAACTCATCGGGGCACCGTTCGTCGACTACAAGTGGGCCGAACGCCTTGCCGCGCTTGGCCTTCCGGGTGTCGGCTTCCGCGAGGCCTACTTCTCGCCGACCTTCAGCAAGCACATCGGCAAGGTGTGCGGCGGAGTCCAGCTGCACGTCACCGACCCGTCGACGTTCGACCCGATGCGCGCCGCCGTCGAGATGCTCGTCGCGGCCAAGGCGCTCTATCCCGACTTCGCCTTGCGCTACGACTCCTACGACCCGGCGCGGCCGTACTGGATCGACAAGCTGACCGGATCGCAGCGCCTCCGCACGCAGATCTCCGCGGGCGCGGCCGCCGACGAGGTCATCGGCGCCTGGCGCGACGAGCTCGCGGCCTTCGACGCCCGGCGCCAGCAGTACCTCCTCTACCGCGGCCCGGCGCACTGAGCCGTTGTTGCCTTCCGACACCATCCTGTCCGACGCGAGCCCGGCCTCGCTGGGACTGGACCCCGCACCCATCGCGGAGGCCGTGGCGCGGATCCACACGTACGGGGAGGACACACCCGACGGGCACCCGCTCTTCGCCGGCGCGGTGGGGATCATGGGCCATGCGGGGCGCATCGTCGGGCGCGACGTGAGCGGCTGGGCCCTGCGCTATTCCGACGCGACCGCCGAGCTGCCCCGCGACGAGTGGGTTCCCATGCGCACCGACACGATCTTCGACCTCGCGTCGGTCTCCAAGCTCTTCACCTCGATCGCGGTGGCGCAGCTCATCGAGGAGGGCCACGTCTGTCTGGAGAGCCCGGTGGCAGCACACCTCCCGGAGTTCGCCGCCAACGGCAAGGAGGCCGTCACGGTGCGCCAGCTGCTGACGCACACGTCGGGCTACCCGCCGGAGCTCCCGCTGTGGAGCGCGTGGCCCGACCAGGCCTCGCGCATCGAGGCGGTCCTGGACCATCCCTTGGCCGACCCGGCCGGCTCCACCTACCGCTACAGCGACCTCAACCTCATCACCCTCGGCGTCCTCGTCGAAAGGCTGTACGGGGAGCCACTCGACGTCGTCGTGCGCCGGCGCATCACCGCGCCCCTGGGGATGGAGGACACCGGCTACAACCCGGCTGACAGGTCACGCACGGCCGCGACCGAGTACCAGACCGCGCCACCCCGCGGCATGGTGCGCGGCGAGGTCCACGACGAGAACGCGTGGTCCCTCGGCGGCGTGGCCGGCCACGCGGGCGTCTTCTCGACGGCGGACGACCTGGCGATCCTGTCGCAGGCGCTGCTGGACGGCGGCGCCTACGGCGGCCACCGGATCCTCGATCCCTCGAGCGTCGAGCTGCTCGTCACCGACTTCAACCAGGCCTTCGCCGGCGACTCGCACGGGCTCGGCTTCGAGCTCGACCAGCGCTGGTACATGGACGCCCTGTCCGGCCCCCGCAGCGCGGGCCACACCGGCTACACCGGCACATCGGTCGTCATCGACTTCGCCAGCCGCTCCTTCGCGATCCTGCTGACCAACCGCGTGCACCCTTCTCGCGACTGGGGCTCGGTCAACATCGCTCGCCGCGCGTGGGCCCATGGCCTGGCCAGTGCCCTGCCGATCCGACCGCAGGAGGAGCGCACGTCCTGGTGTGCCGGGAGTTCCGACGCGACGACCGCCACCCTGACGACGGCGCCCCTCGCGGTCGACGCCGGCGGAGCCCGCCTCGGCTTCGACCTCCTCGTCGACAGCGGTGAGACCGGCCTGCACCTCGAGCGGTCCACCGACGCCGGCACGACGTGGACACCGGTGGCCTTCGCCGTCAAGGACCGAGGCACGACAAGCGGGACCGACGAGACAGTCGCCGCCACCGTCGAGGACACCATCGACGGCTCCGGGACGCGGCGCTGGGTCGAGGCGCGGGCCGCGCTCGAGCCCGGCACCCAGCTGCTGCGCTGGCGCCTCGTGCCCGACGCCAACCACCCCGGTCGAGGCGTCGCCCTCGACCGGATCCGGGTCACCGGGAGCCAGGGCGTCCTCCTCGACGCCGAACACCAGCCCGACGCGCTGACGTCGGCCGGTTGGCAGCCGACCGGTCGCGACGCCGTAGCGTAGGCCCATGCCCAGGACCGAGGACGGCGGCTCGTCGCCCGCAGGCGCCGCGAGCGCATCGCTGCTCATCCGCCTGAGGGGGATCAAGCCCTCGCTGTCGCCCGCCGAGGACCGCGTCGCCGACATCGTCCTCGCCGACGCACGCCGTGCCGCGGGCCTGACCATCAGCGAGCTCGCCACGACGGCGCGCACGTCCGAGACGACGGTGCTGCGCTTCTGCCGCCGGCTCGGGCTGCCGGGCTACCCGCAGCTGCGTCTCGCGCTGGCCGAGGAGTCGGCGCACCCACGCACGATGAGCCGCAACGGCACCGACATCAGCGCGAGCGACACCATCGACGACATCATCGCCAAGGTCGCCTTCGCCGACGCGAGCGCCGTCGAGGAGACCGCCCAGCAGCTCGACCGCGACACCCTCGCCTCCGCCGCGGCGGCCATCGCCAAGGCGGGTCGTGTCGACATCTACGGGATCGGCGCGAGCGCGATCGTCGGGACCGACCTGCAGCAGAAGCTGCACCGCATCGGCATCGTCGCCTTCGCGTGGAACGACCCGCACATCGCCCTGACGAGCGCCACCCTGCTCGGCCGCGGCGACATCGCGGTCGGCATCTCGCACTCGGGCACGACGACCGAGACCATCGAGGCCCTGGCGGCAGCCCGCTCGACCGGTGCGCGCACCATCGCCATCACGAACTTTCCGCTGTCGCGGCTCGCCTCCGGAGTCGACTTCCTCCTCACCACGGCCGCGCGCGAGACCAGCGTCCGCTCGGGCGCGACGGCGAGCCGCATCGCGGCCCTCACCGTCATCGACTGCCTCTACATCGCGGTCGCGCAGCGCAACCTGCGCCGGGTCCGCAAGGCCGTCGCCGACACCCGAGAAGCCGTCGCCGGCCACCACGTCACCGACTGACCCGGCGAGTGGGCACCCAGCCCTCGTTCCGACCGGGCGTCGTGACAAGAATGTTACTGATTTACAGCATTGACGCTGGGCGTGTAGGAAACTAACCTCGCTCGGGTGAGCAGCGAGGTGACCGTGGACGCCCCCACCGAGGAGCGCCATCCGGGGACGACGTCCATCGACACGCACACCTCGCTCGACATCCTGAGGGCCCTCAACGCCGAGGACGCGACCGTCGCCGGCGCCGTCAGCGAGGTCCTCCCCGAGCTCGCCCACCTCGTCGACCGGGCCGTCGAGTCGCTCCGCGCCGGCGGCACCGTCCACTACTTCGGGGCCGGCACCTCGGGTCGCCTCGCGGTGCTCGACGCCGCCGAGCTTCGACCGACCTTCAACGCACCTGCCGGTCTCGTCGTCGCGCACCACGCGGGCGGACCGGAGGCCCTCCTCCAGGCCGTCGAGAACGTCGAGGACGACGCCGACCTCGGCCGCTCCGAGGCCGACGACCTGCGTCCCGGCGACGTCGCGGTCGGCCTCACGGCCTCGGGTCGTACGCCGTTCGTGGCCGGCGCCCTGGCGCGGGCTCGGGAGCTCGGCGCCGTCACGGCCCTCATCACGGCCAACCCGAACGCCGAGATCGCCGTCCTCGCCGACATCCTGCTCGCCGTGCGCACCGGTCCCGAGGCGCTGACCGGGTCGACGCGGCTCAAGGCCGGCACCGCGCAGAAGCTCGTCCTGAACTCGTTCTCGACAGCCGTGATGATCCGGCTCGGTCGCACGTGGAGCAACTTCATGGTCGACGTCGTCGCGACGAACGCCAAGCTCCGCGGCCGGGTGCTGCGCATCCTCCGGGAAGCCACCGGCGCCGATGCGGACCAGGCCCGCGAGGCCCTCGACGCGGCCGACGGTGAGCTCAAGCCCGCGCTGCTCTCCCTGCTCGCGGGCGTCGACGCCGGCGCCGCACGCGACGCCATCGCCGCCCACGACGGTTCGGTCGCGCAGGCCCTGGCCGCCCTCGGCGGCCAGGTCCCCGCAGCGCCCACCCCCTGACACCGACCCGCACCCACCCACCCGTGCCGACCCCCAGGCACCTCGCAGAACCCGACAGGAGCACCACCATGACGTTCGCCTCACGCCCGCCCGGCTCGTCCCGGCGCGCACGCCGCACGGTCCTCACCATCGCCGCGCTCTCCGGCGCACTCCTCGTGACGGCCTGCTCCCCCTCCTCGTCGGGCGGGACCGATGCCGGCAGCGACGGCAAGGTCACCCTGACGGTGTGGTCGTGGCGCGTGGAGGACGAGGCGGCATACAACAAGATCTTCCAGGCGTACGAGAAGTCCCACCCGAAGGTCAACGTCGAGTTCAAGGCCTTCAAGGCGACGGAGTACAACAAGATCCTCGCGACCGGGCTCGCCGGCGCGAGCGGCCCCGACGTGCCGCAGGTGCGTTCCTACGGCCAGCTCCAGGGCACGGTCGCCAGCAAGTCGCTGCTTCCGCTCGACGGCAAGGTCGACCTGTCCGGCTGGGACGAGAACATCGTCGCGAGCGCGAAGGGCAAGGAGGACGGCAAGACCTACTCGGTCCCGCTCGCCCGCCAGACGGTCCAGATGTTCTACAACCAGGGCCTGTTCGACAAGGAGGGCCTCAAGGCCCCCACGACGTGGGCCGAGTTCATCGCGGCCAACGACAAGCTGATGGGCGCGGGCGTCACCCCGATCGCCGTCGGCGCCAAGGACGACTGGACGCTCCCGATCGTGCACGAGGTGCTCGCCGGCGCTCGCTTCGGCGGCAAGGCCTTCCAGAGCGAGGTGCTCTCGGGCAAGAAGTCCTTCACCGACCCCGACTGGGTCGCGTCGGTCAAGGTCGTCGGCGACCTCGCGAAGTACATGCCCAAGAACGTCACCGGCGTCGCCCAGACCGACGCGCAGACCCTCTTCTCGGCCGAGAAGGCCGCGATGATCCCCGGCGGCAGCTTCGACCTGTCGGTCCTGCAGAAGGCCAACCCCGCCATGAAGATCGGCGTCTTCCAGGTGCCGCCGGCCCCGGGCTCGCCGAGCGGCTCGGCGGCGACCACGGCAGGATGGGCCGACGGCAACTTCGGCGTCTCCGCCAAGTCGAAGCACCCCACCGAGGCCACGGAGCTCGTGAAGTGGATGACCTCCAAGGAGTTCGGCCAGATGGTCAACGACGACGTGAAGCAGATCTCGGCCGTGCCGGGTGTGGACCCCAGCGACCCGCTGCTCAAGCAGATGAGCGACAACTACAAGAACTCCGGATCCCCGTACCTGCTGCTCACC
Organism: Terrabacter sp. 2YAF2; assembly: GCF_052114705.1. Classification (NCBI taxonomy): domain Bacteria; kingdom Bacillati; phylum Actinomycetota; class Actinomycetes; order Micrococcales; family Intrasporangiaceae; genus Terrabacter; species Terrabacter sp. 2YAF2. The sequence goes on from NZ_JBFRFG010000001.1 coordinate 151,446, forward strand.
GACTTCCGCTACGGGTCCCCCTCCGGCGGCGAGCTGCTCGGCAAGGGTCTGCAGGAGCTGCTGCTCGGCTCCAAGGACGCCGCTGGTGTGAGCAAGGACCTCGACACCGGCGTCAAGACCTGGTTCAAGCCGAGCGCGTGACGGATCCAGCAGGAGACACAGCATGAGGCGCCGCACCGGCCTGGTCTTCGTCGCGCCGGCGCTCGCACTCTTCGTGGTCTTCGTGCTCTACCCGATGGTGACGGCGTTCTCCTACGCCTTCTTCCACTGGCAGGGCACGAGCCGCGGAGGGTTCGCGGGTGTCGAGAACTTCGCGACGCTCTTCACCAGGGCACCCTTCACGACCGACCTGCCGCAGGCGCTGTTGCACAACGTGCTCTTCTTCGTCGGCACGATGCTCATCCAGAACACCTTCGGCCTGACGATCGCCTACCTGCTCTACAGCCGTCCGCGCAGTCGCCGGATCCTGCAGACGCTCTATGCGATGCCCTACCTCGTCAGCCCGATCGTCATCGGCTACCTCTGGACCCTGCTGCTGTCGCCGACGTTCGGGCCGGTCAACACGCTGCTGACCAAGATCGGGCTCGAGTCGTGGGCCCTGCCGTGGCTCGGTGACCCGAAGACGGCGATCTGGGTCGTCATCCTCGTCAGCGTGTGGCAGTGGATCGGCTTCCCGGTCCTGCTCTACGGCGCGGCTCTCGGCGGCGTGCCCGAGGAGCTGACCGAGGCGGCACGCGTCGACGGGGCGACCAACCGGCAGGCGTTCTTCAAGATCACCCTGCCACTGCTCGTCCCCGCCATCGGCACGGTGTCGGTGCTGACGTTCATCTTCGCCATGGAGGCCTTCGCGCTGCCCTACGCGTTCGGTGGGTCGACCGGAAACCCTGCCGGCTCAACGGACTTCGTTTCACTGCTCTTCTACCGGACGGCGTTCGACTCCGGGGCGACCGATGCCATCGGCAGCTCGTCGGCCCTGGCGACGCTGCTCTTCCTCATCATCTTCGGCGGCGCCTACGCCGCCACGGCCGTGCTGCGCCGTCACGAGCGGAGGATCACCGCATGACCACGGCCGTCGTCACCACCGAGGCACCGTCGGAGCAGGTGGTCGTCCCGACGACCCAGGGCAGTCGGGGCCGGCGCCCTTCGCGGGGCACCCGTCCCGTCGGCGGCCCGGGCGCGAGCCTGCTCCTCTGGGGGTATGCCGCCCTGGCGCTCGTGCCGCTGCTGCTCATGGTCAGCAACAGCTTCCGCTCGAACGCCGACCTCATCACCGACCCGCTCGGACTGCCCGCACCCCCGACGACGGCGAGCTACGTCGAGGCGTGGACGACGGGCAACTTCGCGACGTACTTCGGCAACTCGCTCGCCGTCACGGTCGGTGCGGTCGCGATCTCGACGGCGGTCGCGACGATGGCGGCGTACGCCCTGGCCCGCGGCCGGTCGCGCATCTTCCGGTGGCTCGAGTCCCTCTTCCTATCGGGCCTCATGCTGCCGATCCACCTCGCGATCCTGCCGATCTTCTACCTCTTCGACGGGCTCGGGCTCATCGACTCGCGCTTCGGCCTCATGCTGATGTACGCGTCCTCGGGCATCCCCTTCTCGATCTTCGTCCTGACGACGTTCTTCCGGCAGCTGCCGGAGGAGCTCGAGGAGGCGGCCGCACTCGACGGTGCGAGCAGCTGGCAGACCTTCTGGCGGATCATGGTGCCGCTCGTGCGGCCGGCGCTCGCCACCGTCGCAGTCTTCCGCTTCGTGCCGATCTGGAACGACTTCCTCTTCCCCCTGGTGCTGCTGCGCCGCGAGGAGAAGTACACCCTGCCGGTCGGCCTGACGAACTTCTTCGGCGAGAACGCGACGAACTACTCGGCCGTCTTCGCCGGGCTCGTCATCACGACCATCCCCCTCATCGTGCTCTTCCTCGTCGCCACCAAGCAGATCGTGGCGGGGTTGACCGCCGGCATGGCGAAGTGATCGGCTCGCTCGCGTGAGCGAGGCCAGGACGTCCCACGGCGGCGGCACCGTCGTCGCCGTCGACATCGGGGGCTCGGGCCTGCGTCTGCAGACGTATGCCGGCCGGCCGGGTCCCGTGCTCACCGCTCCGGGTGCGCGGGTCGGGGCCGCCGGCATCGACGTGGCCGCCCTCGTGGCGGACGCGCGGTCCCTGCTGGGTCGGGCGGCCGGCGAGGACGTCTCTGGCGGTGTGCCGCCCGAGGTCGTCGTGTGGTCCATGCGCGGCCTGCTCTTCCTCGCCGACCGTGCCGACGTGCTGCGCACCGTGGTGGAGGGCCTCGGTGCACGGCGCACCGTCGTCGTCAGCGACGCGGTCGCGGGCCTCGTCGGCGCGACCGGCCGCGTCGGTCCCGGGGCCGTCGTCGCGGCCGGCACCGGGGCGGTGGCCTTCGGCACCGACTTCGACCGGCAGTGGCGCCGCGTCGACGGGTGGGGACACGTGCTCGGCGACGCAGGATCCGCCGCCTCGCTCGGCATGGCCGGCCTTCGCGCGGCCCTGCGGGCCCACGACGGCCTGACCGACGGCTCGGCCGCCCTGCTGCGCGCTGCGGCCGACCTGCTCGGCGCCCCGGAGGGGTGGCCGCGGCTCGTCATGACGACCGCCGACGCCCCCGAGCGACTCGCTTCCGTCGCACCCCTTGTGACGGCAGCCGCCGCGACCGACCCGGTGGCGCACGCCCTGTGCGTGCAGGCCGGGACCGACCTGGCGGTCTCGCTGCTCCGTGCCGCCGACGGCCTCACCGACCCTCTCCTCGCGGCGACGGGCGGCCTGCTCGCGGCCGCACCCGTCGCGGAGGCCCTCGATGCCCACCTGGCCGAGGCCGGCGTGGTGCGCTCCCCCGCCCACGGGGGAGCCCTCGACGGGGCCGTGCACCTGGCCCGGCACCTGCGGGACACGGGAGGCGTGCCCGAGCACCCGGCATACCTCCTCCTGGCCTGACAACGCCTGAGCGGGCGGTCCACCCGACCCGATCGGGTATGACACGCCTCGGCCCTCGCTCGGCGCTTCGTCCGGGCCACGGGCCGACCGCCCGCACCCTGCACGACTGGAGCCCCGATGTCAGAGCACGACGCCCACCACCCAGGACTCGGGTCGATGCCCCACGACGGCGGGACCGCCTTCCGGGTGTGGGCCCCCAACGCCGACGCCGTCGCGGTCACCGGCGGCTTCACCGACTGGTCCGAGGACGGACACGCGATGGTCGCCGAGGACGACGGGCACTGGTACGCCGACGTCGACGGCGCCCGCCCGGGCGACGAGTACCAGTTCGTCATCACCAACGGCGAGCAGCGCCTGATGCGGATCGACCCGCGTGCCCGCGTCGTCACGAATTCGTCGGGCAACGCCGTCGTCTACGACCGCGACGCCTTCGACTGGGAGGGCGACACGTTCGGCTGCCCACCTCACGACGACCTCGTCATCTACGAGGCGCACATCGGCTCGTTCGTCGCAGCCGACGGTGACGCCGGCGACCTCGGCGGTGTCGCCGGGAAGCTCGACCACCTCGCCGACCTCGGCGTCAGCGCCGTCGAGCTCATGCCGGTCACCGAGTTCGCCGGCGACTACTCCTGGGGCTACAACCCGTCCAACCCCTTCGCGGTCTCCAGCAGCTACGGCGGACCCGACGCGCTCAAGGACTTCGTCAAGCAGGCCCACCGGCACGGCATCGCGGTGATCCTCGACGTCGTGATCAACCACTTCGGGCCGAGCGACCTCGCGCTGTGGCAGTTCGACGGGTGGAGCGAGGACGAGAAGGGCGGCATCTACTTCTACAACGACGAGCGTTCGTCGACGCCGTGGGGCGACACGCGTCCCGACTACGGCCGCGAGGAGGTCCGGAGCTACCTGCACGACAACGCCCTGATGTGGCTCGAAGAGTTCCACCTCGACGGGCTGCGCTTCGACGCCACTCTCTACGTGCGCACCATCGACGGCCTCGGCACCGGCGACCTGCAGGAGGGCTGGGACCTGATGCGTTCCATCACGTCGACGATCCGCGAGCGCCACCCCGACAAGATCCTCATCGCCGAGGACCTGCAGTCCGACCCCGCGATCACCACCGGCGACGACGGCGGGGCCGGCTTCCACGCCCAGTGGGACCCCGGCTTCGTGCACCCCGTGCGACGGGTCCTGACCGCTGTCGACGACCACGACCGCTCGATGGCCGAGCTCGCCGAGGCGCTGCGCGGCAACGACGCACCGTTCCGGCGCGTGATCTACACCGAGAGCCACGACGAGGTGGCGGAGGGCAGCCTCCGGGTGCCGGACGAGGTCGATGGCGGCGACCCCACCGGCTGGGCGGCCCAGAAGCGCGCCACCCTCGGCCTCGCGTTGACGCTGACCTCCCCTGGCATCCCCATGCTCTTCCAGGGCCAGGAGTTCCTCGAGGACCAGGAGTTCCGAGACACCGCGCCGCTCGACTGGGAGCGTGCCGAGCAGTTCCGTGATCTCGTGCGGCTCACCGGCGACCTCGTACGACTGCGCCGTGACGGAGACGGGGTCTCCGGCGGTCTGCGCGGCGACGGCTTCGAGGTGCTCCACCTCGACGACGACGCCAAGACGCTGGCGTGGGCGCGGCGAGCTGGAGACGACGTGGCGGTGCTGGTCGTCAACGCGAGCTCCGAGCCCCGCGACGTCACGACGGGTATGCCGTCCGCCGGGCCGTGGACCGTCCGCTTCAACTCGGACGCGTCCACCTACAGCGCCCTCTTCGCCGGCCACGAGACGCATGACGTCGAGGCGGTGGAGGAGCCGGTCGACGAACAGCCGGCAAGCGGCACCGTCTCGGTCGGTGCCTACACGCTGGTCGTCCTGACGCCGGCCTGAAGCGCAGCGAGCGGGCACCTCCCCCGAAGGGCGGTGCCCGCTCGCCGAGTGGCTCAGCGCAGGGGGTCGAACGGCGCGAGCTGCGCGGGGGCGACGCCGGTCGTCATCTGCTCGGCGAGCAGGCGGCCGGTGACCGGGCCGAGCGTGATGCCCCACATGCCGTGACCGCCGGCGACGAAGACCTTGGGGTTGCGCGAGGCGCCGATGAGCGGAAGGCCGTCGATGGTGCACGGGCGGGAGCCGACCCACTCGTCCTGGCGGTGGTCGAGGTCGGCGCCCTGGAGCAGCGGGCGGGCCGACTCCACGATGGCCTTGATGCGGCGCCGGTCGAGGGCGGCCTCGGGCTGACGGAACTCCATCATGCCGGCGACCCGGAGGCGGTCACCGACCGGCGTGCACGCGACGCGGGCAGCCGGGAAGTAGACGGGACCGTTGGGCAGGTCGTCGACGGCCACGCTGAAGGAGTAGCCGCGACCGGCCTGGACGACGCGCTTGACGCCGAACTCGCGCGCCAGCTTGCCGAGCCAGGCGCCAGTGGCGACGACGACGGCGTCGTAGTGCTCGGCCTGACCGAAGTCGTTGGTGACGAGGACGCCGGTCGGGGCGTCGGTGATGCGCGAGACGGCGCTGCCGGTGACGATCTTGCCGCCTCGGGCGGTGACCGAGTCGGCGAGAGCCGCGACGTAGGCACCGGGGTTGATGAAGCGCTGGCCGTGCAGCACGATCGCGGCGCCGATCTCGTCCGACAGGGCCGGCTCGATGGCCCGCGCCTCGTCGCCGCTCAGGACGTCGAAGGTGATGTCCCCACCGGAGGCGTGGATGTGCTCGATCTCCTCGAGAAGGGTCTGGCGCTCCTCGGCGGTCCGGTAGGCGGCCGTGAACGACTTCGCCTCGTAGGTCTCGGCGTCGACGCCACCAGCCCCCAGCAGGTCGAAGCTCTGCAGCGACAGGTCGTTGACGGGCACGAGCGCGCCCATGGCCTTCTTCCAGGCCGTCATCGTGCTGTGGCGGGTGAAGCCGGTGACGAAGCGGAGGAAGTCCGGTCGCGCGCTGGGCGGCACGTAGACGGGCGAGCTCGGGCTGAGCACGGCGCGCAGGCCGTACTTGAGCACGGCGGGCTCGGGCAGCGGGGTCGCGATGCCGGGTGTCAGCCAGCCGGCGTTGCCCCACGAGGCCCCGGCGGCGACGCCGTCGCGGTCGATGACGGTCACCTCGACGCCACGCTCCTGGAGGAACCAGGCGGTCGCGAGACCGACCATGCCGGCGCCGACGACGGCGACGCGCTCGGGGACGGGGGTACCGGCGGGGGTCACGGCAGGCATGCGATCGACTCCTGTGTCAGGTCTGGGGGTGGCCTGCTTCCATGGTGCGGCGCGCCGCTCACGGATGAGTGGTGCCAGTCGCACAGAGTCTCGGCGAAAGCTTGTGCTCTCGGCACAGTGACGTGCGTGATGATGGGGTATGCCGTCCGCCACCCCACGCGCTCCCCGCGCCGCACGCGCGTCCGCCACCCGCACGTCGTCGACGACTCCGGTCGGCCTGCCGATCGCGCAGCTCGCCGGCACCCTCGGCGGGGGCCTGCTCACCGTGGTCGTCGACGCGGGCGGGCCGGCCGTCGACGACGTGACGCTCGCCGAGCCGGGGTCGGGCGGCTTCGGCCAGGTGGGCGACCTGCTGCTCGGCGTCGGCATCGAGCGTCCGGCCGACGCGGCCGCCCTGCTCGAGGGCGCGGCGGCGTCCGGCAGCGGCGCCGTGGTCCTGCGGCGAGCTGCCGCCCGCAGCCGACCGGTCAGGGCCGCAGCGGCCCGCGTCGGCGTCAGTCTCGTCGAGCTGGCCGACCACGCGTCCTGGGCGCATGTCGTGTGGCTGCTGCGCGGCGTGCTCGACCGGGCCGCGAGCGGTCCGGCGATGCGCGCCGAGGGCCCGGTCCTCGACGAGCTCTTCGTCCTCGCCGACGCGTGCGCGGCGCTCGTCTCCGCCCCGATCACCATCGAGGACACCCAGTCGCGCGTGCTCGCCTACTCCTCGACGCAGGACGTCGCCGACCCCGCCCGCGTGTCCACCATCGTCGGGCGCCGGGTGCCCGAGGAGGTCATCGCGGGCCTGCGCGGGCGCGGAGTCTTCCGGCGGCTGGCCCGCTCCGACGAGCCGTTCTTCGTGCCGGCCGGGCGCGGTCTGGGGGCGCGCCTAGTCGTCCCCGTCCGGGCCGGCACCGAATGGCTCGGCTCGATCTGGGCCGTCGTCGACGAGGAGCCCCCCGCGCAGGTTCTCGTCTCCCTCGCCCAGACCGCCTCGGTCGTGGCCCTGCACCTGCTGCGGCTGCGATCCCAGGCAGACCTCGCCCGACGCGTCTCGGCCGACCGGCTGCGTGCCGTGCTGAGCGGAGACACCCTCGAGGCCGAGGGCTGGCTCCCGCCCGCGCCGTGGCGCGTGGTCGTGCTTGCCGGCGCCCACCGTGACCGCACCGTCGTCGCCGGCCAGGGCTCGCCTCGCGACACCGAGCGTGAGCTCGACGTCTGGGAGTCGGCCGCGCGCCGCCGGTCCTGGCGCCAGCCGCTCCTGGCCATCTTCGACGGCGTGGCGCTCACCCTCGTGCGCGACGTGCCGGGCGACACCTCCCCCGGCACGTGGGAGTGGCTGCACGGCGTCGTCGAGGAGGTTGCGGGGGTCGCTCCCACGGCCACGGCCAGCGCCGGCGGACGGGTCTCGCGCCCGGTCGACCTCGACCGGTCGCGGCGCGAGGCCACCGAGGTCCAGCGTCTGCGTGACGTGGGCCGGGTGGCGGGCACGACGACGACGGTCGAGGACGCGTGGGCCGCCGTCACGAACGCCCGCGCCCTCGGTGGCATCTGGACCGAGGAGCTGCTCGGCCCCGTCGGGACCCTGCGCGACCACGACGAGACCCACCACACGGCATACCTCGAGACGGTCGCTGCGTGGCTCGACCACCCGGGCGACCCCCGGGCAGCTGCGGCGAGCATCCACGTCCACCCCAACACGCTGCGCTACCGGCTGCAGCGGCTGTCGGGCGTCGTCGACCTCGACCTGCACGACCCGGAGACCCGCCTCGCCCTGCGTCTCCAGCTGCGCGCTCTCGGCCACTGAACGGGCCCCGCGCCGCTACCGTGGCGTCGTGGACGAGCAGGACGCGGTGACGACCGGCGGGCCGCAGCGGCTCGCACCGGCCGAGTTCCAGCGGATCTACGGCCCGCAGCGTTCATGGACCCCGGTCGAGGTCCGCAACCTGCTCCATGGGCTGGGCGTGCCGTGGTGGGTGGCCGGCGGGTGGGCCGTCGAGGCGTTCACCGGCGTCGCCCGCGACCACGAGGACATCGACGTCTCGGTGCTCCGTCGCGACGTCGGCGCGATCCGGGCCCACCTCGAGCCGGATTGGCACCTGTGGTCCGCCGGCGACTCGGGCCTGCTGCACCTGCGGCCGGGTCGGGACGTGCCCGAGGACTCCGGCCAGATCTGGGTCCGCGAGCACGCGCTCGCCCCCTGGCGCGGAGAGATCCTGCTCAACCCGGACGTCGACGGACGGTGGCAGTTCAAGCGCGACCCGACGCTCGTGGTGTCACTGGACGACGCCACGTGGGAGCGCGACGGCGTGCGCTACCTGCGCCCCGAGCTCGTCCTCGCCCACAAGGCCGCCTCGCCGCGACCCAAGGACGACGCCGACCTCGAGGCCGCACTCCCCCTGCTCGGTGCCGCCCAGGTCGCGGTGCTCCGGCGGGTCGTCGACGCCCAGCCGGCCGGCCACCCGTGGCGGGCGCGCCTGGACGCGCGTTAGCCCTCGCCCAGGTGGACGCTGCCGTCTTCGTCGACGCGGAAGTTCGGGTTGTGGACGAAGTCCCACCGAAAACCGTCCGGGTCGGCCACGCACGCGCTCACCCCGCCCCACTCGCGGACGGTCGGGACCGCGACCGAGGCGGCGCCGGCAGCCAGGGCCGCGGCATACAACCGCTCGACGTCCTCGGCAGCGCCGACGTTGTGGCCGAGCGACATGGGCGGGGCGGTCGGGCCGTGAGCGACGTCGCCGTACTCGCTCGGCATCCGGGTGACGTCCCAGAGCGCCAGGAGCTGGCCGGGCGCGCACTGGACGAAGCTGATCTCGCCCGCGACGTCCAGCACGGAGCGGAAGCCGAGGCCGTCGACGTAGAAGGCGCGTGAGCGTTCGACGTCGCGGACGCCCAGGGTGATGGCGGTGATGTCGGGCGGTGCAGTCATCCCGCCACGATAGGACGGCGCACCGACGTCGGCAGCGACCGGACCGGGGCCCCACGATGCAGCGGACAGGGTGCAGGCAGTCATGAACGCCGCGGGCCTCGCTGACGGTGGCGCCCTGAAGTTCTACTGGTGCGCGCTCGACCCGTTCCCCCACGGACGGGTCCGAGCGCGCACCTTGGGCAGCCCGGGAAGTCACACCGCGCGGTGCTCTACCCCGACTGCTGACCGGTTACCCCCTGGTAGCGGTCGTGTTCAGTGTCCGCCACCCAGAAGGTCGCGCACCTCTGACTCGCGGTATCTCCGGTGCCCGCCAAGGGTCCGGATGGAAGTCAGCTTGCCCGCCTTGGCCCAGCGAGTGACCGTCTTGGGGTCCACTCGGAACAGGGCCGCAACTTCGGCAGGAGTCAGCAGCTTCTCGGTCTCGTGTCGATCCTGAGTCGTCATTGTCATATCCCCACCACCCTGTCGCTTGTGCAGCGACACGCATGTGCCCCAATCGGGGCTCAGTAAAGCAAGGGTAAAGTCTCGGCCGTCCACATCGCGGTTAAACACTGAAAAGAGTCAAATCGTCCCGCTTGCTCACTCCTGGGTGTATACGCGGACGGCGTACGAGAGCGGGTGCGACGGCGTCGCCAGGGGGTTGTGCAGGCCCTGACGGGTCGGCCCTCCCCTCCCGTCGCTCCCGGCGCATCCCGCCCCGGCGAGCCGGGGTCCGGCGGGCGCGCGATTTGCCTCACTCATGTAGCGTTAGCCCCACGAGAACACACACATTCCCGGGACCGCTACGCAGACATCGAAGAGCCATCTGGCTCTTTGAGGGGCGATGCCGTCCCGGCACGACGCACGAGGGGGTCACGCCATGGGGCGCGGCCGAGCCAAAGCCAAGCAGACCAAGGTCGCACGGCAGCTCAAGTACTACACACCTGACACGGACTTGAGCGCGCTGGAGCGTGAGCTGCACGGACCGTCGCAACGCGACGTCTCCAACCAGCCACAGTCCGTCGACGACGACGAGTACGACGAATACGGGAAGTGGGTCTCAGGCGAGCGCTGAGCTCGTCCTCCCTCTTCCGTCTGCACCTCGTGCGTCGGGTGTTCCCACCCGGCGCGCGATCAGTGCTGACATCGAGGAGCTGATGCCCCGCCGGCCCCAGTGGCCGGGTCGCGTCGGAGTGACACATCGATGCCCGCACGCCCTCCGGGGTGTGCGGGCTCTCGTCATCCCCGCGTATGCCGGGTCGCCGGGCCTCCGCGTACGCGAATGCCGGGACCCCGGGCGTCAGGGAGCCGGGTGCTGTCCGACGACCTGCACGGCGCCGCCGTCGACACCCTTGGCGCCGCGCACGATCTCCACACCCTCGGCGACGAGGCCCGCTGCCTGCGCGCGCTGCTCGGTGGCGATCTCGCCGAGGCGCCAGGCCTGGATGCCGCGCGCCTCGCTCAGCTCGATGGCCCGCTCGGCGTGCGCCTCCGGCAGCACCGCGACGAAGCCGATGCCCTGGTTGAGGGTGCGCTCGATGTCGGCCTGTGGCACGCGGCCGAGGTCCTGGACCGTGCGGAAGACCGCCGGCGGGGTCCACGTGCCGCGGTCGACGCGTGCGAACATGCCGGTGGGCAGCACGCGCGCGAGGTTGGCGGCGAGACCGCCACCGGTCACATGGCTCAGGGCGTGCACGTCGACGCCCTCGGCAGCGATGAGCTCGAGCAACGGCTTGGTGTAGATGCGGGTCGGCTCGAGCAGCTCCTCGCCCAGGCTGCGACCGAAGTCGGCGACGTGACGGTCCAGCTCCCAGCCGGCGCTGGCGACGACGCGGCGCACGAGGCTGTAGCCGTTGCTGTGCAGACCGCTGCTGGCCAACGCCACCACGACGTCGCCGTCGGCGACGCGCTGCGGACCCAGCACGGCGGCATACTCGACGACGCCGGTGGCGGCACCCGCCACGTCGTACTCGTCGGGCTCGAGCAGACCCGGGTGCTCTGCGGTCTCACCGCCGACGAGGGCGACGCCGGCCTCCTCGCAGGCGCGGGCGATGCCGCCGACGATGGCGGCGATGCGCTCGGGCACGACCTTGCCGGTCGCGATGTAGTCGGTCATGAAGAGCGGCTCGGCGCCGCACACGACGATGTCGTCGACGACCATGCCGACGAGGTCGAAGCCGATCGTGTCGTGGATGTCGAGGGCCTGCGCGATGGCGACCTTGGTGCCGACGCCGTCGGTGCTCGTGGCGAGGACGGGTCGCGTCATCCGTGCGATGGCGCTGGCGTCGAACATGCCGGCGAAGCCGCCGAGACCACCGAGCACCTCGGGGCGGGTCGCGCGTCGGACCAACGCCTTCATCAGCTCGACGGCCTTGTCACCCGCCTCGACGTCGACACCGGCGGAGGCATAGGTGATGGGGGCGTCGCTCACCCGTCACAGCCTACCGGCGCCGTGCCGTCCCCCTCGCCGCGGTTCGAGGTATCCCGCGACTGGATACCGTCGCGGATCACCTCGACTCCGACTGTCCACACCTCCCTCGGCGGCGATCGCTTCGTCCTCAGGGCAACGGCTCACCCGTGCCCGGAGCAGACCGCGCAAGCACGCTCACTCTCATGCGAGGACCCGAACGGCGCGAGCTTGCGCGCACTGCTGCGTTCACGACCGACGGGGTGACCTCGCGCGACGCACTGCTCGCGCTCGGCCTCACCCATGTGGACGTCCGGACCGAGGTCGCTGCCGGACGCTGGAGGTGTCACGGCCTGCAGACGGTGGCTCTGCACTGCGGGCCGATCGGTGTGGATGCTCGGCGGTGGCAGGCGATCTGGGAGACAGGTGCCGGCGTGGCGGCACTCGATGGGGTCACAGCTCTCCAGGTGGCGGGACTGCGCAACTACGTCGACGAGGAGGTGCACGTGTCTGTCATCCACACCGCGTCGGTAAAGCACCTGCCGGGCGTCCAGCTGCACAAGGTGATCCGGCGACTGCCCGACGAGCTCAGCTCCTCCGGCCCACCCCGGACACGACCGGCCGTGGCTGCGCTTCGCGCGGCGTCCTGGGCGGTCTCGGACCGTCAGGCCGCGCTCGTCCTGCTCATGACGGTGCAGCAGCGACTGGCCACGCCTCGACAGATGCTGGAGCTCAGCGCGCGGATGCCAGGCCGCCGCCGCCGGGGCTTCGTTCGACGCATCCTGTTCGATGCAGCTGATGGGGTTCAGTCGCTGGGCGAGCTCGACTTCGCGCGAATGTGCCGGTCTCGCGGACTTCCCGAGCCCTCCAGACAGGTGGTTCGCCGAGGTCCGCGAGGCCGCATCTACCTCGATGTGCGCTGGGAGGACTCGCGGCTCGTGGTGGAGATCGACGGGGCTCAGCACCGCGAGGGACTCAACGTGACGGCGGACAACCTCAGTCGCAATGCCGTGACACTCCAGCACGACCGCGTGTTGCGCATCGACCTTGTTGGTCTGCGGCTCTACGAGGACGAGTACTTGCGGCAGGTCGCGCTCGGGCTGGCGCAATGACGGATCGAGGTGATCGACGACCGGATACGGTCGGCCATCACCTCGATCGGTGACGCCGGCGGCTGAGTGCGGACGCCGGGCGGCGGCGGGGTCAGGGGTGCTGGAGGGCGTTCTCGCCGCCGAGACCGACCCCGAGGCTGACGCCCTCGACGTCGACCGAGCGGTCGTGGCCGGTGCGGACCGTCAAGGGCAGGGTCTCGAGGACGTGCTTGCCGATCCGGCCGTCCTCGGGCAGCTCGATGGGGTACTTCCCGGTGAAGCACGCCGAGCACAGCTCGTCGGCGGGCTGGTTCGTCGCGCCGATCATGCCCTCCTCCGAGATGTAGCCGAGGGAGTCGGCACCGATCGACGCGCGGATCTCCTCGACCTTGAGCCCGGTGGCGATGAGCTCGGCCCGAGTGGCGAAGTCGATGCCGTAGAAGCACGGCCACTGCACCGGCGGTGAGCTGATGCGCACGTGCACCTCGGCCGCGCCCGACTCACGGAGCATCCGGATCTGCGCCCGCTGGGTGTTGCCGCGCACGATCGAGTCGTCGACGACGACGAGGCGCTTGCCACGGATCGTGTGCTCGAGCGGGTTGAGCTTGAGCCGGATGCCGAGCTGGCGCAGCGTCTGCGACGGCTGGATGAAGGTGCGTCCGACGTAGGCGTTCTTGACGAAGCCCTGCCCGAAGGGGATGCCGGACTCCTGCGAATAGCCAACGGCCGCAGGCACGCCCGACTCGGGGACTCCGATGACGAGGTCGGCGTCGACGGGGTGCTCGCGGGCGAGGACCCGGCCCATCTCGACGCGCGCCTCGTGGACGACGCGGCCGCGGATGACGGCGTCGGGGCGGGCGAGGTAGACGTACTCGAAGACGCAGCCCTTGGGCTGGGGCTCGGCGAACTTGTGCGAGCGCAGGCCGTCCTCGTCGATGACGATGAGCTCACCGGGCTCGACCTCGCGGATGACGGCCGCGCCGATGGTCTGCAGGGCGGCGGTCTCGGAGGCGACGACCCAGCCCCGCTCGAGGCGGCCGAGCGCGAGGGGACGGACTCCCCACGGGTCGCGGGCGGCATACAACGTCGTCTCGTCCATGAAGACGAAGGAGAAGGCGCCGCGCAGCTTGGGCAGCAGCTCGAGGGCGGCCTGCTCGGGGGTGCGGTCCTCGTCGGCGGCGAGCAGCGTCGTGACGAGCGCGGTGTCGGAGGTGTTGCCGCGGGCGAGCTCGCCGGTGATGCGGGCGCCGCCGAAGTGCTCGTCCACGAGGGCCTTGAGCTCGACGGTGTTGATGAGGTTGCCGTTGTGCGCGAGTGCCAGCGTGCTGCCGCCGGCGCCGCCGAGCGTCGGCTGGGCGTTCTCCCACGTGGATCCGCCCGTCGTCGAGTAGCGCGTGTGGCCGATCGCGATGTGGCCACGCAGTGAGCTGAGCGCGGTCTCGTCGAAGACCTGCGAGACGAGGCCCATGTCCTTGTAGACGAGGATCTTCTCGCCGTCACCGGTCGCGATGCCGGCCGACTCCTGCCCGCGGTGCTGCAGCGCATAGAGCCCGAAGTACGTCAGCTTCGCGACGTCCTCTCCGGGGGCCCAGACGCCGAAGACCCCGCAGGCGTCCTGCGGGCCCTTCTCGCCGGGGATGAGGTCATGGTTCAAACGACCGTCGCCACGTGACACGTCGCCCAGTCTCCCACACCCGCCGCGATCAGCTCGTGGGCGGTTGGCCGCGCAGCGCCAGCTCGGCGAGCACCTCGTAGCGCGGCCGCCGCCCGCGCCCCTCCCCCAGGTGCGACTCCACGAGCGCGAGGTGCGGGGCCCGCCAGGCCGGGCCTTCCCAGGCGTCGAGCGCGCGGATCCACCGGGTCGCCTCCGTCGGCCGGTGGAAGCGGCCGAGCGTGACGTGCGGGGAGAAGCGCGTGCCGTCGGGCGTCGCTCCCACCGAGCTCGAGGCATTGCGTATGCCGCCCGCCACGGCCACGAGGTCACCGCGCACCTGCTCGACGCCGGCCCACAGCACGCGCGCGGCATACGGGTTCGGGAAGGCGCCGGCCCCGGCGAGGCGCAGGACGAGCGGGTGACGGCGTGCCGCGGACCGGGCGAGCGCCTCGGTCAGGTCGTCGAGGCGTCGCTCGGGAACGGCCCCGAAAAAGGCGAGGGTGACGTGCCACTGGTGCCGGTCGGTCCAGCGGATCTCGGGACTGGCCTCGCGCCGCGGCTCGAGGTGGGCCTCGAGGTCGTCGAGGACGTCGTCGGGTGGGACGACGGCGACGAAGAGCCTCATGGCTGGATCGCGGCGCCGGTGGCGATGAGGGCGTCGACGTCGTCGATGCCCCACGCCCCGAGGGCCGACCGGGTGTCGGCGGCCGGGGTGGACGGCGGGGTGCCGAGCGCGGCCGGGGTGCGGGAGAAGCGCGGCGCGGGTGCCGGCTGGACGACGCCGTGGTGCTCGACGTAGGTGCCGCGGGCGGCGAGGTGCGGGTGCGCAGGTGCCTCGGCGTAGCTGAGGACGGGCGCGACGCACGCGTCGGTGCCCTCGAGGAGGGCGGCCCACTCGTCGCGCGTCCGGGTGCGGAAGGTGTCGGCGAGCAGGGCGCGCAGGGCCGGCCACTCGCCGGGGTCGAGCCGGTCGGGAGCGCTGTCGGTGAGGTCGAGCAGGCGCAGCAGCTCGGCGTAGAACGCGGGCTCGAGCGGACCGACGGCGAGCCAGCCGCCGTCGCTCGTCTCGTAGACGTCGTAGAAGGGGGCGCCGGTGTCGAGGAGGTTGGTGCCGCGGCGGTCGGACCAGAGGCCGGCCGAGACGAGGCCGACGACGAGCGAGGAGAGGTGGGCCGTGCCGTCGACGATGGCGGCGTCGACGACCTGGCCGCAGCCGCTCGTGCGCGACTCGAGCAGGGCGGCGAGCACCCCGACGACGAGGTAGAGCGCGCCGCCGCCGAAGTCGCCGACGAGGTTGACCGGCACCTGGGGTGGTCCGCCGGCGCGGCCGATGGCGTGCAGGGCACCGGTGAGGGCGACGTAGCCGATGTCGTGACCCGCCGCCTGGGCGAGCGGACCGTCCTGGCCCCAGCCGGTCATCCGGCCGTAGACGAGCCGCGGGTTGCGGGCGAGGCAGTCGTCCGGGCCCAGGCCGAGCCGCTCGGCGACGCCGGGGCGGTAACCCTCCAGGAGCACGTCGGCGCGCTCGACGAGGGCGAGCGCGGTGGCGAGGCCCTCGGGGTGCTTGAGGTCGAGGCCGACGGAGGGTCGTCCGCGGCGGAGCAGGTCGGCCTCGGGCGGAAGCGGGACCGGCAGCGCGGGCTCACCGGGCCGGTCGACGCGGATGACGTCGGCGCCGAGGTCGGCGAGGAGCATCGCCGCGAAGGGCGCCGGACCGATGCCGGCGAGCTCGACCACGCGCACACCAGCGAGCGGCCCCGGGCGTGCCGAGCCGTCGCCGGCCGCCGGGGTCACGGCTGGTCGCGACCGGAGCGGTCGAGGAGGATCCCGAGCACACCGGCCAGGCCGGTGCCGAGGAAGGCACCGAGCGCGCCGATGTAGAGCGCCCCGGTGGTCGTCGTGTAGCCCTGGACCTCGTCGCCCATGATCGAGATGGCGGCGCCGACGATGAAGCCGAGGACGGCGCCCGTGATGAGGAAGCGCTTGAAGTTCGGGATGCGGGGACGCTCTGCGCGCGTGTGCGGCGGGGTGTTCGGCGACTGGGTCACGGGTCCAGCCTAAGCGAGGCGAGCGGCAGCAGGCCGTCGAGGTGGGCGCGCTGACCGCTCGCGCGCACGAGCGCACCGCCCGTCGCGGCCTCCCACGTCAGGTCGCCGACCGCGAGGCGCAGCCACGTCGCAGCGTCGGTCTCGATGACGTTGGGCGGCGTGCCACGGGTGTGGACCGGGCCCTCGATGCACTGCACGGCGCCGTGCGGCGGCACCCGCACCTCCACAGTGCGGCCCGGGGCGATGGTTGCGAGCTCCTCGAGCGTGTAGCGGACCGCGGTGGCCGTCGTGCGACGGTCAGCTGCCCAGCGGGCCGCCCGGCACGCCTCCAGGGCAGCGTGTCCCTCGGCGACAGGGGTACGGCGACGCGGCGGCATACCTCGCAGGTTATCGGCGCGCACCGACGCCGCGTCCCGGGGCCAGTCGCGGAGCACGTCTTCCGTCCCAAGGTCGTCGCGCGCAGTTCGAAAGGCGCGGTCGGGCGCGACGGTGCCTGCGCGCCCGAAGCGGCCTGACGGCATACGCCAGCCAGCGCCACCACCGTCCGGGGCCCCGCCCCCGACAACTCCGCCCTGGCGGAAGAGGCGCGACTCAGAGCCCTGGGACCACAACAACTCCGCCCCGGCGGAGAAAAGGCGCGATTCAGAACCCTAGGACCACAACAACTCCGCCCCGGCGGAGACAAGGCGCGATTCAGAACCCTAGGACCACAACAACTCCGCCCCGGCGGAGACAAGGCGCGATTCAGGACCCTAGGACCACAACAACTCCGCCCCGGCGGAGACAAGGCGCGACTCGGGACCCCAGGGCCACAACAACTCCGCCCCGGCGGAGAAAAGGCGCGACTCAGAGCCCTGAGGCCGCGACGCCCCCTCAGCGCAGCCGCGGGATGACGTCGGAGGCGACCACGTCGAGGACGTCGCGGGTGCCGCGGAACGGCTCGGTCGCACGCGGCCAGTGGGTGATGACGTCGGTGAAGCCGAGACCTGCAGCGCGACCGACGGCATCCTCGAACACGGCGGCGCTCGTCAGCGAGAAGGTGGGCGCGGAGTCGAGGTTGAGGTACCGCCCGAAGCCGCTCGCCTGCCGGCCGGCCGCCTCGAGCGCCTCGTCGACCCGGCGGCTGTGGCCGGCCACCAGGGCCCACCACTCCTCGTCGGTGTCGGCGTTCCCTCCGTAGGTCATCCACGCGTCGCCCCGCTCGACCGCGAGGTCGATCGACCGCGGCCCGTTGGCCGCGACGACGAGCGGCACCCGGCTGCCGGCGTCGTCCCCGCGGACCGGGCCGGGCAGGGTGCGCACGTCGCGGGCCGCGTAGAAGCGCCCGTCAGCCGTGACGTGGTCCTCGGTCAGGAGCCGGTCGAGCAGGCGGGTGAACTCGTGGAACCGGGCGACCCGGTCGCGGAGGGGCAGGTCCTCGCCCAGGATGCGTGCGTCGATGTCGCCGCCGGAGCCGATGCCGAGCAGGAAGCGACCGCCCGAGATGTCATGGAGGGCCAGCACCTCGCGCATGAGCTGCACCGGGTGGTGGTTGTTGGGCGAGGACACGAAGGTGCCGAGGCCGATCCGGTCGGTGACGGCAGCCGCCGCGGCGAGCGTCGGCACCGCAGCGAACCATGGCGACTCGGGCAGGCCACCCCACGTCACGTGGTCGAAGGTCCACGCATGGTCGAAGCCCATCTGCTCGGCCTCGCGCCACATCGGCGCCGCCTCGGACCACGGGTGCTCGGGCAGGATCGTCAGGCCGAATCGCATCCCCCGACCGTAGTGCCGCGGCCCCGGCTTTCTCCATGCGCAGTGTGGCCGTCGGCGGTGGGTCGTAGCGTCGGAACATGTCCTCGGAAGGAGCAGCCATGTCGAACCTCGTCGTCCACTTCGAGATCCATGCCTCGGACCCCGACCGCCTCATCGCGTTCTACTCGCAGCTGATGGGCTGGTCGTTCCAGCGGTTCGGCGAGATGGACTACTGGTCCATCGACACCGGGGAGGGCGCCATCACCCCATCGGGCGGGGGGAACGGCATCAACGGCGGCCTGACCCGACGTCAGGGACCGGCCCCGGAGGTCGGCGGCGCGGTCAACGGTGCCAACATCGTGATCGGCGTCGACGACGTCGACGGGCTCTTCGCGAAGGGCCTCGAGCTCGGTGGGACGGAGGCTCTCGCCCCGTCCGACATGCCGGGGGTCGGTCGCCTCGCCTACCTCCAGGACCCGGACCACAACATCTTCGGCATGATCTCCCCCGTGCTGTCGGACGGCACCAACGTCATGGGGTCCTGACGCCGCGGCCACCTACGCTGGTCCGGTGAGCACGGGATCGCCTGCGGCAGAGCACGTCACCCTGGAGTGGGACGGGCGGGGCGGCGTGACCGTGCACATGGACGGCTCGCCGCAGTCGCACGTGCAGCCCGACGACCCGACGCTGCTCGTCTTCGAGTACGTCCAGCACCTCGCGCTCGCCATCGACGCCATGCCGCCCGACCCGCCCGCTCCCCTGGGCGTCACGCACGTCGGTGGTGCCGGCCTCACCCTGCCCCGCTGGGTCGAGGCCACTCGTCCGGGATCTCCGCAGATCGTCCTCGAGCCGGATGAGGCCCTCACCGACCTCGTCCGCCGCGAGGTCCCACTCCCCCGGCGCCACCGCATCCGCGTGCGCGCGGTCGACGGGCTGGCCGGGGTCCGGGCCCTCAAGGACGATTCGGCCGACGTCGTCGTCACGGATGCCTACGCGGGAGGGCGGGTGCCCGCGGAGCTCGTCGGGACGGCATACGCCCAGGAGGTCGCGCGGGCGCTCAGGCCGACGGGAACGGCCCTCTGGAACCTTGCCGACGAGCCCGGGATGCGTTGGGTCGCAAGGGTCGTCGCGACCGTGGCCACGTCGCTGCCGCACGTGGCCGTCATCGCGACCCACGAGGTGCTCAAGGGCCGGCGCTTCGGCAACTCGGTGCTCGTCGCGAGCGCCGCGCCGCTGCCGGTCGAGGCCCTGCGTCGCGACGTCGCCCGAGCAAACCTCCCGACCGGCCTGCGTGAAGGAGCCGCGCTCGCGAGACTGCTCGCCGGAGCAAAGCCCTTCGACGAGCAGGGAATGCAGAGCCCGCCACCTCCCGAGGCCGGGAAGTGGCGGGCTCGCTGAGCCTGGCCGGGGTCAGCCGCCGAAGACCGCGGGCAGCGTGAACTCGTGGGCCGACTTCATCTCGGCCACGGAGACGGCGAAGTGGCCGACGATGTCGAGGTCGCGTCCACCGGTGACGCCGATCCTGGCGTGCGGCACGTCGCCGAGCATCGCCTCGAACTCGGCGGCGTGCCCCGCCGGCACCGCGACGAGGGCGCGGGCGCTCGACTCGGAGAAGAGCGCCGTGAACACGTCGAGCGGGTTGCCCTCGGCGTCGGCGCCGACCCGGTCCAGACCGTCGACGGTCACGCCGACGCCGTGACGCATGCACGCCTCGGCGAGCGCGATGGCAAGGCCACCCTCGGACAGGTCGTGGGCCGCCTCGACCACACCGGTGCGGGCGGCCTCGACGAGGACCCGGCCGAGCGCCTGCTCGGCCGCCAGGTCGACCTTCGGCGGCAGGCCACCGAGGTGCTTGTGGACGACATGCGCCCACTCGGACCCGTCGAGCTCGTCACGGGTGGTGCCGAGGAGGTAGACGTGCGCGTCGTCGCTGCGGAAGCCGGAGCCGGACCGCTTGGAGACGTCGTCCATGACCCCGAGCACGCCGATGACGGGCGTCGGGTGGATCGCGACGTCCCCGGTCTGGTTGTAGAACGAGACGTTGCCGCCCGTGACGGGGATGCCGAGGAACTTGCACCCCTCGGCGATGCCGCGGATCGCCTCGCGGAACTGCCACATGACACCCGGGTCCTCCGGCGAGCCGAAGTTGAGGCAGTCGGTGACGGCGAGCGGAGCCGCTCCGGCCGTCGCCACGTTGCGGTAGGCCTCGGCGAGCGCGAGCTGCGCGCCGGCATACGGGTCGAGCTTGGCGAACCGGCTGTTGCAGTCGGTCGAGATCGCGACGCCGCGGCCCGTCTCCTCGTCGACGCGCACGACGCCCGAGTCGTCGGGCTGGGCGAGCGCGGTGTTGCCGAGGACGTAGCGGTCGTACTGGTCGGTGATCCACGACTTGTCGCAGAGGTTGGGCGAGCCGAGCAGCGTCAGCAGCTGGGCCCGGATCTCCTCTCCCGACTCGGGCTTGGCCAGCTCTGCCGCGCCGACCGCGTTGAGCTGGTCGAGGTATGCCGGCCGGGCCAGCGGGCGGTCGTAGGTGGGGCCCTCGTGGGCGACCGACCGCGGCGGCACGTCGACGATGACCTCGCCGTGCCAGGTGATGACGAGGTGGTCGCCGTCGGTGACCTCGCCGATGACGGTGGCCTCGACGTCCCACTTGTCGGTGATGGCCATGAACTGCTCGAGGTGCTTCGGCTCGACGACCGCCATCATGCGTTCCTGCGACTCCGACATGAGGATCTCCTGCGGCTGCAGGCTCGCGTCGCGCAGGGGGACGAGGTCGAGCTCGACCTGCATGCCGCCGTCGCCGTTGGAGGCGAGCTCGCTGGTGGCACAGGAGAGCCCGGCACCGCCGAGGTCCTGGATGCCGTCGACGACACCCGCCTTGTAGAGGTCGAGGCAGCACTCGATGAGCACCTTCTCGGCGAACGGGTCGCCGACCTGCACGGCGGGGCGCTTGGTCGGGCCGCCCTCGTCGAAGGTCTCGGACGCGAGGACCGAGACGCCTCCGATGCCGTCGCCGCCGGTCCGGGCGCCGAAGAGGATGACCTTGTTGCCCACGCCGGACGCCTTGGCGAGGTGGATGTCCTCGACGCGCATCGCGCCGACGCACAGGGCGTTGACGAGCGGGTTGCCCTGGTAGCAGTCGTCGAAGACGACCTCGCCGCCGATGTTGGGCAGGCCGATGCAGTTGCCGTAGCCACCGACGCCCGCGACGACGCCCGGCAGGACGCGCTGGGTGTCGGGGTGGTGCAGGTTGCCGAACCGGAGCGGGTCCATGACGGCGATCGGTCGCGCGCCCATCGACATGATGTCGCGGATGATGCCGCCGACACCGGTCGCGGCGCCCTGGTAGGGCTCGACGTAGGACGGGTGGTTGTGCGACTCGACCTTGAAGGTCACCGCCCAGCCGTCGCCGATGTCGACGACGCCGGCGTTCTCACCGATGCCGACGAGGAGCTTCTCGCGCATCTCGTCGGTGGTGTTCTCGCCCCACAGCTTGAAGTGGATCTTGCTCGACTTGTAGGAGCAGTGCTCGCTCCACATGACGGAGTACATCGCGAGCTCGGCGATCGTCGGGCGTCGGCCGATGATCTCGCGGATGTTGGCGTACTCGTCGGGTTTGAGGCCGAGCTCGGCCCACGGTTGCTCGACGTCAGGCGTCGATGCGGCGTGCTCGACGGTGTCGAGACCCACGGGGGGCTCCGCCCCCCGTGCGCCCCCCGGACGTGTGGCTGAGGACTGTTGCTGGGTGTCGCTCATGCGGTCGCTGCGCTCTCGAGGGTCTGCTTGATGATCGAGGTGAAGAACCCGCGCCCGTCGAGGCTCGGGCCGTAGCCCTGCTCGACCGCGTGCTCGGGGTGCGGCATGAGGCCGACGACGTTGCCACGCTCGTTGGTGATGCCGGCGATGTGGCGGTAGGAGCCGTTGGGGTTGCGGCCCTCGGCGTCGGGGACGTAGCGGAAGACGACCCGCCCCTCCCCCTCGAGCCTGTCGAGCGTCTTCTCGTCGGCGACGAAACCGCCCTCGCCGTTCTTGAGGACGATCGTGATCTCCTGGCCGGCCTCGAAGTCGGACGTCCACGCGGTCGAGGCGTTCTCGACGACGAGCCGCTGGTCGACGCAGTTGAACTTGCGGTGGTCGTTGCGGATCAGCGCGCCGGGCAGCAGGTGGCTCTCGGTCAGCACCTGGAAGCCGTTGCAGATGCCGAGGACGGGCAGGCCACCCTGGGCCGCCGGCACGAGCGCCTCCATGACCGGCGCGAAGCGGGCGATGGCGCCGCAGCGCAGGTAGTCGCCGTAGGAGAACCCGCCCGGCAGGATGACCGCGTCGACGCCCCGGAGGTCCGCGTCGCCGTGCCAGAGCGGGACGGCCTCGCCGCCGCACTCGCGGACGGCACGCGCCGCGTCACGGTCGTCGAGCGAACCGGGGAACGTGACGACGCCGACCTTCACTGCGCGTCGTCCCCCGGCTCGCCGGCCGCGTCGGCGTCGCCGGCGTCGCCGGCGTCGCCGGCGTCGCTGGCGTCCGCCGGCTCGCCAGTCGCGTCGGTGTCGCCGCTCGCGTCCACTGCGTCCTCGAGGACGCGCACGGAGACGACGTCCTCGATGACGGGGTTGGACAGGAGCGTCTCGGCCGCCTCGCGGGCCGCGGCGAGGTGCTCGTCCGTCACGTCACCGTCGACGGTGAGCACGAAGCGCTTGCCCTGGCGGACGTCCGTGAACCCGCTGAACCCGAGCCGTGGGAGGGCGCCGTTGACGGCCTGTCCCTGCGGGTCGAGGATCTCGGGCTTGAGCATGACGTCGACGACGATGCTTCCCATCAGTGGTGGTTCTCCCTGCGCTGGATGGGCGGTGGTGGCGTCCCGAAGGACGGCCCGAGTCTATCGGGCGCCACGGCGCCGTCAGGACAACCGTCTCAGCGCGACTGGAGGGCGTCGAGGGCCACGGCCATCGCCATGCCGACGCGCCAGTCGATCGGCTTCCCGTCCGCGAGCGCCGGGAGCGTCACGCGGTAGACGTCCTTGATGCCGGCACGCTTCGTCGAGCTGAGCGCGAGCGACCCGTCGGGGGCGACGAAGTCGAAGTGGAAGAGGAAGGGTCCGGGGATGTCGCCGACGACCGGGATGACCTCCCAGAGCCGGCGCGCGACAGCGACCTTGGCGTTGCGCTCCTGTCCGATGAGCTCGCGCCCG
Source organism: Terrabacter sp. 2YAF2 (assembly GCF_052114705.1). Taxonomy (NCBI): domain Bacteria; kingdom Bacillati; phylum Actinomycetota; class Actinomycetes; order Micrococcales; family Intrasporangiaceae; genus Terrabacter; species Terrabacter sp. 2YAF2. The sequence goes on from NZ_JBFRFG010000001.1 coordinate 174,611, forward strand.
TCGGGCAGACCGAGCGTCCACGTGGAGGTCACGAGCGAGGCCTTGAAGTGCTTCTTGAACCAGCCGATGGGCTGCCCCTGGCTGTCCGTGACGTCGTACGTCGACCCGAGGTCGAGGCGCCGGCGGGCCTTGAAGCCGAAGAGCGGATGCTGCTTGGCGGCGTCGGTGTAGAAGGTGACCTGCTCCTTGGCGGCCATCCGCTTCTGCTCCGCGAAGCACAGCAGACCGAGCTCCTTGCCGTTGTCGTCGGCGCGGACGATTTCGTAGCGGTTGACCATCAGGGTGAGCCGCTGGCGGAGCACGTAGCGCTCGGCGGGGATCTCGGAGATCGCGTCGGCGACGGGCTCGGTCATCCCCTCAGCGTCCCACAGCAGGCACGAACCGCTGGCGTATGCCGTGTGCCCGGGGGGCCGCGTGACGTTGCGATCGGTCGTCGACCGGCCAGAACGCATACGACAGAGGGGTCCCCGGCTGACAGGGTGGTCACATGCTCCTTGCCGTGCGTCCCGCCCGCCCCGGCGACCTCGAGCACCTCCCGGCACTCGAGGCGGCCGCCGACGCGCTCTTCCCGGCCGCCGGCATCGGGCCGCTCCCGCCGGGCGTCGGATCCGTGGAGGAGCTCGCCGGTGCGGCTGCCGTCCTCGTCCTCGGTGACCCCGTCGTCGGTTTCGCCCGGCTCGAACGTGTCGACGGGCAGGCCCATCTCGAGCAGCTGTCGGTGCACCCGTCCGCGTCCCGTCGCGGCGTCGGGGCGGCCCTGCTGGAGGCGGCCGCCGGGTGGGCGGCCCGGAGCGGGCACGAGGCGGTGACGCTGTGCACGTTCGACGAGGTGCCGTGGAACGGCCCGTTCTATGCCCGGCACGGCTTCGTCGAGCTGACCGACCCCGGGCCCGGTCTGCGGCAGTTGCGCGACACGGAGCGACGGCTCGGGCTGGACGCACTCGGCCGTCGCGTCGTGCTGCGTCGCGGCGTGGGGCCCGAGGCGGTGCTTGCCGACCTGACCGCAGGGCTCGGGGCGGTGCTGGGCGATGATCTGCTCGGGCTCTATGCCCACGGCTCACTCGTCGCCGGCGACTTCGCCCCCTCACGCAGCGACCTCGACGTGCTCGCGGTCGTCAGGCGGCCACCCGACGACACCATGCTGGCGGCCGTCGCTCCCGTGCACACCGCGCTGGCGGACCGTCACCGCGCATGGCGAGGGCGGGTGGAGGTGGAGACCGTCGCGCAGTCCACGGTCGACGCCTACGCCGGTCGGGAGGTCGACGGTGCCGACCGACGAGACGACCGCATCATGCGGATCAGCCCGGGAGAGCCCCTTCACCTCCTCCCCGCGTCGAACCACCGGGTCCTCACGTGGGCGACGGTGCGCGCGACCGGTCGGGTGCTGTCGGGAGCACCGGCGACGGACGTGCTGCCGGCCTGGCCCGAGCACACCGTGGACGAGGCTCTGCTCGACCACGTCCGGGACTGGCCCACCTGGGTCGAGAGCATGACCACGGTTGGAGCGCAGGCCTACTCAGTCCTCTCGGTGTGCCGAGCCTGGTGCGCGATGGTCGGGCGCGAGCGGCTGTCGAAGCGGGCGGCCGCCGACCGCTTCGTCGGCGGTCACCCGCAGGACGCCGACCTCGTCGTCTGGGCGCGGGACTGGTGGTACGCCGACGGTCGGGACACCGAACCGAGCCGCTTCGACGAGGTGCGGGACTTCGTCGTGCGCACGACTCATGCCGTGCTCGACGCGGCTCAGAAGGTCTCGCCGGTGAGGCGCTCGTAGGCCTCGACGTACTTCGCGCGCGTCTGCTCGACGACGTGCTCGGGCAGCTCCGGCGGTGGGCCGCCGGCCTTGCGGTCCCAGCCCGACTCGGACGAGGTGAGCCAGTCGCGCACGAACTGCTTGTCGTAGGACGGCTGCGGGTGCCCGGGCTCCCAGAGCTCTGCCGGCCAGAACCGCGACGAGTCCGGCGTCAGGACCTCGTCGGCGAGGACGAGGCCGCCGGTCCCGTCGGGTGAGACCCCGAACTCGACCTTGGTGTCGGCGATGAGGATGCCGCGCTCGGCGGCGATCTCGTTGCCGCGGGCCAGGATCGCGCGGGTCAGCCGCGAGACCTCGGCCGCGACGTCGGCGCCCAGCTCGGCCTCGACCTCGTCGGGCGACATCGGCAGGTCGTGCTCACCCACGGGCGCCTTGGTCGTCGGCGTGAAGACCGGCTCGGGCAGCTTCGACCCGTCGACGAGCCCTTCGGGCAGGACGATCCCCGAGACGGACCCCTTGTCGCGGTACTCCTCCAGCCCGCCCCCGGTGAGGTAGGCGCGGGCGATCGCCTCGACCTTGAGCATCTCCAGCTTCCGCACGAGCACGGCCCGCCCGGCGACCGCCTCCGGCACCTCCGTCGACACGACGTGGTTGGGCACGAGGTCGCTCAGCTGGTCGAACCACCACAGGGACAGCCGGGTCAGCACGGCGCCCTTGTCGGGGATCTCGGGCGACATCATCCAGTCGTAGGCCGAGAGCCGGTTCGAGGCGACGAGGAGCAGCTGATCAGGCACCGCCTCGCCGTCGGGACCGACCGGCGCGTAGAGGTCACGCACCTTGCCGGAGTAGACGTGGACGTATCCGGGCAGGTCGAGCGTGCTCATCGAGCCCCTCCGATGGTGATGTCGTTGCGCTCGGCACGCAGCGCGATGTCGGTGCGGTGGTGCGAGCCGTCGAGCTCGATGACGGCGACGGCGTCGTAGGCCGCCTTCCTGGCCTGCGCCAGCGAAGGCGCAACCGCCACGACGTCGAGGACCCGCCCGCCGGCCGAGACGAGCAACCCGTCGCCGTCACGGGCGGTGCCGGCGTGGAGCACGACGACGCCGGGAACCTCGGCCGCGGCGTCGAGCCCGGTGATGGGGTCGCCGGTGCGCGGGGCAGCGGGGTAGCCCGCCGAGGCGAGCACCACCACGACGGCGTGGTCGTCGGACCAGCGGAGCCGACCGAAGTCGGCCAAACCACCGGTGGCGGCAGCGAAGAGCAGCTGGGCGAAGGGCGTCTCGAGCCGGGCGAGCGACGCCTGGCCGTCCGGGTCGCCGAAGCGCGCGTTGAACTCGATGACCCGCGGGCCGCGTGCGGTGAGGGCGAGGCCGACGTAGAGGACACCGACGAAGGGCGTGCCTCGGCGCCGCATCTCGTCGATGGTCGGCTGGGCCACGCGCCGGACGATCTCGTCGGCCAGGCCCGCCGGGGCCCAGTCGAGCGGTGAGTAGGCGCCCATGCCACCGGTGTTGGGGCCGGCGTCGTCGTCGCCCACGCGCTTGAAGTCCTGCGCGGGGGCGAGCGCGACGACGGTCTCGCCGTCGCTGATGCAGAAGACCGACACCTCGGGCCCGTCGAGGAACTCCTCGACGACGAGCCGGCCGTCCGGCTTGGCGAGACAGGCACGGGCGTGCTCGACGGCGACTTCGCGCGAGTCGGTGACGACGACGCCCTTGCCGGCGGCGAGCCCGTCGTCCTTGACGACGTGCGGGGCCCCGAGCGCGTCGAGAGCCGCCTCGACCTCGTCCATCGTCGTGCACACGTGGGCCAGGCCCGTCGGCACGTCGGCGGAGGCCATGACCTCCTTGGCGAAGGACTTGCTCCCCTCGAGACGGGCCGCCTCCGCGGAGGGCCCGAAGACGGCGAACCCGGCCTCACGGCATACGTCGGCGACGCCTGCGACGAGTGGTGCCTCGGGGCCGACGACGACGAGGTCGACGCCGTGCTCGCGCGCGACGGCGACGACCGCGTTCCCGTCGAGGATGTCGACGGGGACGCAGAGGGCGGTGACGTCGATGCCCGGGTTGCCGGGCGCGGCGATGACCGCGTCGACCTCGGGATCGGCCGCGACGGCCTTGACGAGAGCGTGTTCACGGGCGCCTGAGCCGAGCACGAGGACCTTCACGGCGCCCAGCCTAGGGTGCGCCGAGACGCGTCAGCAGGCCTGCCCGGACCGTGGGCCACTCGTCGACGAGGATCGAGTGCACCGCGGTGTCCCGCCAGGTGCCGTCGGGTCGGCGCACGTCGCGACGAGTGACGCCCTCGAAGACCGCCCCCAGCTTGAGGATGGCCGCCCGCGACCGGGCGTTGATGACGTCGGTCTGGATCTTCACCCGGCCGAAGCCGCACGTCTCGAACGCGTGGGCGAGGAGCAGGAGCTTGCTCTCCGGGTTGACCTGCGTGCCCCACCAGTGCGAGCCGTACATCGTCCAGCCGAGGTGCACGTGCTCGCGTCCGGTGTCGACGTCGCCGAGCGAGCTCGAGCCGACGACGGTCCCCGCCGGGCCGAGGTCGCCGTCGGCGACGAGCCTGATCGTGTATGCCGTCCGGCCCGTCCCGTCGGTCCCGCGCGCCCCCGCCGCGGCCGCGACGAGCGCCTCCGTGTCGGCCACGGTCCGGTGGGGCTGCATCATCGCGAAACCCTGCTCGTAGCAGCGCGGGTCGGAGTAGACGGCGAAGAGTCCGGCGGCGTCGGCGGCGGTCGTCACGTCGAGCCGGACGAACCGCCCGACGAGCGGCACGCCAGTTGGCGGCATACAGGCCTTTGTGGGCATGGAGTGACAGTAGACTTGATGGTTCCCGCGCCGCCCGAGGCGTCCCTCAGAGTCCTTGGATGTCAGTGAGCACTTCGAACGCATCGTCACAGCGGAGCAGCGCGCCCGGATCGCGCGACGTCTCACCCGTGTCGACCAAGAGCATTCCCGACGAGCTGGCCCGCGAGATCGCCGTCGAGCAGGCGCACGTCGACCGGGTCCACGAGGAGCTGGAGAAGGCCGGCGTGCGCGCCGACAGCGTCCAGGCCGAGGGCCTGGCCCGCAGCCAGTTCGGCCGGCAGGTCGAGGTCGGCGACGCCGAGGGGGCTGCCCTCTTCGAGCGTGACGCGCTGATGTTCCACGCCGCGAAGCGACGCACCGCCCTCGACACCCAGTACGAAGGCCTCGTCTTCGGTCGCCTCGACATCGACCACGCCATGCTGCGTGCCGCGGCCGTCGACGCCAACGGCAACGGCCACCGGCCGCCCTCCGACTCGGACGGTGGCGCCGGCGGCGACCGCGAGGTCCGCTACATCGGGCGTCTCGGCGTCCGCGACGACGACTACGAGCCGCTCGTCATCGACTGGCGCGCACCCGCGGCGTCGGCCTTCTACCGCGCGACGCCGACCCAGCCGATGGGCGTGCTGCGCCGTCGCGTCCTGCGCAGCCGGGGCACCACCGTCATCGGCATCGAGGACGACCTCATGGTCCCCGAGGCGCCGGACGACCTCGTCGTCGTCGGCGACGGGGCCCTCATGGCGGCCCTGACCCGCAGCCGCGGCGGTCGCATGCGCGACATCGTCGCCACGATCCAGTCCCACCAGGACGAGGCGATCCGCGCCAGCGCCCGCGGCATCACCGAGATCACCGGCGGCCCCGGCACCGGCAAGACGGTCGTCGCCCTGCACCGCGCGGCCTACCTGCTCTACTCCGACCGGCGCCGGTTCGAGTCGGGCGGCATCCTCGTCGTCGGCCCCTCAGGTGCCTACACGGCCTACATCGAGCGGGTGCTCCCGTCGCTCGGCGAGGAGAGCGTCATCCTGCGCGCCCTCGGCGACGTCCTCGACGTCGTGCACACCGAGCGGCTCGACTCCCCCGCCGTCGCCCGGACGAAGGGGTCGACCCGCATCCGTACGCTGCTCGGCGCCGCCGCTCGCGGCCGGGTTCCCGGCACCCCGACCGAGTTCCGCGCCATGGTCGCCGGTCGCCCGGTGCGGCTCGAGGCGCGAGAGCTCGACCGCGTCCGCTCGCACGTCCTGCGCCAGCACCAGCGCAACACGGCCACGGCAGCCGCGCAGGACGCTCTCGGCGAGGCCGCCTGGGCCTCGCTCGGCGTCACCGGCGACCGCGACGCCAAGGCCGAGTTCCTCGACAAGTGGGAGGACCACCTCGACGTCGAGGCCTTCATGCAGGTGTGGTGGCCCCAGGTCGACCCGCGCGAGGTGCTGCTCTGGCTCGCGGACCCCGAGCTCGTGCGACGCCACGCCCGCGGCACCCTCCGGGACGACGAGGTCGAGCCGCTGGCCGCCTCGTTCCGCCTCGCCCTCGAGACCGGCAGCTGGTCGGTGGCCGACGTCGCACTCATCGACGACATCGCGGCCCGGGTCGGTCCGGTCCAGGAGGCGCCCAAGGAGGAGCGCGGCTTCTACGAGATCGAGGAGCTCGAGGACCTCAGCCAGTACGGCGTCACCGAGGTGCAGCCCGTCGTCAGCGCCGCTCGCGACGCCGGCGCACCGCTCGTCCTGACCGACCCGCGCGACAAGCTCCTCGCCGGGCGCATCGGCAAGCCCGACGAGTACGCCCACGTCCTCGTCGACGAGGCCCAGGACCTGTCCCCCATGCAGTGGCGGATGATCGGCCGCCGCGGGAGGTATGCGTCGTGGACCGTCGTCGGTGACGCCGCCCAGGCCTCCTGGCCCGACACCACCGAGGCCACCGCCGCGCGTGAGGAGGCCTTCGGCTCTCAGGCTCGCCAGCAGTTCCACATGGACACCAACTACCGAAACGCACGCGAGATCTTCGACTACGCAGCCGAAATCGTGCGGCGTCAGGTGCCCGACGCCGACATCCCGCAGGCGGTGCGCGAGACCGGGATCGAGCCCGTCGAAGGGCCCCTCGGACCCGACGCCCTCGCCTCGGTGCGGCGGTCGGTCGAGTCGCTGCTCGCGCAGGTCGAGGGCGCGATCGCGGTGATCACCCCGTCGACCCATGCTGACCGGCTCGCTCCTGTGGCCGAGCTCGGCGCGGGACGCGTGCAGGTCATCGACCCCATGTCGACGAAGGGCCTCGAGTACGACGCGACCGTCGTGGTCGACCCCGACGAGATCACGCGCGAGTCACCCGGCGGCGTCCGCGTGCTCTATGTCGCGCTGACACGCGCGGCGCACCGGATGACCGTTCTGTCCTGAGTCGCTGCCTCTGGTCCGGTCTCGGTGGCCTCCGGAGTCGACCCAACGACGAGCCCGGACGGGAGCGTCTCGGCCAAGGTAAAGACTTGTTCAAAGATTCCGTGATTCATCGACTCGGCCCCGAACCGGGGGGATGATTACGTCAACGTCAAGGCACGGGGACCCCCCTCCCCGCCGTCCTCTCCCCCCTGAGGCCCTTGGCGTCCGGCGAGGTCCCGCTCCCATACATGGACGTCGCGCCGGGCGAGGGACGAGATACGACCCCCCTGTATCTCGCCCCTCGCCCGTTCCATGTCCGGCGACGGCCCGCCCGACCAGGCAATCGAAAGAGCATTTCGTCCGGACGAAGTGCTCTTTCGATTCTTTGCCGACGAAGCGCTCTTTCGAATGCCCGGCGGCGAGATGCTCTTTTCGATCGGTCAGTGGCCGAGGAGGGCGCGGACGCGGTCGGCGCCGACGGCGAGCAGCAACGTGGGCAGCCGTGGGCCGGTGTCCTTGCCGACGAGCAGGCGGTAGACGAGGACGAAGAAGGCGCGCTGGGCCGCCGAAAGCTCCGGGTCCTTGACCTTGGCCTCGGGGTCGATGCCGCGCTGGACCTTGGGCACGCCGTAGACGAGGTGGGTCAGGCCGTCGAGCGACCAGTGCCGCTCGAGCCCGTCGACGAGCAGGCGCAGCGACTCCCGCTGCTGCTCGTCGAGGCTGGCGAGCAGCTCGGCGTCGGGCTCGGTGCGCACGATCGTGCGGTCCTCCGCCGGAACGTAGCCGAGCATCCAGCGCTCGGCGCAGTCGAGGCGCGGGCGCAGGTCGTCCGTGGACCCGACCGGGTTGTCGGGCTCGAGCTCGCTGAGGATGCGGACGGCCTGCTCCTCGTCACCCTGGGTGACGTCGATGACCGACGCGATGGTGCGGAACGGCATCGGTCGCGGCGTCGTCGACAGAGGACCGGCAGCCGTCGACGTGGCGCGCAGGTGCGCGGCGAGGTCGCCTGCCTGGGCCGAGCCGTCGGTGACCTTGCGGCCCAAGGCATCCCACTCGTCGTAGAGGCGCTGCAGCTCGGGCCCGAAGGCGACGTCGAAGCTCTGGTTGGGCCGGCGGCGGGCGTAGAGCCAGCGCAGCACCGGCGCCTCCATGACCTCGAGCGCGTCGGTCGGGATCGGCACACCGCCCTTGCTCGAGCTCATCTTGGCCATGCCGGCGATGCCGACGAAGGCGTACATCGGGCCGACCGGGCGCTCCCAGCCGAAGATCGGCGCGAGGTCCTTGCCGACGACGAAGCTGCTGCCGGGGCTCTGGTGGTCGACGCCGGACGGCTCGAACATCACGTGCTCGTGGCCCCAGCGCATCGGCCAGTCGACCTTCCACACGAGCTTGCCGTTGGTGAAGGTGTCGAGGTCGACGGTCTCGGTGTGGCCGCACTTCGTGCAGGCATACGTCAGCTCGTGGCTGTCGTCGTCGTAGGCCGTGACGGTCGTGAAGTCGGTGCCGCACGAGCTGCAGAAGGGCTTGAACGGGTAGTAGCCGGCCTTGCCCTCGCTGCCGTCGTCCTCGGACGCCGCACCGGAACCGCGCTCGGCCTCGGTCGCCGCAGCGGCCTGCTCCTCGGTGAGCTTCGCCGCCTTCTGCTGCTTGCCGCCCTTGCCCTTGCCGGAGGACTTCTGACGCGCGGCCTCGACGGCCTCGAGCGTGCGGTACTGGTCCAGCACCTTGTCGATGGCGAAGCGCTCACGCATCGCGAGCAGCACCTGGTCGCGGTAGACGCCCGCGCGGTACTGCTCGGTCTGGCTGATCTGGCGCACCTCGATGCCGGTCGCGGCCATCGCCTCGAGGAGCGGCGCCTTGAAGTGCTCGGCCCAGCTGGCGTGCGGTGAGCCGGCGGGCGGCGGCACGGAGGTCAGCGGCATACCGATGTACTGCTCCCACGAGTCGTCCACTCCCGCAAGGTTCTTCGGCACGCGGCGGAAGCGGTCGAAGTCGTCCCAGCTGAGGATGTGCTCGCAGTCGATCCCGCGCCGCTTGATCTCGTCGGCGACGAGGTGCGGCGTGATGAGCTCGCGGAAGTTGCCGAGGTGGATCGGGCCGGACGGGCTGATCCCCGACGCACAGACGATCGTCTCGCCGGGGTTGCGCTCCTGCGCCTCCGCGATCACGTCGTCGGCCAGACGCGTGACCCAGTCGAGCGGGGTGACCTCTTCAGTCATGGGTTTCCTTCAGTTGCAGAGGCTTTCGTATGCCGTGTGCTCGGGTGACGCGCAGACGCGTCAGCCCGCGACGGCCGGCTTGAGGGGGTGGCGCTCGATGATCTCGTCGCGGCCGGGACCGACGCCGATGGCCGAGACCCGGGCGCCGATGAGCTCCTCCACGCGCAGCACGTACGCCTGGGCGTTGGCCGGCAGGTCCTCGAAGCTGCGGCAGGCGGTGATGTCCTCCCACCAGCCGTCGAGCTCCTCGTAGATCGGGGTCGCGTGGTGGAAGTCGGTCTGGTTGACCGGCATCTCGTCGTGGCGCACGCCACCCACGTCGTAGGCGACGCAGACCGGGACCTTGTCGAGGCCGGTCAGGACGTCGAGCTTGGTGATGACGAAGTCGGTGACGCCGTTGATCCGGGTCGCGTAGCGGCCGACGACGGTGTCCATCCAGCCGCAGCGGCGGGGACGGCCGGTCGTCGTGCCGTACTCGGCGCCGGTCTTGCGGAGGAACTCGCCCTTGTCGTCGTGCAGCTCGGTCGGGAACGGGCCCTCGCCGACGCGGGTCGTGTAGGCCTTGAGGATCGCGATGACCGAGTCGATGCGCGTCGGAGGCACGCCGGACCCGGTGCACGCGCCCGCGGAGACGGCGTTGCTCGACGTGACGTACGGGTAGGTGCCGTGGTCGACGTCGAGCAGGGTCGCCTGCCCGGCCTCGAAGAGCACCGTGTCGCCCCGGTCCAGCGCCTGGCTCAGCACGAGGCTCGTGTCGGCGACCATGGGAGCGAGGCGGGCGGCATACGACAGCAGCTCCTGGACGACCTCGTCGACCTCGGCCCCGCGGGTGTTGTAGATCTTGGCGAGCAGCTGGTTCTTCAGCGACAGGGCCGCCTCGACCTTCTGGCGCAGGATGCCCTCGTCGTAGAGGTCCTGGATGCGGATGCCGACGCGGTTCATCTTGTCGGCGTAGGTCGGGCCGATGCCGCGACCGGTCGTGCCGATGCGGCGCTTGCCGAGGAAGCGCTCGGTCACCTTGTCGATGGTGCGGTTGTAGCTCGGGATGACGTGCGCGTTGGCGCTGACGAGCAGCTTGCTCGTGTCGACGCCGCGGGCCTCGAGACCGTCGAGCTCCTCGAAGAGCACGCCGAGGTCGATGACGACGCCGTTGCCGATGACCGGCACGCAGTTCGGGCTGAGGATGCCGGAGGGCAGCAGGTGCAGCGCGTACTTCTCGCGCTTGCCGTCCTTCTCGATGACGACGGTGTGGCCGGCGTTGTTGCCGCCGTTGAACTTGACGACGTAGTCGACGCTGCTGCCGAGCAGGTCGGTCGCCTTGCCCTTGCCCTCGTCGCCCCACTGCGCTCCGACGAGCACGATTGCCGGCATCGGTCTGCCTTCCGGTTGTGGTCAAAGCCAACCGCAAGGTTATCGGTTGCACGCCCGTGCCCCGGACCCGGCTTCTCCGCCCCGGCGGAGTTGTGGCGGCGGATCAGGCCCCCCGACCCCCGATTCCTCCGCCCCGGCGGAGAAGGTGAGGCGGATCCGGCCACCCGACCCCGGATTGCTCCGCCCCGGCGGAGAAGGTGAGGCGGATCCGGCCACCCGACCCCGGATTGCTCCGCCCCGGCGGAGAAGGTGAGGCGGATCGGGCCACCCGACCCCGGATTCCTCCGCCCCGGCGGAGTTGTGGCGGAGTTGTGGCGGCGACGGTCGCCTCGCCATCCATCGTGCAGCGCGCAAGCGACGAGCCGATCCGGTCCAGCTGCGCAGCGGTCAGTGCGAGGCGAGCCAGTCCTCGAGGTAGTCGGCGACGCCGTCCTCGCGGTGGTGACCGGTGACGACGGTCGCGGCGTCGAGCGCCGGCTCGACGGCGTTGGACACGGCGACCGCCGTGCCGGCCACCGCGAACGCCGAGACGTCGTTGTGGTTGTCGCCGAAGAAGACGGTGTCGGCGACGTCGATGGCGAGCTCCTCGGCCAGGGCACGCAGTCCGTCGCCCTTGGAGCAGGCGGCGTTGGCGATCTCGAGGTAGGTCGGCTTGGACCGGTAGGTCACGAGACCGGGGCGCCCGGCGAGCGCCGCCTCGAGGTCGTCGACGAGGGCCGGGTCACCCATGGCCATCACCTTGTGCGGCGGGTGCGTGTCGACGCGCCCGCTCGAGATGTAGTCGTGCGCGGACCCGTCGCTCGGGTCGACGGCCGTGATCGTCGCCTCGCGCTCGGTCCACTCGTCGGGACCCCAGGCGTACCAGTCGTCCCCGGCGAAGAAGCTCGCGTGGAGTCCGAGACGCGAGCACACGGCATACGCCTCCCGGGCGTCGCCCGGCGTGATGGGCACGTCGGTCACGACGGTGCGGTCGGCGCGCAGGACGAGACCGCCGTTGTAGGCGATGAGCGGGGTGGGCTCGACGCCGCAGAGTCGCTCGAGGCCCTCCAGGGACGCCGGCATGCGCGAGCTGCAGAGCACGAACGTGTGCCCTGCCGACCGCACCGCCCGGATGGCGGCGACGGTGCGGTCGGAGAGCGTGCGTCGGTGGTCGAGCAGCGTGCCGTCGACGTCGGAGCAGAACAGCGTCATGCGATGGCGCGGCCGGGCCTCAGAGGCCGAGCTCGCGGGCACCTTCGGCCGAGCTGTCGCGGAGGAACTGCGTGCAGCGGGCCTCCTCGTCGCTCTCGCCGATGGCGCGGGCCGCCCGGGCGAGGGCCGCGAGCGCCCGGAGGAAGCCGCGGTTCGGCTCGTGCGACCACGGCACGGGCCCCTGGCCCCGCCAGCCGGACTTGCGCAGCGAGTCGAGCGCCCGGTGGTAGCCCGTCCGGGCGTACGCGTAGGCCTCGACGTCGCGGTCACCGTCGGCGAGCGCGTCCTCGGCGAGGACAGCCCACGCGAGCGAGCTCGCGGGGTAGGCGGCCGCCACCTGGACCGGGTCGACGCCGGCGTCGAGCTTCTGGGCGGCCGGGTCGACGGCGAGACGCGTCTCGGGGATGCCGAGAAGGTTGTCGCTCACGAGTGGGTGCCCGCCGAGCGGAGCGCGGTGCAGGCCTCGACGATGCGCACGGCCATGGCCTCCTCGGCCGCCTTGCCCCAGGCGCGCGGGTCGTACTGCTTCTTGTTGCCGACCTCGCCGTCGACCTTGAGCACGCCGGCGTAGCCGGAGATCATCCAGTCGGCGATGCGGCGGGTGAAGGCGTACTGCGTGTCGGTGTCGACGTTCATCTTGACGACGCCGTTGTCGACGGCGGCGGAGATCTCCTCGGGCAGCGAGCCGGAGCCGCCGTGGAAGACGAGGTCGAAGGGACGCGCGTCGTCGGACAGGCCGAGCTCCTTGGCGGCGGCCTGCTGGGCCTGCAGGAGGATCTCGGGACGCAGCTTGACGTTGCCCGGCTTGTAGACGCCGTGCACGTTGCCGAAGGTCAGGGCCGTCAGGTAGCGACCGTTCTCACCTGCGCCGAGGGCCTTGATCGTGGCGATGGCGTCCTCGGGGGTGGAGTAGAGCTTCTCGTCGATGGCGCCCTCGACGCCGTCCTCCTCGCCGCCGACGACGCCGACCTCGATCTCGAGGATGACGTTCGCGGCCTTGGCGAGGGCGAGCAGCTCCTGCGCGATCTGGAGGTTCTCGTCGAGCGGCACGGCCGAGCCGTCCCACATGTGCGACTGGAACCACGGCGTGCCGCCGGCCTGGACGCGCTCGGTGCTCGCCGCGAGGAGCGGGCGCACGAAGCCGTCCAGCTTGTCCTTGGGGCAGTGGTCGGTGTGGAGCGCGATGTTGACGGGGTAGTTCTTGGCCACCTCGTGCGCGTAGGCGGCGAACGCGAGCGAGCCGCTCACCATGTTCTTGATGCTCGGGCCGGAGAGGTAGTCGGCCCCACCCGTCGAGACCTGGATGATGCCGTCGGAGCCGGCGTCGGCGAAGCCCTTGAGCGCGGCGTTCAGCGTCTGCGAGCTCGAGACGTTGATGGCGGGGTACGCGAAGGAGCCGGCCTTCGCGCGGTCGAGCATGTCGGCATACACCTCGGGGGTGGCGATGGGCATTGCTACTCCTGCAGTCTCGTGAGCGGCTTTCAAGGTTCGTCGGAAATCCTGCCACGTATGCCGTCGCCTGCACACGGGTGCCCACCCATCGGTGAGCGCGCGCTCAGAGGAGGCGCGCGACGAGCACGGCGAGGGCCCGCTGCTGCTCCCCCTGCTCCCAGCCGCTCCCGTCGAGGGCGGCCCACACGAGGTGGGTGCCGCGGCGCAGCAGGACCACCTCGGCCGACCCTGCGCCGTACTCCGAGCGCACCGTCCCGACCAGGGCGCCGACGCCGGCGACGCTGCTCGGCGTGGCCTTCGCGCAGGCCCGGAACGCGGCGTCGAGGTAGTCGACGAGACCGCCGGGGTCGCCCGGCGCGAGGTCGACGAGGTTGAAGGTGACCACCTTCGTCCCGGCCGAGCTCTCGGGCGGGGCCTGGTTGCCGGCCTGCTTCGGCATCGTCAGGAGGTAGCCGCCGACGAGGCGACGCGCCCCGCTCGCCGGGACGAACGCGTCGGGGAGCAGGCCGGTCCACGGCACGAGGCTGTCGCAGTGCGGCTCGGACGGCAGCTCGCCGGGGCACCGGCTCCGGTCGGTCGCGTCGGGACCCGGCACGGTCTCCTTCGGGTCGGAGGTCGCGCTCGTCTCGCGCCGGGGAAGACGGCGTCGAGGGGCACCCGACCCTTGCCGGTGAGGGGCCGCGTCGTGGTGCACCGCGCCGCGGACTCCACGGGGGTCATCCCCGGGTCGGGCCGGGTCGTCGCTGTGGTCGACTCGGTGGTCGCCGTGGCACGTCGCGCCGACGGGTCGGCGCTCTCCGTGGTGCACGCGCCGAGCAGCGTCGTCGCGGCCAGTGCGCCGGCGGCCAGGACGGGCAGAGCGGCCGTGGCGGAGCGCCGCCCCGGTGCCCATCTCACCACCGTGCCCCCGTCAGGCCGTGGGATCGAAGACGTAGGGCGTCGTCGTCGCGACCCGGTGCAGCCCGAGGCGACGCAGGATCGGCTCGGAGTCGGGTGAGGCGTCGACGCGGACGAAGTCCTTGCCGCGCTCGAGGCCGAGCCGGGCGCGGTGGAGCAGGGTCGCGCGGTAGAGGCCGCGGCCGCGCCACGCGGGCAGGGTCGAGCCGCCCCAGAGCCCCGTGAACCCGCTCGTGTCGTACTCCGCGCGTGCCGCGCAGAGCACCGGTCCCTCGCGCGACTCCTCGACCACGACGACGTCCATCGATGCCGGCTCGGCCCGCCACCGTGGCAGCAGGGAGTCGACGGCCCAGGCCTGCGGCTCACCCCAGACGACCTCGAGCATCGCGGCCATCCGCGCGAAGTCCTCGTCGCAGTCGGCGGCGCGCACGACGACCCCCTCGGGCAGGTCGAGGTCCTGGGCGGCGAGGGGCGCGGCCTCGCCGAGGATGAGCGCCTCGTCGTCCTCCTTGACGAAGCCGGCGTCGACGAGTCGCTCGCCGAGGTCGGCGGGCTCGTCGTAGTCGTAGGTCTTCCACTCGACGCGCAGCCCCCGCTCCGCGAAGAAGTCACGCTGCCGCGCGATGACGCCGTCCCATTCGTCGGGGTTCGGGCCGAGGCCGTCCGGACTCTCGATCATGTTCCAGTGGCCGCCGTCGAGCTCGTACTCGCGGCGCACGAGCCCGTCGACCTCGATGGGACGCTGGGCGGTTCCCACGCCGATCGGAGCGCGGGTCTCGTCGTGGAAGACGCGGAGCAGCTCGTCGGGGCCGAGGACCGTGGCATCGCTCTGGAACGAAGAAGGGTTCACAGGTGACAGCCAAGCATGGTCGAATCCCTCTCGTCATGCCTGTTTCCCCGCTCTCCCGCCGAGCCGCTGCCGCCCTGGCCGACGCCCGTCCCGTCCCGTTCTGGACCGACCGTCCGGAGCGCCCCGACCCGCGGGCCCCGCTGACGGGCGCCGCGCCGCGCGCCGACCTGCTCGTCGTCGGCGGTGGGTTCACCGGGCTGTGGGCCGCGATCCAGGCCAAGGAGGCCGACCCCAGCCGCGACGTCGTCGTCGTCGAGGCCGGCCGGCTGGGCGACGGCGCGTCCGGGCGCAACGGCGGCTTCATGGCGCCGTCGCTGACCCACGGGCTCGCACAGGGCGTGGGGTGCTGGCCCGAGGAGATGGGGACGCTCGACCGGCTCGCGACCGAGAACTTCGCGGCCATCGAGCGGTCGCTCACGGCATACGGGATCGACGCGGACCTCCACGTCCCCGGTGAGCTGACGTTCGCCCTGACCGAGCACCAGATCTCTTCCGTGCGCGAGTCGTACGAGCTGCACCGGGCTCACGGTGCGCGGGTCGCGATGCTCGACGCCGAGCAGGCCCGGGCGCGCGTCGACTCCCCGCGCTACCTCGCCGGGATGTACGACCCCGACGTCGCCCTCGTCGACCCGGCGCGCCTCGTCTGGGGGCTGGCCCGGGCCGCTGAGTCGCTGGGCGTCCGGCTCCACGAGCACACGCGCGCCACGGGATTCGACACCGAGGGCAACGGCGTCCGGGTGACGCTGGACGCGGGCTCGGTCCATGCGCGGCGCGTCGTGATCGGCACGAACGCGTCGCAGGGCGTGCTCAAGCGGCTCAGTGCGTGGGTGCTCCCGGTCTACGACCACGTCCTCATGACCGAGCCCCTGGCGCCGGCGCAGCTCGACGCCATCGGGTGGAAAGGCCGCGAGGGACTGACCGATGCCGGCAACCAGTTCCACTACTACCGAAGGACGCTCGACGACCGGGTGCTCTTCGGCGGCTACGACGCGAACTACCACTTCCCGGGACGCATCGACCCGGAACTCGAGCAGAACGACGCTTCGCACGGCCTGCTCGCCGACCACTTCCTCGATCTGTTCCCGCAGCTCGACGGCATCCGGTTCACGCACCGCTGGGCGGGCGTCATCGACACGACGTCGCGCTTCACGCCGGTCTTCGGCACCGCCCTCGGCGGACGGATGTCGTATGCCGTCGGCTACACCGGTCTGGGCGTCGCCTCGACGCGCTTCGGTGCGGCTGTGGCGCTCGACCTCGTCGACGGCAAGGACACCGAGCTGACCCGGCTGGGCATGGTGCGCCGCAAGCCGATCCCCTTCCCCCCGGAGCCGATTCGGTATGCCGCTGTGCGGGCCACGCGCTCGTCGCTCGCCGCCGAGGACCGCACCGGCCGACGCAACCTGTGGCTGCGCGCCCTCGACCGAGTCGGGGTCGGCTTCGACTCCTGAAGATCCCTCCTCCTGCCGGGGGAGTCGGGGCTCCGCCGCACTGCCTAGGCTGGGCGCCATGACCGGGGGGCACAGGGTGAGCGCGCGTGTCGCGGCGTGGGCAGGCGTCGACACCGACTGGGAACGGTTCCCGCACGACGCGGCTCACGCGAGACGCGTCGACACGTGGGTGGCGCTGGCGTTCCTGGTGACCGCATCGCTGGGGGTGGAGCTGCTGCGCAGCATCGATGCGCTTGGCGCGCAGGAGCGCTCGTGGCTGTGGCCGCACGTCGCGGTCGCGCTCGGCACCGTGCCCCTGGTGTGGCGTCGACGCTGGCCGCTGGCCGTGGCCGCCTGGCTGTCGCTGCACCTCTTCGCCTTCGGCATCCTCATGCCGTCCATCGCCGTCTCGATGCCCATGCAGGTCGTCTACTTCTTCGCGCTCTTCACCGGGGTGGCCTGGGCGCGCGACCGGCGGGCGATGCTCGGTGTCGTCGTCGGGGTCGTGCTGCTCATGTTCGGCTGGCTCACCTGGCAGTTCGCGGTCGGCAGTGGCGTCGAGGAGGCGATGAGCCACGGCGGCCAGCGCCTCACCCGGCAGGGCCTGTTCAGCCCACCCGCCGCGTACGTCGTCTACTCGCTGCTCGTCAACGTCGTCTACTTCGGCGGCGCCATCATCGGGGGGCAGGCCGCCTGGCGAGCGGCCCTGCAGCGGGACCGTCTAGCCCAGCAGGCCCACACCATCGACGCGCAGGCCACGAGCCTGCAGCGACAGGCCGTCGTCGAGGAGCGGCTGCGCATCGCGCGCGAGCTGCACGACGTCGTCGCCCACCACGTGTCGGTCATCGGCATCCAGGCGGCCGCGGCGCGCCGGGTGCTGCGGCACGACGCCGAGGCCGCGGAGACGGCGCTGAGGTCGGTCGAGACGTCGTCGCGCGAGGCCGTCACCCAGATGCGCGAGCTCCTCGGGACGCTGCGCTCGGGCGAGGACGAGCAGCCCGACGGCGCCCGGTCCCCCGAGCCGAGGCTCGCCGACGTGCCCGCCCTGGTCGACGAGGTCGCGACCGCCGGCGTGCAGCTGGAGTGCCGTGTCGTCGAGGACTCCCCCGGCGCCGTCGCCGCCGTGCCGGGGCCGGTGGGTCTCTCGCTCTACCGCACCGTGCAGGAGGCGCTGTCGAACATCCGTCGGCACTCGACCGCATCAGCCGCAACGGTTTTCGTCCGCGTGGACCGCCGTCCCGAGCCCGGCTTCGCCCACGGCTACGCCGAGGTGGAGGTGCTCGACGACGGCCGTCCCCGCTCGGGCTCGTCCGGCACCGGTCTCGGCCTGCTCGGCGTCCGCGAGCGCCTTGCGGCCCATGGTGGTGTCAGCGAGATCGGCCCACGCGTGACCGGCGGTTATCGCGTCCGGGTCCGTATGCCGCTACCCGAGGACGCGTCGTGACCGCGCCTACCCGTGTGCTCATCGTCGACGACCACCGGCTCGTGCGCTCCGGCTTCTCGCTCATCCTCTCGGTCGAGGAGGACCTCGAGGTGGTCGGTGAGGCGAACGACGGGGCCGAGGCCGTCCGGCTGACCCGCGAGCTGCGACCCGATGTCGTGCTCATGGACGTGCAGATGCCGGTCATGGACGGCATCGAGGCGACCCGCCGGATCGTCGCCGACGACCTGGCGAGGGTCGTCATCCTCACCACCTTCGACCAGGACGACTACGTCTTCGCAGGTCTCGGCGCCGGTGCCAGCGGCTTCCTGCTCAAGAATGCCGACGCCGAGCACCTCGTCGAGGCGGTGCGCGCCGTCGCCGGCGGCCACGCCCTCCTGGCGCCCGAGGTCACCCGCCGGGTCATCGCGCAGATGACCGGGCCGCCTGGGACGAACGGAGCGGCAGCAGCGGCGTCCGGCGTGCAGGACCCGCGCCTCGACGAGCTGACCCCGCGCGAGCTCGAAGTGCTCGGGCTCGTCGGACGAGGCCTGTCGAACGCCGAGGTCGCCGCACGCCTCTTCGTCGGGGAGGCCACCGTCAAGACCCACCTGTCCAACGTCTTCGCCAAGCTCCACCTGCGCGACCGGGTCCAGGCCGTCGTCCTCGCCTACGAGGCGGGGCTCATCCTGCCGGGGGATGCCGAGGATCCCTCCCGGGACTGATCCTGCGGCCACGAGTGCGCCCTTACGGTGGCGGCATGAGCGACAACGGGGACCGACTCACCAGACCACGGGCGACGGCCGACATCGAGGTGCGACGGCTGTCTCGCACCTTCGGCGAGATCCGGGCCGTCGACGACGTCAGCTTCACCGTGCCGGCCGGGAGGCTCACCGGTTTCGTCGGCGGGAACGGTGCGGGCAAGACGACGACGATGCGCATGCTCATGGGGGTCCTGTCCCCCACGGGCGGCGAGGTGCTCTGGGACGACCGACCGATCACCCAGCTCGACCGGCGGCACTTCGGCTACATGCCCGAGGAGCGCGGCCTCTACCCCAAGCAGCCGGTGCTGGACCAGCTCGTCTACCTCGGCCGCCTCCGCGGACTCGGTGCCGCCGCGGCGAGAGCCGAGGTGACCAACCATCTCGAGAGGCTCGGCCTCGCCGACCGGGCCAAGGACCACGTCGAGAAGCTCTCGCTCGGCAACCAGCAACGGGTGCAGATCGTCGCCGCCCTCATGGGCCAGCCGCGCGCCCTCGTGCTCGACGAGCCGTTCAGCGGCCTCGACCCGGCAGCCGTCGACAACATGGCCGACCTGCTGCGCGAGCACACCGCGCGCGGCGTCCCGGTCCTCTTCTCCTCCCACCAGCTCGACCTCGTCGAACGCCTCTGCGAGCGCCTCGTCGTGCTGGCCCGCGGACGTGTCGTCGCGTCCGGCACCCCGGACGACCTGCGCGCCCTCTCGGTCGCGCGACACCGGCTCGTCCTGTCCGGCGACGCCGGCTGGGTGCGCGGTGTTGCCGGCATCCACGCCGTCGACGTCGAGGGACGGACCGCCCTGCTCGAGGTCGTCGAGCACGGCGCCGAGCGACGTCTGTTGGAGGAGGCGCTCCGGCGCGGCGAGGTGCACGAGTTCTCCCCGCAGCGGCCGACCCTGGCCCAGATCTACCGTGAGGTGACCGCATGACCACCGTGTCCCGGCGTCCCGCCAGCGAGACCGTCCCCGGCCCGCCCGCCGTCGACGAGGCTGGCGGCCACCCCTGGGCGATCGTCGCCCAGCGAGAGATCGTCGTCCGCCTGACGAACCGGGCCTTCCTCGTCTCGACCCTCATCACGCTGCTCTTCATCGCCGGCTTCGGTGCCTTCTCCGTGTGGGACAGCAACCGGACGACGACCTACACCGTGGCCGTGACCGGAGCCGACGGGCGGCAGCTCGTCGAACGTGCCGCGGCCTCGGCACGACAGGCCGACGACAAGGTCTCCATCGAGTCGACGCCCGTGTCGGACGAGCCCGCGGCCCGGGCGCTCGTCGACGACGGGACGGCCGACTCCTGGCTGCACCAGACCGGGCCGGGCTGGACGCTCACGTCGGCCGACGACGCCGACCTCGCCCTGCGCACCGCCGTCGAGGCCGCACTGAGGGACACCGTCCTCGAGCGCAACGCCGCGGCGGCCGGCACCACGGTGCAGGCCCTCGAACAGGGGACCACGCTGACGACGGCCCGCTTCGACGGCCGGGCCGGCAGCAGCGGCTTCGTCAAGGGCGCCACCTTCGCCTTCGCCCTGCTCTTCTTCATGGCCGCGATGATGTTCGGACAGCAGATCGCGGCCAGCGTCGTCGAGGAGAAGCAGTCGCGCCTCGTCGAGATCCTCGCCTCGGCAATCCCGTTGCGGCAGCTGCTCGCCGGCAAGATCCTCGGCAACTCGGTCATCGCCCTGGGACAGGTGGTGCTCTTCGCAGCCGTGGGCCTCGTCGCCGTGTCGTTCACCGACGCGTCGACGCTGCTCCCGACCCTGTCGACGGCGGTCGTGTGGTTCGTGCTCTTCTTCGCCGTCGGCTTCTTCGCCCTCGCGTGCCTCTACGCCGTCGCCGGCGCGCTGGCCTCACGCACCGAGGACCTCCAGTCGACGACGGCGCCGATGACGATGGTCCTCATGGTCGTCTACGTCGCGAGCTTCGGGCTGACCGGCAAGGCGCTCGAGGTGGCCTCGTTCGTGCCGATCGCGTCGGTCGTGTCGATGCCGGGTCGCCTCCTCACGGGCGATGCGGCGTGGTGGGAGCCGGTGCTCGCGATCCTCGTCATGGCCGCCTTCTCGGCCGGGACCATCGTCGTCAGCGAGCGGATCTACCGCCGCTCGCTCCTGCAGACGCGAGGGCGGGTCTCGTGGAAGCAGGCGCTCAGCGCTCCGGAGTGAACCCGCGCACCGCGGGGTGCTCGCCCGGGGCCGTGACGTGGCGGTAGGGCGAGCACCACAGGACCAGGGCGGACGCTGCCAGTCCGACGACTCCCGCCGCAATGGCCACCCGGTTGCCCCACGTCGCCGCCAGCCAGCCACCGAGCGGCGCCGCCACCGCGATCGAGCCCCAGTTGAACGAGCGGATCGTCGCGTTCATCCGCCCCCGCAGCCGGTCGGGCGTCACGAGGTTGCGATAGCTCGTGTCGAGCGGGCCCCTGAGCCCCATCGCCAACCCGAAGAGCGCGTTGGCCACCAGCGGCCACACGACGGCATACGGCCCCGGCCGGGCGAGCAGGAGGAGGGCGTATGCCGCGGGGCTCAGCCACTCGGTCGTCGTGATCACCCGTCCGGTGCCGAAGCGCACCCCGAGGCGCGGGGACAGACCGGCGCCGAGGACGCCCGTCACCCCCGTCGCGGCGAGGACGACGCCCACCGCGATCGGGTCGAGGTCCAGCTCGGTCGTCGCGAAGTAGACGAGCACCGTCGTCACCATGGCGTTGGCGAAGAACCACAGGTGCAGGGCCACGGCGTACGGTCCGAGCGTCGCATGCCGGTAGACCCAGTCCGCCCCCTCCCGCAGCTCGGTCCAGAGGTGCCGCTCGACGGCCGGCTCGAGACGCCGCTCCTCGACACGGACGGTCGTCAGCACGAGGGCCGACACGGCATACGACATCGCGTCGACGAGGACTGCCACCGGCGCCGAGAGGAGCCTCACGAGGGCGCCGCCGACCAGCGGGCCGAGGGACTGCGTCGCCGCGTAGGTCTGGGAGAGGCGGGCGTTCGCGGAGGCGAGTCCCGGGCCCGGGACGATCGTCGGGAGGAGTGACAGGTGGGCCGCACTGAAGAACATCGACGCCGAGCCGGCGCAGAAGACGAGGACGGCCAGGACCGGCACCGTCAGGTGCCCGGTGAGCGCGAGCACGCCGACCGCGCCCAGCAGCACGGCACAGAGCACGTCTGCCGCAACGAGGAGGGGACGTCGACGGACCCGGTCCACGACGACGCCGGCGAGCATGCCGAAGAGCAGGTAGGGCAGCCACTGCGCGGCCCGCACCGCCCCGAGCGCCGTCTGGTCGGCGTGCAGCGTCTCGATGAGGAGCAGCTGCAGCGCCAGGGTCGAGACGAAGGTCCCGAGGTTCGAGACGGCGTCGGCGATCCAGAAACGGACGAAAGCCCCCGAACGGGACCTTTCGACCGTCACCCCTGCCACGCGCCACCCCCTCCTGACGTGAAGCCGACGATTCCTTGACACCACCTTGTCCAGTTCTGACCTGTTCGTCGAGCCGACCACGCCGTTCTGGCCTACGGTGAACGTGGCGTTCCGGAGGGCTCCGGGCGACGACGAGCGACCGGATGCTCCCCCGGTCGCGCCGAGCAGGCCCCGACGAACGGATGCGTCGGGGCCTGCTCGGTGCTCCCGCAGGTGCGGCGCCCGCGGCACGGCCGCTCAGGCCGGAAGGGGGGCGCGCGAACCCGTCGGCACGCGCTGGGGTGGCGGCGGACCGACGTAGCGCGCGGCGGGTCGGATGATCTTGGGATCGCGGCTCTGCTCGAGGATGTTCGCGGTCCAGCCGACCACCCGGGCGACGCAGAAGGTCGGCGTGAACATCGACGGGTCGAGGCCCGCGAGCTTCATGACGACGCCCGCGTAGAACTCGACGTTCGCATGCAGCTCGCGGCCCGGCTTGAGCTCGGCGAGGACCGTCTCGATGGCGTCCTCGACCCCCACCGCGAGGTCGACGAGCGGGTCGTCCCAGCCGCGCGCGATCGCCTTGAGCATCTCCGAGCGTGGGTCGCGGGTGCGGTAGACGGCGTGACCGAACCCCATGATCCGAGCGCCCGAGGAGATGCGCTCGCGCACCCAGCCGTCGGCCCGGTCCAGCGTGCCGATCTCGTCGAGCGCCTCGAGCGCCCGGCTCGGGGCGCCGCCGTGCAGCGGCCCGGAGAACGAGCCGATGGCCCCGACGAGGCAGGCCGCGAGGTCGGCACCGGTGCTCGCGATGACCCGAGCGGTGAAGGTCGAGGCGTTGAAGCCGTGGTCCATCGTCGCCACGAGGTACTCCTCGACGGCCCGGGCGTCTCGCGCGGCGGGTAGCTGCCCCGTCACCATGCGCAGGTAGTCCTCCGCGTGACCGAGGCTCGGGTCCGCCGGGATGGGCTCGAGGCCCTGGTGCAGCCGGTGGGCTGCGGCCAGGATCGTCGGCGTGACCGCGACCGAGGCCATCGCGGCGGCGAGCTTCTCGTCCTCGTCGCAGTCGTAGAGGGGCCGCAGGCCGGCGATGCCACCCCAGGCGGACAGGGCGGTGCGC
The DNA here is from genome assembly GCF_052114705.1 of Terrabacter sp. 2YAF2. NCBI lineage: Bacteria > Bacillati > Actinomycetota > Actinomycetes > Micrococcales > Intrasporangiaceae > Terrabacter > Terrabacter sp. 2YAF2. The sequence continues at coordinate 197,637 of NZ_JBFRFG010000001.1, forward strand.
ACCACCTGGAGCGAGTCGGTCGTCGTCGCGCAGATGGCGGGGAGCAGGTCCGCCAGGCCGGCCGGCATGACGCGGAGGCGCCCGACCGCCGTGGTGAACGCCGCGAGCTCGCCGGCGTCGGGGAGGTGGCCGTGGAAGAGCAGGTGCCACGCCTCCTCGAAGCCGACCTGCTCGGCCAGCTCGACGGCGGAGTACTGGCGGTAGTGGAAGAAGCCCTCGTCGCCGCGGACGTCGCCGAGCTCGGTGTCGGTGACGACGACCTTGGCCAGGCCCTTGGGGACCGTGATGAAACCGCTGGGGTTGGTGGACATGTGGTGCTCCTCTCGGGTTCACTCGTCACTCTCAGCGATGTTGATCAACACCGTCAATGTTGATCGCATCCACTGTTGACCCGATCAACCCGGAGGCATCATGGCGAGCCCGTCAGGCACGTGGATCACGACGACCGAGGCCGCCCAGCGACTCGGCGTCAAGCGCGCGACCCTCTACGCCTACGTCAGCCGGGGCCTGCTCCGAAGCGAGCGCCGTCCCGGCCAGCAGGAGAGCCTGTTCGACCGGACGCAGATAGACGCCATGGCCTCGGCGACCCGCCCTCCGGGCAGCCCTCAGCCGGTCCTCCGGTTCCGGAGCATCGCGACCTCCGTGAGCAGCCAGGTCGACGGCGACCTGCTCTACCGCGGCCGACCCCTGCAGGACGTCGTGGCACTCGGCTCCCTCGATGACGCTGCCGCCGTGGTGCTGGGAACGTCTGTGCCCCAGCAGATCTCGAGGCCGTCGCAGGTCGCCGGCGTCGACCTCTCCGCTCTCCCGCTCGAACGCCGGATGCCGGTGGCGATCCAGCTGGTCGCTGCCGCCGACCCCTTCGCCTCCGACACTGACCCCGAGCAGGTCAGGACCGGGGCGATGCCGACGCTGGGGAGTGCCCTGAGGCTCGTGTCCGGCGCGGCGGCCGTGCCAGACCCCGTGACGACCGACCTCACGGCGCTCACGCTGGCGGCCCTGGGCGGGTCACCAGACGCCCGGGCCGACGTCGAGCTGCTGCGGGTCCTGCTCGTCGCCCTGCTCGACCACGGCCTCACGGCCTCGACGGTCGCGGCCCGGGTCGCGGCCTCGACACGGGCGGGCCTGCATGACTGCCTCTCGGCCGCGTATGCCGCGATGGCCGGGCCGCTCCACGGCGCGGCTCCCGTGGCCGCCCACGCCCTGCTCGTCGACGGCGTCGACCCGACCGTCCTCGTGGGCCGGTCGCTCCGGGAGCGCGGGGAACGCGGTGGGATCGCTGGTTTCGGCCACTTCCTCTACCCCGACGGCGACCCGCGGGCCGACGTCGTCCTCGAGGCCCTGTGGCGGCGACGGGGCACGGAACCGTTGCGGCGGCGGGTCGGGGCCCTCACCGCCCTCGTCGCCGAACGCACGGGCGCGCTGCCCAACATCGACCTCGCCAGCGCCGCGGTGCTGCACGCGCTGGGCCTGCCCGCCGAGTCCGGCGAGGTCGTCTTCCAGGTCGCCCGCTCGGTGGGCGTCGCCGCGCACGTCGTCGAGGAGTACGCCGAGGAGCCGTTGCGCTGGCGAGGCCGGGACCCGCAGGGCTGAGCTAGACGCGCTGGTCGAAGACGTGCCGGCGCACCCACGCGTGCATGGCGACCGCAGCGGCCGCGCCGGCGTTGATCGAGCGGGTGGACCCGAACTGCTCGATGTGCAGCACGGCCGCACACTCGGCCCGCATCGGCTCCGACAGGCCGGGACCCTCCTGACCGAAGACGAGGACGCACCGTCGCGGCAGGTCGAACGTCTCGAGTGGGACCGACCCGGGCAGGTTGTCGACGCCGAGGACGACGAGGCCCTCGGCCCGCGCCCACTCCGCCAGCGATGCAGCGTCCGCGTGGTGGTGCTCGTGCTGGTATCGGTCGGTGACCATGGCTCCACGGCGGTTCCACCGGCGCTTGCCGACGATGTGAAAGGCCTCGGCGCCCATGGCGTTCGCCGTTCGGATGACCGAGCCGATGTTGAAGTCGTGGCCCCAGTTCTCCACGGCGACGTGGAAGTCGTGACGCCTGGTGTCGAGGTCGGCGACGATCGCGTCGTGCCGCCAGTAGCGGTAGCCGTCGACGACGTTGCGCCGGTCCCCGTGCTCGAGCAGCTCGGGGTCCCAGTGGTCCCCGACGGGCCACGGGCCCTCCCACGGGCCCACGCCCACCTCTGGTTCCACGCGCCGAGTCTACGAGGGGCTGCGAAGGGTCCAAGAGGGGTCCACGGAGGGGTCTACGGAGGGGTCCACGGAAGGAGGACGGCACAGCTTCCTGACAGCCACGATTCAGGCGGTCCCGGGCTCACGGCATACCCTGTCACCCATGCACGCACTCGCTGCCGCCCTGCCGGCCGTCGTCCCGGCCCTCGGCCCCAAGTGGATGGACCCGACCTACCTGCTCGACCAGTACGGCAGCGCCTTCTTCGTCATCGCCCTGGTCATCATCTTCGTCGAGTGCGGGTTGCTCTTCCCGATCCTCCCCGGCGACTCGCTGCTCTTCGCGGTGGGCCTGTTCATCGCGACCGGCAAGGTCCACCTCAACCTCGGCGTCGCGATCGTCGCGCTCTGCGTCGCGGCGTTCCTCGGGAACGTCGTCGGCTACGAGATCGGCCGGGGCGTCGGACGGCCGCTCTACAAACGGCAGGGGCGGTTCATCAACACCGCCAACTTCGACAAGACGAACGCGTTCTTCGACACGTACGGCAACCGCGCCCTCGTGCTCGGACGCTTCGTGCCCATCGTGCGCACGTTCATCACCGTCGTCGCCGGCATCGGCCGGATGCACCGCCAGCGCTTCTTCGGCTGGAGCGCCGTCGGTGCCGTGGCCTGGGTCACCAGCGTGACCCTCCTCGGCTACTTCCTCGGCCAGGTGTTCCCGGGGCTGACGAAGAACATCGAGTACGCCATCCTCCTCGTCGTGCTCGTCTCCCTGCTGCCGATGGTCTACGAGTTCGTCAAGCACCGCCGCGAGGCCAGGGCGGTCGCGGCCGAGACGGCCGACGCCTCGGCCGACACCTCGGCCGACACCTCGGACGACGTCGCCGACCCCCTCAGCAGGCCCGACCGCACCTCCTGAGGTCCTCGGGGAAGCCGTGACGTACGCCTGTCGCGGGCGCACACTGGGGGTGCAGGGGTGATGGGAGAACGTCGTGGAGACAGCCACCGAGACCCAGCACACCGGTCCCGACCTCGGTCACACCTATCGGCGCAGCGTGCGGTGGTGGGCGCAGCAGTCGGCCGGGGTCGCGGACGACCAGTGGGACCTACCGACCCCGTGCAGCGACTGGACGGTGCGTGACCTCGTCAACCACGTCGTCGGCGAGGACCTCTGGACCGCTCCCCTGATGCGTGGCCACACCATCGCCGACGTCGGCTCCCGCCTCGACGGCGACCTCCTCGGCGAGGACCCACGCAGCGCCGCGGCGTCGGCGGCCATCGAGGCGATCGGTGTCGTCGAGGAGACCCTTCCCGCTCACGGCACCGTGCACCTGTCCTACGGCGAGGAGTCGATCGACGAGTACGTCCGCCAGCTCGTCGCCGACCACCTCATCCACGGCTGGGACCTCGCCGCCGCGACCGGGCGTGACCGCACGCTCGACCCCGAGCTCGTCGCCGACGTGGCGGCGTGGTTCGACGGTACGGAGGACGCCTACCGCTCCGGCGGCGCCGTCGGACCGCGTATGCCGTCCGGCGGCAACCCGCAGGCCGACCTCCTCGCGCGTTTCGGACGTGATGCCGCCTGGGGCCCGGCGCACGCGGGGTTCGCGGCCTTCACCGCGGCGTTCGGGCGCGGGGACGTCGACGCGATCATGGCGCTGATGACCGACGACTGCGTGTTCGAGGCCACAGGACCCGCGCCGGACGGCATCCGGCACGAGGGCGCGGCGGACGTCCGTTCGGTGTGGGAGTCGCTCTTCACCGAGACGGGCAGCCCGGCCTTCAGGGCCGAGGAGTCGTTCGTGGCGGGCGACCGTGGGGTGCTGCGCTGGCGGTTCGACTGGGTGGCCCCCGACGGCTCGCCCGGCCACGTGCGCGGCGTCGACGTCGTGCGCCTGCGCGACGGCAAGGTCTGCGAGAAGCTCTCCTACGTCAAGGGCTGACACCACGCGTCCCACGGAGACGAACGCCGCACGCCCCGAGCCGTTCGGCTCGGGGCGTGCGGTGTGGTGTGCGGGACCGGTCAGGGGTTGGACCCGTCCGGCCGGGGCACCGAGTCCGTCGTCGGGTCGGGCTGGGCCGCTCCGGGCGCCTGCGCCTGCGGCAGGGCACCCGGGGCACCCCCGGGCTGGGTCGAGGGGCCGCCGACGGCGCCGGGCTGGGTCGAGGGGGCGACGGCCGGCGTTGCTGGGCCACCCGCCACGTCGCCACCAGTGCCGGCACCGAAGGAGACGTTGGGGACGACGGCCTCGGTGGCCGGGGCCTCGAAGTACTCGGCCCGCTTCACGCCGGCCATGTTGGCCACGACGTTGGAGGGCACCGACTCGACCTTGGTGTTGAGGTCGCGGACCAGGGCGTTGTAGTAGCGGCGCGAGCTCGCGATGCGGTCCTCGGTGCTCGTCAGCTCCTGCTGGAGGGCGAGGAAGTTCTGGTTGGCCTTGAGGTCGGGGTAGGCCTCGGCGACGGCCATGAGGCGACCGAGCGCCTGGCTCAGCTGGCCCTCGGCCTGGGCCGCGGCGGCGGGGGTCGGGGCGCCGGACATGGCCGCGGACCGGGCGGCCATGACGTCCTCGAGGGTGCCGCGCTCATGGGAGGCGTAACCCTTGACCGTCTCGACGAGGTTGGGGATGAGGTCGTGGCGGCGCTTCAGCTCGACGTCGATCTGGCGCCAGCCCTCCTCGACCTTGTTGCGCAGGCCGATCAGGCCGTTGTACATGACGACGCCCACGACGGCGAGGAGCACGACGAGGCCGAGCAGGATCCAGACGATGATCATGGCTTCTCCCGGGGATCAGGGGCGGTCAGTGTGCCGATCCTAGTGCTGCGCACGCGGGCGCGGACCGGGCCGCTGGTGCGACGGCAGCCCCCGCCCCACGGTTCCGGGCGGCCCTCGACTGTCACCCGCCCGACGTAGCGTGGCGCCATGACCACCAGCACGGACGAGTGCGACGAGCCTGCCCGGGTCGTGCCGTGAGCGCCCCGCCCGTGCCGGCGCGCAACCGGGTCGACCCCTTCGGCGACGTCGTCGCCGCCCCGGGCCGAGGGACCTGGACGGGCAACCGGGGCCGCCTGCACGACGGCGCCGGCACCCGGGACGTCCGACGTCATCACGTCGGTCGCGCCTGGATCACGTGCGCGCTCGAGTTCAAGGAGCGACGCGTCCGGCAGTGGGACCCGCAGCACTACACGCCCCTCTTCTTCCTCGACGAGGCGCTCGCCCTGTCGGCAGGCCATCGTCCGTGCGCCGAGTGCCGCCGCACGGACTTCGTCCGCTTCCGCGACCTCGTGTCGGCCGCGCACGGCACGAGCCCACTGGCCGCCGCCGAGCTCGACCGGCTGCTCCACGACGAGCGGTGGGACCCCCGTCGACGCACCCGGCGGCTGCACGCCTACGCCTGGGACGAGGTTCCCGACGGCGCGTTCGTGCTGCTCGGGTCCGGTCCTGCCGTCGTGGCCGGCGAGGGGCTGCTGCGTTGGCAGGCCGACAACACGTATGCCGTGTGGCCGGTCGAGCGGCCCCGCGCCGGGCGGGCCGCGGTGATCACGCCACCGTCGTCGGTCGAGGCCCTGCGTGCCGGCTACCCCGTGCACGTCGGGCCCCGCCCGGACGGCACTCAGGCGAGCCCGAGCTCCTCGAGGGAGAACGCGTAGCGGTACTCCACACCGGCCTCCGCGGTGATCTTCTCGCCGGCGCCCGTCGCCCGGTCGGCGATCGTCGCGACGGCGACGACCTCGGCACCGTCCTCGCGAGCCGCCTCGACGGCTGCGAGCGGGGACGCACCGGTCGTGGTGGTGTCCTCGACGACGAGCACCTGACGGCCCTTGATCGACGGCCCCTCGATGCGCTGCTGGAGCCCGTGCGCCTTGCCGGCCTTGCGCACGACGAAGGCGTCGAGGCGCTCACCGGCAGCGGCGGCGGCGTGCAGCATCGACGTCGCGACGGGGTCGGCACCGAGCGTGAGGCCACCGACCGCGGCATACGTGAGGTCCTTGGTCAGCTCGCGCATGACGATGCCGACGAGAGGCGCGGCCTCACCGTCGAGGGAGATGCGGCGCAGGTCGACGTAGTAGTCGGCCTCCTTGCCGGAGCTGAGGGTCACGCGACCGTGCACGATCGCCTTCTCCTTGATGATCTCGAGCAGACGGGAACGGGCGGCGGCGGTGTCAGTGATGGTCACGAGGCTCCATCGTAGGGCGCCCTCCCCCAAGGAGCGTATGCCGTGCTCCGTCGATCGGAGGGTGGCAGGGAGCCCCTCTGTCGGCAGACTGATTGATCAGGCCCCGGCAGGCTGGAAGGACGAGTCATGGCTCCCCTGCACCCCCCCGCTCGACGAGCCGCCCTCGCCGTCAGCTCGGTTGTCGCGGGTCTGGGCCTCGCCGTCAGCTCCATGGGCGCGGCCTCGGGCGCCGCCGCCTACCTCTACGTGGGAGGCGGCGGCTGCTCGGACACCGGCGCCGGCACCGCGTCGGTCCCCTTCTGCACGATCGCCAAGGCGGCCAAGGTCGCGGTCGCGGGCCAGACCGTGCTCGTGTCGTCCGGCACGTACACCGACGAGGTGTTCCCCTGGCACTCCGGGACGTCCGGCTCCCCCATCACCTTCCAGCCGGCCGCGGGAGCGACGGTGACGATCTCCGGCGCCAGGCACGGCTTCACGATCTCGAACCAGAGCTGGATCACCGTCTCGGGCTTCACGGTCAGGAACAGCACGAGCAACGCCTTCTACGTCTACAACGCCACCGGAATTCGTCTGTCGGGCAACACGGCCCGGGCGTCAGGACAGCGGGTTTCCGGCGCGACGGCATACGGGATGTACCTCAACTCGATGACGAACTCCGTCGTCACCGGCAACCTCGTGACGGACAACTCCGCATCGGGCATCTACCTGACGAACGGCTCCACCGGCAACGAGATCACCGGCAACGAGAGCTCGCTGAACGCGTACGGCTACGTCCGCAACGCCGTCGGGATCGACCTGCGTGCACCGGGCAATCTCGTCAGCGGCAACCGGGTGCACGACAACGAGGACTCCGGCATCCAGTCGTATCCCGGCGGTGACCGCAACACGATCGCCGACAACGTCAGCTACCACAACAAGGGGTTCACGACCGTCAAGCTGTCGAACTGCAACGCCCCGAGCACCGGCAACACGGCCGGCTGCATCACCGGCGACCACGGCATCGACGACTACGCCGTCACCGGCAGCACCATCGTCGGCAACACCGTCTACGACAACGTCGCGGCCGGCATCAACCTCGAGGGCGTGCCGTCCGGCACGTCGAGCGGCTTCACCTTCGCGAACAACGTCGCCGTCGACAACGCCGCGTCGTGCCCGAACGGCGCCGGCGGCACCGTCAAGTGCCCCCGGACACGCGGGAACATCCGCGTCGACGCCACCTCGCAGCTCGGCACGAGCCTCGACTACGACCTCGTCTACCTCAGCGTGAGCGGCGGCACGATGATGGTCTGGGGATCGACGTCCTACACCTCGTTGGCCGCGTTCCAGACGGCGAGCCGGCAGGAGTCGCACGCACTGCAGGTCGACCCCCGGTGGACCAGCCCGTCGCAGGGCGTCTTCACGCTGAAGGCCGGCTCGCCCGCGATCGACTCTGCCAACTCCGGCGCACCGGGCGAGCCCGCCAAGGACGCCGCCGGACTAGCCCGGGTCGACGACCCGGCGACGCCCAACACCGGCGCGGGCACCCGCAAGTACGACGACCGCGGCGCCTACGAGTACCAGCCCTAGAAGCGGACGACACCATGAGCCACTCGACCACGATGACCCCCCACCGCTGGCAGATCCTGCTCGGCGTCGCGCTCACGGCGGTGCTCGCCCTCGGCGCGGCGTTCCTCGCGAGCGGCGCGTCCCAGGCCGTGACCGCGACCCCGCGAGCCGCGACCAGAGTGCCGGGCCCTCCCAGCGACTGCCCGGCCATCGGCCTGCTCGTCGCCGCCGCCGTCACCGCGACCGCGCCCGGCGCCCCGCCGAACGTGGTCACCTCGGCGCTCAGCCGAGCCGCCTCCTCGGCGAGGGCCACGGCATCCGACGACGCCCGCGAGCTCGCCCAGAACCTCGCCGACGACCTCACCGCCTACCGCACCACCCTCACCACCCCGTCGGAGACCTCGGCCCAACGGCACACGGACATCGGCGCTGCCCTCCGCAGCGACCTGACCGCACTGCGCCACTACTGCGGGCTCTGAACCGTAGACCCCAGACGTCCCTCGGCGGACGCCCAACCCATCGCCACCCTGGAAGGTCAGGACGGCGGCACGCGAGAAGGGACAAAGGACATGGTCCTCCCACACACTCCGAGACGCAGCGCGGCGATCGTCACCGGCACACTCGCCGCGGCCCTGGCCCTGGCAGCGATCCCCGTCGGTGCCGCCTCGGGCGCTGCCACCTACCTATACGTGGGAGGAGGCGGCTGCTCGGACACCGGCACAGGCACCGCGACGGTCCCCTTCTGCACGATCGCCAAAGCCGCCAAGGTGGCGGTCGCCGGACAGACGGTCCTCGTGTCGTCGGGGACCTACGTCGACGAGGTGTTCCCCTGGCACTCCGGGACGTCCGGCTCCCCCATCACCTTCCAGCCGGCCGCCGGGGCCACCGTGACGATCTCCGGCGCCAAGCACGGCTTCACGATCTCGAACCAGAGCTGGATCACGGTGTCGGGCTTCACGGTCCAGAACAGCACGAGCAACGGGATCTATGTCTACAACGCCACCGGCGTCCGGCTGTCGGGCAACACGGTGCGGACCTCCGGACACCGTGTCGACGGCACCACGGCATACGGGATGTACCTCAACTCGATGACGAACTCCGTCGTCACCGGCAACCTCGTGACGGACAACTCGGCGTCCGGCATCTACCTGACGAACGGCTCCACCGGCAACCAGGTCACCGGCAACGAGAGCTCGCTGAACGCGTACGGCTACGTCCGCAACGCGGTGGGCATCGACCTGCGTGCACCGGGCAACGTCGTGAGCGGCAACCGGGTGCACGACAACGAGGACTCCGGCATCCAGTCCTACCCGGGCGGTGACCGCAACACGATCGCCGACAACATCAGCTACCACAACAAGGGGTTCACGACCGCGGCCCTGACGAACTGCAGCCCACCACCGACTGGCAACACGGCCGGCTGCATCACCGGCGACCACGGCATCGACGACTACGCCGTGACCGGCAGCTCCATCGTCGGCAACACCGTCTACGACAACGTCGCGGCCGGCATCAACCTCGAGGGCGTGCCTGCCGGTACCTCGAGCGGCTTCACGTTCGCGAACAACGTCTCGGTCGACAACGCCGCGTCGTGTCCCGACGGCGTCGGCGGCACCGTCAAGTGCCCCCGGACCCGCGGGAACATCCGCGTCGACGCCACCTCGCAGCTCGGCACGACGCTTGACTACGACCTCGTCAACCTCAGCGTGAGCGGCGGCACGATGATGGTCTGGGGTTCGACGTCCTACACCTCGTTGGCCGCGTTCCAGGCGGCGAGCGGGCAGGAGTCGCACGCACTGCAGGTCGACCCCCGATGGACCAGCCCGTCGCAGGGCGACTTCACCCTCCGGGCCGGCTCCCCCGCCATCGACTCCGCCGACTCCGGAGCCCCCGGCCAGCCGGGCCTGGACGCCGCCGGACAGGCCCGGGTCGACGACCCGGCAACCGTCGACACCGGCGTGGGCGGGCGAACCTATGACGACCGCGGCGCCTACGAGTACCAGCCCTAGAAGCGGGACGACACCATGAGCCACTCGACCACCACCTCCCGCCGCTGGCAGATCCTGCTCGGCATCGCGCTCACGGCGGTGCTCGCCCTCGGCGCGGCGTTCCTCGCGAGCGGCGCGTCCCAGGCCGTGACCCCGGCGCCGCGAGCCGCGACCAGAGTGCCGGGCCCTCCCAGCGACTGCCCGGCCATCGGCCTGCTCGTCGCCGCCGCCGTCACTGCCACCGCGCCCGGCGCCCCGCCGAACGTGGTCACCTCGGCCCTGAGCCGAGCCGCCTCCTCGGCCAGGGCCACGGCATCCGACGACGCCCGCGAGCTCGCCCAGAACCTCGCCGACGACCTCACCGCCTACCGCACCACCCTCACCACCCCGTCGGAGACCTCGGCCCAACGGCACACGGACATCGGCGCTGCCCTCCGCAGCGACCTGACCGCCCTGCGCCACTACTGCGGACTCTGAGGCTCCGTCAAACGACGTAGAGCGCGGTCAACCCCACGCCGGTTTCGGTCACGGGCACGACGGCGGATCGTCGAGGAATGAACGGACCCCTCGTCACCTCACTCGGCCACGCCGGCCTACGCATCGACGCACCGGCTCTGCGGATGCTGTGCGACCCCTGGATGTCGCCGGGCGGCGCCTTCCTCGCCTCCTGGTTCCCGTTTCCCGACAACGCCCACGTGCGCACCCCGCAGGTGCTCGACGCCGACTGGGTCGCCATCTCGCACGAGCACCTCGACCATCTCGACCTGCCTCTCCTGCAGGGACTCTCGCCGTCCGTGCGCCTCGTCATCCCGCGGTATCCCTCGAGGGAGATGCGCAACCGCATCGCCGGCGCCGGCATCCGCAACGTCGTCATCGAGCTCGACGCCTGGGAGCGCTTCGCCCTCAACGACCGGGGCGACTGGGTGACGGTCATCCCCGAGCTCAGCCCGATGTGCCACGACGCCGCCATCCTGATCTATGTCGACGGCCACGCCGTGCTGCACACCAACGACGCGCGCCTCAGCGTCAGCCAGCTGCGCCGGGCCGCGGAGGAGGTCGGCCGGCCCATCGACGTCATGGGGGTGCAGATGTCGGGGGCCTCCTGGCACCCCATCTGCTACGACTACCCACCCGAGGTGATCGAGCGGATCAGCGCCGAGAAGCGGTCTGGCAAGTTCCGGGCCGTGACGCGGCTGCTCCGCTCGGCGCCGCCGAAGATCGTCATGCCGTATGCCGGACCGCCGGCCTTCCTCGACCCCGCCGTCGCGCAGCACAACCCCACGGCGCAGCACCCGGGGATCTTCCCCCACCAGGGCCAGACCCTCGAGTTCCTCCGGGAGCGGCTGCCCGGCCAGACCGCGCTCGTCCTCCTCCCGGGCGACCGGCTGCACGCCGGCTCGGGCGAGGTCGAGCGTGACCCGATGTGGGCCGACTTCACCTTCGACGACACCTCCGACTACCTGCGGGCGTATGCGCAACGCCGAGCCGACGAGATCGCCGCGGTCCACGCCGAGCTGCCCGACCCCGAGCCCGACAGCCGGCTCGCCGAGCGCTTCCGCGAGCACTTCCTCGACCTCGGCGCGCTGTCCGACTACTTCCTGCAGCGGATCGGCATGACGGTGCGCTTCGAGGTGCTCGGACGCGCGGGGGGCACGTGGGATGTGCGTCTGGGGCCGGAGACCACGGAGGTCGACCTCAGCCCGAGCGACCGGGTGCCGGGCTACCACCTCACCGTCGAGGCTCGCTGGCTGAACGCTGTCCTCACCGGGCGGGCCCGCTGGGAGGACCTCTTCCTCTCGCTGCGGATCCGTGCCAGCCGCGAGCCCGACGTCTACAACGACTACCTCGTGGGCCTGCTCAAGCACGCGGACCAGGACGCCCTCGAGGCGGTCGAGGACTACGAGACGAACCGTGACCCGGCCGAGACGGTGGTGCTCAGCGAGGGCGATCGGGAGTACGTCGTGAGCCGCTACTGCCCGCACGCCGGTGAGGACCTCCAGTACGGCGGCATCATCCACGACGGGGTGCTCCGCTGCCTCGGTCACAACTTCGAGTTCGACCTCGCGAGCGGTGCGTGCCTCAATGCCAGGTGCGACCCCCTGCAGGTGACTCGGGCGACGGCCCCGACCCTCCAATGACCCGCGCCGAGCCCCCGACAGCCCGGCCTCGTCGAGGCGCGTGCTGTCGGGGGCTCGGCGCCCGTCACTGCGGCCGCAGCAGGTAGACCGCGGTCTCGAGCAGGACGAGCAGGGTGCGGGCCAGCGACGGCGCCCGGAGGTAGTCGGCATCCAGCTCGACGCGACGCGGCACGATGGTCTGGAGATACCACGCCTCGGGGTCGTGGACGGCACCCTCGAGGAGCGCGGCGGCGCTCGGTTCGAGCACGCGCGAGTCACGCATCCTGATCTGGGCGGGCCCGGTCAAGCCCGGGGTGTGCTCGAGCACCCACCGGCACTCAGGCGGGTAGCGCCGCGCCAGCGCGACGGTCTCCGGTCGCGGCCCGACGAGCGTCATCTCGCCCCGGAGCACGTTGAGCAGCTGCGGCAGCTCATCGAGCGACGTGCGACGCAGCAGGGCCCCCACCCTCGTGACCCGGGCGTCGTGACCCATGGTGATGTCGAGCCCACGGCCACCGCTCGTCATGGTGCGCAGCTTGAGGATGGTGAAGGGTCGACCACCGGCACCGACGCGCTCCTGACGGAACAGCGCCGGCCCGGGACTCGTCGCGCGGATGGCGACCACCGCCGCCGCCACGAGCGGCGCCGTGAGCACGAAGGCGATCGCGGCGACGACGACGTCGACGGCTCGACGAGCGGCGCTGACGCGAGCGGCGTCCGACGGGCTCACCCCGTCCCGGCGGCGACGAGGACCGCGTCGAACTGGCTCGCCACCGCGGCCACGTCGTGTGCCCGATCGACCTGGTACGTCGAGGGTGTCATGTGTGTCCACAGCCGCACTCCTTCCTTCCGCCTCTGCTGCAGCGCACGGGTCAGTGCGTTCGGTGCGCCCTCGGGGTCGGTGAGCGTGACGAGCTCGCCCTGGTACTTCTGGGCCCAGGTCCAGACGTCGACGGCCTTCGCTCCCGCGGCGATCGGGATGTCGACGTAGGTGTGCACGTCGGCCTCGGCCTGGGCGGCGTCTCCGGTGTACGACCCCGGGTGGGCCAGAGCCTTGCGCGCCTGCAGGGTCACCCGTGATCCCCACCGGCGCATGGCCTCACGCCAGCACTGCCGCATCGCCTCGTCCCTCGAGGTTCCCTGCGCGACGTACCAGCTGTCGCCCTGGAGTCCCGTGCTGAGGTCGATGACGTCGACCCCGGACGCGGCGTAGCCGTCCACGGCTTCGAGGCTCGCCCCGGGGTTCGCGGCGCCGGCGTTCGCCCCGCACATCCGCATGGCCGGCGTCGACGTCGGGGTCCACGACAGGCACCCCAGCTCGGGGACGACGACGTCGATGAGCACCTTCGTCCCCGGCGACGCGGCGTGGATGTCGGCGACGGTCTGTCGCACCATGGCCGCCGCCTGCTCCTGCGTCGTGCCGTCGTGGTAGCCCAGCTCGTCGGCGATCTTGATGCCGGCAACTCCCGGGCGACGCGCGAGGGCGAGATCGATGCCGAGCACCTGGTGGTAGCGGGCCGGGCCGGCCTGGTAGGCCTTGACGACGTCGGACTCGATCCAGACGCCGGTCCCCCTCGCCCGGAGGTCGTCGACCAGCCCCAAGTACCTGCGGTCGGGCGCCGTCTGCGTCCCGACCGGGATCGGGCCGGGTGACGCCTCGTCGGGCACGGCGTGGCTGCATCCGCCGGCCAGGAGGGCCGACATGAGGGTGATCCCTGCCAGGATCCGTCCCAACGTCATGGGACCCGTGCCGTGAGGTGTCGCACGACGAGCAGGGTGCTGAGGTCGGTGACCAGGTAGGCGATGGCGCTGGCCACCGCCGCCCCGATCACCCCGAAGTCGGGGATGAGCAGCACGTCCAGGCCGAGGGTGGCGAGCAGGCCGACAGCCTGCAGCACCGAGTTGGTGCCGGGGCGCCGGGTCCCGAGCAGGTAGCCGCTGGCCAGGCCTCCAGCCGGCGACGCGACGAGGCCCACGGCGATGATGGCGGCCGGCACGACGGACTTGACGAACTCCTGGCCGTAGAGGGCCGGGAGGAGGGGGCCCGCGGCGAGCGCCAGCACGACGGCGCCGGCGATGCCGAGACCGATGAGCCACGGCAGCTGTCGCCGCACCAGCTTCGCGGAGCCGTCCGGTCCCAGGCGAGCCATCTGCGGGTAGCTCACCCAGGTGACGGCGAGCGCCGGCAGCTTGACGAGCTCCGCGAACTTCGACGCCACGGCGTAGATGCCGAGGGGTACCGGGCCGGCCAGGTGTCCCAGGATGAGGAAGTCGAGGCGCAGGTTGAGCAGGTTGACCAGGCCACCGACCTGACCGAGGAAGCCGAACGACACGATGCTGCGGGCGAGGCCCCGGTCCGGGCGCCCGGTCATCCGCATCCCCCGGCGGTGCACCTGTCGCACCAGTCTGGCCCAGCCGGCGCCGGCGACGACGACGTCCGCGACGATGAGCACGACCACGAGCAGCAGGGGCCCTCGAAGCCCGAGCAGGTAGGCGGCCGCGAAGGCGGGAATGAAGGCCGCCTCCTCGGCAGCGGTGACCACGTTGGAGCCCCGCCGGTCGTCGAGCCCCTGCAGGCTCGACTTGGCGACCGCGAGTGGCAGCTGGGTGCCGACGCTGACGCCGGCGAGGACCATGACGAGCGTGCTCGTCGTCGGGAACAGGAGAGCGTGGATCGCCGGCATGAGCAGGAACCACGCCGCCATGCCGAACCCGACGCCCGCGGTGAGCACCGCCAGGATCGTGGGCCACAGGCGCGCTTCAGTCGAATGCGGCCCGGCGAGGAAGTAGCCCATCGCGCCGGGCAGACCACAGGCGGCCAGGACGCCGACCAGGCCGGGCACGACGCGGAGCAGGGCCAGCAGACCGACGTCCTCGGCGCCCCCGACCCGCGCGACGAGGATCGTGCCGAGCCCCAGCGCGACCACGGCGACCAGCCGGGCCGTGATGTTGTCGAGCACGGCCCGTCCGGGGATTCTGAACCGGCGCGGCCCGCGGACGGGGCCCACGTGGATGCCCATGTCATCGCCTCTCGGACGGACGGGAGGAGTCGGCACGGATCAGGTCCAACCCGGCGAGCAGGCCCAGGAAGGCCCACAGATGGCGGAAGTGCAGCACCTCGTAGAACAGGCCTGCGACCATGAACGACACGGCCATCGCGACGAGGAACTGCGGCGCCGGAAGGAGATCCCGGACGGCAGTCGTCTCACCAGCGCGTCCGGGTCGTCCCGCGACCCGGGCCAGCCGTGCCGAGATCGAGGCGATCAGCACGACGAGACCGACGCCGCCGAGGACCCCGAGCTCGACGAGCGTCGCCATGTAGTCGTTGTGTGCCTCCTTGACGTACGGCGCCGGGATCGCAGCGAGGGTCGGCTCCGTGCGTCCCGGTCCGACGCCGACGAGGGTGCCGTTCCAGAAGAGGCGCTGGCCCTCGGCGAAGAGGACCTGCCGGTCCTGGCTCGAGGAGTCACCGCGACCGAACGAGTCGTGCAGGACCGGCCCACTGGAGGCAGCCTGCTCCTGCAACGAGGTCCAGTCGACCGACGTGACGAGGAGGCCGCCGACCAGGGCCACGGCGCACGCAAGACCGGTGGCCGTGATGGGGCCACGCGACCTCCACGAACCGACGATGGCTGCCACCCCCACGCCCACCACCATCCCGAGCATGGCGCCCTGGGAGCCGGTGAAGACCACCGCGAGCACCAACAGGATCACCGCCCCGGCGCGCAGCCAGCCACGTCGCGGGCACCGGGAGGCGAGGACGAGGAAGAGGCAGGAGACGAAGTAGTTGCCTGCGAGGTTGGGGTCGCCGAACGTCAGGGCCGCCCGCGAGCCGTCGCGGTCGGTCTGGCCGGCCAACCACGAGATGCCGGCCAGGCGGCCGACGACCAGCAGTGCCGCGCAGACGATCCCGCTCCAGCACCAGCTGCTGCACACCAGGCGCACGAGCGAGCGGTCGGCGCGCACCGCGTTGGCGATGACGGTGACCCAGAGCAGGAGGAAGAGGTCCTGGGCGAGCACGGCGGTCGAGCGGATCTGCAGGGTGGCCAGTGCGGCGACGGCACCAGCCAGGATCATCAACCACATCCCCGCGGCATACGGCACGTGCAGTCGCACGCGGTTGCGCGACAGCCAGAGGAGAACGCCCAGGATGGCGAGGACGATGGGCAGGTCGGCGGGTGACGTGTTGCCGAACCCGGACGGCGCCAGGAGCGGCATGCACGCGACGGCCGCCGCTATGACGCGGCGCAGGGACGGCGACGCCGGCGTCACAGGGTGGTTCCTCGCCCAGAGCCTGGGCGCCGTTCGGGGCCCTGCGGTGTCCGCACTGCGGACCACCGTCGTCATGACCCCACCTCCGCGAGGAGAAGCGCATGCGCGCGGGCGAAGTCCGGTTCGTCGCTCGTCGCCGCCGCCTGGCCCAGCCCGACCAGCAGGGCGTCGCGCCATGTCCGCGCGGGGAGCTCGCACCCCGGGCCCGACGTGACGAAGGCCGCGACACGGTCGGCGTACCAGCCCTCCCCCCGCAGCAGGTGCCGGACGGGTTCACCCCAGGCACCCGCCCGGAGGCCGGCATGGCCGTGAACCGGGGCGCCCGCGCGGGTGTGGCGGTCGAGGTAGAGGGTGTAGGCCAGGGCGAAACGCACCCGGTCCCACAGCGGAGCGGACCCGAAGCGCGTGTGCTCCCAGTCGACGACGCCGGTGACCCGCAGGCCCGAGCGGAGGATGTTGCCGCACCAGAAGTCACCGTGCGTGACGTGGCCCGTGTCCAGCTCGCCCACGCGCTCTCGCGAGTCACGGCATACCTGCGCTGCCGCATCCCCCAGGCCGTCGGGCCAGCGGCTCGACAGCAGGGCACCGCAGTCGGGCTCGGACACCGGCGGGACCGCGACACCGTGCAGCTCGGCGAGCCACGCCGCCGCCGCGTCGAAGTCGGCCTCGACGGCGCGACGACGACCGGTGTGGTGCCAGCGGTGGTAGTCGACCGAGAGCGGGCGCCCGTGCGAGACCGTCGTCACGAGCATCGTTCCCGTCGCGGTGTCGTGCAGCGCAACCGCACGCGGGACCGTGCCGCCGACGAGCCCGGGGTCGAGCTCGGCGAGGCGCTCGAGCGCCGCAGCCTCGGCACGCACCGACCTCGCGGCGCCGGGCGTCAGGGCGACCTTCACCGCCAGGACGGGCGTCCTCGCCCCGGGCTGCGTCGCCATGACGACCGCCTTCGGGTTGTCGTCCCGCGACATGGCCACGATGGCCAGCCGGAGCGACCGAGCGCCCAGGTGCTGCCGCAGGACGGCCTCGACGGCCACGAGGTCGGGTGAGCCCGGCAGGCGGGTCGAGGTCGTCATGGCCGGTGGGCGATGACCATGCGCCCGGGCACGAGCCGACCCACCCACCCCACGAGGGGGCGGTGCCGGCCGAGCAGTGTCGTCGCGGTGATGAGGAGAGCGCCTCTGGAGCGCCCGGGTGGCACGGTGGCGAAGGCGTTCCAGAACCACCCCATGCTCTCGACGGCGTCCTCGACGACGAAGGCCGGCGTGCCCAGGTCCGGCAGCACGACGAGCTCACGGTCGACGACGAGGCCCGCATCCCGCGCCAGCCGCCGCAGGCGGCGGGCACTGAGGCGCCGGCCGTCGAGGAAGACCAGCTGCTCGCCGGGCGACAGGTGCGGGATCGCCGTGCCTGAGGCAGGTCGCGTGCCGTGGACGTGGACCACCGGGGTCCCCTTCGGCACGAGGAGGGCCAACGCGGCCTCGAGCGCACTCACGACGCCCGGCCCCAGTCGGGCAGGGGGGTCAGGACCGGCGGCCGCTGGCCCGCCGGCTCCGGGGTGTAGACCTCGCACAGGGTCGCGCCCAGCGTGGTCGCGTCGTAGCGGGTGCCCAGCTGCGCGCGGGCGTGCTCCGCCCAGGCCGCCGCCTGTCGCGGATGGGTCAGCGCGTGGTCGAGGGCTGCTGCGAGCTGGCCGGCATCCTGGGGTGCGACGAGCAGCCCGGTCACCCCGGGCACCACGACGTCCGAGACGGCGTTCACCGATGTCGCCACCACGGGTATGCCGCACTCCTGGGCCTCGACGATGGCGCACGGGAGGCCCTCGTAACGACTCGACATCGCGAACACGTCGAAGGCCGGCAGCAGCTGGGGCACGTCATCGCGGTTGCCCAGCAGCAGCACCCGGTGCTCGAGGCCCGCGCTCCGCGCACGACGGGCCGTCTCCTCGAGGAGGGGACCGCCACCGACCCACACCAGCACCGCTGGAGTCGTCATGCGGCCCAGCGCCTCGAGCATGACCTCAGGAGCCTTCTGGAAGTCCATCCGCCCCACGGTGCCGACGACCGTCGCGTCCTCCGGCAGCCCGAGCAGCGTGCGGGCCCGCGCCCGGGAGGCCGGCGACACGGTGACCGGGGCCGGTTCGACGGCAGGCCCGATCGTGACGAGCTGTTCGGGACGCACCACCCGCCGCCGGAGGGCCTCCACCGCGACACCGGTGCCGACGGCGAGGTAGGCGTCGGTGATGCGGGCCAGGGCACGCTCGGTGCGGATGTAGGCCTGCCGTACGGCGGCGGGCTGGAAGTCGTGCCAAGGGAATCCGTGCAGGGTGTGAACGATGCGAGGGACCCCGGCCCTCGAGGCCGCGACGCGACCCAGCACGCCGGCCTTGGCGCTGTGGGTGTGCACGACGTCGAAGCTCTCGGACCTGAGGAACCTGTCGAGCGACCTGAGGGCACGGGCGTCCAGGGTCGGGCTGATCGGGGAGACGAGCTCCGGCACGACGACGACGTCCACACCGTGGGCGCGCGCTACGTCGAGCAGGACGTCGCCCGAGCCCACGACGAGGGTGCTGCTGTAGAGATCCCTTGGCAGGCTCACCGCTCCGCGCACGGCGACGCCGCCGGCGCCCGCCACGCAGCGGGTGATGATGTGGGCCACACGCTGACTCATCCCTGAACTCCTGTCATCCGCGTGCTCACAGCAGGGCGGTGGCGGTCGGTCTCGGTGGCGGCCTTCGTGGCGGCCTCCGCGACAAATTCCGTGGTGGCGCTCGGCGCAGCGACGGTGCTCTCGCACAGGTCGACGATCTCGGCGAGGGCCGTCCCCGGACGCGCGGGGAGCATGACCTCGAGGCAGGGAACGGACCGGGCGAGCCGCTCCGCCTCAACGACGATCGCCGGATGAGCCGGCCCGAGCCCGGTGCCCAGGGCCAGCGTCGCCGAGAAGGCCCAGTAGCGGCGCAGCTCGCCTGCCGCGTAGGTGCCGGCCACGAGGGCGCGCGCGGCCACCGCTGGCGGGACCGGGCGAACGGTGGGCCGCTCGGCGGTCCCCCGCCGTAGGACGAGCAGCAGCGAGGGCCGGATCGCGTGCTGGCGACCTTCCCAGGGCTGCTCCACGCGGCCGTGCGGCATCGTCCGGCGCAGGGCCCTCGCCGTTCCCGCGTCGACCCGACGGGGTTCGGGCAGCCCATGGAGTCGCTCGCCGTCGTAGGTGCAGAGGTTGTCGCTGACCGGTGCCCCGTCGTCGTGGGCGAGGCTCCCCAGCAGGGTCGACTTGCCCACGCCGCCCGGCCCGGCGAGCACCACACCGTGGTCCCCCACCCGGGCGGCCGAGACGTGCAGCGGCACGGCGCCGCGCACAGCGGCCCACCACAGGGTCGGGTACTGCAGGAGCGCTGCGCGCCAGAGCAGCTCGGTCCGGCCCGGCGCCGCGAGACGCAGCGCCCGGTGGGTCGGCCCCGGGCGGGAGCGTGCCGTGACGGTGAGCGCCTCCGGCGACGGCTCGACGAGCAGGTCGAGGCCGCTCCCGCACGCGTCGGCGAGCACCACGCGACGCCCGTCCCCCCACGCCCCACGGGTCAGGGGGGTGAGACCAGAGAGCTGGAAGGGGGCGTGCGAGGACTCCACGCGCACCACGACGTCGGGGGTGCGCCCTGCTTCGGGGGCATCCGACCGCTGCGGGTGCTGTGCCGGTCGTGGCGGGTCGCCCAGGGCGCGGTCCACGAGGTTGCGCCAGGCACGGGACCCCGACTCCACCTCCACCGTCAGGCCGCACGACTCGGCTCGGCGGCTCACGACATCCCCCGCATCTTCTGGCTGCTGAGGGCGCCGAGGTCCTGCTCCAGCGGGTCGGGCGCGCTGCTCGGAGGCGCCGTGGGAGCGACCGGGGTGATGGGTGGCCGGGCGTGACGGCCGCCCTGCGCGAGCGCCGCCCGGTCGAGGAGGCGCCGGCGCCGGAAGGTGAGCACGCCGACGATGGGCCAGCCCATCACCGCTGCGTGGCGCGCCACGTCCTCGAGCTTGCGCTGTGACTCGACCGCCGGGCTGAGGGCGATCACGACGGGGTCGCTCGGGTGGCCGAGCGCGGGCCCTCTGCCCTGCAGCGTGACGGCCGCGTCCGGCGCATGCTCGACACGCACTCCCGTGAGCGTCTCGAGCTCCAGGCAGATGCGTGCCGCCCACTGGTCATACCTCTTCTCGACCGGGAGCAGCAGGATGGGCCGTCCGGCGAACCGCGAACCGACCACCCTCGCAGCGTTACCGAAGTCGCGCAGGCTGCGGGCCCCCTTCGGACCGGAGAGTGCCAAGGTGGGCAGGTGCCCGAGCAGGGGTGCGTCGAGCTCGGCCGCGACCCACCGCCGACCCCGGACCTGCGGGTGGATCGCCTCGAGGATCGCGACGCAGCCCAGAGCGAGGATGAGGGCGGCGAGGGCGGCCAGCGCGACGAGCTGCGGCACCTTGGGGCCGACCGCGTCGGGCAGCGCGGTGGCGGGATCGAGCAGCCCGATGCTCGAACGCTGCGTCGATGCGAGGAGCAGGTCGGAGCGCTGGCGCAACAGGTCCGTGAGGGTGGGGGCCATCGCGGCGATCCGGGCCTGGAGCTCGAGCACCGTTCCCGGTGGGGCGACGGCCAGCTGCCGGATCAGACCGTCCCGCTCCTTGGTGAGGGAGTCGATCTGCCGGTTGAGCGAGCCCATCTGGGCCGCGTCGCTCTGCCGCGAGGTGTTGGCGTACCTCAACGCCTGCTGCACCAGGGAGTTCGCGGCGATGATCGACCGGTTCCTGTTGTCCGTGGTGACCACCACGTCGTTTACCGTGGACACGCCCACCCGGGTCACGTCGATCGAGTGCGTGGCGAAGAGCGTCGGGTCGCCCGGGATCCCCGCGGCCGCCATGGCCTGACGGACCATGTTGGGGGTCGTGATGACACCCTGGAGCCACTGCGTCGCCGCGTCCGCCTGGACGTTGGTGCTGGCCAGCCCGCCGGACATCTGGACGCGGGCGACCGCCTGGTACTGGGACTGCTGATGGGCTCCGTAGAGCCCGGCCGCCACCGCGGGAACGATGACGAGCAGGCCGATCAGCCACCAGTAACCGCCGATGACTCGACGGAAGGCCTCATCGATGCGCATGTGACTTCTCTTTCCGGGCGGGACTAGTGCAGGACGGCGAACGGTCGCATCCGCGCAACGGGTCGGACGATCCGATGGGTGGACAGCACCGACATCGCCGCGTTGACGCCGGCGTCGTCGAGGTGCGGCGCCTCGGTCGGTGCGGTGTCGTCGTAGCGGAACCGCAGGGTCGATCGCCCCGCGGGGTCGGACTGGGAGGTTCCGTTCTTGGCGAACTGGTCGATGACGGTGCCCGCTCCGTGGCAGGCGGAGTGCAGGCTCTGGCTGCTCGAGCTCCCGGCGACCGCGAGGTACGAGGACGTCCGGTGCGTGCCGGGGAGGAGGACCGCCTGTCCCGTCTGCGCGAAGGTGGTGCCGGGTGTCATCAGGTGGGCCGGGTAGGCGCGGCACGAGTTGTGGCGGTGCACGACCGCGCGCTCCCCCGCGACGTCCTCCTCGTAGATCGAGTTGTGCGGGGAGTCGACGACGAGGCTGCCGGGCGCCCCACCGAAAGCGTCCGCCGCCAGCTGTCGCAGCGCCTGGTACGTGGCCATCCGGAAGGCATAGCCGTAGTTCATCGCGGCAGCGTTGGCCAGCATGAGCCGCTTGCCCTCGTCGGAGTCGAGCTCGACCGGTGGGCACGCAGCGGTGAAGAAGAGGCGCATCCGCTCGCGGACCTGTTGCGTCGATCGTGCGGTGGCGAGGTGGAAGAGCGGCTTCTGGACGGCCATCGCGGCCCTCATGACCCGGGCGGTGTCACGCCGCCGGGCGAACAGGTGCCCGATCTCGCCGGTGAGAACGCCACCGCCGGCGTGGTACTGCAGGGTCACCTGCCCCTCCCGGATCCCGAGGAGCCGAGCCGCCTCGGGATCGAGGATCTCCTCGACCTCCTGCAGCTCCACGAAGTGGTTGGTCGGGCCCACGGTGCCGAAGCGGAGCCGGGCCAGCTGCCACGTGAGCGCCGGCATCTCGGCGACGAGACGCTCGCTGCCGCCCCACCGCGAGAGGTCGATCCTGCCGCCCTCCTCGACGCGCTCGAGCTCGGCCGGGTCCACCCCGTTCCGCTCGACGGCGAAGGCGGCACCCTCGGTGGCCGCGCTGACGACCTCGCGGTAGGACAGGTCGCGCCGGTTCGTCGTCGGGTACGGGTAGCGCTCGCGCACCCGCCGGTAGAAGTCGCTGACCGCGGCGGCGGTCGGCCGGTCGCAGTTGAGCGCGATGAGCGCCATCCCGCAGTTGACCGACGAGCTCGTCAACGTCGGGCGGATCGTGCCTGCGGTCGCCACGGCGATGCTGGACGGCATCTCCATGGCTGACTTGTGGTGGAAGTCCGGCAGGACAACCGGGGGTGCCGCAAGATCCATGCCGAGCGTCGCGGAGTTGAGCGACGCGACCAGGTCACGGTCAGCAGGAACGTGGTCGCTGTCGAACACGCGCGCGCCATGGTGACCGGTTGTCGAACCGCCCTGTGGCTCGTCGGCGCGACCCGCGATGACGTTGATCTTCATATGGCCAACCTGTCTTCAGAGTGGGTGCCGGGGTGCATCAGTAGTCGTCCGGGTAGGGCGCAGAGGTCTGCATCGCCACCGCTGCGACGGGCTCGGGCCGGTAGATCGGCAGCGCCGCACGGAGGGTGCGACGCACCTCGTCCGCCGCGTTGCGTCCAGCCGCGTCGTAGAGCGAGAGCATCAGCAGGTCGAAGTCCTCGTGCACGGGGACGGCGTCGGCGCTGAAGATGCGCGGGTGGCTGGTGGGGACACAGTCCTCGTCGTCGCTGAAGAGCGACTCGTGAAGCTTCTCGCCAGGACGCAGACCGGTGAAGCGGATACGGACGTCGCGGACGTCGAGCTGGCGTGCGAAGTTGGCAACGAGGTCCACGATCTTCACGGGCGAGCCCATGTCGAGGACGAAGGTCTCGGACCCGGTCGTCAGATGGGCCGCCTCGAGGACGAGTCCCACGGCCTCCTCGATCGTCATGAAGTAGCGCGTGACGTCCGGGTGGGTCACCGTCACGTCCCGTCCCGCCGCCATCTGGGAGACGAGAACCGGCAGGAGCGAGCCGCGGCTGCCGAGCACGTTGCCGAAGCGAACGGCGGAGACGACGGTGCGACCCCCGGCGTGCTTCTTGACCACCTGCTCGGCCAGGGCCTTGGTCGCCCCCAGGACGGAGGTCGGGTCGGCGGCCTTGTCGGTCGAGATGGCCACGAAACGCTCCACTCCGGCCTCGACCGCGGCGACGAGCACGTTCTCGGTGCCCTGGACGTTGGACTTCACGCCCTCGCACGGGTGCTGCTCGAGCATCGGCAGGTGCTTGAGCGCGGCCGCGTGGAAGACGACATCGGGCTGGTAGTAGCCCATGACCTGCCGCATCCGCTCCGCATCGCGGATGTCCGCGACCACGGCATCGTGGGCCTCGAGGAAGGCCTCCCCCCGGAGCTCGAGCTGGAGGCGGTGCAGGTTGGACTCGTCGTGGTCGAGCATGACGAGGCGGCTCGGGGCGAAGCCGTTGACCTGACGGCACAGCTCACTGCCGATCGAGCCTCCGGCTCCGGTGACGAGCACGGTTCTGCCGGTGATGATCTCGGCGACCTCCGGCGAGGCGACGTGCATCTCACTTCGCCCGATCAGGTTGGCCACGTCGAGCGAGCGCAGGTCCGTCCCGACGACGTCGCGCTGCAGCATCGCGATGAAGGACGGCAGCCGGCGGACGCTGGCCCCGACGCGTGCAGCGGCGGTGGCCAGCCGGGTCACCTCGGCCTCGGGCAGCCCGGGGATGGCGAGGACCACGACGTCGATGCGCGCGGCCGTTGCGACCTTGAGGACGTCCGAGAGCCTGCCGAGCACGGGCAGGTGCCGAACCCTTCGCTTGGTCACGTCGTCGTCGAGGAATCCCACCGGACACAGTCCGAAGTCCTCGACGCGCTGCAGGTCTCGAGCCAACGCCTTGCCGGCCGCGCCCGCTCCGACGATCAGGGTCCGTAGCCCCACGTCCGGGACCGAGCTGCCGATCCCCGGTCTGGTCCCAACCTCCGAAGTCATCGCGCACTTCCTATCTGCCGCAAGGCTGCACACACCTCGTCGACGTCGTCATCGGTCATGTTCTGGTCGAAGGGGAGGGAGAGAGTCCCTTCGAAGACTCTGTCGGCGCCGGGCAGGCCCCCCGCGGGCACGACGCAGTGGTTGACGTGCCAGGTCAGTCGGTGCAGGGGGATGAAGTGCACGGAGGAGCCGATGCCGAGGGCACTCAACCGGTCGATGAGCTCGTCGCGCGACACGGGAAACCCTGGCTGGATCCGCACGGCATACAGGTGCCAGGCGTGTCGGCCCTCGACCGGCCGCGGGGGAAGGCTGATCGACGGCAGGCCCGCGAGCTGCGCGTCGTAACGGGCAGCCAGCTCGACGCGCCGGGCCTGGTCGGCATCGAAGCGGCGCAGCTGCGCTCGGCCGATGGCTGCCTGGACGTCCGTGAGGTTCGCCTTGAGGCCGTCGTCCGCCACGTCATACCGCCAGCTCGCCCCGGGGGTGTAGCGGCGCCACGCGTCCCTCGACATGCCGTGCAGGCGGGTGCGGACCAGGGTCTCGGCGAAGTCGTCGTCGCTCGTCGTGACCATGCCTCCCTCGCCGATGGCGAGGTTCTTCGTGGCGTAGAAGCTGAAGCAGGTGGCTCGGGAGATCGAGCCGACCCGCTGAGAGCCGACCTCCGTGCCGAGCGCGTGCGCAGCATCCTCGATGACCCGGTCGAGACCGATCCCGGCCGCCGCCGCGGCCGCCTCGACATCGACCGGTCGCCCGCCGAGGTGGACGACGACCATCGCGGACACGCCACCGACCTCACGGACGGCCGCGCGGATGAGGTCCTCGGTCGGGACGGCGCTCCATGGGTCGACATCCGCCAGCACGGGCACCAGGCCGGCGTGCGTGATGGCACCGGCCGCGCCGCAGAACGTGTTCGTCGACATCAGGACGCGCGACCCGGGCGCGAGGCCGAGACCTCTCAGGGCCAGCTCGAGGCCGGCCGTGCAGGAGCTGACGGCGACACCGCGGCTGGCCCCGACGTAGTCGGCGAACTCGCGCTCGAACTCGACGACCTCCTGCCCGGTCGTCACCCACCCCGACTCGAGCACCCGGGCCACGGCAGAGCGCGCCTCGGGCCCGATCACCGTGCGCGCAAAGGGGATCGGGCGGGACGCCGCTACACGTCGTGGCGAGGTCTGAACGGTCATGTTTCCCCCTGGGCCTCAAGGGCCTGTCGGCATGGGCGCGGACGGTCCCGCTCCCTCGACGTTAGGAAACTCGGAGCAGCAGCACACCCGCTCACCGCCCGAGGCCGCCTACGCCATTCGCGGTAGACGCTTCCTCGGCACTCCGGCCGAGGAGCCCGCTGCGACGCGCCTCAGCGACGGCCGCGAGGGTGGTGTGGACCTGCAGCCGCCGGAGGATCGCGCCGATGTGGGTGCGGACCGTGTTGGGCGACATGTGGAGCAGCACGCCCGTCTCCTCGCGCGAGTGACCGTCCATGAGGCACCGCAGGACGTCGTACTGACGCGGGGTGAGCCGCATGAGGGGCGGACGAGTGGACTCGGGAGTGGCGCCAGGCTGGGGTGGGGTCAGCACCGACGACATCAGTGAGACCGGGATGAAGACCTCGTGGGCCCCGACCTCGCGGACGGCCGAGACGAGGCGTTCGAGCGGCTCGTCGCTGCGCACCCAGCCACGGACGCCGATCTGGAGCGCGTGGCGGGTCAGGTCGGCGGCGCCCGGCTCCGTCACGAGCACGATCCCCAGGTCGTGAACCTGCTCGAGCGCGGAGCGCGCCAGCTCGAGGGACGCGTCCTGACGGACCAGCGCATGCAGGATCAACACGTCCACCGGCACGGGCCCCAGCAGCTGGAGCACACCGGGCACGGTCGAGGCGCGCCCGACGACACGCAGGCCTGGCAGCGCCTCCAGGGTCTCAGCCAACGCCTCCAGCACGAGCTGCTGCCGGGCGAAGACCACAACCCGGACAGGTTGGGTCGTCATGAACCCAGCATCGAGGGCTAGGACCGACCGCACACCCGACGTCTGGACGACCCGCGACTACGTCACATGCCCGATCCGGATGTCCGATCCGGGAGGGGGTCGCGCACGTCCACGAAGGGGCGTCAGTCACGTTCGCAGTCGTGCCGGCCAGATCGCCGGGCTCCCGTGGTCGGCGAGGAGAGCCGCCGCCTCGAGCCGGGAGTGGACCCCGAGCTTGCTGAGCAGGTTCTGGACGTGCGTGCGCGCGGTGCTGTTGCGCACGCCGAGCTGCCGGGCGATCTGCTCGGTGGTCAGGCCCTGCGTGATGCACCGCAGCACGTCCCACTCGCGATCGGTCAGGAACCGCAGTGCCCACAGCGGGTCAGCAGCGGATGGGGGCAGGAAGGCCTGTTGCAGCAGACTCGCCTCCACTGCGACCTGGCCCTCGGCGGCGCGGTCGAGCATCACGCAGATCTCGTCCATCGACATCGACTTCCGGAGAAAACCGGAGGCACCGAGTGAGAGTGTCCCGACGACGGCCTGAGGATCCGCCGTCGCCGAGAAGACGACGACCTTGGTGCCCGGCTGCCCTGCCCTCATGGCCTGGAGGGCATCGAGGCTCGTGCCTCCCGGGAAGTGCAGGTCGAGCAGGCACACGTCCGGCGCATGGTCGGTCACGGCGGAGACGGCCTCGTCGGGCGTCACGGCCAACGCCACGACGTCGTGGCCGCGCGCCGCGAGCGAGGCACCGAGGGCTTCGAGCAGCAGACGGTGGTCGTCGCAGACCACGATCCTCATCGGGTCTGGACCTGCGCCAGGATCGGCAGCTCGACGGTCGCGACAGCACCCCCGTCAACCCCGTTCTCGAGCTGGAGCCGTCCGCCGCAGTCCCGGAGGACGCCGGCGACCGTGACGAGGCCGATGGAGTGTTGAGGCGCGATCCTGCCCAGTCCGGGTCCGTCGTCAGCGACGGCCACGACCGCGAGCGGTCCACTGGCACTGACGACGACTGTCACATGTCCTTGTGGTCCTGCGGCGCGAGCGGCATTGTCCAACAGGCAGATCAGCGCCCTGACGAGGGCAATGCGCGGAGCGAGCACCAGCACGGGCCCGGCGTCCTCCAGCCTGACCACCGACCTGACGAGGGGCGCACAGCACGACACCGCGTACCTCGTGACCTCCATGAGGTCGAGGGGCTCCTGGTCGTCCTCCCGTTCCCCGCCGAGCACCGAACCGACGAGGTCGGTGAGCCAGGCGACCTCGTGCAGGATGCCCGCCAGGCGTTCGTCGTTCGACGGAACGTGCGGGTCAGCGAGCATGCGGATCGCGGCGAGCGGCTGGATGAGGTCGTGGCACAAGGCACGCATCGCGGCGTCGCCCCCGGAGCGGGGCGCCCCCATCTGCAGTCCGTCCCACGGCCCACCGACGGCGGCCAGCGCACGCCGACGACTGAAATTCAACTTCCTCACTGACATTCTGATCCCCCCAGAGGACGGTCTACGTACTCGGAACGCCTGCCCCATCCCGCCCGCACCCTGAAGGTGCGGTGGCTCCCGCCCACCTCACATCAGTCAGGAAGACCATGACGACCGGCCGAGCCGGGTCGACGTCACGAACCGCTTGTCACCGCGGTGCGCACCGGCCACCCAGTTCTCCCCCAGCCAGCAGCCGGATGGCTGCCTTCTCACCGTCATCTGCCTGTCCAAACCGTAGGAGCCCCCGCCACTCGCGGACCCCCCCGGACCGGTCGTGACTGACGTGATAGGAGTCGGCGAGCTCCTCCCGTTTCACGGTAACACCGGGTTTTCCCGCATCAGTCGAATCGCAATATGAGGCCCGAGTTCCCTTGTATCAAAAGGACATACGAGACAACTCCAGTCATGCGAAGTCGGGAGAGTCTCGCGATGCGGCCGGCGGACGAGCGGCGCGACTTCCACCGCGAACCCGTGGTTCAGCGGCGGACGAGACGCGCGCGACGGCGGACCACCGAGCGGGGCACGACCCGCAACAGTCCGACGATGGCCTTGTACTGCAGACCGGGCACCGAGAGGACACGGCCCTTGTCGACGTCGTCGAGGCATTCGGACACCAGACGCGTCGGGTCGAGCCACATGAAGGCGGGCCCCGGCTTGCTGATGCCGGCTCGTTGCTGGAACTCGGTGTTCGTGAAGCCGGGGCACAGCGCCGTCACCGTGACGCCGGAACCGGCGAGCTCGCTCGCGAGCCCCTCGCTGAACGTCGTGACCCAGGCCTTGGCCGCCGAGTAGGACCCCGAGGCGATGAAACCCGCCACCGACGAGACGTTGACGATGCGGCCGCGGCCGCGCTCGCGCATCGCCACCCCTGCCGCGTGGGACAGGACGAGCACGGCCCGGGTCAGCACGTCGAAGGCGGCCTCCTCGACCGTGACGTCGTTGCGCAGGAAGCTGCGGCGCTGCCCGTAGCCCGCGTTGTTGATGAGGACGTCGACCGGACGCTCCGGGTCGGCCACCCGGTCGGCGACCGTCTGCAGCGCCGACCGGTCCGAGAGGTCCGCGACGAGCACCTCCGCCGACACGGCATACCTGCTCGTCAGCTCGGCGGCCACCGCCTCGAGACGGGAACGGTCGCGGGCGACGAGCACGAGGTCGTGCTGGCGCGCCGCGAGCTGACGGGCGAACTCGTGCCCGATACCGGCGCTGGCTCCCGTGACGAGGGCCGTGGGTCGCGTCGTGCGCTCAGCAGTCATGCGCCTCACCCTAGGGACCCTCCGTCGGCGCGGCGGTCTAGGGTGACCGACTGTGCGCATCGCCACCTGGAACGTCAACTCCATCCGCTCCCGCATCGACCGCGTCGCCGCCTGGCTCGAGCGCAGTGACGTCGACGTCCTCGCGATCCAGGAGACCAAGGCCCGGGAGGACCAGTTCCCGCTCGAGCGGTTCGAGGCCCTCGGCTACGAGGTGGCCCATCACGGCCTCAGCCAGTGGAACGGCGTCGCCATCGCCTCGCGCGTGGGCCTCGACGACGTCCGGGTCGGATTCGACGGCATGCCCGGATGGGGCGAGCCGGCGGCACCGGAGGCCCGCGCCATCGGGGCCCTCTGCGACGGCGTACGCGTGTGGTCGCTCTACGTGCCCAACGGCCGCGCCCTCGACGACCCGCACCTGGGCTACAAGCTGAGCTGGCTCGACGCGCTGGCCGGGGCCGGCCGGCAGTGGCTCGCCGACGACCCCGACGCGCAGATCGCCCTCCTCGGTGACTGGAACATCGCGCCCACCGACGCCGACGTGTGGAGTGTCGAGTACTACGAAGGACGCACGCACACCTCCCCCGGCGAGCGCGCCGCCTTCCAGGGGGTCGTCGACGCAGGCTTCAGCGACGTCGTGCGCCCCCACACGAGCGAGCCCGGCACCTTCACCTACTGGGACTACACGCAGCTGCGCTTCCCGAAGCGCCAGGGCATGCGCATCGACTTCGCCCTGTGCTCCCCCGCCCTCGCCGCGCGCGTCGTCGGGGCGGCCATCGACCGCGAGGAGCGCAAGGGCAAGGGCGCGTCGGACCACGCCCCCGTCGTCTTCCAGGTCGGGTAGTGACCCAGCTCGCTCAAGCCTCGATCGGGTGGCCGGTGAACGAGCCGGTGCCGTGGGCGACGACGGCGCCGGAGGGGTCGAAGACGGAGAACTGGTAGGTACCCGAGAGCTTGTCCTTGCGGACGCTGCCACGGATTCGGACTCTGACCGTGAGGCCGGGCTTGTCCGGGCCCGCCGGGCCGGGCTGGCCCACCCACATCGTTCCCTGGAACCCGCCGTCACCCCGACGTGCCCACGTGCCGGTGAAGGGGGAGGCCGCGGGAGAGATGTCCTGGCTGATCAGGACCCCGCCCGCTGCGAAGCTGACGACCGTCGTGACCGTCATCGTGTCTCCGGGCGGGTCGTCCTTGCGGGAGATCACCCAGCTCCCGCTGGGACCGGAGTCGCCGTTCGCCGACGCGGACGAGGCGGACGCCGCGACGGCCACGCCTCCGATCGCCACCGCGCCCGTTCCCAGCAGCACTCGCCGACGGTTCAGCACGTGCTCGTCCATTGCGCCCTCCTCATCGCTGACGGCGGGCCCGGAGGCCCACCCTGAGTCTCCAGACTCGGGGTCCGCGACAGCACGCGTCAAGCGTCCGGCTTGCATTCAACCGACATGCGTGGTATGCGCATGCTGCGCTTCGGATCCACCGCCACCTCGGTGCTGGGCGGGTCCCGGTCGGTCAGAGCGCGACGAAGCGTGGCGCGTCGGCGTCCGCCGCTTCCGTCGCGGTCACGCGGCCGCTGACCCCCAGGGTGAACGCCGCCACCGCGCCGAGCAGGGCGGCAACGGCCCCGCCGAGGAAGACCGTCTGCACCTGGACGACACCGGCTCCGATGAGGGCGCCGGTGTCGAGCTGGTTGGGCAGACGGCGGACGGCCTCGAAGTAGCGACTGAGCCCGATCGAGGTGAGCAGCGCGAGACCCACGACCATCCCCACCATCCGGGCGACGACCACGAGGGAGCTCGCGACTCCGTGCGCGTCGGCCGGCGAGTCGGCCAGGGCCGCGTTGTTGACGGGGGCGAGGGCGAGTCCCATGCCGAGGCCGACGACGACGAGGACGACCGTGGCCGGGACGGTGGCGCTGACGGACTCCAGGGTCCAGCGGGACATGACGAGCAGGCCGCCACCGGCGAGGAGGAGACCGGCCCCGGCCACGGCCCCGTCCCCGAGCCGGCGCAGCGACCATCCGCCGAGGAGCGCGCCGACCGGCACGGCGAGCAGGAAGCGCACGAGCACGAGTGCCGCCCCCGTCTCGTCGTAGGTGTCGGTGAGCCGGGCCAGCAGGGGGACGTCGACGACGACGGCGACGAGGGCCGCGCCGACGAGCAGGCTGACGGCGAGGGCGCGCAGGCCGCGGGCGCCCACGACGCCGCGCGGGATCAGCGGGTCCGCGGCGCGGCGGTGCCACCAGGCGAGGACGACGAGGGCGAGGGCGCCGACGGGCAGGAGGCTGTAGCCGAGCGGGCCCACCACCTCCTTCTCCGGGTCGGACGACGCGAAGGTCAGCACGAGGCTGCCGAGGGCGACGGCGACGAGCAGGGCCCCGACGAGGTCGGCGCGCCGCAGCACGGCCCACCAGCGCGGTGCCGTCAGAGCCGCGACGACGAGCAACAGCCCGAGCCCGACGACCCCGATCGGCGTCAGCAGCCGAGACGTGCCGGCGAAGGGGACGAACGGCGCGCCGAGCGCGACGTCGGTGACGAGGGACTCGGGGGCCGCCAACGCGAGGCCCGTGACACCGAGCCCGAGCACCGTGAGCACTGCCGCCACGACCGGCAGGGCCCGGTTCCGGCGCCGCCGCGCCGAACCACCCCGCTCCGACCCCGACGGGACCGAGCGGGACCCGAGGTGGTGGATGACGGCATACAACACGAGAGCGGCAGCGACGTTGAGCCAGAAGATCGCTCGCCATCCCGACCACGCGAGGACGACCGCGCCCAGCACCGGTCCGAGCACTGACCCCAGTTCCTGCACGGCACCCACGACGCCGAGCGGGGTGCCGCGCCGGTGCGGCGGCCACAGGTCTGCGACGAGCGCGAGGGTCGCAGGCACGAGACCACCGCCGCCGATGCCCTGGAGCACGCGTCCCGTGATGAGCACCGGCATCTCGACGGCGAGCGCCGTGACGGCGGACCCGACAGCGAAGACGAGCAGGCAGCCGAGCAGGATCCGGCGCCGGTCGAGCAGGTCGGACAGGCGGCCGATGAGGGGCAGCACCGCGATGTAGCCGAGAAGGAAGCCGGAGATGATCGGCGTCGCCCGCTGGAGGGCGTCGATGCCGATGCCGACACCGGCCATCATGTCCGTCAGCGCGAGCACGACGACGTAGGTGTCGGCCGCCGCGAGCGCGACGGCCGCCGACGCGGCCGAGAGCAGCGCCAGGCGGCGCGTGCCGGCGGTCGTCGCGGAGCCCACGGCCGCGTCGTCGGGTGACGTCACCGGCAGGTCAGGGCTTGGAGATCGTGACGGGCTGACCGTACTGATCGAGGGTCAAGGTGTACGTCGACGTCGTGCCCGCGCCGAAGAACGGCCCGGTGATGACGACCTGGCGCAGCTCCTGCGAGTCGGTGAGGCCGTACGTGACGGAGAAGGTGCCGCTGCTGTCGCCGATGAGGAACAGGTCGGTGACGGCCTTGCCCGGCAGGCTGCCCTTGATCGTGGAGAGCACCTCGGAGCCCTGGCGCACCTTGTCGCCCGCGACGGGGGCCGTCGTCGCGGTGAGCAGCGTCGTGAGCCCCTGGTCGGGAGAGAAGAGAACGGCCGGGTCGGGCAGGCCGAAGGTCTTGGGGTCGATCTTGTTGGTGCCCGGGATGAGCGGCAGCTTCGCGTAGACCTCACCGCCGATCGAGGTGATCTCCGCGTCGGCCTGCACTCCCTTGAGCGTCACCTTGAACGTGCCCTTGAACGCCGGCGGGTGCTTGCCCCAGCCGTCGGCCGACACCACGCCACTGGCGCCCTGCGGCACGTTCGCGCTGGCGAGCTTGAGGTGGACCGACGGCGCGGCGTCGACCTTGGTCTTGGCGGCGGCCAGCTGCTGCGCCGGCGACTGCTGCGACTGGCCGGACGAGGCACCCTGCGGATCGCTCGAGCAGGACGTCACCGTGACGACGCAGAGCCCCGAGAGGACGGCGGCGGCGAGCTTTCCCGTGATGCGCATGGGGGTCAGGCTAACCGAGGGGGCCACCCCCTTCGGCCGGGCGCGTCGATGTGGGTATGGCTAGGGTCGGGGACGATCACGGCGGGACGACCCGTCACTGACGAAGGAGCTCTAACCCATGGCCCTGCTCGGAGTCATCCTGATGCTGGTCGGCGCCGGAGCCGGCGTCGTCACCTACCTCGCGACCCACACCGCAGCCGGGACGATTGCCGTCTCGGCCTTCGGCTTCACGCGCAACGCGACAGCGCTCGAGCTCGCCCTCTACGGCGCGGTGGCGGTGCTCCTCTTCGCGCTCGGCTGGGCGATGGCCTCCGCCGCGGCCCGCCGTCGCGTCCGGGTGCGCCGCGAGAACAAGGAGGCCGCCCGTCTCACCGAGGCCGAGGAGAACGCCGAGGCCGCACGCCGCGACCACGAGCGCAAGTTCCAGGAGGCGGGCCTGCGCGACGAGGACCTGCGTCGCCGTGAGAGCGAGCTCTCCGCGCGTCACGAGGGCCTGGACACCCGTGAGGCCGAGCTCGAGCGCCGCGAGGCCGAGTGGCGCGAGCGCGAGGGCCCGTCGGTGGCGGACGTCGTGACCGGCCGCGCCGAGGGCAACGTCCACGAGGGCACCGCGTCGTGGAGCGACGCGCCCGGCTCGGCCGGCGACGCCACACCCGAGCAGGGCGACCCCGCACACGAGCAGCGCGACCTCGCCCACGAGCAGCGCGACGCCACGCGCGAGCAGCGCGACGGGGCGGTGTGAGGGGCCACACGGCATACGTCTTCGACCTCGACGGCGTCGTCCGGGACTTCGCCCCGGGTGACGCCAGCCCGGCCATCGAGACGGCCCTCGGGCTGCCGGCCGGGCACGTCGCGGCGACGGCGTTCCGCACCGACCTGCTCCTGCCGACCATCACCGGTCGCCGCAGCTTCGACCAGTGGTATGCCGCCATCTGCGCCGCGCTCGAGGACGTCGTCCCCGAGCCGGCGCGGGTGCGCGAGCACATGACGCGCTGGCGCGAGCACCGCGGCTCGGTCGTCGACGAGACCGTCGAGCGGCTCGAGATGCTGCGCTCCGACGGCCACCGCACCTACGTCTTCACCAACGGCACCGACTACGTGCCGCAGGAGCTGGAGCTGCTCGGGATCACCCGGCTCTTCGACGGCCTGCTCAACAGCGCGGACTTCGGCGTGGTCAAGCCCGACCCGCTGGCGTATGCCGCCGCCCATCGCGCCATCGAGGCCGACCTCGGGCGCGTGGTGGCCCGTGACGCGGTGTGGTTCACGGACGACCGCGACGAGAACGTCGCGGCCGCCCGTGAGTTCGGCTGGGATGCCGAGCTGTTCAGACGAGCGTGAGCGTCTCCTGCGCCGCGTCGACACCGACCTTCACGGTGGACCCGTCGCGGACCTCTCCCGAGAGCAGGCCCCGGGCCAGCCGGTCGCCGATCTCGCGCTGAACGAGCCGACGGAGCGGGCGCGCCCCGTACGCCGGGTCGAAGCCCCGGGCCGCGAGCCACTGGCGTGCGTCGTCGGTGACCTCGAGGGTGATGCGGCGGTCCGAGAGGCGCTGGGCGAACGCCTTGACCTGCAGGTCGACGATCTGGGCCAGGTCGTCGCGGCTCAGGGCGTCGAAGACCACGATCTCGTCGAGCCGGTTGAGGAACTCCGGCTTGAACGACGACCGCACCACGCCCATGACCGACTCGCGTCGCGCCTCCGGGCCGAGCAGCGGGTCGGTGAGGAACTGCGACCCGAGGTTGGAGGTCAGCACGAGGATGACGTTGCGGAAGTCGACGGTGCGACCCTGCCCGTCGGTGAGCCGACCGTCGTCGAGCACCTGGAGCAGGATGTCGAACGTCTCGGGGTGCGCCTTCTCGATCTCGTCGAGCAGGATCACGGAGTACGGCCGACGCCGGACGGCCTCGGTGAGCTGGCCGCCCTCCTCGTAGCCGACGTAGCCAGGGGGTGCGCCGATGAGGCGGGCCACCGAGTGGCGCTCGGAGTACTCCGACATGTCGATGCGGACCATGGCCCGCTCGTCGTCGAAGAGGAAGTCCGCCAAGCCCTTGGCCAGCTCCGTCTTGCCGACACCCGTCGGGCCGAGGAAGAGGAACGAGCCGGTGGGCCGGTCCGGGTCCGAGACACCGGCACGGGTGCGACGGACGGCGTCGGACACGGCGCGCACGGCGTCGGTCTGGCCGATGAGGCGGGCGCCGATGTGCTCCTCCATGTGCAGCAGCTTCTCGGACTCCCCCTCCAGGAGACGGCCGGCAGGGATGCCGGTCCAGGCGGAGATGACGTCGGCGATGTCGTCGGCACCGACCTCCTCCTTGACCATGGGCTCGTCCCCGACGGAGGTGGCCGCCGCCTCGCGCTCCTGCGCGGATTCCAGCTGCTTCTCGAGCGCGGGGATGTCGCCGTAGGCGATCTTCGAGGCGCCGGCGAGGTCGCCCTCGCGCTGGAGCCGGTCGGCCTGCATGCGCAGGTCGTCGATGCGCGCCTTGAGGTCACCGACGGCATTGAGGCCCGCCTTCTCGGCCTCCCACCGGGCATTGAGGGCCGCGAGCTCCTCGGACCGGTCGGCGAGGTCCTTGCGCAGCCGCTCGAGGCGGTCGCGCGACGCGGCGTCGGTCTCCTGTTCGAGGGCGAACTCCTCCATCTTCAACCGGTCGACGGCACGACGGAGCTCGTCGATCTCGACGGGGCTCGAGTCGATCTCCATCCGCAGCCGCGAGGCCGCCTCGTCGATGAGGTCGATGGCCTTGTCGGGCAGCTGCCGTCCCGAGATGTAGCGGTCGGACAGGGACGCGGACGCGACGAGCGCCGAGTCGGCGATCGTCACCTTGTGGTGCGCCTCGTAGCGCTCCTTGAGGCCGCGCAGGATGGCGATGGTGTCCTCGACCGACGGCTCGCCGACGAAGACCTGCTGGAAGCGGCGTTCGAGCGCGGCGTCCTTCTCGATGTGCTTGCGGTACTCGTCGAGCGTCGTCGCGCCGACGAGGCGCAGCTCGCCACGGGCGAGCATGGGCTTGAGCATGTTGCCGGCATCCATGGCGCCCTCGCCGCCGGCGCCCGCGCCGACGACCGTGTGGATCTCGTCGATGAAGGTGACGATCTGCCCGTCGCTGCCCTTGATCTCCTCGAGGACCGCCTTGAGCCGCTCCTCGAACTCGCCGCGGTACTTGGCGCCGGCGACCATGGCCGCGAGGTCGAGGGAGTAGAGCGTCTTGTCGCGCAGGCTCTCGGGCACGTCACCCTCGACGATGCGCTGGGCCAGCCCCTCGACGACGGCCGTCTTGCCGACGCCGGGCTCGCCGATGAGGACCGGGTTGTTCTTCGTGCGGCGGGACAGCACCTGCACGACGCGGCGGATCTCGGCGTCCCGACCGATGACGGGGTCGAGCTTGCCCTCGCGGGCGCGGGCCGTGAGGTCGGTGCCGTACTTCGACAGCGCCTCGAAGGTGCCTTCGGGGTTGTCGGACGTGACCGGGCGCCCACCGCGCAGCTCGGGGATGGCCTTCTCCACGGCATCGGCGTCGAGGCCGAACTGCCCCGTGCGCGCGAGGGCGAGCAGCAGGTGGTCGGTGGAGACGTACGAGTCGCCCATGGCCGTCATGTACTGCTGCGCCTGCTGGATGACGCGGGCCGCCGCGGGCGAGAGCTGCGGCTGCTGGGTGCCGCCGGTGACCCGCGGCATGGTGGCCATGGCGCGCTCGGCGGCGGCCGTCGCGGCGGCGACGCTCGAGCCGCCCGCGGTGAGCAGGGCCGGTGTGGTCGTGCCGCTCTGGGCTGCCAACGCGAGCAGCAGGTGAGCCGGCTCGATGTTCGGGTGGTGCTTGCCCGTCGCGGTCGTCGCGGCCTGGGCGAAGGCCTCCTGAGCCTTGTTGGTCAGCTGTAGGTCCATGCGTGCTCCTGGTCGGGGGATGGGTGCATTGGCGTCAACCGGCGCTGACTTGAGTGTATTCCGCTCAACTTCATGCGTCTCTTGAAGCTGGCGTATGCCGCAGCGTGCGCGCCACCACGCTCGCGCGCCGGGCTCCGCCTAGGCTCACCGCATGGACCGATCCACGCTAGCCGACGAGCTGCGCGCCGCGCGCTTTCGCACGACCCAGTTCCGGACCGGCTACGACGAGGGCGCCGTGGACGACCTCATCGACATGCTCGTCGGCCAGCTCGGCATGGATGTGGCCGACCACGAGATCCTGGCGACCGTCCAGACGAGCCGGTTCCCGACGACGACGGCCCGGCGCGGCTACGAGAGGGCTGACGTCGATGCACTCCTCACTCGCGTGTCGCGCGCGTGCGGCGGCGCACCGATGCCGGCGGGCACCGGTGGCTCCACCGCCTCGGGCCCAGAACTGCCCTCAGCCGTCATCGAGCCCCCAAGCGGGTTCCTGGCGCGGCTCCGCGGCCGCTGACACCCGCCGGGACAGAGCTCCGGCACTGGGAGCTGCTCAGACGACCTCGTCCGGCTCGGCGCCGGTGTCGATGACCCGCCGCGCGATCTCGCGCAGCTTGACGTTGTGGTCCTGGGAGGCGCGCCGGAGCACGTCGAACGCCTCCCCCGGCACGATCCGGTGGCGCTCGATGAGGATGCCCATGGCCTGACCGACGAGTCGGTGGCTCTCAACGGCCCGTTCGAAGTTCGCCTCGCTCTCGCGGAAGCGGTCGACGATGACGATCCGGTCGACCGCCAGCGCCAGCGCGTGCAGCAGCAGCTCGGCAAGCGTTCGCTCGACGGCGAGGTGGGCCAGCGGCCGATCCAGTCCGATCCACGCCCGGCAGGTCGCCTCGTGCCCCGACGACTCGAGGAACAGGCCCCGCACCGCGTCACGATCGGACCCCGCGGTCAGGACGGAACGAACCGCCGGCGACAGCGCCGACGGAGGCACCACCCCGGAGGCACCGGCATGGAGGTCGTGCGGCGTGGCCGTGACCCTGAGCACCGCCTCACCGCCGGTCGCGTCCCCGATCGCGGAGGCCGCCACGGCGAGCGCCTCCTCGAGGTCGGCAGCACGCACCAGCTGCCGTGCCGCGCTCGCCACCTGGGCGGCCACGCCGGGAT
This sequence comes from Terrabacter sp. 2YAF2, assembly GCF_052114705.1. NCBI lineage: Bacteria > Bacillati > Actinomycetota > Actinomycetes > Micrococcales > Intrasporangiaceae > Terrabacter > Terrabacter sp. 2YAF2. The sequence continues at coordinate 235,790 of NZ_JBFRFG010000001.1, forward strand.
CCGCGACGTGTCCGTCCGCAGCGCTCGACGGCGGCATGACGCTCACGGGGCCTCCAGGGCATGGCTGGGGAAGGCCCGCGAACTTGGAGGCAGCACAGTGTTGCACCCCGCCCATCGCCCGACAAACCCGGCACGATGCGACCGGGCTGACGGTCAGTCGCGCGGGCTCCGTGGCCCGTGGGCTCACGCCTTGTCGGGGTCCTGACCGCTCTCGACCACCCGCGCCGCCAGCTCGCGCAGCTTGACGTTGCGGCTGAGCGAGGCCTGCCGCAGCATCTCGAAGCCCTGCTGGGGCGTGATGCGGTGACGTTCGATGAGGACGCCCACCGCGTGGCCGATGAGCCGATGGCTCTCGATGGCCTGCTCGAGCTGGCGCTCTTTCTCCGTGCGGGCCCGCTGCGCGATGACACGGTCCACGGCCTGACCGAGCGACTGCGCCAGGAGGTCCCCGACGATGAGCTCGTCGCTGGAGACGAGGCGAGGCTCGTCGAACTGCACCCAGGCCCGGCAGTCGGACTCGTGGGCGGTCGGCAGGAGCAGGAGGCCCTCCCGCTTCTCGCCGACGATCACGTCGTGGCCGCGGGGCGAGGACTCGAGCCCACGGCGTACGGCCGGGTCGAGATCATCGGGCGACACGCGCCCGCGGGGCGACAGCAGGACCGCCTCGTGCTTCGTCGGCGAGACGCGCAGGGTCACCGCGCCGTCGAAGAGCACGGTGAAGCCCGTGACCGCGGTGGCGAGGACCTGGTCGAGGTCGCCGGCCGTCGCGAGGTCGACCGCGATCCGGGCCGCGAGCTCGCGCCGCATCCGGGACTCGTGCTCACGCGTCTCGTCGCGGAGGACGACGATGATGAAGCCGTCGTACTCCGCCGTGCCGGGCACGCTCGCGGACCGCACGTGGACCCACGCCTCGCCGCCGCCGCGCCGCAGGATGCGGTAACGGTCGTCCTCGACCGGCTGCCCGGACTGCAGCAGCCCCATGCGTCGCTGGTGCTGGGCGTGCTCGTCGGGTGACTCCGACTCCGGGATCCACCACGGGTAGGGAGGCACGAGGGGCCCGTCGGCCAGGGACCAGCCGAAGGTGCGTGTGAAGACGTCGTTGACCTGGACCACGCGTCCCGCGCGGTCGACGACCACGAAGGGCTCCTGGATGGCCGCGAGGATGGCACGGAGCCACGCAGCGTCGCGCGAGCGCGAGCGGGACCTGACCAGGTTGGCCGCCAGACGCGCCCGCAGCTCCACCGGATCGAACGGCTTGACGACGTAGTCGTCGGCTCCCTCGAGCAGGCCGGTCGTGCTGGCCTCGACACCGGCCCGCGCGGACAGCAGCACGACCGGGAGGTCGCGCAGGGACGGGTCCGAGCGGATCTCGCGGACGAGCCCCAGCCCGTCCAGACGCGGCATCATCACATCGGCGAGCACGATGGAGGGGCGCCGCGCGCGGAGGTGCTCGAGCGCCTCGACCCCGTCGCGCACCGACACGATGTCGTAGTCGACGACGCAGTGGCGCGTGATGTAGTCGCGCATGTCGTGGTTGTCCTCGACGACGAGCAGCGTCGGCCGGGGCTCTGCGACCGTCGCCACCGGGGACGTCGGGGACGTCGGGGACGTCGGGGACGTCGGGGACGCCGGGGACGTCGGCGCGCCGGTCTCGGTGGTCAGTCCCTCCATCTGGGCCGCGACGTCGTCGCGGACCACCCAACTGCTCGCCTCGTCGATGAAGGACTCGGCCGACCGTGGCCGGATCGAGGGGCGCAAGGCCGCTCCGGAAGCCGCCTTGCCCCAGGGGAAGGACACCGTGAACGTGCTGCCCTCCCCCTGGGTCGACTGCACGGAGACGGCGCCCCCCATCAGGTCGACGAGCTGGCGCACGAGTGAGAGCCCGATGCCGGCACCCTCGCGCGACCGACGTTCCTCGCCGCGGTCGAGCTGTCGGAACCGGTCGAAGACCAGGTCTAGGTCCTGCTCGGCGATGCCGATACCGCTGTCGGTGACCGCCACCGAGTAGCCGCCGTCGCCCCCGGTCAGCCGGAGCGAGATGCCGCCCTGCGCCGTGAACTTCAGGGCGTTCGCGAGCAGGTTGAGCACGATGCGCTCGAACATGTCGACGTCGACGTAGGCGTCGTGGTCGAGCTCGTCGCAGACGACCTCGAACTCCAGACCCGAGTGCTCGATGGCCGGTCGGAAGTTCGCGGCGATCCCGGCCACCAGCTCCTCGATGTCGGCCTCGACCCAGTGCGGCTCGACCGCCCCGGCCTCGGCCCTCGTGAGGTCGAGGATGCGGTCCACGAGACCGGCGAGACGGTCCGTGTTGCGGCGGATCAGCTCGAAGCGCCGGCGCTGCTCGGGGTCCAGCGCGCTGTCGGCGAGGGCGTCCTGCACCGGGCCGGCAATGAGCGTGAGCGGCGTACGCAGCTCATGGCTGACGTTCGCGAAGAAGTCCGACTTGGCGATGTCGAGCTCGGTCAGGACCTCCGTCCGGCGGCGCTCCTCCTCGAGGTGCCGGATGCCACTCAAGGCCATGGCCACGTGGGAGGCGCACACCTCGGCGTAGCCCTGGAGCGTCGGGTCCCACGGCTGGCGGGGGTTCTCGGTCAGCAGCAGGTGCGCGGTGGGTTCGACGGCGCCCGGCTCCACGACGGGCACGATGTGGACCGTGCGACCCTCGTCGTCGACGGCGGCAGGCGCCGGGTGGCCCGGCGCGGCCCACCGGAGGTCGCTCTCGAGGTGGTCGTGGTTGTCGGAGCGCAGCACGTCGAGGCAGCGGCGACGCACGTCCTCCGCATCCTCGGCGTCGGCCAAGGTGGCGAGAAGTCGGGCGGACACGTCGGCCCGGCGCTCGGCCAGCACCTTGGCCGACGTCTCGGTGGCGACATTGAGGATGCCGGTGACCGCGCCGGTGCCGTCGTGGACGGCGCCGTAGGACCACGTGAAGTAGGCCTCCTCGAGGTAGCCGTTGCGGTCGACGACGAGCAGCTCGTCCTCGACCCACGTCGCCGGCCCACCATTCGCGACGCCCGCGAGCATGGGTCCGATGACGTCCCAGACCTCGGGCCAGACCTCGCGTACGGGACAGCCCCACGCCTGAGGGTGCTTGCTCGAGCCGAGCAGGGCGCGGTAGCCGTCGTTGTAGAGCATGAGCAGGTCCGGCCCCCAGCAGATGAGCATGGGGAAGCGCGAGGACAGGCAGACGTCGAGGAGGAACGTCAGGTCGGATGACCAGCTCTCGACCGGGCCGAACGGCGTCGACGACCAGTCGGTCCGGTGGAACAGGTCGAGCATCTCACCCTGACGGGCGGTGGGCCGGCCGACGTCTTGGGCGGCCGTCGTGGGGGCGCCGGAAAGGTCGCCCTCCGGGTGCTGCGGGGTCACACGACCTCCGGGAGTGGGATCAAGAAACTGCCTCCGGCGGCTTTCCGTCGTCGCGCGCCCCGTCTGCTCGAGGCGTGCACAGTCTGACACACGGGCCAGGTCCTGAGCGGCGTGAATCTAGGGCTCGGGGCGCCACACGACGAGGGCCTGCGACGACGGGGCGCGTGGTGGTCGCTGACCCGGGCGCACGGTGACCACCTCGCCGCGTGGACCGACCGCGAAGACGCGTGCACCCGACGACAGCGCGGCCTGCGCGGCCGACAGCTCGGACGCGAGCTCATCGACGCGGGACTGGAGGGCCGCGACGTGGTTCTCGAGGGCCATGATGCGCTGGATCCCGGCGAGCGACACTCCCTCCTGGGACAGCCGCTGCACCTCACGGAGCAGCTGGACGTCGCGCGTGCTGTAGCGCCGCCCGCCACCACGGGTGCGCGACGGGGAGACGAGGCCGAGCCGGTCGTACTGCCGCAGCGTCTGCGCGTGCATGCCGGCCAGCTCGGCCGCCACCGAGATGACGAAGACGGGTGCGTCGTCGTCGTGCCCACCGGGGCGGGCGCTTCTGCGGGCCATCGTCGCCACCTTCTCTCTCGTCAGCCCCTCGTCAGCCGCTCGTCAGGCCCGGGCCCGCTCGAACAGTTCGGCCCTCGGGTCGTGGCCGACCTCGGCCTCGGCCATCTTCTCGACGGCGTCGCGGGCTTCGTCGGTCAGGCGCTGGGGCACCACGACCTGCACCTTGGCGAGGAGGTCACCGACGTGGTCGCCACGCTTGACGCCACGTCCCTTGAGCCGCAGGACCCTGCCGCTCGGCGTGCCCGGCGCGACCTTGACCTTGACCGTGCTGCCGTCGAGCGTGGGGACGCCAACGGTCGCCCCGAGGGCGGCCTCCGCGAACGTGACCGGGAGGTCCAGGGTGAGGTTGTCCCCCTCCCGGCCGAAGACGGGGTGCTTGTCGACCGCCACGGTGAGGATGAGGTCGCCGGGCGCAGCACCGGGATCGCCCTGACGGCCCTTGCCGCGCAGACGGATCCGCTGACCGTCCTTGACCCCGGGAGGGATGCGGGCGTTGATGCGCCCGAGGTCGGGCGAGCTGAGCGCGACCGTGGAGCCCTCGACCGCGTCGCGGAAGCCGATGCGCGTGCTCGCCTGGACGTCGGCCCCGGGTCGGGGGCCTGCGGGCGCGCCGTAGCCGCCGTAGCCCGCACCGGGAGCGCCGCCCCCGAACATCTGGCCGAGGATGTCCTCGAGGTTGGGCTGCGCACCGCCACCGGTGTTGAACCGGACCCGTTCTCCGCCGGGCCCTCCCGGACCGCCGGGACCGCCGAACGCGGAGAAGATGTCCTCGAAACCTGCGCCAGGACCGCCCGGACCGCCTGCCGTGAAGCGCGCCCCGCCGTGCGACATGGCACGGATCGCGTCGTACTCGCGGCGCTTCTCGGGGTCGCTGAGGACGGCATACGCCTCCCCGACCTCCTTGAAGCGCTCCTCGGCCTTGGGGTCCCCGACGTTGTGGTCGGGGTGCATGGTGCGGGCGACCTTGCGGTAGGTCTTCTTGATCGTCGCGGCGTCGGCGTCCTGGGGCACGCCGAGGATCGCGTAGAAGTCCTTCTCGAACCAGTCCTGACTAGCCATGGCGCACCTCCTCCTTCACGGTGACTCTCACGCTGCTCCCATCATCGGGTATGCCGCCGGGCTGCGCAGGCAGCCCGGCGGCGGACGTCTCAGGCAGGGTCGGCCACCGACACCCGCGCGGCCCGAACGAGTCGGTCGCCGATGCGGTAGCCCGGCTGGAGCACCTGCACGACGGTCGTTCCCGTCGCACCCTCGGGGAGCTCCGCCTCGACGTGCATGAGGGCCTCGTGCACGTTGGGGTCGAACTCCTGCCCCGCCTCGCCCAGGCGCTCGACGCCGTAGCGGCCGAGCGTGGCCTCGAGCTTCTCGGCGATGGACGCGAACGGCCCGGAGGCGAGGTCACCGGCCTGGCGGGCCATGTGGATGTCGTCCAGCACCGGCAGCAGCGACTCGACGACGCTGCCGACCGCGGTGTGGCGGATGACCTCACGGTCGCGGTCGACGCGCTTCTTGTAGTTGACGTACTCGGCCTGCAGTCGCTGCAGGTCGGCGAGCAGCGTCGCTGCCATGGTGTCCTCCTCGGCGAGGGCGAGTCCCTCCGACTCACCGGAGTCGCTGGGCTCGGTGGCCTCGGATGACTCGGTGGCGTGGCCGGACTCGCCTGCGGCGTGGTCGAACTCGTCCTCACCACCCGGCTCGGACGAGGCGCCCGGGCCGCCCTCGTAGTAGGTGTGGTGGCGCTCGTCCGGGGCGTTACCGCCCCGGGGCGGGGTGCCGGCGGCGTGGTCGCCGGCACCCTCCGCGCCCGTGGCGGTCACGTCGGGCTGCTCGCCGGACGTGCCGTGGACCCCGGAGTCGGTCACTTGGCGTCCTTGGCCTCGTCGTCGTCGACGACCTCGGCGTCGACGACGTCCTCGTCAGCGTGGGACGCGCCGGCGGACTCGCTGGCGGGCGAACCGTCCTGCGCCCCAGCGGAACCCGCGGCGTTGGCGGAAGCCTGCTCGGAGGCGTACACCGCCTGGCCCATCGCCTGGGACTTCGTGTTGAGGTTCTCGACCTTGGCCTTGATGTCGTCGGCGCTGGCCTCGGACCCCTCGGCGATGGCCGCCTTGAGGTCGGCGAGCGACTCCTCGACCGGCGTCTTGACGTCGGCCGGGACCTTGTCGCCCGACTCCTTGAGGAAGGTCTCGGTCGAGAAGACGAGCTGCTCGGCCTGGTTCTTGACCTCGGCCTCTTCGCGACGCTTGTGGTCCTCCTCGGCGTGGGCCTCGGCGTCCTTGACCATGCGGTCGATCTCTTCCTTGGACAGGGCCGAGCCGCCGGTGATCGTCATCTTCTGCTCCTTGCCGGTGCCCTGGTCCTTGGCGGAGACGTTGACGATGCCGTTGGCGTCGATGTCGAAGGTGACCTCGATCTTGGGAACGCCACGCGGGGCGGGGGCGATGCCGGTCAGCTCGAAGGTGCCGAGCGACTTGTTGTGCTGGGCGATCTCGCGCTCACCCTGGAAGACCTGGATGAGGACCGACGGCTGGTTGTCGTCGGCGGTGCTGAAGATCTCCGAGCGCTTCGTCGGGATCGCGGTGTTGCGCTCGATGAGCTTGGTGAACAGGCCACCCTTGGTCTCGATGCCGAGCGAGAGCGGCGTGACGTCGATGAGCAGGACGTCCTTGCGCTCACCCTTGAGGACACCGGCCTGCAGGCTCGCGCCCATGGCGACGACCTCGTCGGGGTTGACGCCCTTGTTGGGCTCCTTGCCGCCGGTCATCTCCTTGACGAGGCTGCTGACGGCCGGCATGCGGGTGGAGCCGCCGACGAGCACGACGTGGTCGATGTCGGCGACCTTGATGCCGGCATCCTCGATGACCTTGTGGAACGGCGCCTTGGTGCGGTCGAGGAGCGACTTGGTCATCTGCTCGAACTGCGCGCGGCTGAGGTTCTCGTCGAGGTGGATCGGGCCTTCGGGCGTCATCGAGATGTACTGCGCCGAGATGTTGGTGCTCGTCGCGGTGGAGAGCTCCTTCTTGGCGCGCTCGGCCTCGTCACGCAGGCGCTGCATCGCGATCTTGTCCTTGGACAGGTCCTGGCCCGTCTTGTTCTTCACCTGGGTGATGAGGTGCTGGACGATGACGTCGTCCCAGTCGTCGCCGCCGAGGTGGTTGTCGCCGTTGGTGGCACGCACCTGGATCGTGGCGAAGCCGTCCTCGGCATCCTTGCCGACCTCCAGGAGGGACACGTCGAACGTGCCGCCACCGAGGTCGAAGACGAGGATGAGCTCGTCCTCCTTGCCCTTGTCGAGGCCGTAGGCCAGCGCGGCCGCGGTGGGCTCGTTGACGATGCGCAGGACGTTGAGGCCCGCGATCTCACCGGCCTCCTTCGTGGCCTGGCGCTCGGCGTCGTCGAAGTAGGCGGGCACGGTGATGACGGCGTCGGTGACGGTCTCACCGAGGTAGGACTCGGCGTCGCGCTTGAGCTTCTGCAGGATGCGCGCGCTGATCTCCTGGGCGTTGTAGGTCTTGCCGTCGATCTCGGCCGACTTCCAGCCCGTGCCCATGTGGCGCTTGACCGAGCGGATGGTCCGGTCGACGTTGGTGACGGCCTGGCGCTTGGCGACCTCACCGACGAGCACCTCCCCGTTCTTGGAGAAGGCGACGACGGAGGGCGTCGTGCGCCCGCCCTCGGCGTTCGCAATGATGCTCGGCTCGCCGCCCTCGAGGACGGAGACGGCCGAGTTGGTGGTTCCGAGGTCAATTCCGACCGCACGTGCCATGGGTGACTCCTTGGGAGATCTAGGTGGAGATCGTCTGTTGCTGGTGGTCTGGTGAAACCAGGTCCTCGCTCAATTTGCTCCGGTCCTGGCGTGATTGTCAAAACAGGACTCGCAAATCTTGCGCTCACCAGACTCAACTTCGGACCTATGGCGTTTGTTCCACCTCGACAAACATTTCCCGGACCGACTCTGCGGCCTGCTCGGCGACGAGCTCAAGCCACCGGACGGCGTCGCGTCGGGCAGCCTCCAGTCCGCCGGCTGACCGGACTAGCGACCAGCCGTCCACCCCAGGAGGCAGGGGGGCGGCCAGGTCGCCGGCCACGACCAACCCCAGCGCCTTGGTTGCCGCCACGTTCTCGAGGACGTGACCGGTCACCTTGCCGGTCAGGGACTGCTCGTCCCAGCGGCCCTCGCCGGTCACCACGACGTCTGCCCCGGCCAGGGCGTCAGGCAGGCGGAGAAGGTTCGCGACAGCGACCGCGCCAGGACGCAGCCGCGCGCCCCACACGGTGGCGAACCCGTATGCCGTGCCGCCGGCGGCGCCGGCCCCCGGCGCCTCCGCGTCGCCGCCGAGGAGGCGGTGCCAGCGGGCGAGCGCGCGGTCGAGGGCCACCACCTGCGTCGGAGACGCTCCCTTCTGGGGCCCGAAGACGTATGCCGCCCCCGGCGGTCCGAGCAGCGGCGCCGTGACGTCGCAGAGGATCGTCACACCCCGCACCGGCGCCGGCCGCATCCCGGACAGGTCCACGGTGGCAGCCGACGACAGGCCCAGACCCCCGGAGGGGACCTCACGGCCGGCGGCGTCGAGGACCTTGGCCCCGAGCCGCCGCAGGGCGCCGCTGCCGCCGTCGGTCGATGCCGAACCCCCGACGGCGAGGGTCACCTCGGCGGCCCCTGCCTCGAGCGCCGCGGCGAGCACCCGCCCGAGCGCATCGGTGCTGGCACCGCCAGGGTCGCCGATCCCCAGTAGGGGCAGGCCGCAGCACTCGGCCAACTCGACAACGGCCCGGTCACCGACCATCGCCCAGCGCGCCAGGTGCACGCCGCCTCCGCGAAGGGGCACCGGTTCGGTGTGAAGGGTGGCCCACTCCGAGGCAAGGACCGCATCGAGCGTGCCCTCGCCGCCATCGGCCATGGGGACCTCTACGACGACGTCCGCCGGCCGCGCCCGGCGCCAGCCGCGACCGATGGCGGCCGCGACCTCCGGCGCAGTGGCGCTGCCCTTGAAGGAGTCGGGGGCGATGACGACCCGCAAGGGGCGGTCCCGCGTCACGGGCACGCGGTCAGAGCCACGGGGCGACGAGCTCGTCATACCGGGCCTGCATCTGCGTGACGACATCGACCGGGTTGCGCGACCAGATGTCGGCGTTGAAGATCTCCACCTCGACGTCGCCGGTGTAGCCGGCTGTTGTCACGGCCCGCGTCCACCGCTCGAAGTCGATGTGGCCGTCGCCCATCATGCCGCGGGCGAGGAGCGCTCCCTCTGGGATGGGCAGGTTGAAGTCGCACACCTGGTACGAGCTGATCCGGCCCTCGCGTCCGGCGCGCGCGACCATCTCCTCGGCCGCGGGGTCCCAGAAGACGTGGAACGTGTCGACAACGACGCCGACCGATGCCGGGTCGTGGTCGGTGGCGAGGTCGAGGGCCTGCTCGAGCGTCGAGATCACTGCCCGGTCGGCGACGAACATCGGGTGCAGCGGTTCGAGCGCGAGGCGCACGCCCTGCACGGCGGCATACGGCGCGAGGTCGCCGATCCGGTCGGCCACCCGCTGACGGGCGGCAAGGAGGTCCCGGTCGCCGTCGGGCAGCCCACCGGCGACGATGACGAGCTCTGGAGCCCCCAGCGCCGCCGCCTCGTCGATCGCGCGCCGGTTGTCGGCCACGGCGGCGGCGATCCCGTCCCGGTCCGCGGCGGTGAAGAAACCGCCACGGCACAGCGACGACGCGCGCAGGCCGGTCTCACGCAGGCGGCGGGCCGCCACCTCGAGCCCGGTCACCTCGACCTTGTCGCGCCACAGGCCCAGCGCAGGGACGTCGAGGCGCAGCGCGAGGTCGACGGCCTCGTCGAACGAGAGCCGCTGCGTCGTCATGGTGTTGAGCGAGAGTCGGTCCGCTGCGCTGGGCTTCGCGTCGATGATCGAGGCTGTCGAGGCCTGGCTCATGACGCCTCCCAGCCGTTGCTGGCCAGCCACGTTGTGACGCGGCGTGCCGCGAGCTCCGGCTCGGCGACGAGCCCGGCCTGCTCCGCGAGCTCCAGCGCTCGAACGAGGTGCAGGACGGAGCGGCCGGTCGCGAGGCCGCCGACCATCTGGAAGCCGGGCTGCCGGCCGTTGAGCCATGCGAGGAAGGCGATCCCGGTCTTGTAGAACCGCGTCGGGGCGGCGAAGACGTGCCGGCCGAGTGCCCGGGTCGACTCGAGGACCTCTCGCGCCGTGGCGTCGTCGCCGCGGTCCAGGGCCTGGAGCGCCGTGGAGGCGGCCGGGGCGATGGCCGCGAAGATGCCAAGGAGGGCATCGGAGTGCACCCCCTCCTCGTCGTCACAGATGAGCTCGGGATAGTTGAAGTCGTCGCCGGTGTAGAGGCGGACCCGCTCGGGCAGGGCCCGACGCAGGCGCCGCTCGTGGTCGGCCTCCAGCAAGGAGACCTTCACCCCGTCGACACGTGCCGCGTTGCGGGTCACGAGCTCGAGGAACGCGTCGGTGGCCATCTCGAGGTCGCGGCTGCCCCAGTAGCCGGCGAGCTCGGGGTCGAACATGTCCCCGAGCCAGTGCAGGATGACCGACCCGGACGCCGCATCGAGCACCTCCTCGTAGACACGGAGGTAGTCGGCTGACGAGGTCGCGGCGCGCGCCAGGGCGCGGGACGCCATCACGATCACACCGCTGCCCGCCGCCTCCACGACTTTGACCTGCTCGGTGTAGGCGGCGGTGACCGCACGCAGCCCGTCGCGGTCCCGGGTGGCCCGGGCGAGGTCGAGCTGGTCGGTGCCGGCCCCGGAGGCGATCCGGCCACCCAGGCGCTGAGCCTCGGCCGCCGAGCGCTCGATGAGCTCGCGGGTCGCCGCCCAGTCCAGGCCCATCCCGCGCTGCGCCGTGTCCATGGCTTCCGCTACGCCAAGTCCCCACGACCAGAGGTCACGACGCAGTTCGAGGGTCGCGTCCCAGTCGACGTCGGCCGGTGCGCCCGGCGTGCTGTCGGCCAACACGTGGGGCACGACGTGCGCTGCGGCATACGCGACGCGCGAGGTGATCGGCGCTTCCGGCCGCACCCAGTCACGTGGCCCGGCTAGCTCGAGGACGCGGCGGCCGCCCGCCTCGGTGGGCAGGAGGACGCGGGTCATGCCGAGAGCTCCGGCACCTCGAGGCGACGCCCCGTCACGGAGGACTGGAGCCCGAGCGCCGCCAGCTGCACGCCCCGAGCACCGGACAGGAAGTCGTAGCGGTGCGGCCGTCCGGCGATGACGTCGCGGAGGAATTCCTCCCACTGCGCGCGGAATCCGTTCACCGTGGCCGCGTTGTCGGGGATCTCGATCCACTGGTCGCGGAATGACTGCGTCTCGGGCAGGTCGGGGTTCCACACCGGCTTGGGTGTGGCGCTGCGCGGTTGGGCGACGCACCGGTGCAGGCCCGCGACGGCCGAGCCGTGGGTGCCGTCGACCTGGAACTCGACGAGCTCGTCGCGGTACACCCGCACGGCCCATGACGAGTTGATCTGTGCGATGACGCCGTCGCCGACCTCGAAGATGCCGTATGCCGCGTCGTCAGCCGTCGCCGCGTAAGCCCGGCCCTGCTCGTCCCACCGCTGGGGGATGTGGGTGGCGGTGCGGGCCGTGACGGCGCGGACCGGCCCGAGGATGCCCTCGAGGACGTAGTTCCAGTGGCAGAACATGTCGACGGCGATGCCACCGCCGTCCTCCACCCGATAGTTCCAGCTGGGGCGCTGCGCCGGCTGGATGTCGCCCTCGAAGACCCAGTAGCCGAACTCGCCACGGAGCGAGAGGATCCGCCCGAAGAAGCCCTCGTCGACGAGACGCCGCAGCTTCACGAGGCCGGGCAGGTAGAGCTTGTCGTGGACGACACCCGCCACGACACCCGTCTCACGAGCGACCGTCGCGAGGGACAGCGCCTCCTCGACCGATTCGGCCGTCGGCTTCTCCGTATAGATGTGCTTGCCCGCCCGCATCGCCCGAGTCAGCGCGTCGACGCGGCGCGAGGTTACCTGCGCGTCGAAGTAGATGTCGACGCTGTCGTCGGCGAGCACGGCGTCGACATCGGTCGACCACTCGTTGACGCAGTGGCGTGCGGCCAGGCCGGCGAGCTTCTCCGCGTTGCGGCCGAGCAGGATCGGCTCCAGCGCGACACGGGAGCCGTCGGGCATCTCCAGCCCACCCTCGTCACGGATGGCGAGGATCGAGCGGACGAGGTGCTGGCGGTAGCCCATGCGGCCGGTCACGCCGTTGAGCGCGATCCGCAGGGACTTGGGGTTCTCGGGCATGGTGGGTCCTTCGGTCGGGGCCGGACGGGATGGTCATGGCCGGCGCGCGAGCGCCCGGCGCCCACCGAATGGATCGGAGACGCAGGGCTCGCGCGGCGTGGAAGTGCTGGGCGGGGGCGGAGGGTCAGTCGACCGCGCCGGAAGTGCCGAGCAGGTCGCGGACCGTGGTGGTCAGCTCCTGGAAAACGGGGTCGGCCATCGTCTGGGCGTACTCGCGGTGCCGGGGCAGGGCCACGTGGAGCTCACGCAGCACACGCCCGGGCCGAGGGCTCATGACGATCACGCGGTTCGCGAGGTACACGGCCTCCGGCACCGAGTGCGTGACGAGCAGCACGGTGACGCCGGTCTCCTCCCAGATGCGGTGCAGCTCGACGTTCATCCGCTCGCGCGTCAGGGCGTCGAGCGCGCCGAAGGGCTCGTCCATGAGGAGGACTTCTGGTTCGTGCAGCAGTGCCCGGCAGAGCGAGACGCGCTGCTGCATGCCGCCGGACAGCTCGTGGGGCAGGGCCCCCTCGAAGCCTCCGAGGCCCGTCATGGCGATGAGGTCGCGGGCCCGGGCACGAGCCCGGTCGCGCGGCATCCCCCGCATCTCGCCCTGGAGCAGGATGTTGCCCTCGACCGTGCGCCACTCGAGCAGCGCCGCGCGCTGGAAGACGTAGCCGATGTCGGGGCGTGGCCCCGACACGGTTGTCCCGTTGAGTACGACCTCTCCGCGAGATGGGCGCGTCAGTCCGGCGACCGCCTTGAGGAGAGTCGACTTTCCGCAGCCCGACGGGCCGGCGATGCTGACGAACTCACCGCGCTCGACCGTGAGGTCGATGCCTTCGAGGGCCGTCACCTCCGTGCGCTTGGAGGCGAAGCGGATGTGCACGTCGCGGACCTCGAGCGCGGGCACGGCGGGGGCTGCGCCCGTGCGGGCGCGGGCGCTGAGCGTCGCCGACATCGTCACTTTCCCGTCGGCTGGAAGGCGTTGTCGTAGTAGGCCGAGCGCTCCTTCGGTGAGCCGAGCAGCCCTGCCGAGGAGAGCACCTGGATCGTGGCGTCCCAGTCCGCGTCCGCGTCGGCGCCGGGGGCCTGTCCCTCGGTGTTCTTCGTGTGCAGCACCTTGATGGTCTGCTGCCACTGGTCGAGGAGTACCTCCTTCTTCGGCATCTGCGGGTCCTTGCCCGCCATCGCGTCGACAGCAGCCTGGGGGTCCTTCTCCGCTGCCGCGAACGACTCGCTCGTGGCCGCGACCATCTGCTTGACGAGGTCGGACTTCGACGAGATCGTCGAGTCCGCAGCGATGAGCCCGTTGCTGTAGAAGTTCAAGCCCACGTCGGAGTAGCGGAAGTAGCGCATCTCCTTGCCACTCTTGGCCGCGATCGTCGGGCCCTGGTCGTGGGCGAAGCCAATGAGACCGTCCACGCGACCGCTGATGACGGCCGCGATCTTGCCGGCGGCATCCAGGTTCTGCTGGTTCACATCGGTCGGCTGGAGCCCGGCCTTCTTCAGGAAGATCGGGAAGGTGGTCGTAGGAGCGTCACCGGCAGACACGGCGATCGTGCGGCCCTTGAGATCGGCCACGGTGTTGATGCCGCTGTCGGCGAAGACCTGCACCGCCGAGGGAGTGGTCTGTAAGAAGACCCCGACGCTCTTGATCTTGACGCCCTTGCCTATGTTGGACAGGACGGCCGGGGTGTCGGCCCAGCCGAAGTCGACCTGGTCGGCGCCCACCGCCTGCGCGGTCTTGGTCGAGCCCTGTCCCGGCTTGATCGTCAGGTTGATCCCGTGCTTGGCGAAGATGCCCTTCTCGACCCCGTAGTAGAACGGGGCGTGCTCGCCGTACGGGTACCAGTTGAGCATGAGGGTCACGTCGGTGGCGCCGCCGGACCCTCCCGACTCACCTGCGCTCGCGTTGCTGCATGCGCCGAGGGCGAGGGCCGTGGCCGCGGCGGCGGCGAAGGCCACCGCGCGTCGTCGGGTGAACTGCATGGGAACCACTCCTAGTCTGCTGACTTCGTTGTCGGTGAGCGTGCGATGCGGGCGGCGCGGCAAGGCCGGCCATCCCGGGTGCGCGGTTTCGTGCGGTGGTGCGGTCACAGCGCAGTTGCGGCGGTGCGACCTAGAACTGGACGGTGTTGCTACCGAGGCCGCGCTGGGAGGCGTGCCACGGGATGACCAGGCGCTCGATCAGCTGGATGGCCGCGAACATCAGCACGCCGACGAGCGACATGATGATGAGGGCCACGAAGAGGCTTGCCGTGTCGACGTTGCCGTTCGCCTGGAGGATGACGTAGCCGAGACCGGAGTTGGCCCCGACGAACTCGCCGACCACAGCCCCGGTGACGGCAAGCGTGGCGGCGACCTTGAGACCGGAGAACAGCTGCGGGAGCGAAGCCGGGAACTGGATCTTGCGGAAGACCTTCGCACGGCCGGCGCCCATGGTCGAGGTCAGCTCGAGGACCTCCGGGTCCACGTCGCGCAGGCCGGCGAGACCCGAGATGACGATCGGGAAGAAGGCCATCAGCACCGCGACGATGATCTTGGGCCCGACCCCGAAGCCCAGCCAGACGACGAACAGTGGCGCGATCGCGATCTTCGGAATGACCTGGGCGAAGAGCACGACCGGGTAGATGGTGCGCTCCAGGCTGGGCGAGTAGACCATGGCGATGGCGACCGCCTCACCGACCACCACGGCGATGGCAAAGCCGATCAGCGTCTCGAGGACGGTGACCCACGTGTTGGACCCGAAGTAGGCGAGGTTGCCGACGAAGGCCGACCACGTCTCCGCCGGCGAGGGCACCAGGTAGGGCGGCAGCAACCCGGTGGCCGTGGTCGTCCACCACAGCGCGAAGGCGACGAGGGCGAAGACGACCGGGCGCCAGGAGTGTGCCAGGCTCCGCGCGAGTGCGCCCTCGGCGCGCGAGGGCGCCGAGATCCGGGTCACGGTCCGGGGCCGCTCGTCGAGTGCGGCGTGGGGAGACATCCTTGTCCTCTCTTCCTTGCGGCGCCGTACAGCCCTAGATGCTGCGGAAAGCGCTTTCCGGTACTGTAGGTCTGTGTCCGTGGGGTGTCAACGGTTTGGCTCGATGCCCTAGATTCCCCAAGACGACAAGGAGGTCGAGACCGTGGCAGTGACGCTTCAGCAGGTGGCGACCCTCGCGGGGGTGTCCCTGGCCACCGCGTCGCGCGTGCTCAACCGGTCGTCACGCCACCCGCGCGAGGACATCACCGAGCGGGTGCGCGCCGCTGCGGCGCAGCTCGGCTACGTGCCCAATGCTCAGGCACAGGCGCTCGCCCGATCGTCTACCGCGCTGGTCGGCCTCGTCGTCCACGACATCGACGACCCCTACTTCGCCACCATTGCCGCCGGCGTGCAGGCCACCTCCCAGGCAGCCGGCAAGCAGACCCTCCTGGCCTGCACCTATCGCGACGCCGACCTCGAGTGCGCGGCCATTGAGTCGTTCGCCGCTCATCGGACCGAGGCGATCGTTCTCGCCGGGTCCCGACGCAGTGCCCCGGCCTCGGCCAACGACCGACTGGTCGCACTGTGCACGGCGTACCAGCACAACGGTGGACGCGTCGCCCTCGTCGGTCAGCCCCTACCGGGATTCTCGGCCGTCGTTCCCGAGAACCGTTCCGGCGCAATGCAACTCGTGCGTGAGTTGCTGACTGTGGGTCATCGCCGCTTCGTTGTCGTCGCGGGTCCCCGGTGGCTGCGGACTTCGACCGACCGCGCTGACGCCTTCGAAGCCGAGGTACGCAGACATGTCAAGGGCAACGACGCATGCGACGGGGTCCAGCTCCTCCCCCGCATCGTCACGGACTTCACGCGTGACGGCGCATACGATGGCGTCACGGACCTGCTCAAGAGCTTCGGCGATGGGCGCGGCACCGACGCCGGACCCCTGTGCATCCTTGCGGTTTCGGACGTCATGGCCCTCGGTGTCCTGGCCGCGTGCCGTGACGCCAACGTGCCGGTGCCGTCCGCGGTTGGTGTCGCCGGCTTCGACGACATCAAGACGCTTCGCGATACGGCGCCGTCGTTGACAACGGTCCACCTCGACCTGCAGGGCATGGGCGCGGAGGCCGGCCGCCTCGCCCTCGCCGCGCGTGGGGACCCGCCGTCACTCGTGCCGTTTCCAGCCACGGTTGTGCTCCGCGACAGCACCCGTCTCGCGACCCGCACCTCCTGATCGCCGCACGTCCTGAACGTCGCCTGTGTCGACTCCCGGCCACCGACGACGACCCGCGGAGCCGTCAGCACGACGTCGGCAGGCTGTCTGGGCGGGATCCGGCGCTGCGGTAGTCGAGGCGGATCTGGTCGCTCTTCGGCACCGCGATCGCGCTCCCCGTCCGCCGGTTCCACCCCGTCGGCAGGAAGACGTACTGCCCGTTCGAGTTGAGCAGGAGCACCAGCCCCGAGTAGCGATACCGGTATGCCGTGGACTCCCCGCCGCAGCGCAGGGTCTGAACCCCTGCCGCGGTGATGCTCAGGGCCTTGTCGCTGTAGAGGACGACCTGCGCACGTTCGTCGAGCGAGCTGGCCAGCTCCGCCGCGCGCTCGCGGCCGACGGCCGCCGAGTAGTCGCCGGCCGCCCAGAAGAGAGCCATGGCCATGACGATCGTGAGGGTCGTGAGCTCGGCGATCCCGGCGCCGCCCGAGTAGCTGAGGCGTTCCGCGTGGACGGTGTGCCCGGCCACGCTGAGGAGCGTGACGCCCACCACGAGGCACAGCGGGGCGACCGCGAGGCTGCCGGCGAGCAGTCCGCGACCGAAGATCCCGAGCACGCCGTTCGTGGCGAGCACGGCTCCGAGCACGGCGGCGGCGGGTGCCACCCAGGGGGCTCGGACGAACGAGCTGCGACCCGAGCGGCGCACCAGGCCCAGCACCCACGTCATCACGAGGACGAGGAGCGCGATGACCACACCCGGCACGAAGAGCCCGTCCTGGCTCGTCAGGAGGTAGTCGGTGCTCGAGAAGCCGAGCGACGTCGGGTCGATCCCGAACCAGCCGAAGAGGGCCGTCGTGCGCGACCAGCCGAAGAAGATGAGCAGGGCGGTGATGAGCGTCGCCGGAGCGACCACCTTGCCGAAGACCTTCAGGATGGTGGGCAGCTCCTGCAGGGGGTTGGATGCCGTTCCCGCCGGCGTGGGTTCGATGTCCGCCTGGTCCTCCGACTCACCCTGATGAGCCATCGGGCTGTCCGTTGCCCTGCGAGCCGCCGTTCGCCCCCGAGCCAGTTGTCCCGGGGCTCGGGACGTCCGTCTGGGGAGCCGACGATCCAGGGCTCGGGACGTCCGTGGAGGGGGTGGAACCCTGGGTCGTTCCGTCCGTTGCCGATCCGGATCCGTCCAGGCCGTTGGCTCGGTCGCAGTCCTCCTGCGACTCGGTGAGCACCCGGACCGTCGACCCTCGCGGTGCCCGGGCGGCCGGCGCGTAGCCGACGAAGCACGCGCCGGTGCCGTACGCGAGCGTCACGCAGAGGTCCTGACCGCCGCACTTGTCGATGAAAAGGCTCTCGATCGTGCCACGAAGCCCCTCCATGGACTGGTGCTTCTCCGGGATCGTCGGGACGTCGATCGGCGAACCTGCGGCCTGGTTCCCGCCGCCCCCGCCGTCCGCAGCTCCCCCGCCGCTAGCGCCGCTAGCGCCGCTTCCGCCGCTCCCGCCGCTTCCGCCGTTCCCGGCTCCCCCGCCGCTGGCGCCGGTCCCCACACCCCCACCACCACCACCGCCGGCTCCGTCGGCGCTGGTAGGTGGTTGCGTGGCGGACTCGGTGCCTTGGACGGACTCCGATCCCCCGGTTGCCCGAACGGGCGGCGGCGTCACCGTCCGGGTGCACCCGGTGGCGAGGACCAGGCTGCAAGCAGCAATCGCGAGCACCCGCCCAGCGCGCGTGCTGCCGATGAGTCGGCGTGCCATGGTCACCTCCCGCGGGAGTCCTGTTGGCTGCTGATTCTTCAGTGTGATTCGTGAAGGTCGTGATACGGCGGCAGCACCGCGTCATCGCCGTGATCCGCCGAGGAGCCTTCGTGAGGTCCGGCACCATGGCACGGCGAGCGGCATCCAGACCAGCATGCACCCGGCGCGGGCCCGACGAGAAGGCTTCTGGCCCCGCTCCACAGGGAGGCCGCGTAGCGTCGGCCCACGGCGGCACACTGGAGGTGCGCGATGGGACGCGGCGCGGGCACGGCTGCAGCAGCGCTGCTGTCGCTCGGGCTGGTCACGGTCGCCGGGTGCTCGGCCTCGACGAGCGGGGGCGTCGACGCGAGCTCCGCCACCGGTTCGAGCCGGACCGCTCCGACGACTCCGCCGTCGGCGGCCTCGCCGTCGGCGTCGTCGGTCGGCACCTCGGCCCCATCAGCGACGCAGCGCATCGCTGCCCCGACCCCGACCGCGCCTGCGCCCGCGCCCGCCCCGAGCCCGTCACCCAGCTCGACCCCCGGCAGGGCCAGCGGGACCGCGACCGTCGTGCGCACCGCGGCCACGGGCATCGACGTCCCGTGGGGTCTGGCCCGCCTGCCTGACGGCACGGTGCTCGTCTCGGCGCGCGACAGCTACCGCATCTACCGCCTCGACGTGGCGAGAGCCCTCCTCACCCAGGTCGGCACGGTGCCCGGGGTCGTCTCCAACGTCTCCCAGCAGGGCGAGGCCGGCCTGCTCGGCATCGCCGTGTCGCCCAGCTTCGCGCGCGACCGACTCGTGTACGCGTACTACTCGACGGCGGGCGACAACCGGATCGCCGCGATCCCGTGGGACGCGACCAAACCGGCGGGCCAGCAGCTCGGCACGCCCCGGGTGCTCGTCTCGGGCATCCCGCACAACGTCCACCACGACGGCGGCCGCATCGCCTTCGGTCCCGACGGCTACCTCTACGCGACGACGGGGGAGGCGCAGCAGCCGGCGCTCGCGCAGGACAAGAGCTCGCTCGGCGGCAAGATCCTGCGCATGACGACGGCGGGGCGCCCCGCCCCGGGCAACCCCTTCGGCACCCTCGTCTGGTCCTACGGGCACCGCAACGTCCAGGGCATCGCGTGGGACGCGGCCGGGCGCCTGTGGGCCTCCGAGTTCGGGGACCACAGCGAGGACGAGCTCAACCTCATCCGGCCCGGACGCAACTACGGGTGGCCGCAGACCGAGGGCCGCACGAACGTTCCCGGCATCACCGGGCCGGTCGCGCAGTGGGGACCACCCGAGGACTCCCCGAGCGGCATCGCGATCGCGCAGGGATCGGTGTGGATGGCCGCTCTGCGCGGACAACGCCTCTGGCGCATCCCGCTCGACGGGACCGCCACGGCTGCGGCGCCGCAGGACTTCCTCGTCGGCCGTTACGGCCGGCTGCGCAGCGTGCTCGCGGTCGGGCCGGACACCCTGCTCGTGACCACGAGCAACCGCGACGGCCGCCAGAGCCCGGGTCCCGGTGACGACCGCATCCTGCTCGTCCGAGTCAGCTGACCGACCCCGCGGAGCTGCCGCTGGCCCACCCGAGCGCCCCCGGCGGCTGCCCGCTCGGTCCGGGAAGGCGCACGCTGGCCACCGTGGTCAGCACCGGGTGCGCGTCGTCGCCGTCACGGATCTCTCCGCCGCGCCAGACGATCGAGAGGTCCCGGCCCTGGACCGTCAGCTCGGCGAGGCAGTTGTCGAACCACGGCCCGTCGGTGACCGCCCAGGGGTAGGCGGGCTCGGGGACGTGCTTCGAGTGCTCGGCCACGAACCTCATGGGCCGCACGAGCCCGCGCGCGAACGACGACATCATGACCCGGACCATCCGCGGCATCGGGTTGCGGATCGGTGAGCAGACCGCCTGGACGATGCGCGAGCTCGCCCCGTGACGCGCCTTCGCGTCGACGACCTCGGCGACGTAGGAGTTGTGGACGTCGCCGGAGAGGAAGACGACGCTCGACGGTGCTCGGCCGCGCTCTCCCCGCGCGACCTGCATGACCATCTCGAAGACCTCGACGAAACCGTCGTTGAAGGCCGCCCAGTGCTCGAGGTCGATCGACTGGCGGGCCTTCTCGGCACCTTGGGCGGCGATGCGTCCGTGCTTGCCCATGGCGAGCGCCTCGTCGATGGCCTCGAGGTCGTGCAGGCCGGGCGGGAGCAGGAACGGCAGCGACGTGCCGATGAGCAGGTGCTCGACGTCGCCGCTCAGCTGCTCGTCGAGCCAGCGCATCTCGTCGGGGTCGAGCATCGAGCGGTGCTGTGGCTCGAGGACCCGGGCCGCTCGGGAGTCGACGACCACGAGACGGCTGTCGCCGAGGTCGCGGCGATAGCTCCAGCGGTAGACCTCGGGGTGCCGGTCGGTCCGACGCGCCAGGTCGAAGACGGCCTCGGTCAGGTCGAGCTCACTCCCCTCGACCCGGTCCGCGCCGGACGCACCGGAGGCCGCCTCGAGCACCCGGGCGTAGATCTCGTCGTCGGCGAGCTGCGACGGCGAGAGGTTGCCGATGTGCTGGTAGACCCAGTACGAGGACAGCCCACCCATGAGGCGCTCGTGCCACCACGAGGTGCGGTTGATCTCCTCGTGCCACGTCCATGACGTGTTCCAGTCGTCGCGGATGTCGTGGTCGTCGAAGATCATGCAGCTGGGCACGGTGGACAGCAGCCAGCGGTTGGCCTCGTCGCCCCACGCCAGCTGGTAGAGGTGGGCGTACTCCTCGTAGTCCTTGATCTCCTCGCCGGGAGGCTTGTCGATGTCTCGGCGCGCGGCGATGAACTCGCGCATCGCCTGCGACGTGTCGTCGGCGTAGACCTGGTCGCCGAGGAACGCCACGAGGTCGGGCCACTCCTCCTCACCGCGGGCGAGGGCGAGCGCCAGGGTGCGCAGGGCGTCGACCCCGTTGGTGCGGTGGCCCTCCCGGTCGTGCGGCACCGTCGTGCGGCACGAGCCGAAGAGCAGCCGGGTCGGTCGTTCGCGGTCCATGGTGGCGATGCGCGGAGGCGGGAACGCGCTGTCCGGCTCCGGCCAGACGAGCGCTCCGTCGATGTGCACCGCGTAGTCCCAGGCCCCGCCCGGCTCGAGGGCGTCGACGACGACGAGGGCGTAGTGGTGCCCCTTGACGGCAAAGGTCGGAGCCGCCCATTCGCGGCCGTCGACGTGGACGGTCACGACCCCGGGCCTGGACGTCTCGACCCACACCGTCGCGTCGGTCTCGCCGATGTAGCGCAGCATCGGGCCCAGGACGAGTGGGCCCGGGTCGTCTGACCCCACGGCGCCGGCGTTCACGGCGTCACGTGCTCGTCGAAGAAGGCGAGCGTCCGCTCCCACGCGTCGGCTGCGACCTCGGCGTTGTACTTCGACGGCGAGGTGTCGTTGAAGAAGGCGTGCCCGACGCCGTGGTAGACCCTCGCCGTGAAATCGACACCGGCCTGCTCCATGCGGGACTCCAGCTCGGGGACGCCGTCGGTGATGCCGTGGTCCTCCTCGCCGTAGAAGGCCAGGACGGGGCAGCTGATGGTGGCAGGGTCGGCGTTCTCCGGGAAGTTGCCGTAGAAGGGCACGGCCGCACGAAGCCGCGGGTCGGCGGCCGCCAGGGCGAACGCATACGTCCCACCGAAGCAGAAGCCGACGACGCCCACCCGACCCGCCACACCCGGCTCGTCGACGAGCAGGTCCACGACCGCCCGCAGGGCCGGCACCGCCCACGCCGCGAACTCGGGCTGCCGCGCCGGCGTCGTCGCCGCGCGCATCTGCGGCTGCGCAGCGAGACGGTCCTCCTCCGACGAGCTGAACATGAGGTCGAAGATGCGGGCCCCGACCTCCGGCGTCAGCCCGACGTGGCCGAGCAGGTCGGGCGCCACGGCGACGTAGCCCTGCGCGGCGACGCGGTCGGTGACGTCCTTGATGTGGTCGGCCAGGCCCCAGATCTCCTGGATGACGACGACCGCGCCGCGCGGCTCTCCGCTCGGGTCGGCGCGGTATGCGGTGAGGTCGTGCTCGGGGAAGTCGATCATGGTGCCCATTCCCCAGTCCTACCCGCTCGGACGGCCATCGCGGACGCGAAGCCGCCCCGCGGCTGTGAGAATCACCGCGTGACCGCCGACCAGACCACCGAGCGTGCGTATGCCGTCCGCCGCGCCCTGGCGCACGTGCGCGGGCTCTCGTCGGGGCCGCCCCTCGACCCGACGCTGCGCGTCACGCTGAACTTCCACCCGGACCGGCTCGTGCGCGGTGAGCCGATCCTCGCGCTGATGGCACGGGACGGCATCTACCGTTCCCAGTTCGAGACCGGCACGAGCAACGGCGGGCTGACGGCCCACCCCGGCGGCGACCGGTGGCGCTGGGAGAGCCGGATCTTCGGGGGCGCCTACGACGACGTCGAGCCGGCGCTCCGCCCCAAGTACGGCGGTCTCGACCTGGACCGCCGTCCGTACGGCGCCGCACCACGCTTCGGGTCAGCCCACGTGCGCCTCGCCGCGCACACCCTCGAGCGCACGACCTTCTGCTTCCCCGACAGCGTCTTCGAGCCCGAGCACTTCGGCACGGCAACGGCTTTCGCACTCGGTGAGATGGCCCGGGAGGCCGGGCACGACCTCCTCGACGACTACGTCGAGGCCCACGTCCACGGCGTGCTCCACCTCGCCACCGACGTCGAGGCGATCGTGCTCGACCCCGGCTACCGCGGCACCGAGGTCGAGTCCGAGGCACTCCGACTCGGCGTCCCCGTCGAGTGGCACCCGGGCTACCGCCTCGACGTCGCGACCCTGCGCGCCCACCCGGACTACCGCGGCCCGGAGTTCGTCGCCCTCGGCGAGTCGCTCGCCGAGGACGGGGTCGTCACACCACAGCTCATCGGCGCGGCGTCACGCGAGGGCCGGCACGACGAGCAGTCCCTCAAGCGGGTCTGGCACTACGTGGCCCGGTTCGGGTCCGCCCCGGTCTGAGTCCCGCGGGCGGCCGCGTCCGTGACCACCGTCGTCACCACGCTCGTGACGGAGGGACGGGGCGGCGTCGACGAGAAGCCGAACCGGCACGGCGGGTCGACGGCGGCGAGCGCGCCCAGGGGCTGGCTGTCGAAGCTGCCGGCGAGGGCCGTCACGGCGTGCAGGTCGGTGGCGCCGTAGTACTCCCGTCGCCCCGCGAGCGCTGTGCCGCGGGTCCGTACGCCCCGCAGCACGATCCGCGCGACCGGGTCCACGACGGTCGCCCAGACCGGGCTCGACGCAACGCGCACGGGCACGGCCCGCAGCAGCCGGCCGAGCGGCAGACGCCCACCGACCGTGAGGTCGAGCAGCAGCGACGGGGACTCGACGTGCCAGCTCGTCCGGCCGGAGGTCACGGTGATCGGCTCGAGACGCACCTCGTCGAAGGCGTAGGTCGCCTCGATGAACGCCGCCACCTCGCGGCTCGGCGCGACGAGCACCCGGTGGCCGTCGGCCGTCTCGACCATGGCATCGCCGAACGAGCCGAGCGGAGTCCGGGTCCACGACCCGACGACCACCCGGACGCCGGAGGACGACCCGACACCGGCGATCTGCCCGTGGAAACGCTGCGCTGGCACGGCTCGAGCGTAGGCGTTGGTCACGCCGCGTCACTCGACGCGGTTGACGGTTCTCTCGATGCCCGCGACGAGCCGTGAGTAGTCGTCGGTCGGCGAGCCGCCGAGTACCGAGCCCCAGGCCGGCACGAGCTCGGGTCCGTAGCGATGGCCGTACCCGTCCGGCGGGTCGTGACCGACGGCCATGTCGGTGGTCAGCTGCCAGAACGTGACGAACGGGATCCACGTGATGTCGGGGTTGACGTCGGGGCCGCGCGGCTCCCGGAGCCAGTCGGGCTCGGCGCCGAGCAGGGCCGGGTTCCACCACACGACGGGGTCGGAGGCGTGCTGGGCGTAGACGAAGCGTGGGAAGTCCCATGCGCCGTAGTCGCGGCCGTAGGAGTCGTGGGTCAGCTGGTCACCGCTCGCCGCGAAGCGGATGTGCAGGCCGGCGTCGACGACCGGCACGATCTCGGGCGAGCCCTCGTTGCGCCGCGCCGTCAGCGACGCCGCGATGTCGGTGAAGCTCGGGGTGCCCACCCACACGCCGCCCTGCGCGCGAGCCAGCATGTCGTCGGCGTTCGCGAACGCCGCCTGCCCGCCGTAGGCCCCGAGCGACTCGCCGCCGACGACGAGCTGCGGGCGGTGGTCGGCGGGCAGCGTGCGCCACACGGCATACACCTTGTCGAAAAGCGCCTGGCCCGCCTCGCGCGGGGTGTCACGGTCGGTCATCATCGACATGGCGCTCGGCAGGTAGGAGTACTGCATGGCCGCGATGGCGCTGTCGCCGTTGCTGAGGTACTCGATCGACTGCGCCGACCAGTCGTCGACCCAGCCCGTGCCCGTCGTCGTGAAGACGGCGAGCACCCGACGGTTGAAGGCCTTGGTGCGCTGGAGCTCCGCGACGACGGCGTCGGCGACACCGGCGACCGTCCGGTCCCCGGTGCGTCCGGCATAGACCCGGATCGGCTCGATGGCGCCGCGGTCCGTGGCCGCGGTGATCTGCGCCGCCGTCGGTGCGTTCGTGACGAACATCTGGCCCTGGTAGCCGAGGCTGTCCCAGGGCTCGAGCGAGCCCGGGCCCCCGGAACGCAGTGGCGAGGTCGGTGCCGTCCGGCCGGTCGGGGCGGTGTTGACCTGCGCCGCGATCCCCGCGAAGGCCTGCATGCCGCGATGGAAGAGGACGCTGTCGGTGACCCATGCCGTGGCCAGCGCGACGACGAGGACCGCGATGACCGTCGCGATCGTCTTGGGGAGCACGTGGCCCGCCGCCTGCGCCAGTTGGTGCGTCGCCCCCCGCAGCCCCCGGGCGACGGCGAGGAAGAGCACCGCGACGACGGCGGCGAGCGCGAGCGCCATCGCCCAGTCGAGGGGGTCGAGCGGGGCCAGCCGGACGACAGCCGCCGTGCGCGCCTGGGACCGCACGTTGGCCACGGTCAGCCCGAGGACGGCAACCGCGCCGAAGACCGGCGCGGCGACGAGCAGCCAGTGCCTGGCCTCGACGCCGACGGTGACGCGCAGGTCGATGAGCCGGGCCACCCGCCGGACGACCCAGGCGACGAGTACGCCGAGCCCGTAGCCGGCCGCCGCGCACAGCCCGCTGATGAGGCCCTGGTAGTACCACGTCCGTGGGAGCAGGCTCGGGGCGGTCGAGGTGAGGAAGTAGGCGGCGCCGAAGAGCAGCCCGGTCCGCGACAGGTGCCACCAGACCCGGCCGGCGCCGGGCTGGATGCGCTGGTCGGAAACCTCGGGCATGACTCCAACAGTAGGTCGCGCCCATGTGGCGCCGCCTCGGGATTGCCACTTAGGGGACGTCCCTGACCGGACGTGGCCCCGGCACGCCGGGCAGGATGGGGGCATGGCATCGCTCGACGAACGGATCACGACCTTCAGCCGGGACGGGCTGCGCTTCGACGTGTCCGACGAGGGCCCACTGGGCGGCGACGTCGTCGTGCTGCTCCACGGCTTCCCCACCGACCGGACGAGCTGGGACCGGGTCGCCACGCGGCTGCACGAGGCCGGGCTGCGCACCCTCGCCCCCGACCAGCGCGGCTACTCCCCCGGGGCGCGGCCGTCCGACCGTGACGCCTACCGCCTCGACGAGCTCGTCGCCGACGTCCTCGCGCTCATCGACGCGACCGGCCGCGAGCGGGTCCACCTCGTCGGCCACGACTGGGGTGGCGCCATCGCCTGGCTGGTCGCGGGCAACCAGCCGACCCGCATCGCGTCCCTGACCGTCCTGTCGACCCCTCACCCGGCCGCCATGTCGCGGGCTTGGAAGACCGGCATCGACCAGAAGCGGAGGTCCTGGTACATGGCCGCCTTCCAGGTGCCGTGGGTCCCCGAGCACGCGGTGGCAGCCACCTTCCACTCCCTCCTGAACCGCAGCGGGCTGCCGGCGGAGGACCGGAGGAGGTATGCCGTCCGGCTGGCCCACGCCGACGCCCTCACCGGGCCGGTCAACTGGTACCGGGCGGCCCGGCACTCGGGTGTCGGGGCACACCGCGTCGAGGTGCCGACGACCTACGTCTGGGGCTCCCGCGACCCGTTCCTCGGCCGCACCGCCGCCGAGCTGACCCGGGAGCACGTCGGTGCCGACTACGAGTTCGTCGAGCTCGACGCAGGACACTGGCTGCCCGAGACCCGCGACGCGGAGTCCGCCACGGCGATCCTGCACCGGGTCGCACGAGCGAGCTGAACGGCATACGCCCTCGCATCCGGGGGTGACGAGCACCTCGCGCGATGCGGGGAACACGGGCGCGCCCGGGTAGGTTGCACGACCGTGAAGATCGACATCTGGTCCGACATCGTGTGCCCGTTCTGCTACCTCGGCAAGCGTCGTCTCGAGGCTGCGCTGGCGCAGTTCGAGCACGCCGACGACGTCGAGGTGACGTGGCACAGCTTCGAGCTCGACCGCGGCGCAGCGCCCGTGTCCGACCTCCCCCTCGTCGACCTCGTCGCCGCCAAGTACGGCACGACCCCGGACCAGGCGGTCGCGCAGCACCGGTCCATGGCCCAGGCCGCGGCGGAGCTGGGCCTGGACTTCAACTGGGAGCAGGCCCGCTACGGCAACACCTTCGACGCGCACCGCGTCGTCCATCTGGCGGCCGAGCACGGCCTTGCCGACGCCGCCCACGAGCGGCTCATGAGGGCCTACTTCACCGACGGCCTCGCGGTCGGCGACCGCGACGTGCTCGTGCGTCTCGCCGCCGAGATCGGCCTCGACGAGGGCGTCGTGCGCGCGATGCTCGAGTCGGACGACTACGGCAACCACGTCCGCAGCGACGAGGCGACGGCCAAGATGCTCGGCATCGAGTCGGTGCCGTTCTTCGTCCTCGACCGCAAGTACGGCGTCTCCGGCGCCCAGCCGGTCGAGGTCTTCACGCAAGCGCTCGACACGGCCTGGGCCACCCGTCACGAGGTGCCCGAGCCCGTCGTGGCCGGCGGCTGCGGTGGTGGCTGCGGCGCCGGTGGCTGCGGAGGCGCCTGCAGCGCCTGACTCGCGCCTACGGTGGCCTCATGGACCACCCGCAGATGTTCGACGGCACCGACCCCTACCTCCGGCGGGTCCGCGAGATCTGCCTCGCCCTTCCCGGCGCCGACGAGAAGGTGTCGCACGGACGCCCGACCTTCTTCACCTCGAAGGTCTTCGTGACGTACGGCGGCACGGTGAAGGGCGACGTCGACCCGGAGCCGCACCGACAGTCGGTCATCGTGCTGCCCGATTCCGCCGAGCGACCGGCGCTGCTCGGGGACGAGCGGTTCTACGATCCTGCCTACCTGGGCCCCTCAGGCTGGGTGGGGCTGGACCTGCGCGCCTGCGGCAGCCCGGAGGACGTCGACTGGCTGGAGGTGTCCGAGATCGTCGACGCGTCGTATCGCCTCACGGCCCCGAAGAACCTCGTGCGCGAGCTCGACGCCCGCTGATGCCACCGCCTCTTCCGACGTCCGCTGTTGCCAACGGGGCGTAAGGTACGGGTCGCCGGGCCGACGAAAGGGGCACATGGGACAGCGCACCGATACCGCGGTCAGCGGATCGCGGCGCGCCGCGGTGGTGACCCTGACGGCGTCCGCACTGCTGGTCATCGGCGGCTTCGTGACGCTGCACGAGGCGGGTGATCTGCGCCTTCAGCCGCCCCCGCGCCCGTCGCCCACGTCCTCGACGGCCACGACGTCCACGACGTCCACGACGGCACCGACGTCAGTCGTCTCCGGGACCTCGCGCGCCCAGCCGTAGGTTGGGGGCATGAGGCCTTGGCACTCGCAGGACCGCCACGTGGTCCGCCTCGACTGGGGTCCGGGCGCGGCCCAGGCATTGACGGCGTATGCCGTCGCGGCAGGATCGCCGGTCTGCGCGGTCGTCGTCGACGTCCTCAGCTTCACGACGTGCGTCTCGGTCGCCGTCGATGCTGGCCTCCGCGTGCATCCCTTCCGCTGGAAGGACGAGTCGGCGCTGGTGTTCGCCGACGAGCGGGGCGCCACGCTCGCCCGGCCGCGCTCGGCGACGCGGGTCGATGGCGGGGTCAGCCTGTCACCGGCCTCGATCCGCGCGGCCCGCGGCATCAGTGACCTCGTGCTGCCCTCCCCGAACGGCTCGACGATCAGCGCCGTCCTCGCCGAGGCTGGCGCCGAGGTCGTGGCGGCCTCGCTGCGCAACCGTGCTGCGGTCGCGGCCTGGCTCGTGGACTGGCTCGAGTCATCGAGCGGCGCCCGCGCCCAGCCGGCCGTCGTCGTGGTCCCGGCCGGCGAGCGCTGGCCCGACGACTCGCTGCGCCCGGCCGTGGAAGATCTCTGGGGCGCCGGCTCCGTCGTCGCGGCGCTGGCCGAGCGGCTCGAGCACCGCGGCGGCCCGCTGCTCCTCAGCCCCGAGGCCACGGCCGCGGGAGCGGCCTGGCTCGCCGTCGAGGACAGGATCGGCGAGGCGCTGCACGCCTGTTCGAGCGGGCGGGAGCTCGTCGAGCAGGGGTGGCCGGACGACGTGGCGGTCGCTGCAGAGCTCGACGCATCGGACGTCGTGCCGGTGCTGACGGACGGCGCGTACACCCGGCACACGGCGCGGTGACGGAGGCGTGCCGTACCCGTGGGGCGGCCTGGCTGATCTGCCACCGCTCAGTGGCCAGTGCTGGCGGCAGCGTCACGCGTCATGAGCTGCCACGTCCCTTCGGAGATCACCTCGACCACGCCGTCCACGACCGCGATGGCCGTCTGCCCGTCGGTGATGTACGCCGGACCGGAGATGCCCTGGATCCAGCTCTCCGCCTCGGCCATGGTGTTGCCCGGCATGCCCTCGGGAGCGACGTGCGGGAAGATCGAGAAGTCGACGAGGCCCAGGGTGCTGACGTCACCGGTCGGTGGCCGCCACTGGATGAAGTCCTCGCCGACCTCGGGGGTCATCACCATGCTCCCGGCGCTCAGCCCCACCCACACCGTCTTCTCCAGCGACGGCAGCAGGTCGGTCAGCCCCGACTGCCGCATCCAGTAGGCCAGGTAGAGGACGTCCCCGCCGGCGACGAGCAGGACGTCCGCCTCCTCGACGAGGGGCACCCAGCGGTCTGCGTCGAGGCTGGGCAGCGCGGTCAGCTCCAGCACCCCGACGGACTTCCAGCCCAGGTCGACCATGGGGTTCTCGGACGTCCCGCTGATGAACTGCCAGGCCCTGGTGCCGGGGCCTGCCATGGGGTGTCCGTACATCGCAGTGGGGATGCACAGGGCCCGCGACTCGGCGATCGGCCTGTCCAGCATCCCGACGAGTGCCGCGTGGATGCTCGGGTTCGTGACTCCACTGTCAGTCAGCAGGAGCTTCATGTGTCTGGCCCTCCGGGTCATGGTGGTGTGCGGTCACTGGAACCACGAACGGCAAGGGGCGAATACGACAGGGTCCCCGACCAAGGGTGGGACATCGAGTCGCGTGATGGGGGCCAGTGGTGGCACGGACCCGCTCTAGGTTGACCTCATGGCTCTGCACCTCATTCGACATGCGCACGCAGCGCCCGACGAGTCCGCCGACACGGCATACGCCACCGGTGGACGGATCACCTACTGGCCCAAGGCGGCCCAGAAGGCCGAGGCCGCGCGCGACGGGCGGCCGGTGCGGCGCTCGGACCAGTCGGCTGAGGTCATGAGGGCGGTGACGGCGTTGACCCCGAGCCACCGCAGCGGCTCCGGCTCCCAGTTGCGTGACGTGCGCCCGGCCCAGGGAAGCGAGGCGAGGTCGTCGGGGTCGTCGCCGCGGATCATCGCGGCCAGCGTGCGGCCCGCCAGCGCCGAGGTCGCCACACCGTCGCCGACGTAGCCGCCGGCGAACGCCAGCCCGGTGTGCCGGTCGTGTCGCACGGAGGGGAACCAGTCGCGAGGCACACCGAGGTTGCCGCCCCAGGCGTGGCTGAACGTGACGCCCTCGAGGACGGGAAAGAGCTCGAGCAGGATCCGCTGCAGGGCTGCGTGCACGCGCTCGTCTCGGTCGAAGCGCGGCGACACCTTCGAGGCGTAGTGGTAGGGAGCACCCCTGCCGCCGAAGGCGATCCGTCCGTCACGGGTGCGTTGCCCGTAGATCGTCAGGTGCCGGTTGTCGGCGAACGTCGTGCGGTTCTCCAGTCCGATCTGAGCCCAGGTGGCGTGCGGCAGCGGCTCCGTCGCCGTCATGAGCGAGTAGATCGGCGCGATGGCCCGGCGCCGGCCCGCGACGGTCGGCGTGTAGCCCTCGGTCGCGAGGACGACGTGCTCCGCTCGGACGGTGCCGTGTGCCGTGACGACTCGTCGGCCGCCCACGTCGACCGCGGCGGTGCGCTCGTGGATGACGACGCCCCGCCGCTCGACGGCGTCGGCCAGGCCGCGGACCAGCCGAGCGGGGTGGATCGCCGCACAGTGGGGCGTGAACGAGCCGCCGAGCGCATCACGGACGCCGGCGATCGCCGTGACCTCGTGGGCGTCGAGGAGCCGGTGGTCCTCCTCGCCGAAGCCCCACCGACGATGGTCGGCAACCTCCCCCCGGACCCGTTCGAGCTGCGCCGGGTTGCGCGCGACGGCGAGGTAGCCGCCCTGGTCGAAGTGGCAGTCGATGCCCTCCGCGGAGGCGATCCGTCCGACGTCGGCCACCGTGTCGTGCAGCAGGTGCTGCATCCGCACCGCCGAGTCGCGGCCGCCCTCGGCCGCCATCCGCGTGAGCGAGGCGGGAAACAGCGCCGAGCACCAACCACCGTTGCGACCGGACGCGCCGAAGCCGGCGACCTCCTTCTCGATGACGGCCACCCGGATCGTCGGGTCCGACGTGACGAGGTGGTATGCCGTCCAGAGGCCCGTGTAGCCCGCGCCGACGACGGCGACGTCCACCTCGAGGTCGGTGGCCAGCGCGGGACGTGGCTCGATGTCGTCGATCGTGTCGTGCCAGAGGCTGAGTCCGCGGTAACCGCTCGGGGTCATGGCCGGGATCATGCCACCTGCGCGGCCCTCGAGACGACCCGGCCGTCCATGCCGTTTCACTTGAATCGGCATCAAGGACCTACGGAATCCGTGGTGCGACGAGGTTCGGACCGTGACTTCCGCCGTGCGCCCGGGCACGGCATGATGCGGTCATGAGGACCGTCGACCGCGCCCGCCTGGCCGAGCTGCACGCCCGCGAACGCGCCGCCTTCACCGCCGCCCGGCCGAGGTCCCGAGCCCTCGCCGAGCAGGCCGCGGAGCACATGCCGGGCGGTGTCCCGATGAGCTGGATGGTCAAGTGGCCCGGCGACTTCCCCGTCTTCGTCGAGAGCGCTGCCGACGCGCACTTCACCTGCGTCGACGGCATCGACCACGTCGACCTCTGCCTCGGCGACACCGGCGCGATGATGGGCCACTCCCCCGCACCCACCGTCGAAGCCGTGACCCGACAGCTCTCACGCGGGATCACGACGATGCTGCCCACCGAGGACGCGATCGAGGTGTCGACGGGTCTGGCCGAGCGCTTCGGCCTGCCCTACTGGCAGTTCACGCTGACCGCCACCGACTCCAACCGGCACGCCATCCGCTACGCCCGGCACCTGACCGGCCGCAGCAAGGTCGTCGTGCACAACTGGTGCTACCACGGCTCGGTCGACGAGGCGTTCGCGACATTGGGTCCGGACGGGTCGACCGTGGATCGGCCCGGCAACATCGGCGCCCCGGTCGCCACGTCGGAGACGACCCGCGTCGTCGAGTTCAACGACCTCGAGGCGCTCGAGCGGGCCCTCGCGCACGGCGACGTCGCCGCGATCCTCGTCGAGCCCGCACTGACGAATATCGGCATCGTCCTGCCCGACCCCGGCTACAACGAGGGGGTCCGCGAGCTCGCGACGCGCCACGGCGCGCTGCTCATCAACGACGAGACGCACACCATCTGCGCCGGCCCGGGCGGCTACACCGGAACGCACGGGCTCGCTCCCGACATGCTCGTCATCGGGAAGTCCATCGGCGGCGGAATCCCCTGCGGCACCTTCGGTTTCAGTCAGGACATCGCCGAGCGGATCGCCCGGTCGGTCGAGCTGGAGGACATCGACGTGGGCGGCATCGGCGGCACGCTCGCCGGCAACGGCCTGTCGATGGCTGCGATGAAGGCCACCCTCGAGCAGGTCATGACGCCGGCCGCCTTCGAGCACATGGTCCCGCTCGCCGACGCGTGGGCCGACGGCGTGCAGGCGGGGATCGACGCCGTCGGTGCCCCCTGGCATGTGACCCGGCTCGGCGCCCGGGCCGAGTACAACTTCTCCGGCCGCCCGTCGCACGACGGGCAGGAGGCGCACGATGCCGACGACTTCGAGCTGCAGCAGTACCTCCACCTCTACGCCCTGAACCGCGGCATCCTCCTGACGCCGTTCCACAACATGGCGCTCATGAGCCCGGCCACGACGGCCGCCGACGTCGACGCGCACACGACGATGTTCGAGGCCTGCCTGCGCGAGCTCTTCGCCTAGGAGGCGGCCCTCCGGTCAGGCCACGCGGGACGGACGCCCGAAGCGCGTGGCCACCCCGGGCGACCACAGCGCCCGCAGCCGGGGTCCGGAGGGGGTGACACCGCTCGCCCCGAGGAGGTCGTCGGCGAGATCGACGACGCCCGCGGCATACAACGGCCACGCCTCGTGCTCGTTGGGGACCCACAGCGTGCGCCCGGTGACCCGGGTGTGGGCGCCCCAGCGCGCGGTGAGCCACGTCTCGAGCGGCGTGGGCTCTACCCGGTCGCCGACGCGGACGGTGAGCAGGCTGCGCAGGCCGCGGGACGGGGCGCGCCGACGGCTCTCGTACGTGACGAGGTCGCCGTCGCGGCGCAGCCGCATCCGCGCCCACGTGTACGGGATCCCGAGGCCGGCGCGCGCCGCCGCCACCACGGCCACGCGTTCGGTCTCGAGGGACCGGAAGAGCACGCCGTGGCGGCCGGCGTCGTCGACGGAGTAGAGCCGGATGTTCGTCTCGAGGAAGCTGCCCAGCCACGGCAGGCGCGGCGACGGCGCCCGCCCGAGGCGTATGCCGTCCATGACGAACGGGACGAGGGCGACGTAGGTGAGGCCGTCGACGAAGACGTCCGGCCGCGTCCCCGCCGGGAAGAGGTGGCGCACGGAGTCGGGGTCGACCGGCCAGTGCACGAAGGTCAGGTCGCGCCACACCTGGTCGAAGACCACGGGTGGCCGGAGCGGCGGGGGCTGCACCGGGTAGCCGGCCGGCAGCGGGAGGGCATCGCCGGGCAGGTCCACGACCCCATCGTCACACGCGGCGCGCCGGACCGCCGCTAGCGTGGGCAGCACCAGCCCGACAGCCAGTTCGGACGACGAGCGACGGAGGACCGGACCATGACCGCCCAGGCACCGGGAGACGGGACACGCCGCCGCACCACCAAGCTGGGGATCGTCGGGGCGGGCGCCGTCGGCGCGACCCTGGCGTATGCCGCCTTGATGCGTGGCGTCGCCAAGAACGTCGCGCTCTTCGACGTCAACGCCGCCAAGGTCCACGCCGAGGCGCTCGACCTCAGCCACGGCATCCAGTTCGTCCCGATGGCACACGTCGGCGGCTCGGACGACATCGAGGTCCTCGCCGACTCCGACGTCATCGTCTTCACGGCCGGTGCCAAGCAGAAGCCCGGCCAGTCCCGCCTCGATCTCGCCGAGTCGACCATCGGCATCATGCGGGCGATCCTGCCCCGACTCGTCGAAGTCGCCCCCGACGCCGTCCACCTCATCGTCACCAACCCGGTCGACGTCGTGACGTATGCCGCGCTCCAGGTGTCCGGGCTCCCCCCGGAGCGGCTCTTCGGCTCGGGCACGGTCCTCGACTCGTCCCGGCTGCGCTTCCTGCTCGCCGAGCACACCGGCGTCGCGGCCCAGAGCGTGCACGCCTACGTCATCGGCGAGCACGGCGACTCCGAACTGCCGCTGTGGTCGTCCGCCTCGATCGGCTCGGTGCCGCTGCTCCAGTGGCGCACCCCGGACGGGCGCATCGCGCTCGACGAGGAGGCCCGCAGCCGCATCGCGACCGACGTCGTGCAATCGGCCTACCGGGTCATCGAGGGCAAGGGCGCCACGAACTACGCGATCGGCCTCGCGGCGACGCGGGTCATCGAGGCGGTGCTCTACGATGAGCGCCGCATCCTGCCCGTCTCGTCCCTGCTCGACGACTACTACGGCATCAGCGACGTCTGCCTCTCGGTCCCGGCGATCGTCCATGCCGGCGGGGTCGGCGACCGCATCGAGGTGCCGATGACCGACGAGGAGCTGTCGGGCCTGCGGGCCTCCGCCGAGGCCGTGCGCAGTACGGCCCGACGCTTCGGCTTCTGAGCGCGACACCGATGTCCGGCCCGGGGTCGGGTGGCGTCCGTCGCGGCACCCCGGAGCATGATGGGCCTGTGACCCGGTCCGCCGCCTCCGACGCCGCCTCCGACGCCGCCCCCGACGCCGCCTCCGACGCCGAGCCGACGACGAGCGCGGCGCGCGATGCGTCCGACGCCCGTGACACCCCTGCTGCCCGGGCGACCTACCACCACGGCGACCTGCGCCGCGCCCTGCTCGAGGCCGGCACGGATCTCGCCCGCGAGGGCGGTCCCGACAAGGTCGTCCTGCGTGAGGCGACCCGCCGCGTCGGCGTCTCGGCCAATGCGGCCTACCGCCACTTCGCGGCCCGCGACGCGCTCCTCGGCGAGGTCGTCTCCCGGGCCCAGGCCCGCGCCGCCGATGTCATCAGCGCCACGATGAACGGGGTTCCCGACGACCTCGACGCCGGCCCGCGGGCGCGAGCCCGCTTCCGTGCGGTCGGCGTCGGCTACCTGCGCTTCGCCATGGATGAGCCGGGCCTGTTCCGCGCGGCCTTCGCGGTTCCCGTCGACCTCAGCCGGGCCGCATCGGCCGAGGCTGCCGGCGAGGGTGGCCGCACCCCCTTCCAGCTGCTGTCCGACTCCCTCGACGCCATGGTCGACGCGGGAGTCATGTCCGAGCGCGAACGCCCGGGAGCCGAGCTGCTCGCCTGGTCCGCCGTGCACGGCATGGCCATGCTCGCGCTCGAGGGGCCGCTGCGCGACCTCCCGCCGGGCGCCGTCGACGAGCTCGCCCCGCGCCTGGTCCGCATGGTCGACCTCGGGCTGGGGCTCTCCGACGGGCCCGGCGGTGGCGCTTCACGGGACGCTGCACCGTCTGCCTAGGGTGGTCGCGTGACCAGCGACACCCGTGACAGCACCGCCTTCGCGCTCGACGGCGACACTCCTGCCTTCTACCGCCGGCTCGGCCCAGGACTCTATGCACCCACCGTCCACGTGCAGGGCGCGTGGCGCGACGACGAGCAGCACATGGCGCCGGTCAGCGGCATCCTCGCTCACGAGATCGACCTGCACGAGCCCCGCGAGGGCATGCAGCTCGCCCGGATCTCCTTCGACATCCTCGGCATGATCCCGGCGCGGCCGAGCCGGGTCGAGGTGCGCACGACCCGGCCGGGGCGCACCATCGAGCTCGTCGAGGCGACGCTCGTCGTCGACGACCGCCCGGTCGTGCGAGCTCACGCGTGGCGGCTCGCCGCACACGACTCCGAGCCGGTGGCCGGCGTGGAGCTCGAGGCGATCCCCGCTCCCGACGTCATGCAGCCGTGGACCGGAGCAGACACGTGGGAGGGCGGCTACATCGAGGGCCTCGAGTTCCGCGTCGACCCGGAGCGCCGACCCGGTCGGACGCGCGCCTGGATCCGGGCACTCAACCCGCTCCTTGACGGCGAGACCTGCTCTCCCACAGCGGATCTCGTGCGACTGGCCGACACGGCGAACGGCATCGCGGTACGCGTCTCGCCCCGTGAGTGGATGTTCCCCAACGTCGACCTCAGCGTGCACCTCTTCCGCGAGCCGGTCCGGGGCTGGATCGGCTTCGACACCCGCGTGACCATGGGACCGACCGGGCTCGGACTCACCTCGACGACGCTGCACGACGAGCGCGGACCCGTGGGCCGCGCCGAACAGATCCTCACCGTGCGCCGGTTGCCCCCGAGCTGACCCGTCCACCGCGGACGTATGCCATCCGGCGCGGCCCCGACAAACGGCATACGTCGTCGTCACCGCGACAACCGACCACATGGCGGTCTGTCGCGTCGCCGACGGCGTGGTCGCTCGGCTCACTCGACGGTCGTCGTGACCGGCGTCCCCATCTCGACGGTGCGGCTCACCGTGCACCACTCGTCGTGCGAGCGCTTGACGAGCTTGGGCAGCATCTCGCGTGCAGCGTCGCCACCGTCGCCCTCGGGGAAACGGACGCGGAAGCGCACCTCGATGTCCTGCAGGTGGTTGCCGTGCTCGTCCTTGACCTTGTCGGCCGTCACCTCGATCTCGAACTGCTCGGGCTCGGCACGGCGCGTCGTCACGGTGTCGACATCGACGGCGGTGCAGCCGGCGATGCCGGCGAGGAGCAGCTCGACCGGCGAGAGCTCGTCGGTGCCGGAGCTGAGCGTGATCGAGCCGCCGCGGTCGTTGCGCGCGGTGTAGCGGCCGACGCTGTCGCGGGTCAGCGTGACGCGGCGCAGGTCCTTCGGGTCTCTCTCGGTCATGGGGTGCAGCCTCTCAGAGGTCGGGGTCGGGGCGGCGCCGGGTCCGTGGCTCAGCTCCACGCGTCGGCGAGCAGCTCGTAGGAGCGCAGCCGGTCCTCGTGGTCGTGGGCGCCGCAGGTGACGATGACCTCGTCGACGCCGGTCGCCTCGACGAAGCCGGCGAGCCCGTCGCGGACCTCGTCGGGCGTGCCGACGAGCGAGACGCGGGTCATCTCGCTCACGGCCTGGCGCTCGGCCGGCGACCACGTGCCCATGAGGCTCGCGATGTCGCCCTGCGGCTCGGGCAGGCCGGCTCGGCGCCCGGTGACGATGCCATGGAAGCGCTGGAGCACGCTCGTGAAGAGGCGCTCCGCCTCGGCGGTCGTGTCGGCGACCATGACGTTGACGCCGGCCATCGTGCGCGGGGCGTCGAGGCCGCCGGGCTCGGTCGACGGTGTGAACCGCGACCGGTAGACCTCGAGCGCGCTCATGAGCGCTGCGGGCGCGAAGTGCGAGGCGAAGGAGTAGGGCAGGCCGAGGGCTGCGGCCACCTGGGCGCCGCCGTGGCTCGAGCCGAGGATCCAGATCGGCACGTGGGTGCCCTCACCCGGAATGGCCCGAACCTTCGCGTCGGGGTCCGGGTCGCCGAGGTAGCCGATGAGCTCCTCGACCTCGCCGGCGAAGTTCATCGCGGCGGCCTCGTTGCGGCGCAGCGCGCGCGTCGTGAACGGGTCGGTGCCGGGGGCGCGCCCGAGTCCGAGGTCGATGCGGCCGGGGTGGATCGTCGCGAGCGTGCCGAACTGCTCGGCGACGACGTAGGGCGCATGGTTCGGAAGCATGATGCCTCCGGCGCCCACACGGATCGTCTCGGTCTGGTCGGCGACGTGCCCGATGAGCACCGCCGTCGAGCTCGACGCGACGCCACGCATGTTGTGGTGCTCGGCCATCCAGTAGCGCTGGTAGCCCCACTTCTCCGCGTGGCGCGCGATGTCGACCGTCGAGGCGATGGCCTCACCGGCGGTGCCGCCGTCGAGGACGGGCACGAGGTCGAGGATGTTCAGCTGGGCTCTGGCGGCAGGACTCACGAGAGTGCCAACGGGTCACGCCGGTCGAGGTATTCCGCGCCGGCCCGGCTGCCGGTGTGCGGCGGCGTCACGGCAGCTTGAGCTGGGAGACCTGGCCGTCGTAGTCGGGGCAGAACGTCTGGATGCCCGCAGCCATGAGCTGCTTCGTCCGCAACGCCTCGCCGGTGTTGGTCAGCGGCTTGTTGTCGTCGTCCATCGCGATCTGGGCCAGCTGGACACCGCTGTTCTTCAGGGCCCAGCAGGTCGTCGTCGCGGTCTCGATGTCGTCGTTGACGGTCGCCCCGGTCACCGCCGCGCCGAGCTTCTGCGCGGCCAGGACGAAGTTCGCCTCGTCGGCGGTGATGCTCGGCCTCGCGCTCGCGACGCCGGCCGGCAGGTCCGCCAGCGTCGGGTCGGAGCCACCGCACCCGGCGAGGGCCAGCGTGACGAGGAGGGTCGCGCCGGCGGCGAGCGCGGTTCGCGGGGCCGGCCGGACGGCATACGTGCTCTCGTTCATCGTTACCCTGAACGCGTGAGCGAGCCGGATCGTCCCCGCGACACCACGGCAGCGCGGCTGGCGTCCGAGGCGCCGCTCGCCCGGGGCGCGGTCGTCGCGTCGCTGTCCGCCGTCGTCCTCGGGTTCACCTTCGTCCCGCAGCTGCTCGGTCTGGCGCTCGCAGGGCTCAGCCTGGCCCGCCGCGAGCCGGGCGGCCGCAGGCTCGCGCTGCTCGCCGTCGGGGTCAGCCTGCTGCTCACCGTCGTCTGGGGCGTCGTGCTCGGCCTGCTCCTCAAGTGGTGGGCCGCCTCCCGCTGAGCGCCCCGGCGACGGCGGCGACTACTGGGAGTACGTCGAGAGGAACTTCTCGAGGCGACCCATCGCGTCCTCGAGGTCCTCGACCCGCGGGAGGAAGACGATCCGGAAGTGGTCGTGGGTGGCCCAGTTGAAACCGGTGCCGTGCACGACGAGCAGCTTCTGCTCGCGCAGCAGGTCGAGGGCGAACCGCTGGTCGTCGCGGATGTCGTAGACCTTCGGGTCGAGCCGCGGGAAGAGGTAGAGCGCGCCCTCCGGCTTCGTCACCGAGACGCCGGGGATCGCGTTGAGCATCTCCCACGCGACGTTGCGCTGCTCGAGCAGCCGGCCGCCGGGCAGGATCAGCTCGTTGATCGACTGGTAGCCGCCGAGCGCCACCTGGATAGCGTGCTGCGCGGGCACGTTGGCGCACAGCCGCATGTTGGCCAGGATGTCGAGGCCCTCGAGGTAGTTGCGCGCATGCTCCTTGGGGCCGGTGATCGCGAGCCAGCCGGAGCGGAAGCCGGCGACCCGGTAGGCCTTGGACAGGCCGTTGAAGGTCAGGCACAGCAGGTCGGGGGCGAGCGAGGCGATCGAGGTGTGCGTCGCGTCCTCGTAGAGGATCTTGTCGTAGATCTCGTCGGCCATGACGATGAGCTCGTGCTCACGCGCGACCTGCGCGATGGCCTCGAGCACCTCGCGCGGGTAGACGGCGCCGGTCGGGTTGTTGGGGTTGATGACGACGATGGCGCGGGTGCGGTCGGTGACCTTGCTCCGGATGTCGTCGATGTCGGGCGCCCAGCCGGCTTGTTCGTCGCACACGTAGTGGACGGCGTTGCCGCCGGCGAGGCTCGCAGCCGCGGTCCACAGCGGGTAGTCGGGTGCCGGGATGAGCACCTCGTCGCCGTTGTCGAGCAGGCCCTGCATCGCCATGACGATGAGCTCGCTGACGCCGTTGCCGAGGTAGATGTCCTCGACGCCGACGGCCGGGAAGTCGCGCAGCTCGTAGTGCTGCTTGACCGCCCGCCGGGCCGAGAGGATGCCCTTGCTGTCGCTGTAGCCCTGCGCCGTCGGCAGCTCCTGGATGACGTCGACGAGGATGTCCTCGGGCGCCTCGAAGCCGAACGGCGCCGGGTTGCCGATGTTGAGCTTGAGGATGCGGTGCCCCTCGTCCTCGAGCCGCTTGGCCTCGGCGAGGACGGGGCCACGGATCTCGTAACAGACGTTCTGCAGCTTCTTGCTCTGGGTGACCGCGCGCATGTGCACCAGCGTCCCATTGGCGTATGCCGTGGGCCGCGCCATTCCCACGATGTGGCCCGTGCCATCGGTCACGCGTCCGTCGCGTCCGCCTCCGTGAGGCGGGACGGGGGGCGGGACGGGGCGGCCGTTCGGGCTCAGCGGAGGAGGCAGCCGAAGCGGCTGGCGGCACTGTGGGCCGTCAGGGACCCCACGAGCGAGGTGTCGCTCGGGGCCAGCACGTCGATCGTGAGCAGGTGGCCCTGGTCCGTCCGCGTCAGGTGCGCGTAGACGGGGAGGGTGGAGCCCTGCCGCACCCACCCGGTCTGCTCGAGGTAGCCGACGAGCTCGGCGGCTTGGGGACCCGTCGACTGCGGGTAGCCCCGGGTCACGGTCCCGTCGATGGCGTCGCGACAGGGCGGGATCTCGCTGTGCCCGAGCGGCGTCATCGTGTGGTCGAGCTCCTCGACCTGCTGGACGAGGGTCTCGTAGGCGGCGACGTCGTCGACGTGCACACGGCCCGACCAGGCCCAGGCGCCGAAGGCGATCAGCCCGACGACGAGCACGACGAAGCCGACGACCACGAGGCTACGACGCCGCCGCGTCGTGGTGACGGCCCTGGTCGGTTCGGATCCGTCGTCGGCTGCGCCCGTGGGGCGGTCGGGGCGACGCTCCGGACGACGCTCCGAGCGACGCGGACGCGGCGGTCGGCCGTCCCCGGACGGGGCCTCGTCGACGAAGCCGGAGTCACTCACCGGGACAGTGTGGGACACCGAACCGGGCGCGGCAGGACGGCACGGTCAACTGTCGCCGTTCCGTGACCGGGTCACCGCGGCGGCACGAGGGGCCGGTCGAGGTCGAGCAGGTGCCGCCAGTCGGTGCGACGGGCGGTGCGCAGCCCGCGTCGCAGCAGCAGGACGAGGACGACGAGGGCGATCGGAACCCCGACGACCGTCGTCGTCAGGCCGAGGCTGTAGCCCTCCGGCAGGGTCGCGAAGCACGCGACGGTGGCGACGAGGGCGAGGGGCAGCTCGAGGCGCTTCTGCCAGAGAGCCCCGAGCGAGACGGCGAAGAGCGGGAGCGCCCACAGGTAGTACCACCCGAGGAAGACGGGGGCGAGCACGACGACGGCGAGCATGGCCCACGCGATGCCACGCACCGGCCGCTGGCGCGCCTCGGCCGCCGCAGTCCCGTCCACGAGGCCGCCGGTGTCAGCTGGCTTGAGCGCCGCGAGCCAGATGAGCACCAGCAACAGCGCGAGGACGACCAGGGCGACGGCCCGGGCGGTCGCGATGCCGCTCTCGCGCCACTCGTCGTGGCCGAGGAGGTGCCCGACCGCCCCGACGGCGATACCGATCGCGGTGGGCAGCGACGTCCACTGCTCGTTCTTGCCCGGGGTCGCCGTCGGGTTGAGCCAGGAGAAGCCGAGCCCCGTCACCACCCCGCCGAGCACCATCGGCACGCCCGCGCAGACAGCCGTCAGCGCCCCGGCCCGCACCACCTCACCCCAACGGACGTATGCCGTGCCCTCCGTCCCCGACGCC
Organism: Terrabacter sp. 2YAF2; assembly: GCF_052114705.1. NCBI lineage: Bacteria > Bacillati > Actinomycetota > Actinomycetes > Micrococcales > Intrasporangiaceae > Terrabacter > Terrabacter sp. 2YAF2. Next base: position 277,085 of record NZ_JBFRFG010000001.1, read on the forward strand.
CGTGCCGACATGGCGTGGCGTGCCCAGAGGATCGCGACGAACGGCAGGGCGATGACGGCGGTGACCTTGACCATGGCTCCGAGCGCGACGATGACGCACGCGACGGCGAACCGCCCGCGCAGGGCCAGCGCGAGACCGCCGAGGACCGCGCCGACCATGAGCGCGTCGTTGTGCGCTCCCCCGACGAAGTGGGCGCCGACGAGCGGCACCGCGACCCCCAGCCAGATGGCCCGCTCGGGCGACCAGCCGAGCCGGCGGGCCACGTCGGGCACGGCCCACGCTAGGACGACCACGCCGACGACCGCGAGCAGCCGAAGGAGCAGGAGGGCGACCCACAGCTCGCCGGAGACCGAGGCGACCGTCCGGGCCAGCAGCAGCCACACGGGGCCGTAGGGCGTCGAGCTGTCGAGCCACGTCGGAGCCGTCGACCCCCGCCACGGCGAGTCGAGCTCACGGACCACGTGGTCGTAGGGGCTGAGCCCCTGGTCCCAGAGCAGGCCCTGGGCGGCATACGAGTAGAGGTCGCGGCTGTAGAGGGGCATGGCTGCGACGAGCGGGGCGAACCACAGCGCGATCGTCACCCACCACCACCGCACCGAGACCTCGGCGTCGCGCAGGCGCCACCACGCGAGGACGAGCACCGCCATCGCGAGCACCGACACGGTGGCGAGCAGCGGGGAACCGCCGCTCGCCGACCACGACGCCACCCCCGGCCACAGCACGTGGCGGTTGGGACGCGGCAGCGCCCCCGAGCCCCACGAGGCGGCGGCGAGGACGACCCCGGCCAGGCAGCCGGCCCAGCGTGCCTGCGACACACGGGTCGACGCGCCGACGGACCGGCGCTCAGCCATGGATGACCGGTTCGTCACCCCACGCGAGCAGGCGCCACCCGGTCGCGGGCCCGCCCTCCATCGTGACGACGTGGGCGTTGTCGAGGCGCCGACCGTCGAAGAAGTCGGCGTCCAGCCCGAGCGACACCGAGCACCAGACCCGCATCGCCGCACCGTGGCTCACGGCGACGGCCGACTCGTGCCCGTCGGAGGCGATCCGTGCGATCGCCTCGTCGTAGCGCGCGAGGAAGCGGGCGCCGCTGTCGCCGCCCGGGATCGTGTGCTCCGGGTCGTCGCGCCAGCGCACCACGGCGTCGATGTAGGGCTGCCAGTCGGTCGACATCTCGTAGTTACCGGCCTGGATCTCGCGCAGGCCCGGCAGCACGACCATCTCGAGGCCCAGCATCTCGGCGAGCGGGGCCGCGGTCTGCTGGGTGCGCACGAGGTCGGAGGTGTAGATCGCCCCGAGGTCCTCGGTCCCGAGCCGGTCCGCGAGCGCCCGGGCCTGCGCCCGACCCTCGTCGGTGAGGTCGAGGCCAGGCACGGCGGTGTCGAGCTGGCGGGCGACGTTGGCGTGGGTCTGCCCGTGCCGCACGAGGAAGAGCCGCACCTCAGAGACCCTTCACCGTGACGCCGCTCAGGCACTCGACGCCCGTGCTCGGACCGGTGTGGAAGTTCTTGACGGACACCGGTGTCGCGGCACCGGCCGCGAGCTTGACGTCGACCTCCTTGCTGGCCACGTCGGACCCGTCGGACGTCTTCACGAGGAAGACCGCCACGGTGAACGTGTGCTCCTGGGAGTCGGAGTTCGTGAGCGTCCCGGTGAAGCTCCACGACTCGCCGGTGGCCCGACAGCTCGTGTCGGTGAGGCTCGACGCCGCGTCGAAGAGGCTGCCGTCACTCGGCCCGGTCGTGGCGGCCGGGTCGGGGGCGTCGTCGCTCGGGGTGACGGGCAGGATCGTCGGCTGCAGGGGCACGCTCACCGTCGGAGCCACGGCGTCGTCGGGCGGCGGCGTCGGCTGCCCGCATCCGGCCACGGCGATGACGAGGGCGGTGGAGAGGCCCAGCGCGACGGTCGGCACGGCATACGCCCGTGCGCCGCGGCGTCCGCGGGTGGCTGGGCGGGGTCGGCGGGGCATGGGCACGTGCGGCCCCTTCCTGTCGGGAGGTGTGCGCCGCCCATTGTGCCCCGCGAGGCACTCAGGGCAGCAGCAGCCGGGCCGCGACCGCCGCCGCGATGACGAGAAGACCGGCTCCGAGGGCCAGGGTGTCGGGCAGGCGCCACGGTGCCGCGCCCGCCCACGTGCGCCGCCGCGCCTCGGCGAAACCGCGCGCATCCATCGCCAGTGCCAGCGTCGACGCCTGGGCGAGCGCACCGACGAGCAGGCTGCCCGTGACGACGACCGCTTCCCGGCCCCGGGCCAGCGGGCCCCGGTCGGCCCGGATGCCGCGCACCCGGCGCGTCTTCATGAGCTCGCCCCACAGGGTGTCGAACGACTGGAGCCGCTGCAGGGCGGCCGTCGCCGCCACGACGGGCCGCGCCGGGAGCCGGAGTCGCTGCGCGAGGTGGTCGCCGAGAGCCTCGGGGTCGAGGAAGCCGACGACGAAGGCGGAGGGCACGAGCAGACAGAGCACGCGCAGCGCGGCACCCGAGGCGACCTCGAGGTCACGACCGCCGAGGAGCCACGCGGACCATGCGACGCCGACGACGGCGAGCGTGGCCGGCGCGAGTCGGGCCAGCACCCCGCGGATGCGCCCCTCGGGAGGGCGACCGGGGCCGGGGGCGAGGAGGCCCACGAGGCCGAGCACCAGCTCGACGGCGAGGACGGCCAGGCCCTGGCGCCACGTGTCGAGCAGCGCGGGCAGGGGCAGGACGCAGAGCGCCGACGCGAGCAGCGCGAGCGGGCCGACCCGGGCGAGCAGCGGCCGGCGCTCCGGCTCCGGGTCTGGTGCCGGCTGGGCGGGTGCCACGAGGTGGAGGACACGGTCGGCGTCGTCGACGACGCCGGGGTCGTGGGTCGTGACGACGACCGCCGCACCCTCGTCACGGGCCGCGGCCAAGACTCCCGAGACGGCGGCCCACGTCAGCCGGTCCTGCCCGACCGTGGGCTCGTCGGCGAGCACGAGCGCCGGGCCGTGCGCGACGGCGGAGGCCATCGCCAGGCGCCGCTGCTCGCCACCGGAGAGCTGGCGCGGGTCGGCGTCGGAGAGGTGGGCGAGCCCCAGCGCGGCGAGGAGGGCGTCGGCCCGGCGACCGGCGACGGCGGGGTCCTGGCCGAGGGCGAGCGGCGTCGTCAGGACGTCGTCACGCACGGTGCGACCGACGAGAGCGGTGGCAGCACGCTGCGGCACCCAGGCCACGACGCGCGCGAGGTCGGGCGAGGACCACTCGTGCGGGGGCATGAGCCGGTCGCGCGCGTCGGCTCGACCTCCCGATTCGGCCGGCGTGAGCGGTAGCGCGACGTCCACGGTGCCGCGCGCCGGGGCGGTCAGTCCGCCGAGCGCCGACATGAGCGAGGACTTGCCGGCGCCGCTCGGTCCGACGAGGGCGACCGAGCGGCCGGCCCGCGCCTCGAGGTCGGAACCGTCGACGGCCAGCGTCGTGCGCGAGCGCTGGCCGAGCCGCCGGCTGTGGTGCTCGACCCGGACGCCGGAAGCCGCCGCGACGAGGCGGCCCTGCGGCACCCGCCCGGCCGCGGCGTCCGGCGCGGGGTCGAGGACCAGCGCGAGGGGCTCGGGATCAGGGACGCCGGGGACCCAGATGCCCTGAGCCGCAAGCGATTCCCCGTGCTCGGCCAGGACTCGGCGAGGTTCGCCGTCCGCGACGACCGAGCCCGACGCGTCGAGAACGACGAGTCGGTCGATGTGGTCGAGCCACCCGTCGAGGCGGTGCTCGACGACGACGAGCGTGAGGGCGCGCCGCGCGACGACGTCGGCCACGACAGCCCGCACGTCGGCAGCGGTGGCGGCGTCGAGCATCGCCGTCGGCTCGTCGAGCAGCAGCACCGACGGCTCCAGGACGAGGGCACCGGCCAGCGCGAGCCGTTGGGACTCGCCGCCGCTCAGCGTCGCCGGCGAGCTGTCGGGGGACATGGTCAGGCCCACCTCGCGCAGCGCGGACTCGACGCGCCGCGGCATGTCATCGCGGGGCAGCGAGACGTTCTCCAGGCCGAAGGCGACGTCCCGACCGATGCTCGAGGCCACGACACCGGCGCCGGGATCCTGCAGGACGAGGCCGACCGAGCCCGGAACGTCCTGTGGCGCCTGACCGCCCACCGCCACGGTGCCCGACAGCTGGCCGGCGTCGGCCGTCAGCAGCAGGCCGGCGACGGCCCGCAGGAGGGTCGACTTGCCGGACCCGCTCGGCCCGGCGAGCAGCACGCGCTCGCCGGGCGCGATGGTGAGGTCGAGGCCGTCGAGGACCGGACGCGAGCGACCGAAGGGTCGCCACGTCAGGTCCCGGACGCGCACCTCGACGCCGCCGGTCGCCCGAGCTTGGCCTCGGCCACGTTCCTCTGCCCGCGTCGTCACCGGGGTGTCCACCGCGCGGCGGTCAGACGGCGCGCTGCTCACGGACCTCCTGGCCCGGCGGGAACGGGTTCAGCGCACCCGCGGCGGCGAGCAGCCGCGTCAGGCCGACGGCGAGGAGCGAGCCGAGGACCGCCACCGACGCACCGAGCAGGAGGAGGTAGGCGATCTTGTAGCCCCAGCCCCAGTCGGTCCAGTAGGAGTACCACTCGTAGACGGCCTCGAAGGCACCGCCGAGGAACCCGCCGAGCAGCAGCGGCGCCCAGCGGTACACGGCATACCCGAAGGCGGCGAAGCCGAGCTCCACGCCGAGGCCCTGGACGAGGCCGGACACGAGCGTGGCCAGACCCCACTGGGTGCCGATGAGCGCCGAGACGATAGCGGCGAGCAGCTCGGTGAAGACGGCCGCGCCGGGACGGCGGATGATGAGCATGCCGACGATGCCGGCCACGAGCCACGGCCAGTTGAAGAGGGCGCCGAGCGGCGGGAAGGCCGCCGAGACCGCGTTCGACGGGACGGCGTAGACCAGGCCCCACGCCCAGTACGCGACGCCGAAGGCGACGCCGAGGAAGGCGCAGGTGAGCAGGTCGATGGTGCGCCAGCGGGTCAGCGGCCCGCTCGCGGTGATGGTGGCGCTGGTGGTTCTGGACATGGTGTGTCTCCCGGGTTCCAGTGATGACAAGTGGATACCTGGGGGAAGCCAGCCGGACGGACACGTCGATGACGTATGCCGTGCGGTGGCCTGAGAAATACCGACTTCCTTCGCCGGTGCTAACCGGAGCAGGTTCGAGGGTCTGCGGCTCTGCCTTCGGGCTGCCGCACTCTCAGCGCGTGTTGCGCTCCCCTGTCGTGATGGGTGGTGGTGCTCTTCAGTTGTGGAGGTGACTCTACTCGTGAGTGCCAGCGGCAGCGTGGGTACAGTCAAGCCATGGCTTCCAAGGACACGAAGAAGGCTCTCGCGAAGGCCTCGGACAAGGCATCCGCGAAGGTCGACAAGACGCAGCACACCCCGGTCGGCGGTCCGGTCTGGAAGCTCCTCAGCGTGGGGACGACGATCATCGCGACCAAGCTCGCGACCGACGCCACGCAGAAGGGCTGGAAGCTCGCGACCGGCCGCAACGTGCCCGTCAAGGGCGACTTCGAGCGTGAGCGCACCCGGGACGTCATCCTCTTCACGGCCCTCTCCTCGATGGCCGTCGCCGCCGCCCGGGTCGCCGCCGAGCGCGGTGCGGCGACGTACTACCGACGCTCCACCGGCCACCTGCCCAAGGCGCTCGAGGACGACCAGGTGGACCCGACCGACAAGAAGGCCGCGAAGAAGCTCGACCGGGCGAAGGCCAAGGCGGAGAAGGCGACCCAGAAGGCCATCGACAAGGCCACCGGTCGCCGCTAGCTCCACCCGCGCCGCCCCAGCAGACCCCGCGCACGGGACCAAAGCCCCTGTCGCGCGCGTCGCCTTCCGCCGCACGCTCGAGGGACAGGCTGCGGCGCGCCCGCGCTCACGGCCCGCCGCGAGCCCTGGAGGAGCGATGACCACGACACCGGAGCGCACCGCACGGCGACCCCTCGTGCTGGAGCTGCACGAGGGCGACCGGACGATGGCAGGACTGTTGGGCGGCAAGGGCGCCGGACTGGCGGAGATGTCGCGGCTCGGCCTGCCCGTGCCCCCGGGGTTCATCATCACGACCGAGGCGTGCCGCGCGTGGCTGGCGGGGGGCGGCGAGCCCGACGGCCTGTGGGAGCAGATCGAGGCGGCGATGGTCGACCTCGAGCACCGCTCCGGCCTGCGCTTCGGAGACCCGGCCGCGCCGCTGCTCGTGTCGGTGCGGTCGGGAGCCCGGTTCTCGATGCCGGGGATGATGGAGACGGTCCTCGACGTCGGGATGACCGACTCGGTGGCGGCTGCTCTCGTCTCCCGCGGTGAGGACCGGTTCGCCTGGGACAGCTACCGCCGGCTGGTGCAGATGTACGGGCGCACCGTCCTCGGTGTCGACGGCACCCTCTTCGACGAGCAGCTGACGCGGTTGCGCCGGGAGACCGGGGCCGCCACCGATGCCGAGCTCGACGCCACCGCACTCGAACGGCTGACCGGCGTCTTCCGGCGGATCGTCCAGGAGCGCACCGGCGAGGACCTCCCGCAGGACCCACGCCAGCAGCTGCGCCGCGCGGTCGTTGCCGTCTTCGCGTCGTGGAACGGCGAGCGGGCGCGCCTCTACCGGGCCCACGAGGGCATCCCGGACGACCTGGGCACCGCCGTCAACGTCGTGCAGATGGTCTTCGGCAACCGTGGCGACCGCTCGGGGAGCGGCGTGTGCTTCACCCGGGACCCGGTCAGCGGCGCGCCCGGCGTCTTCGGTGACTACCTTCCCGACGCCCAGGGCGAGGACGTCGTCAGTGGGAGCCGGAGCCCCATGGACCTGTCCGAGCTCGGGCGCCGCGAGCCGGCCCTGCACGAGGAGCTGAGCGGGCACCTGCGCACGCTCGAGCAGCACTACCGCGACCTCTGCGACGTCGAGTTCACCGTCGAGCGGGGGCGACTGTGGATCCTGCAGACCCGCCTCGGCAAACGGAGCCCGGCAGCGGCCTTCCGCATCGCCGTCGAGCTCGTCGACGAGGGGGTCATCGACCTCGACGAGGCCCTGACCCGCGTCGACGGGACCCAGCTGCAGACCCTGCTGCACCCGACCTTCACGACCGAGGAGGGACTGACGCCGCTCGCCCACGGCCTCGCGGCGAGCCCCGGCGCGGCATACGGCCAGCTCGTGTTCGACTCGGCCACGGCGATGGCGTGGACGGCGCTCGGCCGCCAGGTCGTGCTGGCCCGTCCCGAGACGAGCCCCGACGACTTCGGTGGCCTCCTCGCCGCGCGTGCCGTGATCACCTCCCGTGGCGGGCTCACCTCGCACGCGGCCGTCGTGGCCCGCGGCCTCGGGCGCACGTGCGTCACCGGGGTCGAGGGTCTGCTCGTCGACCCCGTCGCCCGGATGGCCACCCTCCCGGGCGGGGTCAGCCTGCCCGAGGGCACCGTGGTGTCCGTCGACGGCACCACGGGCGAGGTGTATGCCGGCCAGCGCGACATCGAGCCCAGCCCGGTGTCGACAGCCATCAGCCAAGGCGTCTCGCACAGCCCCGACCGGACGGTCCGGGCCGTGCTGACCCTCCTCAGCCACGCCGACCTGAGGCGCCAGCTCGGCGTCATGGCGAACGCCGAGACCCCCGAGGAGGCCCGAGCAGCAAGGTGTTTCGGCGCCGAGGGCATCGGGCTGTGCCGCACCGAGCACATGCTCCTCGGTGCCCGACGGGTGCTCGTCGAGCGTCTCGTCACCGACGACGACCGAGAAGGCGCCCTCGCCGAGATCGAGGCGCTCGCGCTGACCGAGTTCACCGCGCTCCTCGAGGCGATGGAGGGCCTGCCGGTGGTGGTGCGGCTGCTCGACCCGCCCATGCACGAGTTCCTCCCCGACCTCGTCGAGCTGTCGGTCGCTGCGGCCCTCGCCGACGAGCGGGGCACCCTCGACGCGGCCCTCGAGCGACGGCTGTCGACGACCCGCCGGTGGCACGAGTCGAACCCGATGCTCGGCCTGCGTGGCGTGCGGCTGCTCACCGTGCTGCCGCAGATCATCGACGCGCAGGTGCGAGCCCTGGTTGAGGCCACCATCACGTTGCGGGCCGGCGGCCACGACGTGCGGCCCGAGCTCATGGTCCCCCTCGTCGCCGACGTCGCCGAGCTGACGGCGGCGCGCGAACGGATGGAGGGGATCGTGGCCGACGTCGCCAGCGCCCACGACACCTCGCTGCACCTGCCCATCGGCGTCATGGTGGAGCTGCCGCGCGCGGCGCTGACGGCGGCTGCCCTCGCCGAGCACGCCGACTTCTTCTCGTTCGGCACGAACGACCTGACCCAGACGAGCTGGGGCATGTCGCGCGACGACGCCGAGGCCAACTTCCTCGCGGCCTACCGCGAGGCGGGGATCCTCGCGACCGACCCCTTCAAGACCCTCGACGAGGCCGGTGTGGGCGCCCTCGTCGAGCTGGCCGCGCGTGACGGTCGCCGCGCCCGACCCGGGCTGGGGCTCGGGGCGTGCGGGGAGCACGCCGGGGACCCGGCGTCGATCGGGTTCTTCGCCCGCACGGGCCTGGACTACCTGTCCTGCTCGCCCCCGCGCATCCCGGTCGTGCGGCTCGAGGCCGGCCGTCAGGCCGTGCTCCTCGCCGGGGCCTCGCCATCGACGTCGGACACGCGATGAGGGGTAACGCCGAGAGTCCGCTGAGCGGCCGCTGAGCCGGCACCATCCGGCGTGCTCCCACCGGATGGTGCCCCAGCGGCGGGCTGGGAGGTCGTCGACCGGGGCGGTTCAACCGCCGGGCGCCGGTACGAGCACCGCGGCGCCGCGGACGCGCCCGGCCTCCAGGTCGACCAGCGCACGGTCCGCCTCGTCCATCGGCACCGCGGTCGTGGCGACCCGAAGGCCCAGGCGCTCGGCCAGCAGCAGGAACTCCTCGCCGTCGTGCCTGGTGTTGCTCGTGACACTGCGCAGCGACCGCTCGCGGAAGAGGTGGCGCTGGTAGTCGAGCACGGGGACGTCGCTGAGGTGGATGCCGGCCACGGCGAGGGTCCCCCCGGGACCCAAGGCCTCGAGAGCGACCGGAACCAGCTCGCCGACCGGCGCGAAGAGGATGGCCGCGTCGAGCGGCACCGGGGGCGCGTCGTGCGGACCGCCGACCGAGGCCGCTCCGAGCTCCGCAGCCAGGGCGCGAGCCTCGGCGCCACGCGTCAGCACGTGCACCTCGGCGCCCTGGGCTACGGCGACCTGCGCCGTCAGGTGGGCGCTCGCGCCGAAGCCGTAGATGCCGAGCCGACCACCGGGTGGCAGCTCAGCCCGTCGCAGCGACCGGTAGCCGATGATGCCGGCGCAGAGCAGCGGCGCCGCCTCGACGTCCTCGAACGAGGCCGGGACCCGGTAGGTGTACGCCTCAGGTGCCACGGCATACTCCGCGTAGCCGCCGTCGGCGTCCCATCCGGTGTAGCGCGAGGCGGCGCAGAGGTTCTCGCGTCCCGAACGGCACCACCGACACGAGCCGCACGTGGCCCGCAACCACGCGACACCCACCCGGTCCCCCGGCACGAAACGATGGGCTCCGTCGCCGACGAGGGCGACCTCGCCCACCACCTCGTGGCCGGGCACGAGGTGGTGCCGGTGCCGCGCCAGGTCTCCCGTGACGACGTGCAGGTCGGTGCGGCACACCCCACAGGCCCGGACGTGGACCAGGACCTCGCCCGGGCCGGGCTGCGGGATGGGCAGCTCGGTCCGGACGAGCGGGTGCCTGCGCAGCGGTCCCGGCTCATCGACGACCCACGCCTGCATGGTGCTCATGGCGCCTCCCTCGGGTCGTCGGCCGGGCGGGCGCACGACCTGTCCCGATCCCAGCCCCGTATCGGGCGCCGGCGCAAGGGCCCAAGGTCCCACGACAGGGCCCGACCGGCCCACGAGTCGGAGCCCTTCGGCCCTGAGTGCGCGCCCACGACAGGTGCTGTCCTGATCTGAGACCGACCGAGGAGGCCATCGTGAGAGCACATGTCGGAGACCGCATCGTCCTTGCGGCAGAGCACATCGACGAGCCCACCCGGGACGGGGAGGTGCTCGAGGTCCGCGGAGCCGACGGGGGTCCGCCCTTCGTGGTGCGGTGGGCGGACGGCCACACCGGCCTGATCTACCCGGGGCCGGGATCGGTGCTCCACCTCGGCGTGCCCGGTGACGAGAAGGCCGCGACACCCGAGCCGGCCCCGGCGCCGACGGGTCCCGAGGAACGCTCGCAGACCCTCCACCTGCGCGAGTGGCAGGTCCGTGTCTCGTTGCTCGAGTCCGGGGACGACACGAGCGCCACCGTCGTGCTCGTCGCCGACCCCCCGGACCGCCTCAGTGCCAAGGGGACGAGCCACCGCTCCTCTGACGACGCGGCGTCGCGTCGGATCGGGGACGAGATCGCCGTCGCCCGCGCGTTGCGCCACCTGGCGGACCAGCTCGTCGGGGAGGCGGAGCGGGACATCGAGGAACGCACGGGCGAGGAGGCGCACGTCAGGCCGATGTGACCGATCCCCGACACATTCCTGCGACCACTGCGGCCACCAGCCGCGCTCGTCCGGAGCGGCCTCCCCGGGCAGGTCCACGCGCCGCCGACCGACGACCGTCGGTGGGCCAAAACGGCGGACTAGGCGCGTCGTCGCGGCGTGTCGCGGCGTCCGGTCGACCAATGGTCGTCCGTCGGCGGCGGGGGACGGCCCGGACGGCATACGCGAGCAGTTCGACTGATGACTCGAGACCCGCAACTCGGCGGCGTCTTGTCGCAGGAAGGCCTTCCGGGCCGAGGCTCGAGGTGGTGTCCTTGGAGGGATCAGAGCCCACGCGAGGAGGTGTGCCATGCAGGCACAGGTCGGTGACCGCATCACGATGGCCGCGGAACACGTCGGTCAGAGCACGCGCGAGGGCGTCATCCGGGAGGTGAAGGGCGAGGGCGGCGCTCCCCCCTACGTCGTCGAGTGGGCCGACGGCCACACCGGATTGATCCACCCGGGTCCGGGCTCGGTGCTGCGCTGCCAGCACCCCGACGACGAGCCGGCGACCAGCTAGAGCTCGAGCGCGCGGACGATCGGCACCCCGGCCCGGTAGGCGAGGTGCAGGTGGCTCGGCGCGTCGAGAACGGCCAGCTCGGCCGGCTGTCCCGGCGCGACGCGTCGGTCGAGGCCGAGCGAGCGCGCCGAGACGGCGGTGGCGGCATGCAGCGCCTCGGCCGGGGTCAGGCCCATCTCGCGCACGGCGAGCGCGATGGCAAACGGGATCGACGACGAGTAGCAGGTGCCGGGGTTGCAGTCGCTCGCGAGCGCCACGTCGACGCCGGCGTCGATGAGCGCCCGCCCGTCGGGGTAGGGCGAGCGGGTCGAGAACTCGACCCCGGGCAGCAGCGTCGCGACCGTGGTCCCGCGCGCAGCGACGAGCGCCTCGACGTCGGAGTCGTCGAGGTAGGTGCAGTGGTCGACGCTGCGGGCCCCGAGCTCGCAGGCGAGCCGGACGCCGGGGCCGTGGCCGAGCTGGTTGCCGTGGACGCGCAGGGCGAGACCCGCGGCGCGGCCGGCCTCGAGGATCGTGCGCGCCTCGTCGCCGTCGAAGGCGTGCGCCGAGTGCGGCTCGCAGAAGACGTCGATGCTCTCGGCCAGCGCGGTCGGTCCGTCGGCGACGACCGCGCCGAGCATCGGCCCCGTCACGAGGTCGACGTATGCGGCCCGCTGCGTCGCGTACTCCCGTGGCACGACGTGCGCGCCGAGGAAGGTCGTGTGCGGGGTGAGCTCGCGGGCGATGCGGAGGCTGCGCAGCTCGTCGTCGAGGGTCAGTCCGTAGCCGCTCTTGATCTCGACCGTCGTCGTGCCCTGGGCACGCATCTCGGCGACGCGGGCGGTGACGAGGGCACGCAGGTCGTCGTCGCTCGCGGCGCGCGTCGCCGCGACCGAGACGGCGATGCCGCCCCCGTCGTAGGGCGTGCCCGTCATCCGCGCGGCGAACTCGGCAGAGCGGTCACCGGCGAAGACGAGGTGCGTGTGCGAGTCGACGAAACCGGGGATGACGGCGCGACCCCCGAGGTCACGGCGCTCGTCGGCGTCGGGCGCCTCGGCGGCGGGTCCGACCCACTCGACCTCACCGCCGTCGGAGACGACGAGCGCGGCGTCGCGGACGATGCCGAGGAGGGCGTCGCCGGGGTCGGCGTGACCGTCGCCCCGAGCCGGGTCGTTCGTCGTCAGCTCCGCGATGCCCGTGAGGAGCAGGCTCACGCCGGGACCCCTCCGGCGACCCGGTCGATGGCGCTGACGAGCAGGCGGCCGACGTCGCCCATCCGGTGGCGGCCGTCGCTGACGACGACGTCCCCACCGACGACGACGGTCGAGACGTCGGAGGCCACGCAGGCGTAGATGATCTGGTCGTGCGCGGCACCCGCCGTGTTGACGGTGTCGGTGCGCACCGTGACGAAGTCGGCGAGCGCCCCCTTGCTCAGGTGGCCCCCGTCGGACCAGCCGAGGGACCGGTAGCCGTTGAACGAGGCCGCGAGGAGCAGGTCGTCGGCCGAGAAGCGGTCGCGTTCGTTGGTGACGAGCCGCTCGTGCATCTCGAGCCCGCGCAGCTCCTCGAACGGGTCGATGACGACGTGCTGGTCCGAGCCCAGCGAGAGCGGGCTGCCTGCGTCGTGCAGGGCGCGGGCCGGTCCGATGCCGTCGGCGAGGTCACGCTCGGTCGTCGGGCAGAAGCACGCGCCGGTGCCCGTGCCACCGAGGAGCTCGATGTCACGGTCCTCGAGGTGCGTGGCGTGCACCGCCGTCGAGTGGGCGCCGAGAGCGCCTGCCTCGTCGAGCAGCTGCGTCGGGCTCGCGCCGTAGAACATCTGGCACGCGAGGTTCTCGCCGTGCTGCTCCGACAGGTGCACGTGGAGCGGCAGGCCGCCCGCGGCCTCGACGACCTTCGGCAGGTCCGCCCGCTTGACCGCGCGGACCGAGTGGATCGCCGCACCGAGCCGCACCCGGTCCGTCTCGTGACGGCGCGCGGACATGCGCTCCGCCCACGCCTCGACCGAGCCGTCGCTGAACCGGCGCTGGCCGGGGTGGAGCTCGACGTGGCCGCCGCCGTTGAGGCCGCCCTCCAGGTAGCACGTGTCGAGCAGCGTGAGGCGGATGCCGGCCTCGTCGGCCGCCTGGCGCACCGCGAGACCCATGGCGTTCGGATCGCGGTACGGGTGCCCGCCGGGACGGTGGTGGACGTAGTGGAACTCCCCCACGACCGTGATGCCGGCCTGCACCATCTCGGCGAAGACGGCCCGCGCCAGCGCGAAGTACGTGTCGGGGTTGAGCTGCTCCGCGGCGGCATACATCTGCTCGCGCCAGCTCCAGAAGTTGCCGCCGCTGCCGTTGACGCGGCCGCGCAGGGCGCGGTGGAAGGCGTGGCTGTGGGCGTTGGCCATGCCGGGCAGCGTCACGCCGGCGAGGCGGATGTCGTCAGGCTGCGGGTCCGCGTCGACGAGGACGTCCTTGAACAGGCCGTCCTGCGCCACGAGGCGGACCCGGCGCGCGAGTCCCCCTGTCAGCCAAGCACTCTCGCACCAGAAGGTCGTCATCGTGCCTCGCTCATCGACTCGGGGTCCTTCCCTGTGCACAGCTCGGTCACGACGGCGGTGAGGGCCGTGACCCCATGGTGGCAGTCCTCGGTGCTCGCGAACTCGTCCGGAGAGTGTGAAACACCTGTGGGGTTGCGGACGAAGAGCATCGCGCTCGGCACCCCGTGCGTCGCGAGAACGCCCGCGTCGTGCCCCGCGCCCGTGCCGAGCAGCGGCGCGTCGGGGAGTATGCCGTGCAGCCGCTCCACGAGTCGCGTGTCGAAGGTCGTCGTCGGGGTCCACGACTCCTCGCTCGTCGTTGCGCCGAGGCGAGCGGCCTCGGACGACACGCCGTCCACGACCGCATGGACGGCCTCCTCGCTCTGACCGCGGGCGTCCAGCCAGGCCGTGACGTGGCTCGCGATCGCGTTGACGCCGCCCGGGACCACGGCCACCTTGCCGACGGTGGCCACGCAACCGAGCCCCACGGCATACGACCGCGCCGCCTGGATGACGTCGGCGAGGCCGACCATGGCGTCGCGACGGTCCTCGATGCGGGTGGTGCCGGCGTGGTTGGCCTCGCCGGGGATGTCGATGCGCCACCGACCGTGCGGCCAGATGTCGGTGCCGAGGGCGACCGCGCGGGACGGGTCGGTGAGGTCGTCGCCGCCGTCGCGCGCGAGCGCGAGGGCCTTGCCCTGCTCGACGTGCAGCTCGACGAAGCGTCCGATGCGCCGCACGGCGTCGTCGTCGCGGCCCAGGGTCTCGGGGTCACGCCCGGCTCTGCGCCACGCGTCGGCCATCGAGACGCCGTCGGCGTCGGTCAGCGACCGGGCCCGGTCGGCGTCGAGGGCACCGGTGATGATGCGGGATCCCGCGCAGGCGATGCCGAAGCGGGCGCCCTCCTCGTCGACGAAGTTGACGACACCGAGGGGCATGTCGGGCTCGACGCCCGCCTCGCGCAGCGCGTCGACGGTGGCGAGGGCACTGACGACCCCGAGGGGGCCGTCGAAGGCGCCACCGTCCGGCACGGAGTCGAGGTGCGAGCCGACGACCACGCCGGGCGTCGTGTCGGGGTCACCCCACCAGCCCCACTGGTTGCCGGCGCGGTCCTCGACGAGGTCCAGACCACGGGCCGTGCACTCGGCGGCGAACCACTCACGCAGGTCGTGGTCGGTGCGGGTCCAGGCGTAGCGGCGGTAGCCGTTCGTCGCCGCCTGGCGGCCCACCGGCTCGAGGTCGGCCCACATCCGGTCGAAGCTCGTCGTCACGTCGATCACTTCCCCTCACGCGGCCGGGCTGCGGACCCGGACCGGTAACTAGGCTGCGTGGCATGGACTCCGACCGCGATGAAGCCGAGCGTAGTGACTCGGGCGAGATCCGCACGCCGGCGGTCGAGGCCGTCCTCGCGGCGGGTATCGAGCACACCGTGACCAGGCACGGCCGCGTCTCGAGCCTCGAGGAGGCGGCCGCCGCCCGAGGCATCGAGCCGCGGGACCTCATCAAGACCCTCGTCGTGCGTCGCGCCGAGGACGACCACGTCTTCGTCCTCGTGCCTGGTGATCGCACGTTCTCGTGGGCCAAGGTCCGGGCCCTGCTCGGCACGAACCGCATCTCGATGCCCGACGCGGAGGCCGCCAAGGCGGTCACGGGCTACGAGCGCGGCACCATCACCCCGTTCGGCTCGGCCACCCGGCTGCCGGTCATCGCCGACAGCCACCTCGTGGGGCGCCGCATCTCGATCGGTGGCGGCGCTCACGGTGTCGGCCTGACGGTGCAGGGCGACGACGTCATCCGCCTCTTCGACGCCACGGTGGCCGACATCTCCGACGAGGAGACCCGCAAGACCCCCTGACCTCTGCACCGTCGAGAGGCCACGTGTGGCCGCCCCTCGCCCGTCGAGAGGCCACGTGTGGCCGCCTCCCCACCGTCGAAAGGCCACGTTCGGCCGCCTCCCGACCGTCGAGAGGCCACGATGCTCCAGACTGGTCCCCATGTCCCGAGCCCCGCTGCCCACCAAACCGTGCGCGCGCTGCGGCCGCACCATCACCTGGCGCAAGGCGTGGGCCCGCGACTGGGACTCCGTGCGCTGGTGCTCCGACAGCTGCCGCAAGCACGGCCTGACCCCGGTCGACATCGAGCTCGAGGACTCGCTCGAGTCGCTGCTCGACGCCCGGGCGCGCGACTCCTCGGTCTGCCCGAGCGAGGCCGCACGTGCCGTCGGCGGCGACGACTGGCGCGAGCTCATGGAGCCGGCCCGCTCGGCTGCCCGGCGACTCGTCGGCGCCGGCCGCGCCGAGATCACGCAGGGTGGCCAGGTCATCGACCCGGACCACGCGAAGGGCCCGATCCGGGTCCGCCGCCCCCGCTGACGCGCCTGACCCGATCGACCTGGCTGAACCTCCGCGGTTCGAGGTATTCCGCGGTCGCGGGTGACCGCGGAATACCTCGAACCCGGGGTTGACGGCATACGCCCTCAGCCCTCCTGCATGGGGATGCGGACGCCGCGCTCGTGCGCGACCCGGTCGGCGATGTCGTAGCCCGCGTCGACGTGGCGGATGACGCCCATCCCGGGGTCGTTCGTCAGGACGCGGGCGAGCTTCTGCGCCGCGAGGTCGGTGCCGTCGGCGAGGGAGACCTGCCCGGCGTGCAGGCTGCGGCCGATGCCGACGCCGCCGCCGTGGTGGATCGAGACCCAGTTGGCGCCCGAGCTCGTGTTGACGAGGGCGTTGAGCAGCGGCCAGTCGGCGATGGCGTCGGAGCCGTCGGCCATCGCCTCGGTCTCGCGATACGGGGAGGCGACCGAGCCCGAGTCCAGGTGGTCCCGACCGATGACGATGGGGGCGCTCACCTCCCCGGTGCGGACGAGCTCGTTGAAGGCGAGACCCGCCTTGTCGCGCTCGCCGTAGCCCAGCCAACAGATGCGAGCAGGCAGGCCCTGGAAGGCGATTCGCTCCTGCGCGCCGCGGATCCACTTGTGCAGGCGGTCGTTGTCGGGGAAGAGGTCGAGCACCGCCTTGTCCGTGGCCACGATGTCGCGCGGGTCGCCCGAGAGCGCGGCCCAGCGGAACGGGCCCTTGCCCTCGCAGAAGAGCGGACGGATGTAGGCCGGCACGAAGCCGGGGAACTCGAAGGCGCGGTCGTAGCCACCCTGACGGGCCTCGTCGCGGATCGAGTTGCCGTAGTCGAAGACCTCGGCGCCGGCGTCCTGGAACTCGACCATCGCCTTGACGTGCTTGGCCATCGAGGCGCGGGCCCGGTCGGTGAAGTCCTCGGGCTTCTTCTCGGCGTAGTCGGCCCAGTCCTCGAGCGCGACCCCCTCGGGCAGGTAGGACAGCGGGTCGTGGGCCGACGTCTGGTCGGTGACGATGTCGATCTCGACACCGCGGCGGAGCAGCTCGGGGAAGACCTCGGCCGCGTTGCCGACGACGCCCACCGACCAGCCGCGACGCTCGCGCTTGGCGGCGAGCGCCTTGTCGATCGCGTCGTCGAGGTTGTCGGCCACCTCGTCGAGGTAGCGGTGCTCGACGCGGCGGTGCAGCCGCGCCGGGTCGACGTCGACGATGAGGCACGCGCCCTCGTTCATCGTGACGGCGAGCGGCTGGGCGCCGCCCATCCCACCGCAGCCACCCGTCAGGGTCAGCGTGCCGGCGAGCGTGCCGCCGAAGCGCTTCTCGGCGACCGCGGCGAAGGTCTCGTAGGTGCCCTGGACGATGCCCTGGGTGCCGATGTAGATCCACGAGCCGGCCGTCATCTGGCCGTACATCGTCAGCCCGAGGTGCTCGAGCCGGCGAAACTCCGGCCACGTGGCCCAGTCGCCGACGAGGTTGCTGTTGGCGATGAGCACGCGCGGAGCCCACTCGTGCGTCTGCATGACCCCGACGGGGCGGCCCGACTGCACGAGCATCGTCTCGTCCTGCTTGAGGGTGGTCAGCGTGCGGACCATCGCGTCGAAGGACTTCCAGTCGCGCGCTGCCCGCCCGGTGCCGCCGTAGACGACGAGGTCGTCCGGCCGCTCGGCCACCTCGGGGTCGAGGTTGTTCATGAGCATCCGCAGCGGGGCCTCGGTGGCCCACGACTGAGCCGTCAGGGTCGTCCCACGCGCCGCGCGGACGGGTCGTGCACCTTCCATGTCACTCTCCTTCGAGTGGAAAACCGTTGGTATGCCGTGTGCTTCAGCGTTCGTGTGCCGTCCGCTTCACCCGTCGAAAGGCCACTTCTTGCCGCCTCTCGCCGATCGAAAGGCCAGCCCGTGCGGCCTCTTGTGGCCACTCGACCCGCCGCAGGCGGCCACACGTGGCCTTTCGACGGTGGGGGGGTCAGCGGAGGGGGCCGGTGACGGACTCGGCCGCGGCGAGGACGTCACCGTCGGCAACGGCCGCGCAGGCCCCCTCGATGTCCGGGGCGAGGAACCGGTCCGGGCCGGGCGCGACGTTCGCGCGCGCCCCCAGTGCGGCGATGACCGCCGCCGTGGCCGCGGCCGGCTCGAGCGGGGCCCGCAGCTGGATGCCGCGCGCCGCCGTCAGCACCTCGATGGCGAGGACGCGGGCGAGCGCGTCGACCGAGCGGCGCAGCTTGCGGGCGCCCGACCACCCCATCGAGACGTGGTCCTCCTGCATGGCCGAGCTCGGGATCGAGTCGACCGACGCAGGTACGGCCAGGCGCTTCATCTCCGAGACCATCGCGGCCTGCGTGTACTGCGCGATCATCAGGCCCGAGTCGACGCCGGGGTCGGCGGCCAGGAAGGGCGGGAGGCCGTGGTTCCTGGCCTGGTCGAGGAAGCGGTCGGTGCGACGCTCGGCCATCGACGCGACGTCGGCCGCGACGATGGCGAGGAAGTCGAGGACGTAGGCGACGGGAGCGCCGTGGAAGTTGCCGTTGGACTCGACGCGTCCGTCAGGTGTCACGACCGGGTTGTCGACGGCCGATGCCAGCTCGGCGGCGGCCACGCGGGCGGCGTGCTCGACCGTGTCGCGGGCCCCGCCGTGCACCTGCGGAGCACAGCGCAGGGAGTAGGCGTCCTGCACCCTCGTGCACTCCTCGGTGCGGTGCGATTCGCGGATCGGCGAGCCGGCCATGACCGCAAGGATGTTCGCAGCCGAGGCGCCTTGGCCCACCTGGGGCCGCAGTGCGTGCAGGTCGGCGGCGAAGACGTCGTCGGTGCCGAGCAGGCCCTCGACGCTCATCGCGGCCGAGACGTCGGCGACCTTGAGCAGGTGGCGCAGGTCGTGGATGGCCAGGACGAGCATGCCGAGCATGCCGTCGGTGCCGTTGATGAGAGCCAGGCCCTCCTTCTCCGCCAGCACCACGGGCTCGATCCCGTTGTCACGCAGAGCGGTTGCCGCGTCGGTGAGGGTGCCGTCGGCGAGGCGCACCGGCCCCTCGCCCATGACGGCGAGCGCGCAGTGCGACAGGGGCGCGAGGTCGCCGGAGCAGCCGAGCGAGCCGTACTCGTGCACGACGGGAGTGATGCCGGCACTGAGCAGCGCGGCATACGCCCGGGCCGTCTCGAGGCGCACGCCCGTGCGGCCGGTGGCCAGCGTCGAGAGGCGCAGGAGCATGAGCGCGCGCACGACCTCGCGCTCGACCTCGGGGCCGGCGCCGGCGGCGTGCGAGCGCACGAGCGAGCGCTGCAGCTGGGCACGCAGCGCCGTCGGGATGTGGCGCGTGGCGAGGGCCCCGAAGCCGGTGGAGACGCCGTAGTGCGGCACGGTGTCCTCGGCAAGGGCCTCGATGACCGTACGGCTGTGGGAGATCTCGGCCTCGGCCTCGGCGGAGAGCTCGACCCGGGCGCCGTGGCGGGCGACCGCGACGACGTCCTCGAGGGCGAGCGGGCCGGTGCCGACCGTGACGGTGTCGGCGGCCTTGTCGGTGACCGGGCCGGCGACGGAGGCGGATGCTGCGTTCATGGATCCATCGAACCTCCGAACGACTGGCGCGACGGTCATCGGAGGAGGACAATTGTCTCGGATGCGAGACGTCGTCGATCGCGGACAGGAGGTGGCCCACGTGTCCAACGCCCCGGCGGCCGCCCACGCCCTCGACGTCCTCGAGCACCTCTCCCGCCACGCCGAGCCGCTGCCCGCCGCGTCCATCGCGCGCGACCTCGGCCTGCCCCGCAGCTCGGTCTACCACCTGCTCAAGGTGCTGCACAGTCGTGGCTACGTCACCCACTACGTGGAGGAGCGCCGGTTCGGGCTCGGCCAGGCGGCCTACGAGCTCGGGTCGGCCTACCAGCGGCAGGCCCCCCTGGCGCGGGTGGCCCGTGCGGCGATGCGGCGGCTCGTCGACCAGTGCGGACGCAACGCCCACTTCGCCACGCTGGACGGCCGGGACGTCATCTACCTGCTCGAGGAGCGCGCCCCGGGACAGCCGATGCTCGTCACCGACGTCGGCGTCCGCCTGCCCGCCCACCTCACCGCCAGCGGGCTCGCCATGCTGTCCGCGCTCCCCGCGACGCAGGTGCGGGCGCTCTACCCCGACCGCGCAGCCTTCGTGCAGCGCAGCGGCGGTGGCCCGAGGTCGCTCGCAGAGCTGCGTGGCGTCCTCGCGCGGACGCGGGCCGACGGCTACGCGCGCGAGGAGGGCACCGTCACCACCGACCTGTCCTCGGTGGCGGTCCCCGTGCTCGACCGCGCCGGTCGGCCGCTCGCCGCGATCGCCCTGACGCTGCGCACCGCCGACGCCGGCCCCGAGCACGTGACCGAGCTCGTGGGCCGGGCGCGCCTCGCCGCGGACGACATCGCGCGCCGCCTCAGCCCCAACGCGAACGCCACCCGTCGACGCCCACCGCCGGGACCGGGCATCTCCTAGGTTGGCGTCATGGACGTCCACCTCATCGGCGGCGGCTGGGACGACGCCCTCGCCCCCGCGCTCTACGGAGACTTCGTCGCCGCCGCGGCCCGCCACGCCGGCGCCGCCCCGCGCATCCTGCTCGTCGTGATGGGCACCGACGCCGAGTCGCTCGACTACCACGCGAAGTACGTCCACACCCTCGGGCTCGTCGGCGGGCACGAGCTCGTGGTGCAGCGGGTGCCCGAGGGGTCGGCGCTCGACCCGTCCGCGCTCGACGGAGTCGACGGGCTCTTCGTCGGCGGCGGCCCGACGCCGGAGTACCACGCATCGCTCACGGGCTCCTATGCCCGCATCCGCTCCCGCGTCGCCGAGGGTATGCCGTATGCCGGGTTCTCCGCGGGCGCTGCCATCGCGGGCTCGCACGCCGTGATCGGCGGGTGGCGCATCGACGGGGTGCCGGTCTGCCCGGAGGACAGCAACGAGGACCTCGATCCCGTGACGGTGGTGGAGGGGCTCGGGTTCGTCGAGGGCGCCGTCGACGTGCACGCCGCCCGGTGGGGCAACCTCTCACGTGCGGTCGCCGTCGTCGCGGCCGGGCTGGCGCCGAGCGCGGTGGCGATCGACGAAGGCACGCGACTCGGGCCGGGCGGTCGGGTCGTCGGCGCCGGGAACGTGTGGCACGTCACTCCGGACGCGTCGTCCCCGACAGCGGCCTCCGTGCGCGCCGAGGCCGCAGGTCAATAGGCTCAGACCCATGCGCGCCATCACGATCCCGGAGCCCGGAGACGCCGACAGCCTCGTCCTCGACGAGGTGCCCGACCCCGAGGTGCGGGCCGGCCAGGTGCTCATCGACGTCGTCGCCGCAGGCGTCAACCGCGCCGACGTCATGCAGCGGATGGGCCACTACCCGCCGCCACCCGGCGCGTCGGACTACCCCGGCCTCGAGGTGAGCGGACGCATCGCGGCGCTCGGTGAGGGCGTCGAGGGCTGGCAGATGGGCGACGAGGTGTGCGCCCTCATCGACGGCGGGGGCTACGCCGAGCGCGTCGTGGCGCCGGCCGAGCAGGTGCTGCCGGTGCCCCGCGGCGTGTCGCTCGTCGATGCCGCAGGGCTGCCCGAGGTGGCGTGCACCGTCTGGTCCAACGTCTTCCTCGTCGCCAACATCCAGCCGGGACAGGTGCTCCTCGTCCACGGCGGCAGCTCCGGGATCGGCACCATGGCGATCCAGCTCGGCAAGGCGGTCGGCGCCCACGTGGCCGTCACGGCCGGCAGCCAGGCCAAGCTCGACGTGTGTCGCGACCTCGGCGCCGAGTTCCTCGTCAACTACCGCGAGGAGGACTTCGTCGAGCGCATCCGTGAGCTGACGAAGGGTCACGGCGCCGACGTCATCCTCGACAACATGGGCGCGAAGTACCTCGCCCGCAACGTCGAGGCTCTCGCCATCAGCGGGCGGCTCGTGACGATCGGGCTCATGGGCGGCCGCAAGGGTGAGCTCGACATGGGCATGCTCCTGGCCAAGCGCGCGGCCGTCATCGCGACGTCGCTGCGGGCCCGTCCAGCGACCGAGAAGGCCGCCATCGTCGCTGCCGTCCGTGAGCACGTGTGGCCGCTCATCGAGTCCGGCGCCGTCAAGCCCGTCGTCCAATCGCGCCACCCCCTCGAGCACGCTGCCGAGGCGCACCGCGAGATGGAGGCTTCCGGCCACATCGGCAAGATCCTCCTCACCACCTGACGCTCCTCGTCCTCCCCGTCCGCCCGAGCGGTCGAGCGGCCGAGCGGCCGAGCGGCCGAGCGGCCGAGCGGCCGAGCGGCCGAGCGGCCGAGTCCGGCGGAACGATCCGTCCGTGTCGGACTCGTCCGGTGACGCACCGGCGCGACCGGGCGTACCGTCGGTCGATGGGCCGCTTCGGTCCGGAGCGGCCCCCGATCCCACGGGAGGTTCACGGTGTTCATCCAGGTCATCCAGGGTCGGTGCACCGACGCCGACGCACTCCACCGGCAGATGGACCGGTGGACCCAGGAGCTCGAGCCCGGCGCGACGGGCTGGCTGGGCGGGACGTACGGACTCACCGACGACGGCGAGTTCGTCGGAGTGGTCCGGTTCGACTCCCGGGCATCGGCCGAGGCCAACTCGGCCCGCCCAGAGCAGGGCGCGTGGTGGGAGGAGACGGCGCGTCTCTTCGACGGGGAGGCCAGCTTCCACGACTGCGACGATGTCACGATGATGCTCGACGGCGGCAGCGACCAGGCCGGCTTCGTCCAGGTCATCCAGGGCCGGCTCAGCGACGCCGATCGCTTCCGGCACGCGATGGCGGAGCCGATGGACATGCTCCACGAGGCGCGTCCGGACATCATCGGCGGCACCGTCGCCATCGACGCCGACGGCTTCTTCACCCAGACGATGGCGTTCCGGACCGAAGCCGAGGCACGCGAGGGCGAGCACAAGAGCCCACCGCCGGACGCCCAGCGAATGATGGACGAGATGAACTCGATGATGAGCGACGTCAGCTACCACGACCTGCACCACCCGTGGTTCGCCACGGCCGGGGCGCACTGACGCGACAAGCCGACGGACCTGGAGCCCGGGCGACCCGACGGGGGACGCCCGGGCTCCGGCCCGTTGCGGCAGGATGGGGCGCATGAGCGACGACGCGAGCCGACAGGGACAGCGCCCAGACACCGACCCCAACGGCGACGAACCGCGCATCGTCGTCGTGACGCAAGACGGCATGGGCGTGGCCGACCCGTCGGGCGACGAGCGACGGCCCGAGCACGAGGACGGCCACACCGGGTCGCGCGCCGAGGAGCGCCGCGAGCGCGAGCGCACCAACCCGGCCGACCTCGTCGAGGAGCCGGCCAAGGTGATGCGCATCGGCTCGATGATCAAGCAGCTGCTGGAGGAGGTCCGCAACGCCCCGCTCGACGAGGCCGGGCGCCGCCGCCTCGCCGACGTGCACCACCGCTCCATCGAGGAGCTCAAGGACGGCCTCGCACCCGAGCTCGTCGCCGAGCTCGACCGGATCGCCCTGCCCTTCCGCGACGACTCCCCGACCGATGCTGAGCTGCGCATCGCCCAGGCCCAGCTCGTCGGCTGGCTCGAGGGGCTCTTCCACGGCATCCAGACCGCGCTCGTCGCGCAGCAGATGGCGGCGCAGCAGCAGCTCCAGCAGATGCGCGCCCTGCCGCCCGGCCCCGGCGCCTCCTACGGCATGCCTCCCGGCCTGCAGCCGGGCGAGCACCACCCGGGCGAGTCGGGACCCACGGGCCAGTACCTCTAGGTCGACCCTGCCCGGCGCGTATGCCGTGTGGTGACGGTCAGAGCCAGCTGGAGCGCTCGCGCTCGGTCGGCACGACGCTCGTGTCCCACTGCGTGAAGGGCGCCTCGAGCCGGTAGTGGAAGTCCTTCTGCCGCAGCAGGACCACGGGCTGGGCGTTCCCCGGGTTGTCGAGCGACTCGAAGTACTCGATGCTCCACTGGAACCACCGCATGCAGAAGAGCCGCATCGTCAGGCCGTGAGTCACGATGACGACGTTGCGGGGCGCGGTCGGGCTCTCGAAGTTGCGGTGCATCGACTCGAGGAACGTCGACACCCGGTCGTAGACGTCGGAGCCGGACTCACCGTGGCTGAACCGGTAGTAGAAGTGGCCGTAGCGGTCGCGCTCCGCCTTCTGCTCGGCGATGTCGACGGGGTCCTGGAAGTTGGCCCAGTCCTGCTCCCGCAGGCGCGGCTCGACCCGCACGTCCCGCTCGGCGACCGGCAGTGCGAGCGCCTCGAGGGTCTGCCGGGTGCGGAGGTAGGGCGAGACGTAGACCTCGGCGGTCTCGCCGTCGAGCACCTCCCGGATGGCGACGCCCGTCTGGCGCGCCTGCTCGAAACCCTTGGGCGTCAGACTGATCCGGTGGTCCGGGACCCGCTCGTAGACGGTGTCGTCGAGGTTGCCCTCGGACTCCCCGTGCCGCACGAGGATGATCCGGTTCGGTCGGTGCTCGAGGCTCACCCGGCCACACTACGGTCGCTCGCGCCGCACCGGCGCGCGCCGCCCCGGTCGGCCACGCGCGGCCCACGGGGCGACGAGCAGCACGAGCCATGCAAAGCCGACGACGAAGCTCGCGACGAGGATGACGACCCCGGCCGACCCGCCGAGGAGACGCTCGCCGAAGACGAGCAGGACGGCATACGCCACCCCCACCGCGACGACGATGACCCTGCGTCGAGCCGACGCCATGACTCCTCCTCGCTCCGGTGCGCTGATCGGTCCATCGCAGCACGCCGACGTGAACGGACAGTGCCCTGCCGGTGACGGGTCCCGGTCCGGTTAGGGTGAGGCGATGCGACAGGTGGGGAACCTGCTGGCCGGCGACAGCCCCTGGCTGCGCCGGGGCTCGCACGTCCTCACCTGGCTCGCGATCCTCGTGGCCTGCTACCTCGGCGGCGTCGCCGCGACGAACCTCGCACCGACCGTCGCGGAGACGTCGCAGTACCGCGCGGTCCTGCGGCTCGACCCGGTGCCGCGCCACTTCCCCGTGCTCCACGCGCCGACGATCGTCGGGGACGTCGATGTCCAGTTCGCCTCTCCCCTCGTGGCGCCCGGCCTCGACGTGCAGGTCGCGGTGCGCGAGGAGATCACCAACCTCTTCACCCGGCCCAACGTCGACATCAGGGCGCTGCAGCCGTCACCCGACGAGATCTCGTCGGCGATCGCGCAGGCCGCGACCGGCGTCGGCATCCGCTTCCTCCTCGGCGCGGCGACCATCGCGGTGCTGCTCGCCCTGGCCTCCCACTACGTGCGACAGCGCTCCACGCGCCGTCACCACGTGCTCTTCGTCGCGTCGGCCATGGTCGTCGCGACCGGCGTCACCTTCGGTGGGATCGCCCTGACCTACCAGCCGGACCGCTTCGCGGAGTACCGCACGAGCGGCGTCCTCGGTGTCGTCCAGCGCAACGCCGGCCTGCTGGCCGACGTCGAGGCTCGGGCCACGCAGGTGACCCCCTACTTCCGCAACCTCCTCGCCGTGACGCAGGCACTCCAGCAGAAGTACGTCGCCGGCAACGTCAACGAGCCCGCCTCGGCCCGCTTCCTGCTCGTCTCGGACATCCACGGGGCGAACCAGTACGCCCTGATGCGAACGATCATCAAGGAGGAGGACGTCGACGCGGTCATCGACAGCGGCGACCTCGTCAACTTCGGCCGGGTCCAGGAGGGCGACGCCGCCGGGCTCTACCGCTCGATCCAGTCTCTCGGGGTGCCCTACATCTTCACGAGCGGCAACCACGACCAGTCCTCGGCGAGCGACCGGGCGGTCCTGGCTCGGCTCGCGCGCATCCCCAACGTCGTGCTCCTCGAGAACCCCGCCGGGTCGCTGCGCGAGGTGACCTTCCACGGACTGCGCATCACCGGCTTCAACGACCCGCGCTGGTTCGGCGACGACAACACCGACCCGACGGCCAAGGAGAAGCCCGCCGCCGACCGCTTCAACGCCGCCGTGGCCGGCCAGCCGGAGCCCGACATCGTCGTGACCCACGAACCGTATGCCGCCGAGCAGGTCGAGCGCGGACGCCTCCTCGTCAACGGGCACATGCACACCCCGGCGCTCGAGGGGAACCGGATCCAGGTCGGCACCTTCACCGGTGGCGGCGTCGTCTCGCACTACTCCGAGGGTCCGGGGCAGGAGCTCGACGGGCAGCCGTACTCCTTCGACATCGCGCAGTTCGGCACGGCCTGCGAGCTGACCTCGCTGACCCGCTACTCGTTCCGCAACCTCCTCGAGGGCCGGCCCGCCTACGACAACGTCCAGGTCATCAGCGGCGCCCGCATCGACCCCTACCGTCCCCCGGCGTCGACCGCGCAGCAGCCGGGCCAGGACCACCCCGACCCGGCCAGGCGAATCTGCAGCCGCATCGACGACACGACCATGCGCGCGCTGCCGCTCACGCCGGGCGACCCTGCGTCCCCGACCACCTCGACGACCTCGTCCGTCAGCCCTTGAGCTCGGGGAACTGGTCGTCGCGCCACTCGTTCTCGGGCTGGGCCGCCCCCGTCGCGTCGAGGTCGTTCTCGCGGCCACGCAGCTCGACCCGGCGGATCTTGCCCGAGATCGTCTTGGGCAGCTCGTAGAACTCGATGCGGCGCACCCGCTGCCACGGAGCGAGCTTCTCGCGGGCGTGGGCGAGGATCGAGCGCGCCACCTCCTCACCGGGCTCGTGGCCCGGGGCGAGAGCGATGTACGCCTTGGGCACCGCCAGGCGCACCGCGTCGGGCGCCGGCACGACCGCCGCCTCGGCGACGGCGGGGTGCTCGATGAGGACCGACTCGACCTCGAACGGGCTGATCTTGTAGTCGCTCGCCTTGAAGACGTCGTCGGTGCGGCCGACGAAGGAGATGTAGCCGTCGGCGTCGACCGAGGCCACGTCGCCGGTGTGGTAGAAACCGCCGGCCATCGCATCGGCGTTGCGCTGCTCGTCGCCCTGGTAGCCGGTCATGAGCGGCACCGGGTGCTGCGAGAGGTCGAGGCAGATCTCGCCTTCGCGGTTGCCGTCCGGGTCAGCCTGCGTGACAAGGGTGTTCGTGATCGGGTCGACGACGACGACCGGGCAGCCCGGCAGGGGTCGGCCCATCGAACCGGGCTTGACGGTGGAGCCCGGGGTGTTGCCGACGGCGGCCGTCATCTCGGTCTGGCCGTAGCCGTCGCGGATGGTCAGTCCCCATGCCTTCTCCACCTGGGCGATGACCTCGGGGTTGAGCGGTTCGCCGGCGCCGATGACCTCGCGCAGCGAGCCCGGACCCGCGGAGAGGTCGCTGTTGATGAGCATCCGCCACACGGTCGGCGGCGCGCAGATCGAGGTGACCTCGTGCGTGTGCAGCACGCGGAGCAGTGCGGCCGGGTCGAACCGGCTGTAGTTGTAGACGAACGCCGTCGCCTCCGCGGCCCACGGGGCGAAGAACGACGACCACGCGTGCTTGGCCCAGCCGGGGCTGCTGATGTTGAGGTGCACGTCACCGGGCTGCAGGCCGATCCAGTACATCGTCGAGAGGTGCCCGACGGGGTAGGAGCGCTGGGTGTGCTCGACGAGCTTGGGCCGGCTCGTCGTGCCCGAGGTGAAGTAGAGCAGCATCCGGTCGTCGGGGACCGTGCCCGGGTGCTCGGTGGGTCCGACCTCCATCGCGTATGCGGCCTCGTGGCTCTCCCAGCCGTCCGTGACGGTTCCTGCCGGGTCGGCTCCACCGACCGCGATGCGGACGTAGTCGCCGGGCACGTCGTCGAACTTGTGCACCTCGGACGCGTTCGTGATGACGGCTCGCGCCGCGCCGCGCTCCATCCGGTCGACGAGGTCGCCGGGCCCGACCGCCGTCGTCGTCGGCACGACGACCGCGCCGAGCTTGATGACGGCGAGCATCGACTCCCAGAGCTCGACCTGGTTGCCGAGCATGAGGACCACCGAGTCGCCGCGACCGATCCCCAGCGCGGCAAGGTGGGCGGCCACCTGGTCGGAGCGCCGGGCCATCTCGTCGTAGGAGTACGAGCGCGACGACTCGTCCTGTTCGACGATCGTCAGGCAGGGGCGGTCGTTGCCGCGCGCGACGGCGTCGAACCAGTCGACCCCCCAGTTCCACCGGTCCCCGACGTCGGGGAACCTGAACTCCCTCACCGCGCGGGCGTGGTCACCCCGCAGGGCGAGGAGCTCGTCACGGGCGGCCCGGTAGGCCGCGGTCACACCGGCTTCGTCGACAGCGGAGGTCATGCCCCGACCATGCCACAACGGCTTGCGGCCGGGAGCGGGACAGCGGAGCTCAGAGCGGCAGGTCGCTGCCGTCGCCGAGGTCGCGCGGGCGGCGCCGCTCCTCCGCGAGCTCGGGCCGGTCGGGGCGGTCGCTCCGGTCGCTCCGCTGGCGCGGGATCGCCCTCGTGTCCTCGGTGTAGCCGTCATCGGCAGCCGCGTAGGCCGGGTCGGACCCCGGCGCGTCCAGCGCGACCCGGCCGTGCGCGCGGCGGCGCAGGTCGTCCTCGTCGATGAGGCGGTTGATGAGCTGCTGGACCTCGTTGCTGCGCGGGATGTTCGCGAGGTTCTCGTCGGGGCTGTCACCCGCGGACTCGATGTGCAGGGAGCCGGAGCGGATGATGCGGTCGAGCACGGTCTGCTGGAAGCTCACGTCGGTGATCTTCGAGAGCGTGATGTCCTTGCCGTTCTTCGTCAGGATGCCGCGGCGCACCATGACGCGGTGCGAGGTGATGACGTAGTGGGTGGTGCGCCAGCGCAGATAGGGCACGACGAAGGCCGGGATGGCGACGAGCACGAGCACCGCGACGGCGACCCACTGGATCCGGTTGCCGGTCTCGTCGTCCGGAGTGACGACGGCGATGGCGATGCAGGCGGCGGCGAGCAGCAGGCCGAAGATCGTCGGCGCCACCACGGTCAGCCAGTGCGGGTGCAGGTCGCGCTCGACCTTCTCACCCTTGGCCAGCACGTTCTCCGGGAAGCCCACGGTGATCCTCCTGTCGTCACGGCCTCGATGGACCACGAGTACCCGATCAGCCTAGGCGGAAGCACGGTGCGTGCACGCGAGGATGACGGCCAGGCGGACGTGTCGACGGGTCTCACGCCAGGATGCGCGCCTTCTGCTGCGCGAACTCCTCGTCGGTGAGGACCCCCTGCTCGTGCAGGGCGCCCAACCGTTCGAGCGCCCCCAGCATGTCGTCGGTCCCGGCTGCTTCGGTCTCGGCAGGCGGTTCGGGCGCAGCGGCCGGCGCCGGGGCGGCCTCTGGCGGGGGCGGCGGCGCCTGGGCGGCCTGGGTGTCTGCAGCCTGCTGGGCCTTGGCCTCCTGTCCCCGTCGCACCTTGCCGCTCACGGCGGTGGCCGTCCCAGCGACCACCGCCGTTCGGGCCGCCATACCCATCAACCCCGGTCGGCCCCTCCGTCCCCTCATGACCCCTCCTCGTTCGACGAGATGGCGGTGAGCGCCGTCTCGATGTCCTCGCGCGGCAGGCGCTCCATGACGAGCAGCTGGCCGTCGAGCTGCCGAATCTCGGCGGCGATGTCAGCGGCCCAGCTGTTCTCCCAAGCGATGACGAGGACGGTCGTGCCCGGGTCCATCTCGGCGGCGATCGCGAGCGCGTCGTCCTCGCCGACGAGGTCGGGCATGACCGTCGGGAAGCCGAGGAGTTCCTCCGCACCTTCGGGCGACTCCGCGTCGTACATCAGCACGCTGCCGTCGTCGTCCTTGCGGACGAGGAGAACGTCGAGCACGCGCACGGCGCCCCGATCGACGGCGCGCGCGACGGCATCACGGATGCCGGCCTGGCGTAGTTCCCCGCGGAAGCCGATGACCGCCAGATCCACTGGGCCGATCGGCGCTGTCGTCGCAGTCGACATGGGACGCCCTCACTCCCGTTCATGGCGACGCCGCACGGCGTCGCTCGCCTTCATGCTGCGGCGACCATCCACGCCGGACATCACCCCGGGAGGGTGACACCCGGCCAAGGCAGTGCGTCGCCGCACTGGCTCTGATCCGCCCGCCCTCGGCTCGGGTCGCGGCGGGGCGGAACTGCCCCTAATGTCCGATACCGGGACGTGTGACGCGGGCACCACGTGGTCGGCACCGGCCCCACGCGGTTTGCAGTGCGCAGGGTCAGCAGGCCTCCCACCATCAAGGAGTGCGTCGTGAAGCGCAGGTCCGTCATGTCCTCCCGTCGCCACCGCGCCCTCGCGGCCGGCCTCTCCGCCCTCGTCGGGGTCGGGGCGGCACTCACTCTCGGGCCTCCGGCCGTCGCGGCCGGCACGACCTATGTCGCCCTCGGCGACTCGTACTCGTCCGGCACCGGGACCCGCTCCTACATCAGTGACGGGACGACGTGCCAACGGTCGGTCTACGCCTATCCCTCGCTCGACGCCGCGGCGCTCGGCCTCACGCTGAGCTTCCGCGCCTGCTCCGGCGCCACGGTCGCCGACGTGACGAACACCCAGCTGTCGGCGCTGTCGAGCGCGACGGCATACGTCACGATCTCGGTGGGCGGCAACGACGCCGGCTTTGCCAACGTGCTGTCGACGTGCGCGCAGCCGAGCTGGCTCAGCAACTGCAACGGCGCGGTCGACTCGGCGCAGACGATCATCAACACCAAGATCCCGGGCCGGCTCGCGTCCCTCTACTCCTCGATCCGGGCGAAGGCCCCGAACGCCCGCGTCATCGTCGTCGGCTACCCCCGCATCTTCAACGGCGAGGACTGCAACGCCCTCACGTGGTTCTCGCCCACGGAGGAGTCCCGCCTCAACGCGACGGCGGACCTGCTCAACTCGAAGACGGCGACGGCGGCGTCCAACGCGGGCTTCACCTTCGTCAACCCGACCTCGAGGTTCGTCGGGCACGCCGTCTGCGACGACGTCGACTGGCTCAACGGTCTGTCGAACCCGGTCACCGAGAGCTACCACCCGGACGTCGCCGGCCACCGGGACGGCTACGCCGTCGTGACGAAGCCGGCGTTCGGGCTGGCTGTTCAGCTCGCCGCAGCGCCGGCCGAGGCGAAGGCCGTCACCTCCGCCGACTCCCTGGCCCGGGACGCGAGGCGGTATGCCGCCGTCGACCGCACGATCCGGCCGGAGCGGTTCGTCGCTCCCGATCTCACGACCCCTGCCGCGCGCGCCGCCGCGGCCCGAGTGGGCGTCGACCTGGGCAGCCGCGCGAGCATCGACGCCGCCGACCGGGTCTACACCGCACGTCAGGACGCCGCCCACCGCTGAGCGACAGGACGTGGGGCCGCGACACACCAGTGCCCACGTCCGCACGGTCACCTAGGGTGACCTCGTGCGCTACGACGACATCATCATCGGGGCCGGTCACAACGGTCTGACGGCCGCCGCCTACCTCGCCAGGGGCGGGCGCCGCGTGCTCGTGCTCGAGCGCGCGGACCACGTGGGGGGCGCGGCCGTCTCGGCCCGCGCCTTCGACGGCGTCGATGCCCGCCTCTCGCGCTACTCCTACCTCGTGTCGCTGCTGCCGCGCCAGGTCCTCACCGACCTCGACCTCGACCTGCGGCTCATCCGGCGGCGGTTCTCCTCCTACACGCCGGTGCCGTCGGACCCCGACCGCGGGCTGCTCGTCGACCACGGCGACGCCGCCGCGACCCGTGCCGCCTTCCGTGCGCTGACCGGCGGTGACGACGCGTATGCCGGGTGGACCGACTTCTACGCGCGCATGGCCGGTGTGGCCGAGCGCGTCTTCCCGACCGTCCTCGAACCGCTGCGTTCGCGGGACGACGTGCGCGCCCTCTCGGGTGACGCCGACCTCTTCGACGCGCTGACGACGCGCCCCATCGGCGAGCTCATCGAGTCGGTCACCGCGGACGACACGCTCCGCGGCATCATCGCCACCGACGCCCTCATCGGCACCTTCGCATCGCTCGGAGAGACCGATCTGCGCCAGAACGTCTGCTTCCTCTACCACCTCATCGGGGGCGGCACCGG
Organism: Terrabacter sp. 2YAF2; assembly: GCF_052114705.1. NCBI lineage: Bacteria > Bacillati > Actinomycetota > Actinomycetes > Micrococcales > Intrasporangiaceae > Terrabacter > Terrabacter sp. 2YAF2. The sequence continues at coordinate 308,827 of NZ_JBFRFG010000001.1, forward strand.
CGACTGGGACGTGCCCGTCGGCGGCATGGGTGCACTCACGGACTCGCTTGCGGCAGCAGCGGTCTCGGCCGGAGCGACCATCCTCACCGGAGCCGAGGTCACGTCGGTGGACCCGTCCACCGGCGAGGTCGCGTGGTCCGGCGGTGACGCAGGGCGCGGCAGCGCTGTGGCCGGCAACCTCGTCGCGGGCTGCGCGCCCACCGTGCTCAACCGCCTGCTCGCCGCCTCCGGCGCCACGCCCGTCGACACGGAGTCCGACGTCGAGGGGGCCCAGATCAAGGTCAACATGCTGCTGACCCGCCTCCCCCGCCTGCGTGACGCCTCCGTCGACCCGGCGGCCGCCTTCGCCGGGACCTTCCACATCAACGAGGGCTACGGCCAGCTGGAACAGACGTATGCCGCGGCGCGCGACGGGCGCATCCCCGAGCTGCCGCCGTGCGAGATCTACTGCCACACCCTGTCGGACCGCTCGATCCTCGGGCCGGACCTCGCGGCCACGGATGCGCAGACACTGACGCTCTTCGGCCTGCACCTGCCCGCCCGGCTCTTCCGTGAGGACAACGCGGCAGCGACCGAGGAGGCCCTCGCGGCGACCCTGCGGTCGCTCGACTCCGTGCTGGGCGAGCCCATCGAGGCGGTGCTCGCGCGCGACGCCGACGGCAACCCGTGCATCGAGGTCAAGAGCCCCGTCGACCTCGAGCAGTCGGTCGGCCTGCCCGGCGGCAACATCTTCCACCGCTCGCTGCAGTGGCCCTGGGCCGAGCAGGACTCCGAGGTGGGCACGTGGGGCGTCGAGACGGCATACGACAACGTCCTGCTCGGCGGAGCCGGCGCACGCCGCGGTGGTGGGGTCAGCGCGATCCCCGGCCACAACGCTGCCAAGTCGGTGCTGGGCTGAGGCTAGGCCTGCCAGACGCCGGAGCTGCCGCGGCGGTGGCTCCCGACGAGGTGCGTGTCGATGATGCCGACGGCCTCCATCAAGGCATACATCGTCGTGGGACCCACAAAGGCAAAACCTCGTCTGCGCAACGCCTTTGACAGCGCCTTGCTCTCGTCGGACACCGTGGGCACCTCGGAGTGATCGGCCGGTCGCGGGGTGTCGGCGGGCTGGAAGCCCCACACGAAGTCGACAAGGCCACCCTCCTCGCGCAACGTGACCGTGGCGCGGGCGTTCGTGATGGTGGCGCGGATCTTGCCGCGGTGGCGGACGATGCCGGCGTCGCCGAGGAGCCGCTCGACGTCGTCGTCGGTGTAGGTCGCGACGACGTCCGGGTCGAAGTCGGCAAAGGCGGCCCGGAAGGCGGGGCGCTTGCGCAGGATCGTCGCCCAGGACAGCCCGGCCTGGAAGCCCTCGAGGCAGATCCGCTCGTACAGCCCGCGCTCGTCGCGGATGGGCATGCCCCACTCGGTGTCGTAGTAGTCCATGAGGAGGGGGTCCACCGACGCCCACGTGGGGCGGGCGAGCCCATCAGTGCCGACGACCGTCATGCCGCGACCCTAGGACACCCGAGCGACACCGTCCGCGGCAGGATGAGGACGTGACGCCGGCCCGTATGCCGGACTCGACCTCGAGACGCTCGACCTGCGCGCCCAGCCCGAGCACCGGTCACGGCAGGCTGAGTGGTCACGCCTGGGTCGATGATGAGGCGGACAGTGCGATGACGAGCTCACGCACCACCGCCGGGTCGCCGAGGCGGTCACCGTAGAGCTCACGCACCTGACCCATCCGGTAGCGCACCGTCTGGGCGTGGATGTGCAGCTCGGCGGCGACCTCGTCGCGGCGTCCCTGGTGCAGCAGCCACGACAGGAGCGTCTCGGCGAGCCGGTCCCGGGTGCCCGGTGCGAGTTCAGCCAGGGGCGCCAGCACGCGGGCGCGCAGGTCGGCGAAGGCCTCCGGGTCGGCGGTGAGGACGAGGTCGGCCAGGTGCTCCTCGGTGTCGACCGGGGCCCCCGTGCGCGTCGAGCGGGCCAGGCCCACGGTGCGCGCGGCACGGCCGTAGGACGAGCGGGCCTCCGCCCACGGGCGCGGTGGACCCACGACGGCATGGCGGCCGGCGAGCACCCGCAGCAGGTGGAGCCGGCCGGGCCCGTCGGCGTCGGGCACGAGCAGGAGCGTGAGCGGGTGGTCGGGGTCGACGTGCTCGAGGCCCTGCAGGTCCTCGCCGAGCTGCAGCGCGTCGGTCCCGAGCGAGGCGAGCGCCCGACGTGCCTCCGCGGCGGGCAGCAGCACGGCCGTGAGCGAGACCGGGACCGCCCACTCGGCCCGGGCTGCGGCCGCGGTCAGCACGTCAACGCCCGCGCCCGCCATCAGGTGCTGGCCCAGCCGTTCGCGGTAGCGGTCCCGGACCCGACCGCTCGTGGTCAGCTCGTCCGTGTGGCCGGCCACGCTGGCCGCCGACAGCTCGTCGATGTAGGCGAAGAGCAGCTCTGCGAACTTCGCCATCGTCGTCGCCGGCAGCCCCGCCTCGGCTGCCGCGCGGGCCAGCTCGCGCCAGGACACCCGGGCGCCGACGCGGTATGCCGCGAGCAGGCTGTCCATCGAGCGACCCCCTCGCGCCTCCCCCCGTCCGAGCGCGTAGGCGCCCTCGCGGGTCGGCCCCAGCGGCGTGCTCGCGTCGACGTCGCGTCCGCCCGCGAGCTTGAGGAAGCCCGCGATGGCCATCTGAACGGCACGCTCGATCGTGTCCCCGGCCACCCCTCCGAGAGCGCCGCGGTAGTCGGGGACCTCGTCGACGACTGCTGCCACCGTCGTCGTCGCGATGGCGGGCAGCCGCTCGCGCAGCACGCGCAGCACCGCGTGGTCCAGCTGGAGGTCGGCAGCGCCCCGAACCGTGGCGCTGCCCGCCGCCTTGGCCATCGACTGTTCCCTCCGAACAAGAGTTCCCGGATACTTCACGCCGAATGGTCAGGATCTTACCCTTGACCCTCAGTCATGCTGGAGGCATGAGCCTGACCGGACTCTCGAAGATCTCGAGCCCCTCACCCCGAGCCACCCGCCCGACCCTGCGCGGACGGCTCCTCCAGCTGGCCGAGCGCGCGACCTCCCCCCTGCTGCCGGCGGACTACCTCGACCTGTTCGACCCCCTGCGTCCGGGCGCCGACCTGCGCGGACGCATCGTCGCGGTCCACCCCGAGACCGCGGACGCCGCCACCATCGTCATCCGCCCCGGCGCCGACTGGGCCGGCCACGTGCCGGGCCAGTACGTGCGCATCGGGGTCGACGTCGACGGCGTGCGCCAGTGGCGCGCCTACTCCCTCACCCACGGCCCGCGCCCCGACGGCCACATCTCCATCACCGTCAAGGCCGTGCCGGACGGGCTCGTCAGCACCCACCTCGTGCGCGAGTCGCGACCTGGCACGCTCGTCCACCTCGAGCAGGCCCAGGGCGAGTTCGTGCTGCCGACCGACGGCGGCAAGTTCCTCTTCGTCACCGCCGGCTCCGGCGTCACGCCCGTCATCGGGATGCTCCGCAACCTCTTCCCGGTCGCTGACTCGGGCGTCGTACGCCTGCCCCGCTCGGCGGCATACGACATCGTCGTCGTGCACGTGGCACCGAGCGAGCCCGACTCGATCTTCATCGACAACCTCCGGTCGCTCGACGCCGCGGGCCTGATCCGCCTCGTGGCCCGCTACGACGACGAGCACGGGGTGCTCGACGTCGCCGACCTCGAGACGCTCATCCCGGACCTGCACGACCGGCAGACCCTCGCGTGCGGCCCCGGCGGCCTGCTCGACGCGCTCCAGGCGCACCACGACGAGCGCGGTCTGCCCCTGCTCACCGAGCAGTTCCGGGCCTCGACGCTCGTCGTCGGCGAGGGCGGCACCATCGACTTCACCGGCTCCGGCGCGACGGTCGAGGCCGACGGCGCCACCCCCATCCTCGACGCCGCCGAGGCGGCCGGCGTGCTCATGCCGTCCGGCTGCCGGATGGGCATCTGCTTCGGCTGCGTGCTGCCGCTGCGCGAGGGCGCCGTGCGCGACCTGCGCAACGGTGCCGTCACGACCGCGACTCCCGGCGAGACCGAGGGCGAGGGCGTGCCGATCCAGACCTGCATCTCCGCGGCCGCCGGCGCCTGCGTCATCGACCACTGACACCCACCGACCTCCGAACCAGAGGAGTCACCATGACCGTCCTGCAGAAGAAGACCCACAACCCGATCGCCCACCTCACCCCCGAGGACATCGAGCAGATCGGCGTCGAGCTCGACGCCATCCGGCAGTCCGTCATCGACACCCGCGGAGCCGACGACGCGGCCTACATCCGCAAGGTCATCGCCACCCAGCGCAAGCTGGAGCTCGGCAGCCGCGCCCTCCTGCTCGTGTCGATGTTCCCGCCCGCCTGGGTCGTCGGCACGGCCGGCCTCGCGGTCGCCAAGATCATCGAGAACATGGAGATCGGGCACAACGTCATGCACGGCCAGTGGGACTGGATGCGCGACCCGAAGATCCACTCGACGACGTGGGAGTGGGACAACGCCAGCCCGTCGGACCAGTGGAAGCACTCGCACAACGAGCTGCACCACACCTACACGAACGTCATCGGCAAGGACAACGACCTCGGCTACGGCATCATGCGCGTCGACGAGGACCAGCGCTGGGTGCCGCTCTATGCCGCGCAGCCGCTGTGGAACTTCGTCAACGCCTGCTTCTTCGAGTACGGCATCGCGGCCTACGACCTCGAGCTCGGCAAGAACCTCGCCACCAAGGAGCGCCGCCAGGACCCCGACTTCCGGGCGCGGGCCAAGGTGACGCTGAAGAAGATCCGCAACCAGATGACGAAGGACTACGTCATCCACCCGCTCCTGTCGGGACCGTCCTTCGTCAACACGCTCGCCGCCAACGCCACGGCCAACCTCATCCGCAACCTGTGGACCCACTCGGTCATCATGTGCGGCCACTTCCCCGAAGGCGTCGAGACCTTCGAGCGCAGGTCCATCGTCGGTGAGACCCGCGGCGAGTGGTACCTGCGCCAGATGCTGGGTTCGGCCAACATCAGCGGCAGCAAGGCCATGCACTTCATGACCGGCAACCTCAGCTTCCAGATCGAGCACCACCTCTTCCCGGACCTGCCGAGCAACCGCTACCAGGAGATCGCCCCGCAGGTGCAGGACCTCTTCCGCCGGTACGGCCTGACCTACACGACGGGCTCGCTCCCGCGGCAGGTGGGGTCGGCGTGGAAGAAGGTCATCCGGCTGTCGGTGCCGAACGGCTTCCTCGGGCGACGCGCCAAGGCCTCTGTCACGGACCTGGCCGCCTCGAAGCCGGCCCGGGAGCACCTCGCGGCCTGAGCGGGTGGCAGGGCGCGCGGCGTCCAGGGCACGACGGGGCCAGGACGGGTAAGGATGGGGCATGCCCGACTCCATGCGCCCGCAGACACCGGACGACACGATCGGCGCCCGGGACCTGACGGCCTGGCACACCCGCTTCGGGCAGGGGCTCGTCGGCGTCTTCGCGGCGATGGCGCGCGCCTCCCGCCCGGCCGTCCGTCGTGTCGCCTCGTGGTCGTCGGCGCACGTGGCGTTCGTCGTCTTCGCCGTCGTCGCCCTCGTCGTCATGGCGGCCCTCGTCGAGGGGGTCGAGACGGTCTACGAAGGGGTCGTCGGTCGCGACGGGCTGACCGCGGTCGACCAGCCCGTCTTGGACTGGGCCGTCTCGCTCCGCTCCCCCGGGCTCGACTCCGCAGTCACGGCGTTCACGAATGTCGGCGGTCCGGTCGGCATGCCGATCCTCGCGCTCGTGGCCGTCGCCGTCATCACGTGGCGTCGTCGGCGGTGGACCCCTCTCGTGCTGACGCTCATCGCCGCCGCCGGGTCGCTCGCCATGACGATCGTCGGCAAGGACCTCGTCGACCGGGCCCGGCCGCCCGCTGCCCTGGCCGTGCCGCCGCTCGAGGTGTCCGCGTCGTTCCCCAGCGGCCACACGCTCAACGCGACGGTGCTCACCACGGTCGTCGTCTATCTCGTCCTCATCGAGACCACCGCAGCCTGGCAGCGCAGCCTGGCGATCACGCTCGGCACCCTCTTCGTCGGGGCCATGGGGCTGTCGCGGGTCTTCCTCGGCCACCACTGGCTCACCGACGTGCTCGCCGGCTGGCTCATCGGGCTCGCCTGGGCGCTGGCCGTCATCACCGCACACCGCCTCTGGCTCACCCTGCGCGAACGGCCCGCGACGGTGGACTCGCGCGACGGCATACTCCCGGAGGGCTCCGCCTCCTAGGATCGATCGGGTGAACCCGGCGATCATCCTGGTGTCCGAGACCCGATCCGAGGAGCTGCTCGACGAGTTCGGGCGCTACTCCCGCGACTACGAGCTGCCCACCGCGGGCTCGGCCCACGAGGCGAAGCTCGCAGCGAAGCGGGTCGTCGCCGAGGGCGGTCAGGTCGCGATGTTCGTCACCGAGTCGCGACTCCCCGACGCCGAGGTGCTCGAGGCCTTCCACTGGTGGCGCGCGACGGTGCCGACGGCGCGGCGGGTCATCGCCGCCCACGTCTCGAGCTTCCGCGAGGACGCCGAACGGCTGCGGGGCGGGATGGCCAAGGGCAAGTACGACGCCTACCTCCTCATGCCGCGCGGCGCCCGCGACGAGGAGTTCCACACGGCCATCTGCGAGCTGCTGTCCGACTGGGGCTCCACCGTGGCCGAACCCGAGGTGGTGGCGGTGGCCATCGTCTCCCCCGTCGAGGACGCCCTGACGCTCAGCATCCGCGACTACCTCGACCGGATGGGCATGCCCAACCGCGTCTACGCCCCGGACAGCGACGAGGGGCGTGCCGTGCTCGAACACGTCGAGGGTGACGTCGCGCCGGAGTATCCGCTCGTCATGGACCTCGGCAAACGCGTCGCCACGGCCCGGAGCGTGCGCGACGTCGCCACGCGCATCTACGGCCGGCCGGCCGACGTCGACGTGGACCGCGTCGTCGACGTCGCCATCGTGGGCGCCGGACCGGCGGGCCTCGCGGCCGCCGTCTATGCCTCGTCCGAAGGCCTGTCGACGGTGGTCCTCGAGGCGGAAGCCGTTGGCGGACAGGCGGGCACGTCGTCGATGATCCGCAACTACCTCGGCTTCCCGAGGGGGATCTCCGGTATGCGGCTGGCCCAGCGAGCGCGCAACCAGGCGATCCGCTTCGGCACCGAGTTCTTCACCGGGTGGCCCGTCACATCGTTCACGCCCGGCACACTCGACGAGACTGGCGGGCCGCGGCCGCACGTGCTGCACACCGAGGGCGGCGAGGTCCGCGCGCGGGCCGTCGTCGTGTCGGCCGGCGTGAAGTACCGCCGCCTGGACGCGCCGGGCATCGAGCGGCTCGTCGGGCTCGGCGTCCACTACGGCAGCGCCATGACCGCCGCCCGCGAGATGGAGGGCTCGGACGTCATCGTCGTCGGTGGCGGCAACTCGGCCGGTCAGGCCGCGATCCACCTCGCGCGCTTCGCCCGGTCCGTGACGATCCTCGTGCGGCGTGAGTCCCTCGCCGAGACGATGTCGAGCTACCTCGTCGGCGAGATCGGCTACAACCCGAGGATCACGGTCCAGGGCTGCTCCGAGGTGACCGAGGGCGGCGCCGGTGAGGACGGCCGGCTCGGCTGGGTCACGGTGCGCGACACCGCCGGCGGCACCGAGGAGCGCCGGGACTGCCGCGGGCTCTTCCTCCTCATCGGCGCGGCGCCCTACTGCGACTGGCTGCCGGATGCGGTAGCCCGCGACGGGCGCGGATTCGTGCTGACCGGTCGCGACGTGCCGCAGCGTCTGTGGCGAGAGGGATTGCCGCCGGAGAGCCTCGAGACGACGGTGCCCGGCGTCTTCGCCGCGGGCGACATCCGAGCCGGCTCGATGAAGCGCGTGGCCGCCGCCAGTGGCGAGGGCGCGTCGGTCGTGCCGCTCGTGCACGCCTGGCTCGACCCGACCCGCTGAGCCACCCCTCCCCCCTCTGTCCCCACCGTCGAAAGGCCACGTGTTGTCGGGTCGCGTCGGTCGAGTGGCCATTTCACGTCGCCGGGGCGTGGCCTTTCGACTCACGCGAAGCGGCCGAAGCTGGCCTCTCGACGGGTTCGAGGCGGCCAGACGTGGCCTCTCGACGGTTTCGAGGCGGCCAGAGGCGGATGAGCTGCCCGTCGCGAAACGAGTAGCGGTACGCCGTCGTCGTGGCCGCCGGGAGGTTGGCGGGGTGTGCGGCGTGGTTCCGATGCGGGTGCGGGGGCCGGCTCCCCGGCCGCGCGCACGGGTGTCAGACCACCGGAGATGCCTGCCGCGTGGGCCTGCCCGGCCCCGAGGGCCGCGGTGCCGACGAAGGCGACCGCGACCGCCGCGCCCGCTGCGCCGAGCGCTCGGCGCAGCGCGGAGTGGAAGGTCGACGGGGCGTCTGCGGGGCCGGGTGTCGTGTCCATGGGTCCACCGTCGCGGCGGCGGCTGTGCGGCATCTGTGCCTCACGGATGCGTTCGACATGGGTGGGCGGCACTGCAGCGGAATGCCGCTCACCCGCGGAGGGCGCGCTCCATTTCTTCAGCAACCACCCGGGCCACGGCATCACCCTCGCCGCGCAGGCCGGCGATCGCGCCCTCGCGATCGGCGTCGGACCGGTTCTGGCTCAGCTTGGCCTTGCCCTCCACGGAGTCGATGAGGACCTCGATGCCGACGATGGCACGCAGGCGACCGCGGACGTACTTCGGTGGCGCATCGCTGACAGCCCACGGCTGTGCACGGTTCGCCTCGTGCCGCTCCGTGAGCCTCGTGACGACGTCGAGCACCCAGTCGGGGTCGTCGTGGACCGTGACCGCTCCCCGCAGCTGCACCTCGCTGTAGTTCCACGTCGGGACCACGCGCCCGTGCTCGGCCTTGGTGGCGTACCAGCCCGGAGACACGTAGGCGTCGGCACCGCTGACCACGATGAGTCCCGGGGACGCCGGCGCGATGCGCGTCCAGTGGTCGTTGGCGCGGGCCAGGTGGCCGACGACCCGCCCACCGTCGACGATCACGGGCAGCAGCGTCGAGTCCGGGCGTCCGTCAGGGCCGACGGTGACGAGGTGCGCCGCCGCGTGCGCCGCGAGGAATGCCGTGAGGTCAGGGTCGTCCATGTCGTTGGCCTTGGGCACGTACATGCTCCGATGGTCGCACGCGCCGTCCGGACGGGACGCGCGACGGCGGGCGGACGGCACACGCCCTGCGGTGGGGACGGACGACGCACCTTCGCCGTCCTGCCGGCCCGGTCCGAGCGTGTGCGTCCCGCGAACCTGCGTCATCGGTCCCGTGCCGCGAACGACGGAGCCCGCCGACGGGTGTCGGCGGGCTCCGGGAGGGGCGGGTTCAGCTGTGCCGGTGCGGGGCCCGGCGGGGCGCCGCCGTCCAGGGGCGGGGGCCGGCGTGCAGGACGGGCACCGGGTGCTGGCTGCTGCCGGCGCGGGCGGAACGCTCGGCCGTGGGGTCGAGCCGCTCGGCGAGGTTGCGCAGCAGGAGCGCGGCCCGGACGTGACGGCGGATGCGGCCGGCCTGCTTGGGCACGTGGTGCGCGTGGTGGGCTGCGGCGACCCGCTCGACGATGCGGTCGCGGGCGATCGCCTCCTGGGGCGTGAGGTTCGCGGTCCCGGCGCTCATGCGAGACTCACCTGCGCCCGCTTGACGCGGATGTCGCCGCTTCCGGAGTGGACGACCAGCCGAGCCTGGGCCTCGGCGTCACCGGGGCCCGAGGTCTCCTCGAGGTCGATGTCGACGTCACCCGTGACGGTGTTGAGGTCGAGGTAGGCCGCGACCCCGTGGGCGACCGCGATGGTGACGTCGCCGGTGCCCGTCCGGGCCCGCACCTCACCACCGTGCACGCCGTCGAGGTTGATGTCGCCGGTGCCCGTCGTCAGCTCGAGGTCGCCGGTCGAGGCCCCGATCTGGAGGTCGCCGGAGCCGGTCTTCGCCTTGACGGCCGCATCGGAGCGACGCAGGGCGATGTCGCCGCTGCCCGAGACCAGGTCGAGACGTCCGCCGCCCGTGCCGACGGTGATGTCGCCGGAGCCCGTCTTGGCCTCGAGGTCGTCGCTCGCCGACTGGAGGGTGATGTCGCCAGATCCTGACTTGACCCGGGCCGAGCCCACCTCGTGGAAGGTCAGGTCGCCGGCGCCGGTCGTGGCCCGGACCTCGCCGAGCAGCCCGAGGCCCGTGACGTCGCCGGCGCCGCTCTTGGCGTCCACCGCACTCGCGGCGGGCAGCTCCACCTCGACGTCGACGGAGCCCTTGGTGCCGAGGGAGAAGAAGCTGTCGCGCAGCTTGGGCGCGAGAACCGAGACGTCGTTGCCGTGGGCCTCGACGGTGAACTTCTCGGCGATCTCGGCTCCGTGCTTGCCGTGCGGGTGGAGGCGGACGGTCGTCGTCGTGCCGGTGCCGACGGTCAGCGTCAGGTCGCCGACGAGCAGCTCGGCCTTGAGGTTGATGGGACCCGTCGTGTCGAAGCGGGTCTCGAGGGTCGTGCCCATGGGATGTCCCCTTTTCTCGGAAGTGGTCTGATGTCTGTCCGGGCCGCTCAGCGGACCCAGCCCTGCACGCGCTTGTTGGAGGAGCGGTTGCGGCCCGGGGCTCCGGGCCCGAACTGCGGGCCGGGCGGCATCGGCGGGAAGCCCGGCATGGGGGCCGGCCCCGACGCGGTGGCGGCGCGGACCGCGTTGACGATCCACGTGTTGAGCGACTGGCCCCGGCCGGTGGCGAGCTCCTCGGCCCGGACCTTGAGGGCCTCGGGCAGGCGCAGCGTGATCCGGGAGGTTTCGGCCCCCTCGTCGTCGAGTGACACCACGGTGGTGTCATCGGTGGCGATGGCCGGGGTGTCGTCGGCGACGGCCGACGGGCCGGCCCCCACGACGACGAAGACGGGCTCTCGACCCTGGAGCCGAACCTCGACGGAGGTGCCCTCGAGCTCGTTGGTGATCTCGGCCGCCGCGTGGGACAGCGCATCCATCAGGGCGAGGCGGGCCGAGGAGTCGAGAGCGAAACCGATCCGCTCTGCGGCCTGCTCGGTCTCCGGACCCATCGCCCTGGCCGCCTGGGCGAGATCCCGACGCAGTGCGTCGACGTACTCGGTGATGTCCATGCGCATCATCATGACACTATCATGGTGTCACGTCAACACCATGGTGACGCCGGACTGGCGCAGGGTAGGTTCAGCACACCCTTCGCCCCCGCTTGAAAGGCGCCCGATGCGCAGCCTCGGAACCTCCGACCACCCCACGGTCCGTGCCCTCTCGTCGGTCATTGAGAAGGTCTCCTCGCGCACCCGGGCGCGCCAGTTCGTGCGGGTCATGAACCGGATGGGCGCCTCTCCCGCAGCGGTCCTGCCCTACGTCCAGGACTCCCCGAACTTCGCGAACCGCCGGTTCGAGGGCGAGGAGCCGTCGCTGCGCCCGCGGGTCCGGGCCCAGACGCACGCGCTCGTCGCCGCCATCCGAGTCGGCGACCGCGGCAAGCCCGCCGGCAGGGTCCCGGTCGTCCCGGCGGAGCCGCCGCGGCAGCCGGGCGAGCTCGCCGTCACGTGGTACGGCCACGCGACCAGCGTGCTCGAGATCGACGGCGCCCGCTTCCTCATCGACCCCGTCTTCAGCGAGCGCGTCTCCCCGATCCGGCACGTCGGTCCCCGACGCATGCACCCGGTCCCGGGGGCGATCGCCGACATCCCCAGCATCGACGCCGTGCTCATCAGCCACGACCACTACGACCACCTCGACCAGCCGTCCATCGTCCGGCTCGAGGAGACCCACCGGCCGCACTACGTCGTGCCCCTCGGTGTCAACGCGCACCTGCTCGCCTGGGGCGTCCCCGAGCAGCGCATCACGGTGCTCGACTGGCGCGAGGAGACCGAGGTGGCCGGCATCCGGCTCACCTGCACCGAGGCGCGGCACAACTCCGGCCGGGGGCTCGTCGACAGCCAGACCCTGTGGGCGGGCTGGGCTCTGCGGGGACCCCGCCACAGCGCCTACTACCCGGGCGACTCCGGCACGTCCAAGCGCTTCGCCGCCATCGGGGCGGACCTCGGCCCCTTCGACCTGACGCTCATGCCCGTCGGCGCCTACGACCCGTTCTGGCCCGACATCCACATGGACCCCGAGCAGGCCCTCGCGGCGCACCGCGACGTCAACCGCATCGGCGACGAGATGCACGCCCTGACCGAGGACGAGGCAGGGGTGGCCGACGAGTTCATCGACGAGGACCACCGCATCGACACCCCGGGAGGCGCCCACGAGGAGGGCGAGCGCACCGAGACGACCCGCACGGTGCCGACCGCCGCCCGCGAGTCCCTCCTCGTCCCCGTCCACTGGGCCACCTTCAACCTCTCGATGCACTGGTGGACCGAGCCCGTCCGCCGCATCCGCCGGGGTGCGGCCCAGGCACACGTCCCCGTCGCCTTCCCCCGGGTCGGCGAGCGCGTCGACCTCTCGGGGGGCGACGCCCAGGCCGTCGCGGCAGCCCACTCCGAGCCCTGGTGGGAGCAGTGCGCGGCGCCCGAGGACCGCGACTGACCGACCCGCCCAGGCGGCACACGGCATACGGCATACGGCCATCGGGAACTCGGACGGCCGCCCCGTCGCTGGACGAGAATGACGGCAGCCCGCACCCGCGTGGCCGCTGAACCGTGAGGCACGACAGGCAGGAGAAGCCCGTGCAGCTCCCGATCCTGCGCCGGATGGGTGCGACGACCGCGTCGCAGCGCCAGCGCGCCACCGCATCGCCGAACTACCGCGACGGGGAGTTCCGCTCCCACGAGCCGACCCACGTCGTCGCGACGTCCGAGGCCGAGGGCCCGGGCAGCATGCTCGCGACGATGGCGCGCGAGTTCGGCCACGGCCGACCCCGGGGCACCGTCCCGCTCGTGACCCCGCGGCACCCGCACGAGCCCGCCGACCTGGCCGTCACGTGGTACGGCCACGCGACGAGCGTCGTCGAGCTCGACGGGCGGCGCTTCCTGCTCGACCCCGTCTTCGGCAAGCGCGCCTCGCCCTCGGTCGTCGCGGGGCCGAAGCGGCTGCACCCCGTCCCCGGCCGCATCGCCGAGATCCCGCACCTCGACGCGGTGGTCATCAGCCACGACCACTACGACCACCTCGACGAGCCGTCGATCCGGCAGCTCGAGCGCACCCACCAGCCGCACTACGTCGTGCCGCTCGGTGTCGACGCCCACTTGCGGTCGTGGGGCGTGCCCACCGGACGCATCACGAGCCTCGACTGGCGGGAGGAGACCGAGATCGCCGGCATCCGCCTCACGTGCACCGAGGCGCGGCACTTCTCCGGGCGTGGCTTCGTGCGCAACCAGACGCTGTGGGCGGCCTGGTCGCTGCACGGACCCCGGCACTCCGTCTTCTTCGGCGGCGACTCGGGGCCGACGCACCGCTACGCCGACATCGGCGCCGACCTCGGGCCGTTCGACCTGACGATGCTCCCCATCGGCGCCTACAGCGTGCACTGGCCCGACATCCACCTCAACCCCGAGGAGGCCATCGAGGCCCACCTCGAGGTCAACAAGGGCGAGACCGACGCGGTGCTGCTGCCCATCCACTGGGCCACCTTCAACCTCGCCACGCACTGGTGGAGCGAACCGATCCGCTGGGCCCGGCGGGCGGCCGCCGAGCGGGGCGTGCGGATGGTCGCACCACGCGTCGGCACGCGGATCGAGCTGAGCGGCAACGACATCGACGAGGTCGTCGCCGCTCATCAGGACCCGTGGTGGGAGGCGTGCGCCGCGCCCGACGACCGGGACTGAGCGGTCAGGGCGGCCGTCCGGCGGACCGACAGACCGCCGTCAGCGGTCGTCGTGGGGGCTCTCGAGCACGCCGTCGACCACGTATGCCGGGTCGTGGCGGTCCGTCGGCCCGCTGAGCGCCGGACGGGCCGGCTCGGCAGGCACGCGGAAGATCCAGCGGCGCATCGCCACGAACCGGGCGCCGGTCGACAGGACGTTGGCCGCGGCGACGACCGCGGTCTGCACGGCGGTGCCTGCGTCGGGGACGAGCGCACCGAGCACGGCGAGCGCGACGGTCGTGGCGGCATACGTGATCGCGAAAATGACGAGCGCCTGGCCGTGCTGGGAGACCAGCCTGCGGCGACCCGACACCCCGAACGTCCACGCCCGGTTCAGCGCGGTGTTGCACACGGTCGCGATGACGAGGGCGACCCCGTTGGCCAGCTGTGACGGCGCACCGCCCCGCACCAGGGCCGCGAAGAGGCCGAGGTGCAGGGCGGTGGACACGATGCCCACGCCGGCGAAGCGGACGATCTGCTGCGACAGGCGGATTCGTGGCAGCGACGAGGTGGCTGACATCGTCGTCACTGGACGGGCTGGGTCAGGTCGTAGAAGGTCGATCCGTCGATCGTCACCGGGGTGAAGTTGTCCTGCACCCACGAGCTGATCTCCGACGATGCGCTGCTGCCGCCGTTCTGGTTGCCGAATCCCCTTCCGGCGCTGGCGAAGTAGTGGATCTGGCCGTTGGTCACGTACTGCTGGAACTGCGCGAGCGTCGGGCTCGGGTCCGAGCCGTTGAAGCCGCCGATGGCCATGACCGGGAGCTGCGTGCCGAGCTGAAGTCCTGCCGCGGTCTGCGAGCCGATGGCTGCGGCGACCCACGTGTAGTGGTCGGCGTTCGCGGAGAGCGCCGAGACCACGGCCGTGCTCGGCGTCGAAGCGTCAAGCAGACCGCCCATGCCGCCCCCGGCTCCACCGGTCTGCGGGCCGCCTTGCTGGGTCGTGCCGTTGGTGCCGGTCTGGCCGGGCAGCTGGGGCGGCGTGCCCCCGCGGAAACCGCCCCCGCCACCGGGACCACGGCTCGACCCGGCGGGTCCGGCCGTCACGATGGAGCCGCTGTGGCCCTGGGCGGTGGTGGACACGGCATACGCCCCGGGGCCGGCGAGGCCGGCGATGAGCGCCGCGGCGAGGACGACGGGCACGGACCGGGCGTGCATCCACCGGGTCGCGAGGATGAGCAGGGCGGCCGCCATGCCGATCGCGAGCACCGAGATGCGGAGCCAGTCACCGTAGGCCGTCGTGCGCGAGAGGAGGATGAAGCTCCACGTCGCGGCTGCCGCGGTCGCGGCGGCGAGGGCGATGGTGGCGACGGCGCTCGATCGGCGCTGCCAGACCTCGACCGCGCCCATGCCGACCAGGGCACCGATCGCCGGGGCGAGGGCGACGGTGTAGTACTCGTGGAAGATGCCGGCCATGAACGAGAAGACGAGCATCGTCACGACGAGCCAGCCGCCCCAGACGAGGTAGGCAGCGCGGCGCAGGTCGGTGCGCGGGCGACGGCCACGCAGCCACAGGCCGGCTGCGAGCAGGATGAGCGCGCTCGGGATGAGCCAGGAGATCTGGTCGCCGACGCTGGAGGAGAACATCCGGAAGAGTCCGGTCGAGCCCCACATGCCACCGCCAGTGGCGCCGCCACCGCCGCCGCCCACCGAGCCGGTCTCGTCACCGCTCAGGCGGCCGAGACCGTTGTAGCCGAAGGTCAGCTCGAGGAACGAGTTCGTCTGGCTGCCACCGATGTAGGGACGGGCCGACGCCGGGACGAGCTCGACGATCGCGACCCACCAGCCGGCCGACAGCACCATGGCGCCGACGGCGAGGAGCGAGTGGACGATCCGCTTGCGCAGGGTCGTCGGGGCCGCGATGAGGTAGGCGAGCCCGAAGAACGGGACGACGAGGAGGACCTGGAGGGTCTTGGTGAGGAAGCCGAGGCCGATGAAGACACCGACGATCATCATCCACTTCGGCGAGGCCTGCTCGATCGCCTTGATCGTGGCCCACGCGCCCAGCGCCATGAGCAGGGTCAGGAGGGCGTCGGGGTTGTTGAACGTGAACATCAGGGCGGCGACGGGGGTCAACGCGAGGACCACGCCCGCGATGAGGCCCGCGACAGCACCGAACTGGCGCTTGACCGTGGTGTAGACGACGCCCACCGTCGCGACGCCCATGAGCGCCTGCGGCAGCAGAATCGCGAACGAGCTGAGGCCGAGCAACCGCACCGACAGGGCCATCACCCAGAGGGAGGCCGGCGGCTTGTCGACGGTGATCGAGTTGGCGGCGTCCGAGCTGCCGTAGAAGAACGCCTTCCAGCTGTCGCTGCCGGCCTGGACCGCGGCGGAGTAGAACGAGTTCGCGTAGCCGCTCGCGGTGAGGTTCCACGTGTAGAGCACGAGCGTCACGAGCAGGAGCCCGAGGAGGGCGGGGCGGGCCCAGCCCGGGTCGGCGTCGGCCCCACGCCAGAGGCGCCGGATTCGACCGGGACGACCCGCGCGGGCGGGCGGCGGCGTGGTCTGGGGGCGGGAGTCCGCCGCCCCGACGGGCATCGGGGCGGTGCCGGTCCCACCCGTGGTGAGGGTCATCGTGTCCATGCCCCCACCGTCGCGGGCCGGACTGTGCCCTGCCTATGACATGACTTTGGTCCCGTGATGAGTGACCAAACCACCACAACAACTCCGCCCCGGCGAAGAAAGTGAGGCCCCAGACCCCCGAACCACCCCCACAACTCCGCCCCGGCGGACAAACCGAGACCCCAGACCCCCGAACCACCCCCACAACTCCGCCCCGGCGGACAAACCGAGACCCCAGACCCCCGAACCACCACCACAGCTCCGCCCCGGCGGACAAAACCGAGACCCCAGACCCCCGAACCACCACCACAACTCCGCCTGGGCGGGGTTGTGGCGGCGGTCGCGGCGGGTCGCGGCGGGGGTGGTGGTTCGGGTCGCCCTTGCGCTCGGACGGACCGGGCTCGGTCAGGGGGCTGCGGGCAGGAGCAGGCTGAAGGTCGTGTCGCCGGGGCGACTCTCGAGCTCGACGCGACCGCCGTGGGCCTTGCTCACCGCGGCCACGATCGACAGGCCCAGCCCGGTGCTGCCACCAGCCCGCACGCGGGCGTCGTCACCGCGGGCGAAACGTTCGAAGACGTTGGGCTGCAACGACTCCGGCACCCCCGGACCGTCGTCGTGGACCGCGACCCGCACCCACTCGCCCTCCGGCCGCACCGAGGTCGTGACGCGGGTGCCGTCGGGGGTGTGGGTCCGCGCGTTGGCGAGCAGGTTGGCGACGACCTGGTGCAGTCGGGCGCTGTCTCCCGTCACCTCGACCGGCTCGGGAGGCAGGTCGAGGTCCCAGCGGTGACCCGGAGATGCTGCATGCGCGTCGCTCACCGCGTTGATGACGAGCATCGACACGTCGACTGGAGCCTCCTCGAGGGGACGGCCGGCGTCGAGACGCGCGAGGAGGAGCAGGTCCTCGACGAGCGAGCTCATCCGGTTGGCCTCCGACTCGATGCGGACCATCGCGTGGGTCACCGTCGGTGGCACGGCGTCGGCCTCGCGACGGGAGAGCTCGGCATACCCCTTGATCGACGCCAGCGGCGTGCGCAGCTCGTGCGAGGCGTCCGCGACGAACTGCCGGACGCGCTGCTCGCTCTGGTGGCGCGCGTTGAGCGCCTCGTCGACGTGGTCGAGCATCTCGTTGAAGGCCGCGCCCACCTTGCCGACCTCGGTCCGGGTGTCGGTGTCCGCCGGGTCGACCCGCTCGGCGAGCGCGACCTGTCCCGAGTCGAGCGGCGTCTGCGAGACCTTGGTCGCCGTCCTCGCGAGCCGGCGCAACGGCTCGAGGTTGCGGCGCACGAGCCAGGTGCCCAGCACGGCCACGAGGATGATGCCGGCAGCCACGGTGCTGATCGCGAGCACGACCATCTGCTGCACGGTGCGATGCTGCTGCGCGACGGGCAGGCCCACGACGAACGTGCCGGTCGTGTCGGTCCGGGTCTGCGGGTTCACGAGCGATCCGGCCGTCGACACGAGGCGGTAGGGGCCCAGACCGTCGAGCGACACGGTCGTCGGCTGCGGGCCGAGACCAGCGCTGCTGAGTCCGTTCAGCTGGCTCGACGAGAGCGGGATGCGGGCGTGGCCGCTCGACGACGCGGTGCCGGCAGCGACCGGCACGTCAGCCGTCGGGGACAGGGGGAAGAAGGCGATGAGCCCCTCGTCGCCCGGGCCCCGGGGGCCGCCGTCGCCCCGGTCCCCCAGCCCGGTGTCGAAGGGGCGCCCGTTGACGAGCTGGGAGACCGAGGTGCGCAGCTGGTCGTCGACCTGACCGGTGAGCTGCCGGTCGAGCGCGATGACGGTGAAGGCTCCGGTCGCGAGGCTGAGCACCGTGAAGAGCGCGAGCATCGAGGCGACGAGCTTGGCGCGCAACGTCCAGGCCGACCACGGCCTCGTGCGGTCCCACGCGTCCACGAGACGCTGGCGCACGGATGAGGTCGACGACGCGGGCGGCCGCGGGTCGTGGCCAACGTCGCGGCCAGCATCGTCACCGGCGTCGTGGCCGGCGTCGTGGTCGGGCGTCGCGGCATACGACCGCGTGCGATCGTCTCCAGGAGCGTCGGGCTCGGCGTGGTCGGCGTGCTCGTCGGTGTCGTCGTCACGGAAGCCGACGACGTCGGAGAAGAGGTCGGGCGCGATCGCGCCGTCGGCGTCGGGGAGGTCCGCGGGGTCGGGCAGCTCGGTGCCGGTGTCAGACGGCCGGCTTGAGGACATACCCAGCCCCTCGCATGGTGTGGATCATCGGCTCCCGTCCGGCGTCGATCTTCTTGCGCAGGTAGGAGATGTAGAGCTCGACGACGTTGGCCTGGCCGCCGAAGTCGTAGTTCCACACGCGGTCGAGGATCTGCGCCTTCGAGAGCACGCGCTTCGGGTTGCGCATGAGGTAGCGCAGCAGCTCGAACTCCGTTGCGGTCAGGTGGATCTCCTCGCTGCCGCGGCGGACCTCGTGGCTGTCCTCGTCGAGGGTGAGGTCACCGACGACGAGCACGGAGTCGGAGGACGACACGGCGACCGTCGTGCGGCGCATGAGCGCTCGGACGCGGGCGACGACCTCCTCGAGGGAGAACGGCTTGGTGACGTAGTCGTCGCCGCCGGCGGTCAGACCCGAGACTCGGTCCTCGACGGCGTCCTTCGCGGTGAGGAAGAGGACGGGCACGTTGCTGTTGTCCGCACGCATGCGCCGGAGCACCTCGAGCCCGTCGAAGTCGGGAAGCATCATGTCGAGCACGACCGCGTCGGGGTCGAACTCACGCGCCGCGCGCACAGCCTCCATGCCGGTGCCGGCGGCCCGCACCTCCCACCCCTCGTAGCGCAGGGCCATCCCGAGCAGCTCGGTGAGGTTCACCTCGTCGTCGACGACGAGGACCCGCACCGGGGAGCCGTCGAGTCGCTGGAGCCGCGCGGCCGCGGACTTGGTCTTCTCGCTCATGTCATCCAGTGAAACCCGCGGGACTGTGGGATGACCAGTACCTCCCTGTGCGATTCCTGTGGAGCCTCTGTCCCGGCGTCTCCAAGTCCCAGCGCCTCGATGGCTGCGCCACAGCGCTCGCACAGGGATCGGCCCGACCGTGAAGTCCATGAGCAACGAGTCCAGCCCGCAGGTTCCGGCCGAGCCGCCCCGGCCCGCGCTCCCGCAGTTCGATCCCGGCCGCCCGGCAGCCGTCGACGACACGCAGCAGCTCCCCTCCGCCCCGACGACCGACATGCCGGTGACTCCGCCTTCCACGCCGTACGCGTATGCCGCGTATGCCGCGTCGCCGAGCGAGGCGTCCCCGATCGCCGGGCCCGGGGTGCCGCTCTCACCCACCGGGCTCCCGACGCGCGACAGGCCGGCGGGGGCAGGGGCTGCGGCCACGGACGGCCCACGATGGACCGCGAAGAAGACGGCCGTGACCGCCGGGCTCGCGCTGGTGCTCGCCTCCGCGGGCGCCATCGGCGCAGCGGCCGCGATGCCGGCCGGTTCGACCGGGGACGACGCTGGCTTCCGGGGTCCGGGCGGTGGCCGCAACTTCCCGTTCCCGGGTGGCCAGCGAGGCCTGCAGAACCAGCAGAACCAGCAGAACCAGCAGGGCACGAGTCCCCAACAGCTGCCGAACCTGCAGAACGGGCTGCCGGGTGGCGGCCTCAGCGGGCTCAGCGGGCTCAGTGGCATCGACCCGAACCAGCTGAGCCAGCTCGACCCGCAGGACCTCCTCAGGCAGCTGGGTCAGGACGACCAGAGCGGCCAGGGCGGCCAGGGCGGCCTGGGCACGGACCCCTTCTCCGACGGACAGGACGACTCCGGCTCGGGCACGTCCGGCGGCACGAGGACCACCTGAGCCGCACTCCCGTCAGTGGTCGCGCAGCTGCGCGGCAAACTCCTCGAGCGCCCTCGTCGCCCGGTCGACCTCGTCCTCGACGCGGGCGACGAGGGCTTCGTCGGCCAGCTGGCCGGCCGCCCCGAGGTCTTCCACCTGCCGGCACACGTCGGCCAGGACCACGGCACCGAGGTTGGCCGCAGTTCCCTTGAGCGCGTGACCGATCCGCCCTTGGCTCTCGGCGTTCCCGCCGCTGGCCGCCTCGCGCATCTCGGCGACGCGCTGACGGGAGCCGGCTCCGAAGCGACCGATGAAACGGAGCAGCATCGACGGGTCACCGGGGTCGAGGTCGAGCAGCTCCTCGAGGCGCCGCAGGTCGAGCACGCGGGCGTCGACGGCCCGTGCGGGGCCACCGCTCGGACGTGCGTCTGCGCTGCCCGCTCCCCCTGCCGCAGCTGACCGCGGTGCCGCGTCCGTGCCCGTCCAGCGTCGGAGGGTGGACGCGAGGAGCGAGACGTCGATGGGTTTGGTCAGGAAGTCGTCCATGCCCGCCTGCAGGCAGCGCTCCCGTTCGCCGGCGATGGCCGAGGCCGTCATCGCGATGACGGGCAGGCGGTGGCCGGGTGCCTCACGAGCTCGGATCGCGCGGGTGGCGGCGTAGCCGTCCATCTGCGGCATCTGGCAGTCCATCAGGACGGCCACGAGCTTGCTGCCCTCGGTCCGGTACGCCTCGACGCCCTCCACCCCGTTGCCGGCGAGCCGGACGGCGTAGCCGAGGCTCTCGAGCACACCCTGGGCGACGAGCTGGTTGACCTCGTTGTCCTCGACGACGAGGACCGTGCCCAGGTGTCCGTCGGCTCCCGGCGGTGGGAGCTCCGGCCGCAGCGACTCGGTCGCCAGCGCTCTTCCGACGACGTCTGCCATCGCGTCGAAGAGCGAGGAGGGCATGACGGGCGCCGTCAGGACCGCGTCGACGCCGGCGTCCTTCGACGTCGCCACGTCGGGAGGTGGCACGTGCGCGCACGCGAGCACGACGCGTACGGCGGCGAATCGCTCGTCGGAGCGGATCATCCGGGCGACCTGCAGGCCCTCGGCCCCCGCGGAGGGATCGTCGAGGACGACGACGTCGATCGGGCTGCCGCCGCGGTCGGCACGGTCGAGCTGCACGAGGCCGTCGGCACCGGACGTCGCGGAGGTCACCGACATCGACCAGGTGGTCAGCTGCTCCTCGACGCGCCCCCGGTGCGCCTTGTCGGCGCCGACGACGAGGACCCGAAGCCCGGACACGGCTGCCGCCTGCGACTGCGATCGGCCGACGCTTCGCGCCGAAGCCGCCGCGAAGGCGGCGGTGAACCGGAACGTGCTGCCGTGCCCCGGCTCGCTCTCGACTCCGATCTCGCCGCCGAACGCCGTGACGATCTGCCGGCTGATCGCGAGCCCCAGCCCGTTGCCGCCGTACTCGCGCGTCGTCGAGGAGTCACCCTGCGAGAACGACTCGAACAGCCGGGAGCGCACCTCGGGATGGATCCCTGCACCGGTGTCGGTGACCTCGACCCGCAGCACCGGACCGGCCGGGGTCAGCCGGTCGAGGTTCAGGCGGATGGTGACGCTGCCGGCATCGGTGAACTTCACGGCGTTCGTCGTGAGGTTGGCGACGACCTGGCCGAAGCGCACCGGGTCACCGGACACCATGAACGGCACGTCCGGCCCGTGGGAGACGGACAGGTCGAGCGACTTGGCGCGAGCTCGCTCACCGAGCAGCGCGACGCTGCGCTCCAGCACAGCAGCCGGGTCGAAGTCGACCGACTCGAGCTCGAGACGGCCGGCCTCGATCTTCGACAGGTCGAGGATGTCGTTGACGAGTCCGAGCAGGACGCGACCGGCCTGGTCGATGCCGTCGGACAGACGCCGCTGGTACGGCGTCAGCTCGGTGCGCCCGAGCAGCTCGGCGAGGCCGATGACGCCGTTGAGAGGCGTGCGGATCTCGTGGCTCATCGTCGCGAGGAACGCCGACTTGGCGCGCGAGGCGTCCATCGCCGCGTCTCGCGCCCGGGCCAGGCGCTCGGCGGTCCACTCGCGGTCGGCCACCCGGGCGAAGAGCGCGGCGATCTGCGTGATCATGGCCGTCTCGGACCCCGCGAGAGGCGTCGCGCTGCGCATGTCGAGGACGAGGACGCAGGCGACGCGTCCTTCGTTGACGACGGGTACGGCGACCATGGTCGGCCGGTCCGGCGAGTGCTCGACGACGACCGACCGGGTCGCTGCGGCGCGGGCTGCGACGTCCATCCCGACGTCGACCGGTATCGCGCTCGACTCGGTGCCTGCCGCTGGTCGGATCGGGGCGCCGAGGGCGCCGTCGGCGTCGACGAAGGTCGCCACGACGGGGCGCCACGTCGTGTGACGCGTCACCTCGAGCAGGACCGCGGGCAGGGCGTCCTCGAGGGTGGCGGCCTCGTTGGCTGCCGTCGCCATCGCCGTGACGAGGCCGAGGGCCTCCTCGGACTCCTTCTTCTCGGTGATGTCCTGGGTCGTGCCGCCCATTCGACGCGCCCGGCCCTCGGGGTCGCGCGTGACAAGGCCCTGTCCGCGGATCCAGGCGACGGCACCGTTCGTGCGGACCACCCGGGCCTCGAAGTCGAATGCGTCGTCGGACTCGAGCGCGGCGCCGACGACCTCGGCCACGCGGGCGCGGTCGTCCGGATGGATGCGCGCGAGGAAGCCCTCGTAGGTGGGGGTCAGGCCGGTCCGGTCCAGGCCGTAGATGCGGTAGAGCTCGTCGGACCACGACACGAGGTCGGTCTCGACGTCCCACTCCCAGCTCCCGATCCTCGCGATCGACTGGGCCTCGGCGAGCTGGTCGAGCAGCTTGCGCTGGGCGCTGTGCTCGCTGACGCGGTGCATCCAGCCCCGGCGCGTTCCGGCGTCGTCGACGAGCGGGGTGTGCGACACGAGCGCCCAGAAGCGGTTGCCCTGCGCGTCGAGGAGGCTGCACTCGAGGTTGTCGCCGGGAACGCCGTGGGTCGCGAGCTCCGCGAGGTGGTGGCGGAACTGCTCCTTGCCGACGTCGTCGACCGCCTCGAACACCGAGAAGCCGACCATGTCGTCGGCGGCGCGACCGAGCATCTCAGCCATCCGCGCGTTGGCGAAGATCGTGCGCCCGGCCTCGTCGAACACCCAGAGCCCGTCCGGCGACGCCCCGACCATCCAGCGGTAGAGGTCACCCTCGACTGCACTGGTCTCGCCCGGAACGTCCGACATGTCACGATCTTCGCGCATGGACGGGCGCACCGCCCGCATGTCCCCCTGTTTCGGCACGGCAGCCCGTCAGGTGAGCCTCCCCTACGGTGACACCCCCGGGGCCGGGTGCGACGATCGGTGGCAACCCCGTGCCACCGCTGCACCACCGAGCGGCCCCCACTGATCGGAGCACCACGCATGTCCGACGTCCGCCCGTCCGGAGAGCCGACGCCGATCGAGGCGAACCATGACCGCGACGAGCCGCACGACGCAAACGTGGGAAACCGGCTCAACTGGTTGCGAGCCGGCGTCCTCGGGGCCAACGACGGCATCGTCTCGACGGCCGGCGTCGTCGTCGGTGTCGCCGGCGCGACCGCGGACAAGGCCGCCATCGTGCTCGCCGGCCTCGCGGCCCTGTCCGCCGGCGCCATGTCGATGGCCGCCGGTGAGTACGTCTCGGTCAGCACCCAGCGCGACTCGGAGCGGGCCCTCATCGAGCTCGAGACGCGTGAGCTGCGCGAGGACCCCGAGGGCGAGCTCGAGGAGCTGATCCAGATCTACGAGGCCAAGGGGATGCGTCGTGAGCTCGCCGCCGAGGTCGCCCGGGAGCTCACCGCCCACGACGCGCTGGCCGCGCACGCCGAGGCCGAGCTGGGCATCGACCCGACCGACCTGACGAACCCGTGGCACGCGGCCGGCGCCTCGATGCTCGCCTTCGTCGTCGGGGCCATCCTGCCGATGCTGACCATCACCTTCAGCCCGGCGTCCTGGCGCATCCACGTCACCGTGCTCAGCGTCGCCGCGGCCCTGGCCTTCACGGGCTGGGCGAGCGCCCGCCTGGGGCGCAGCCCCGCGACCCGGGCGGTCCTGCGCAACGTCGGGGGTGGCCTGCTCGCCATGGGCGTGACGTATGCCATCGGCGCGCTCGTCGGGGTCAAGCTCGGCTGAGCGGCCCGCCAGGTTCACGGCATACGGCATACGAACTGCTCCGTTCGACCAGCGGGAGGCCGGCCCTTCGGGTCCACTGGAAGGCATCGACCGAGACGCCACCCGGAGACGTGACAAGGAGCGCAGCGATGAGGTACATGCTGATGATGCACGTGGGGCACGACGACGGCAGGGAGGTGCTGCAGTGGGCCCCGCAGGACGTCAAGAACATGATCGAGTTCCAGCACGCGTTCGACCGTGAGCTGGAGGAGAACGGCGAGATGGTGTTCAACGCCGGGCTGAGCTGGCCCGACCAGGCCCGGATCGTCCGCTACGACGGTGGGGCGCCGGCCGTCACGGACGGGCCGTTCCCCGAGGGCAAGGAGTTCCTCATCGGCTTCTGGGTCGTCGAGTGCGACAGCGAGGAGCGGGCGTATGCCATCGCTGCCCGGGCGTCGTCCTCGCCCGGCCCCGGCGGGGCGCCCATGGGCGTGCCGATCGAGGTGCGCCCGCTGGCGGGGCCACCGCAGGTGGACGCCTGACCGAGGACGTCGCTCGCTGCGGGCAGGAAGCCCGTGAAATGCGGGCCGCCCCACCGTCCCTGTCGGGACGGTGGGGCGGCGGGGCGGGCGGGACCGTCAGCTGCTCTGCAGCTGGTGCTCCTCCACGGCGGCCTCGCGAGTCGTCGCGTCGATGTAGGCACGGGCCTGGTCGTCGGGAAGCCGCATCCGGTAGGCCATCGCGTAGATGGCGAGCGAGACGACGAGGAGCACCGGGATCGCGGTGCCGAAGCCGATGACGCCGAGGCCGCCGTCGTAGTCGCCGAGCCACGACACGAGTGTGAGCGAGCCCAGCCACGGCAGCACCCACAGTCCGGCCTTGAGGTCGAGCGACTGGCCGCGCAGGACTCCGGTGGCCGAGAAGACGGCGAGCAGGACGAAGCCGATGAGCACGGCGACCATGAGCTTCCAGTCGGTCTGCCAGCCCGACCAGTACACGATGAGGTTCGAGCCCCAGAACGCGAGGAACGGCACGACGTGCCCGCCCGGCAGGCGGAAGGGACGCTCGGCGTCCGGCACCTGCTTGCGCAGCGCGGCCAGCACGAGCGGCCCGGACGCGAACGAGAGCACGGTGGCCGAGGTGATGAACCCGACGAGCTGCTGCCAGCTCGGGAACGGCAGGAACGCGATGAGCCCGATGACGAAGGCGAGCACGAGCCCGATGACCGGCGCGCCACGCTCGCTCGTGCGGGCCAGGGCCTTCGGCGCGTTCCCGTTGCGAGCCATCGCGAAGGAGATGCGCGAGGTGACCGTCGTGTAGATCAGGCCGGTGTCGCCCGGAGAGACGATGGCGTCGACGTACAGCAGGATCGCGAGCCACCCCATGCCGAGGATGGTCGCGAGGGCGGCGAGCGGGCCGAAGTCGTTCTTGAACGCCAGGTTGGCCCAGCCGCCCGACGAGCTCAGGGTCGCCGGGTCGAGCGCGCCGATGAAGGCGACCTGCAGGAGGACGTAGATGACGGCCGTGATGAGCACCGACCCGATGACCGCGAGCGGCACGTTGCGCTTCGGGTTGTCGGTCTCGCCCGCGAGCTCGATCCCCTGCCGGAAACCGAGGTAGGAGAAGACGATCCCGCTCGTGGCGATGGCGGTGAAGACGCCGTGCCAGCCCGAAGGCGTGAACCCGTGGCTCGTGAAGTTCTCGCCGTGGAAGGCCGCGACGAAGAACGCGACGATGACGAGCAGGATGATGAAGAGCTTCCACGAGACGAGCGCGTTGTTGATGCGCGCGAACCAACGGACGCCGTAGTAGTTGATGACGACGAAGATCGCCATGAGCACGACCGCGGCGGTGTAGCCGAGCGGGGTCAGCGTGTAGACCGGCTCGCCGGCGATCATGTGCTTCGTCGTGAAGTCGGCGTACTGGGTGCCGTACTGCAGCGCCGCCTCGACCTCGATCGGGGCCGTGGTGCCCACTGCCACGTAGGTGATCCACCCGCTCGTGAAGCTCGCGAAGTTGCCGAACGCCATGTGCGGGAAGCGGACCACCCCGCCGGACAGCGGGAACATCGTGCCCAGCTCGGCGTAGCAGAGCGCGATGAGCATGATGAGGATCGCGCCGAAGACCCACGACAGGATCGAGGCGGGGCCAGCCTGCTGCGAGGCGTTGAGGGCTCCGAAGAGCCATCCGGACCCGATGATCGAGCCGACACTCGCAAAGAGCAGGCCGACGACGCCGACGTGCCGTTTGAGGACCGGTGTCTCTTGTTCGTCTCTTGTTCTGGTCTCGACTGTTGCCATGGGTTGCCTCTCGTCGCGGTCGCATCGCCGCATCGGTGCGGCAAGACGCGGCAGAGGACGTACCCGATCCGGACAAATCGAACCAAAGAGGCGTACCCCGCGCACGACCACGATGGGTGCTGCCGGTGCGGTTCGAGCCATGGGCCCCTGACGGGGCTGTAGAGTCGAGGTGTCCCAGCGCCCGTCCGCGGCGCGCCCGCCGGTCCGGCGCTCGGGACATCGGGCGCGCGATGGCGCGTCCACCGGGACTCGAGCCGAGTCCGCCGCCGACACCGGCTGACGGTGTCGTCCGGGGGGCCCAGCCCGCTCGACGTCCTCCGCGTCATCAGGAGGAACATGGCAACGCGCGTCCGCCGCCGACCGACCGACGGCCAGGGCTCGAAGCAGGTCCAGAACAACGGCCAGCGAAAGACGACCCAGCGCCGGGACGAACCGGCCCCGCTCATCCCCGTGCTCGCGCGCCGGGTCCGCGAGGTGGAGGCCCGCGTCTCCAGCAAGGGCAAGGCCAGCCCGACGAACCGAACGAAGTTCCTCGTCGTAGCCCTCCTCATGCGCTCGGAGCGCGCCCGGGTCCGTGAGGACACCTCGATCCCGTCGGCGACCCGCGCCGACCTGCTCAAGCGACTCGACGGCATCGCGACGATCCTCGCGCAGGTCGCGGCCCGGGACACGAGCCTGCTGACGCTGCTCGACGCCAACGCCAAGCCCGGCCCCGCGGCGCAGCAGATGCGCCGCGACTGGCTGCTCGAGTCGGGCGCCGAGCTCGCCGAGGAGGACCTGGTCATCACGGCCCCCGAGCCGCCGCGACCCGTCGTCCCGGCCCAGATCGCAGCGCGGCAGGTCATGCCGCAGTCGGTGCCGTCACGCGCACTAGCCAACCCGTTCCTCACGCCTGACCTCGGCCGCGTCCAGAGCGACTACCACCCCAACCGCCTCGCCGGCTGGGACCTGCTCACCCCGCTCTACCGCGCCTTCGAGCAGGGCGCCGGCGGCGAGGCCGCGTCGATGGACCTGCCCCCGACGCCGCAGATCGACCGCTTCTCCCCGCCCGGTTCGCAGCTGATGGTCCACCAGTCACGGTTCCTCCAGAGCGTCCAGGAGGGTCACCGCACCTTCCTGCTCGCCGACGAGCCCGGCCTCGGCAAGACGGCCCAGTCGGTCATGGCCGCCTCGATCGCGGGCGCCTACCCGATGCTCGCCGTCGTGCCGAACGTCGTGAAGATCAACTGGGCCCGTGAGGTCGAGCGCTGGACGCCGCAGCGGCGCGTCACGGTCATCCACGGTGACGGCAACGACGTCGACGCCTTCGCCGACGTGTTCGTCGTCAACTACGAGATCCTCGACCGCCACTTCGGCTGGCTCTCGAGCTTCGGCTTCCGCTCGATGGTCGTCGACGAGGCCCACTTCATCAAGAACCTCGGGTCGCAGCGCTCGCAGCAGGTGCTCGCCCTCGGCGACCGGCTGCGGTCGAGCACCCCGGGTGGCGACCCGCTCCTCATCGCCCTCACCGGCACGCCGCTCATCAACGACGTCAAGGACTTCGACGCGATCTGGCGCTTCCTCGGCTGGATCAAGGACGGCAAGCCGACGGCCGAGATCCTCCGTCGCCTCGACGACACCGGCCACACGCCCGCCGACCGCGCCTTCTACCCCGAGGCCCGCCGCGCCGTCATCGACATGGGGATCGTGCGCCGCCGCAAGGTCGATGTCGCCAAGGACCTGCCTGACAAGCGGATCGCCGACATCACCGTCGAGCTCGACGACGACCTCGGTCGCTCGGTCCGCGAGGCCGAGCGTGCCCTCGGACGGCGCCTGGCCCAGCGCTACCGGGCCCTCCTGGCCCAGGGCGACGGGCGCGAGGAGGACGGTGAACCGGACACCGCGCTGATGCGCCGGGTCGCGGCCTCGGAGCTGCGGGCCGCATCGGCAGAGAAGGGCACCGACAACGTGTTCTCGCTCGTGCGCCGCATCGGACAGGCCAAGGCGACGCTCGCCGCGGACTATGCCGTGCAGCTGTCGCACTCGGTCGGCAAGGTCGTCTTCTTCGCCAAGCACATCGATGTCATGGACGCTGCCGAACGCGTGCTGGCCTCGGCGGGCCTGCGCACCGTGTCGGTCCGCGGTGAGCAGACCTCCAAGCAGCGCCAGGAGGCCATCGACGCCTTCCAGAAGGACCCCGGCGTCGCTGTCGCGGTCTGCTCGCTGACCGCCGCAGGAGTCGGCCTCAACCTGCACGCCGCCTCCAACGTCGTGCTCGCGGAGCTGTCGTGGACGGCGGCGGAGCAGCAGCAGGCCATCGACCGGGTGCACCGCATCGGTCAGGACGAGCCGGTCACCGCGTGGCGCATCCTCGCCTCCGGCACCATCGACTCCAAGATCGCCGAGCTCATCGACGCCAAGCAGGGTCTCGCCGCGCGGGCCC
Organism: Terrabacter sp. 2YAF2; assembly: GCF_052114705.1. Classification (NCBI taxonomy): domain Bacteria; kingdom Bacillati; phylum Actinomycetota; class Actinomycetes; order Micrococcales; family Intrasporangiaceae; genus Terrabacter; species Terrabacter sp. 2YAF2. The sequence continues at coordinate 337,820 of NZ_JBFRFG010000001.1, forward strand.
TCGACGGCAGCGACGAGGACGTCACGTCCGGTGACACCCTCCAGCTCGACGCCCTCGTCGAGCTGCTGCGCCAGGCGCTGGTCGAGGTCTGACCGCCGAGCGACCCCGGGCCCCTGGTCCCGTCCCGGAGCACCCGGGGGCGGGACGTATGGCCCTACCTCCTCATCGGTCCCGGCGATGGACTGGACGCGTGCCGCGGCCCGCGGTCACGAGGAGGAGACATGAGCACCACCATGCACGCGATCGTCTACCACGGCCCCGGCCAGAAGGCGTGGGAGGAGGTGCCGAAGCCGACCATCCAGGTCGACACGGACGCGATCGTCAAGGTCGACACCGTCACCATCTGCGGCACCGACCTGCACATCCTCAAGGGCGACGTCGCCGCCGTCACCGACGGCCGCATCCTCGGCCACGAGGCGGTCGGCACGGTCGAGCAGGTCGGCCCGGGAGTCAAGAACGTCAAGCCCGGTGACCGGGTGCTCGTCTCCTGCATCACCGCGTGCGGTGCCTGCCGCTACTGCCGGGAGGGCAGCTACGGCCAGTGCATCGGCGGTGGGGGCTGGATCCTCGGCCACAAGATCGACGGCACACAGGCGGAGTACGTCCGGGTCCCCTTCGCGGACACGTCGACGTATGCCGTCCCCGAAGGAGTGACTGACGAGGAAGTACTCATGCTCGCCGACATCGGGCCCACGGGCTACGAGGTCGGTGTGCTGAACGGCCGGGTCCGTCCCGGTGACGTCGTAGCGGTGGTGGGCGCCGGCCCGGTCGGGCTCTCCGCCATCATGGGTGCCAAGCTCTTCAGTCCGGCGCACGTCGTGGCCATCGACCTGGCCGATGCCCGACTCGAGGCGGCCAAGCAGTTCGGGGCCGACATCACGGTGAACCCCTCCCGCGAGGACGCCGTCGCGATCGTCCGTGACCTGACGCAGGGTCTCGGCGCCGACGTCGCCATCGAGGCGGTCGGGGTGGCACCGACGTTCGAGCAGTGCACAGCCCTGGTCCGCCCGGGTGGCACTGTCGCCAACGTGGGAGTCCACGGCGGCCCGGCCACCCTGCACCTGGAGGAGCTCTGGATCAAGAACGTCACGATCACGACGGGACTCGTCGACACGTACTCGACGCCGACCCTGCTCCGGCTGCTGGCCGCGCACCAGGTCGACCTGGCCCGGTTCGTCACGCACCGTTTCCCGATGGGTGACTTCCTGCAGGCCTACGACACGTTCGCGGACGCCGCGAGCACGCGAGCCCTCAAGGTGGTGCTCACCGCCTGAGAATCGAGAGAGCAATCCGACGCCTCGGTGAGGCGACGGATTGCTCTCTCGATCGGGGTCAGAGGTCGATGTGCATGATCCGCAGGCCCACGCGCTCCCCCGACGGGAGCTCGTGGGCCCGCGGGACGGTGCCCACGACCGTGAAGCCGAGGCTCTCGTAGAGCTTGACGGCACCGGTGTTGGTCGCGACGACGGCGTTGAACTGCATGGCGGCATAACCGGACTCGCGCGCCCACTCGAGCGAGTCGACGACGAGCGCACGTCCGACTCCGCGGCCGCGCGCCGCTGCGGCCACCATGTAGCTCGCGGTCGCGACGTGCGCGCCGGGGCCGGGCCGGTTGCGGCCCATCTTCGCCGTGCCGAGGAGCCGGCCGCCGTCGAGGGCGACGGTCACCCGGCCGCCCGGGCCGTTCTCGAGCCAGAGGCTGCGCGCCTCGTCCTCGGTGAGGTCGGTCGGGTAGGGGAAGGTGTCGCCGCCGCGGACGACGTCCTCGATGACGGGCCACACGAGCGGCCAGTCGGTGTCGTCGTGGTCGCGGACGAGGATCTTCGATGCCACTCTGACCGCCTTACTTCGGGGGGACGTTCGCCTCGAGCTCGTTCAGCCACGTCACGGAGGTCGCGTCCGACGGCATACGCCAGTCGCCACGCGGTGACAGCGAGCCGCCCGCGACGACCTTGGGACCGTTGGGCAGCGCGGAGCGCTTGAACTGGTTGGCGAAGTAGCGCTGGACGAAGACCTCGAGCCAGTGCCGGATCGTCGCGAGGTCGTATGCCGTCCGCTCGGCCTCCGGGAACCCCGCGGGCCACTCCCCCGCCTCGCTGTCGCGCCAGGCGTTCCACGCGAGGTAGGCGATCTTGGACGGACGGTAGCCGCGACGCAGCACGTGGAAGAGCGTGAAGTCCTGCAGGGCGTACGGCCCGATCCTGGCCTGCGTGCTCTGCGGCTTCTCGCCCTCCTTCGCGGGGACCAGCTCGGGGCTGATCTCGGTGTCGAGGATCGAGGTCAGCGTCTCGGACACCTCCTCGTCGAACTGGTGCGACGAGACCACCCAGCGGATCAGGTGCTGCATCAGCGTCTTCGGCACGCCCGCGTTGATGCCGTAGTGGCTCATCTGGTCACCGACGCCATAGGTGCACCAGCCGAGCGCGAGCTCGGACAGGTCCCCTGTCCCGAGCACGATGCCGCCGCGCTGGTTGGCGATGCGGAAGAGGTAGTCGTAGCGCAGCCCGGCCTGGACGTTCTCGAAGGTGACGTCGTAGACCTGCTCGCCGCGACCGAAGGGGTGGCCCATCGCCTCGAGCATCTGGGTCGCGGCGGGTCGGATGTCGAGCTCCTCCCACGTCACCTCGAGCGACTCCATCAGGGCGATCGCGTTGGCCTTCGTGTGGTCGCTCGTCGCGAAGCCGGGCATCGTGAAGGCGAGGATGTCGCTGCGGGGCCGGTCGAGCCGGTCCATGGCCTTGGCCGCGACGATGAGCGCGTGGGTCGAGTCGAGACCGCCCGAGATGCCGATGACGACCTTGGGCTGGCCGATGGCGCGCAGGCGCTGCTCGAGCCCGGAGACCTGGATGTTGTACGCCTCGTAGCAGTCGAGCGCGAGGCGGTCCTCGTCGTCGGGCACGAAGGGGAATCGGTCCACCTTGCGGAGCAGCCCGAGGTCGCCGGTCGGCGGGTCGAGCTCGAGCTCGATGGTGCGGAAGCCGTCGGTGCGGGCCGCGAGGGTGCGCCGGTTGTCATCGAACGTGCCCTGCCGCTGCCTCTCCTGGCGGATCAGGTCGAGGTCGATGTCGGCCACCGACGCGCGGGGACCCTCGGGGAAACGCTCGCTCTGCGCGAGGAGGGCGCCGTTCTCGTAGACCATCGTCATGCCATCCCACGACAGGTCGGTCGAGCTCTCTCCCTCGCCGGCAGCGGCATAGAGGTAGGCGGCGAGACAGCGCACCGAGGCACTCCGGGCGAGCAGGTGGCGGTCCTCGGCGCGCGAGACGGTGATCGGGGAGCCGGAGATGTTCGTCAGGATCGTCGCGCCGGCGAGGGCTGCCTCGTGGCTCGGGGGGACGGGCACCCACATGTCCTCGCAGACCTCGACGTGGAGCACGAAACCGGGCACGTCCGTCGCCCGGAAGAGCAGGTCGGGTCCGAACGGGGCCCGGTCGCCCGCGACGTCGATGGTCTGGCCGCGCTGGTCGTCGCCGGGCGCGAAGTGCCGCCGCTCGTAGAACTCCCGGTAGGTGGGGAGGTAGGACTTCGGCGCGACACCGAGAATGCGGCCGCCGTGGATGACGACGCCGCAGTTGTAGACCCGGGAGCCCTTCTCCAGCGGTGCCCCCACGACGACCACCGGACGCAGGTCGGCGGTGGCCTCGGCGATCCGGGCGAGGGCGTCGTCGACCGCGTCGAGGAGCGGGTCCTGCAGGAACAGGTCGTCGATGGCGTAGCCCGAGAGGCACAGCTCGGGGAAGATCGCGAGCCCCACGCCGTCGTCGTCGAGGTCGCGCAGCTGGGCGATGACCGCGTCGGCGTTGCGCTCGGGGTCGACCGCGACGATCGGCAACGTGCACGCGGCGACACGGGCGAAACCCTGGGCCCACGAGCTGTAGAAGTCCATGGGCACAGTCAATCGCACGGCCACGTGTGACCGGTGACTCCTCGCCTGACCGGTGCGCCGGGCCCAGTTCTTACTACCATTGGTAGTAGCAAGGCAGTCGCGCTCCGGCATACCCAGGAGGTCATCATGTCGGACCAGAACCCGGTCCATGTGCTTCACCCCGAGGAGTCGTGGGGCTTCCTTCGCACCCACGAGTTCGGCCGCCTGGCCTTCCATCTCGTGGGCGAGGTGCACATCACGCCGATCAACTACGCGGTCGACGGCGAGCGTCTCATCTTCAAGACCGCGGAGGGCAGCAAGCTCTTCGGCGTCACGGCGAACACGGACGTCGCCTTCGAGGTCGACGAGATCGTCGGTGACCGCGCCACGAGCGTCATCGTCCGTGGCCGGGCCCGCACGCTCGAGGGGCAGGCGGCCTACATCGTCGAGCGCCTCCCGGTGCGCCCGTGGGTCGACACGCCCAAGTCCATCGTCGTCGCCATCGACGTCGACGAGATCTCCGGACGCCGCTTCGACCTGACCCGTCCTTGGCTGCGCGACCTGCCCACCGGCTGACCGGCTGACCGGCAACGGCAGTCGCCGTCGGCGCACCCCGAGGGCGTATGCCGTTGGCGTCTTGGCGTAGGCGGTCAACGCTGACAGGCGCCGAGCCGTGGCATGGCCGCGCGTGCTGCGTCGGTGCTGCGACCGGCGCAGCACTGACGCAGCACTCACGCTGGGGCGGTCGGGACGAGGGGCGACGCGAGCGAGCGTCTCGACCCGGATCAGCCGACGGCGTCCCGGGCGGCGACGAAGGCGTCGACACAGGCGCGCACGTCGGCCTCGGAGTGCGCGGCCGACAGCTGCACCCGGATCCGCGCCTTGCCGCGAGGCACGACGGGGAAGCTGAATGCGGTGACGTAGACGCCGTTGTCGAGCATGTGGTCGGCGATCTGCGCGGCCTGGCGGGCCCCGTCCTCGCCGGGGAACATGACCGGACGGATGGGGTGGGTGCCGGGCAGCAGCTCGAAGCCGGCCTCCGTCATGAGCGAGGAGAAGAGCGCCGTGTTGGCCTTGAGCGCCTCGCGCTTCTCGGCCGAGCTCTCGACGAGCTGCAGGGCGGCCATCGACCCCGCGACGACGGACGGGGCGACCGAGTTGCTGAAGAGGTAGGGCCGCGAGCGCTGGCGGAGCAGGTCGACGACCTCCTGGTGCGAGGAGACGTAGCCGCCGGAGGCGCCGCCGAGCGCCTTGCCGAGCGTGCCGGTGAGGATGTCGACGCGGTCCATCACGCCGAAGAGCTCGGGCGTGCCACGGCCGCCGTCGCCGACGAAGCCGACCGCGTGCGAGTCGTCGACGAACACGAGGGCGCCGAACTCGTCGGCCAGGTCGCAGATCTCGTCGAGGGGGGCGAAGGAGCCGTCCATCGAGAAGACGCCGTCCGTGACGACGACCTTGCGCTTGGCGCCGGCCGCGGCTGCAGCCTCGAGCTGTGCCCGCAGGTCGGTCATGTCGGCGTTCTTGTAGCGGTAGCGCATCGCCTTGGACAGCCGCACCCCGTCGATGATCGAGGCGTGGTTGAGCTCGTCGCTGATGATCGCGTCCTCGGCTCCGAAGAGCACCTCGAAGACGCCACCGTTCGCGTCGAAGCACGACGAGTAGAGGATCGTCGCCTCGGTGCCGAGGAACTCGCTGATCTCGTGCTCGAGGGAGGTGTGCAGCGTCTGGGTGCCGCAGATGAAGCGCACCGACGCCATGCCGAAGCCCCACTCGTCGAGCGCCTTCTTCGACGCGGCGACGACCGCGGGGTCGTTGGCCAGGCCGAGGTAGTTGTTGGCGCAGAAGTTGAGCGCCTCCGCCTTGCGGGTCGTGACGTGCGCCGACTGCGGTGAGGTCAGCTCGCGCTCGTTCTTGTAGAGGCCGGCGTCCTTGATCTCCTGCAGCGTGGCGGCGATCTCGTCCTTGACTGAGCCGTACATCGGTGTCCTTCGCGGGTCGTGCCGGTTTCGTGCCGGGCGGGGCGGGCGTCACCCAGCGTATGCCGCGTGGTCGCCTGTCACGGACGGGCCAGCGACAGCAGGTCGTCGAGGATGTCGGGCATCCGCATGAGCAGCGAGACGTGGCCCTGGCCCTCCATGAGGTGGGCCTGCGCCCCCGCGACGTTCGCGGCGAGCCACTGCCCGTGCGCGAAGGGCACCATGAGGTCCTCGCTCCCCTGCCACACGGCGACCGGGACCTGCACCGCGCGGACGTCGAAGCCCCACGGGCGGATCAGCATCAGGTCGTCGTCGTGCCACCCGATGATCCCCTGGGCGCCGGCATGACGCGAGGACGTCGAGAGGTACTCGGCGAGCTCGCCCGTCATCGCGGCCTGGTCCACCGGGGGCAGCAGGCCGCCCATCTCGCGCGCGATGTCGTCCGCCGTCGCGGAGAACAGCGGCGTGCCGTGCTCCTCGAGGAAGGCCGTCAGGGCCTCGCTGCCCTCAGCCATCGCCGCGAACTCAGCCACGTTCTCGGGCCCCATCCCCGCGGTGTGGTCGAAGCCCTCGGCGTCGGCTGGGGCGATGCCGACGCCGGAGGTGGCGGCCAGGCAGCGCCCGGAGAGCAGCGCCGCACAGGCGAGCGCCCGGGGCCCGCCGCCGGACCAGCCGAGGGTCACGAACGTGTCGTGGCCCAGGGCGTCGAGCACCGCGGCTGTGTCGGCGGCGTCGTCCGCCACGGTGGCGGTCGTGGCGCCGTCGGAGCGCCGCGTGGAGCGGCCGTAGCCGGGGCGTGAGTAGGAGATGGTGCGCAACCCGCGCTCGGCGGCTGGGCGCTCGAGGATGCCGAAGGGCACCGCAGCCTGGGGCGTGCCGTGGTGGAAGACGAGGGGCAGGCCGTCGGCCGGACCGGTGACGAGGACCTCGAGGTCTCGACCGTCGGCGGTGCGGACGAGCTGCGTGTCGTGGCTGGCCATGACCCTCATGCAACCACGCTGAACCGGGTGTATCACCGACCGCGGAGGAGAACACTGGGTTTCAGGGGGCCGCTGCTCCCACCGCGCGGCCCGGGTCCAAGGAGCTGACCATGTCCAAGCGCGCGCTGCTCATCGGGGTCAACGAGTACGCGATCCCGGGGGCCAACCTCCGCGGCTGCGTCAACGACGTGCACAACATCGCCGGCGCCCTCACCGAGCTCTACGGCTTCGCGGAGTCCGACATCACCATGCTCCTCGACGACGCCGCGACGAAGGCCGCGATGACGCAGGGCATCAGCGACCTCGTCGACACGGCGAAGCCCGGTGACGTCCTCTACCTCCACTACTCGGGCCACGGCTCCAACGTCCCCGACACCAGCGGCGACGAGACGACCGACCACCGCGACGAGATCCTCTGCCCGCACGACCTCGACTGGAACGACCCCCTCATCGACGACTGGCTGCGGACGACGTTCGACCGGCTCGACCCCCGCGCGTCGCTCACCGTGGTGATGGACTGCTGCCACTCCGGCAGCAGCACCCGCGAGCCGGTGCGCATCGGCGGCCCCGAGCCAGAGGTCATCTCGCGCTTCCTGCCCAACCCCGACGACGAGGCCGCTGGGGGCAGCTTCACGGGGACGCCGAGCCGGGTCCGGCGCCGTCGCCCGGACGCGGACGTCCACGCCGTCGACATCACCGAGACGCTCGTCAGCGGCTGCCGGGACGACCAGACCTCGGCCGACGCGGACATCGGCGGCGTCTACAACGGGGCCCTCACCCACTACCTCGTCCAGGCCATGCGCGAGGACCCCCAGGTGACCTACCGCGCGCTGCACGCGCGGACGCTCGCCGGCCTGCGTGGGAACTACGACCAGGTGCCGCAGCTCGAGGGCCGAGCCGCACGCCTCGACCAGATCTTCCTCTCCGGGACGGGTTGAGCCGTGTCGACCCTGGTGGGGGGCACGCCCCCGACGCCGCCCGAGCCGGATGCCGTCCCGGCGGTCGAGGAGACGCCCGTCCTCGACGAGCAGCCCCTGCCCGTATCCGCGGCCGCGCCGGCAACCGTGTCCCCGCCCGCCCCCGCGTCGGCCCCCGCGTCGGCCCCCGCGTCTACCCTCGCGTCTGCGGCCGCGGCCGCGGCCGCGTCATCGCCCGCGCCCAGTCTGGGTGAGGGGGACGACGACGTCGACCCGTCCCGGCCCCGGACCCGCGTCCGGATCTCCCACGGCGACCTGCGCTTCGCTCGGCACCACGTCCTCGTCGGCCACTACCCCGGGAGCACCCTCGTCGGCGGCGAGGGTGCCCTCGACGAGCTGCTCGACGGGCGGCTGTCACGGGCCGCGATGCTCGGCATCTACCCGGGCCCGATCGAGACCTGCCAGGTCTTCACGGACCCGGAGCAGTGGAGCCGTCCGCCGGGCGCTGTGGTCGCCGGTCTCGGCCCGATCGGGGGGCTGAGCGCGGCGTCCCTGGCCCGCGCCATCGCCCACGCCTCGCTGACGGCCGCGCTCGGCCACCTGAAGGGCGGGGCATCGGCCCCTGACCCCGAGGTCAGGCAGGTGAGCCTCTCCAGCCTGCTCATCGGCACCGGCCAGGGCGGCCTGCCGGTGCGCGACAGCGTGCAGGCGCTGCTGACGGGTGTGCAGCGGGCCAACGACCGCCTCGCCGACACGCAGCTGCCGGTGCACATCGCCGAGATCGAGGTCGTCGAGCTGTGGCAGGACCGCGCCCTCCAGGCCGTCGAGTCCCTCGCGTCGTCCTTGACGAACGGCGAGCTCTCCGACTCCTTCACGGCCGAGCTTCGTCTCGAGGAGCGTCCGGGCCGTCAGCGCCGGCTGCTCTTCTCGGAGCCCACCGGCTGGTGGCAGCAGGTGCGGGTGTGCAGCGAGCCCGACGGGGGCCTCACCTTCGAGGCCTCCACCCGACGCGCGGGCACGCCGACGCGCACGGTCCCGACCCAGCGTGCCCTCGTCGACCGGCTCGTGGAGTCACTCGTCGACTCGCCGTCTCCCGACCCGTCGGCCGCCCGGACGCTCTTCGAGCTGCTCTTCCCCAACGACCTCAAGGCCCAGGCGCCCGACACGGACAACCTCGTGCTCCTCGTCGACCGCGGCTCGGCGCACTATCCGTGGGAGCTGCTCGACGACCAGGAGACGCAGGAGGACCGTGAGCCGCTCGGCGTGCGTCGTGGCCTGGTTCGACAGCTCGAGGGATCCTCGATGCGCAGTCACGTGCTCTCGGCGACGAGCAGCCGAGCGCTCGTCGTCGGGGACACCGCGAGCGGGCTCAGCGCCCTGCCGGCCGCCCAGAAGGAGGCTCGCAACGTCGCGAAGGCCTTGCGTGACAGTGGTTTCGAGGCGGAGCCGCTCATCGCCGAGAGCGGCACCAAGGTCGTCCAGGCCCTCTTCTCGACGTCCTACCGCGTCGTGCACCTCGCGGGTCACGGGGTCTACGAGTGGCCGCTCGGCGACGGCACGGACGCCACGGTCACCGGCATGGTGCTCGGCAACGGGATGTACCTCACGGCGGGCGAGGTGGGCCAGATGAGGCAGGTCCCCGAGCTCGTCGTCGTCAACTGCTGCCACCTCGGGTCGATGGGCCCCACCGGTCCGGCGAGCCCCGTCGGCCCGGCTGGCCCGAGCGGCCCGGGCGCGTCGGGCAGTCCGGGCGTATCACCAGGAACCGGGCAGCGGACCGGGAACTACCACCGCCTGGCGGCGAGCTTTGCCACCGAGCTCATCGACATCGGCGTGCGCGTCGTCGTGGCGTGCGGCTGGGCCATCGACGACGGCGCGGCGGCGACCTTCGCCACCACCTTCTACGACCGGATGCTGTCGGGCCTGACCTTCGGGGAGGCCCTCGCTGCCGCCCGGTGGCAGACGTGGAACGACCATCCGGCGGTCAACACCTGGGGTGCGTACCAGTGCTACGGCGACCCGGACTACCGGCTCGCGTCCGATGTCGTCGTGCACCGGGCCGCCACGGTGCGGCGGGCACCCGCGAGCGCCGACCAGGCGCGGGTCGAGATCGAGAACCTCAGCCAGTCGGTCGACGTCAGTCGCAACACGCGCTTCGGCCTCGACCGCCTGCGCGAGCTCTACGAGGCGCTCGCGCCCGAAGACCGCGAGGACGACGCGCTCCAGGTCCTCATCGCGCGCACCTACAACAAGTTCGGCGACTTCGACCGTGCCACGCAGTACTTCGAGCAGACGCTGGCGCACGGAGGCACTGCTCTGACCGTGCGCGACTTCGAGGTCTGGATCGACCAGGTGGTCCGCGCGGCGGCGACGGGCACCGACAGCGTCGACGACGCGGTTGCCACGATCGAGTCGGCCATCGACCAGCTGCGCACCCTTCTCGACAACCCCGCGGCCCTCGTCCTGGGCGCCCACGCGCCGGGGCGGGCGGGCGTTCTTCCCGGTGACGCGCGGGCCCCGGCTGCCGCGGTCGGCGTCGACCGGCTGTGGCGGGTGGCGAGCGCCTACAAGCGGCTCGCCCTCGTCACCTGCCCAGATCGGCCCGGCGGGGCGCGTGGCGCGGACTGGACCCAGACGCACGAAGCCCTGATCAACATGTCGGAGTGGTACGCCGCCGCACGAGCCGCGTCCGGGCCCACCGACCGGCGTCGGCACGGCGCCCTCGCGAACTGGCTCGCAGCAGAGCTGGCCCTGCGGTGGCGTCCGGTGGAGGGCCGTCCGGAGCTCGACCGGGCGGAGGCGCGCAGCCTCATCGACGAGGCGCTCACCGCCGCGCGTGAGGAGGCCTACCTGTCACCGACCTTCTGGACGGTCGCGGTCTACGGCGACCTGCGCGCGCTCGATGCCCTCTGGAGCCAGCGTGCCACGGCCGACGAGGCGCATGAGGTCCTCGACCTCTACCACCGGGCCAGCCAGCTCGGCAGCGAGGAGCAGCTGCGTCAGGTCCGCGACCAGGTCGACTTCCTCCTCGTCATGGCCGGCACCGAGGCGCTGCGCCGCGTCGAGTTCCTGAACACCCTGCGCGACGGCCTCGTCGCGCTCGACGCCTCCCCCGGCAACCCCGACGTCAGCGGGGACGCCGGAGGTACCGAGGGCACCGGGGCAGCCGAGGGCACGGTCACCGCCTGACGGCATTCCTCGCGTACGTCGCGCCGCCCGCGAAGCGGCGGTGACCCACCAGGTCCAGGTCGAGGCGTATGCCGTCCGGCAGGCGTGGCGTGCCGCCACCGACGACGACGGGCACCGTCAGCAGGCGCAGCTCGTCGACGATACCGGCCCGCAGCGCCTCGGCCGTGAGATCCGGGCGTAGTCGTGCCCGACGTCCTCGCTCGACCTGTCAGTCGGGGCGTCGGTCGGGGCGGTCTCCCAGTAGACCATCGTCTCGTAGAGGCGTCGCCCGCAGAGGTACGTGCCGACGTCGCGCTCAGGGCCCGGGCAGCGCGCTGTGGTCCCACGCTTTTCGCGTCAGTCGAAGTCGCGCAGTGCCCGGTTCTCGATGTCACGGAGCACCTCGTCGGCACTCCCGGCGGCGACCTCGCCGCGGCGGCGGGCCTCCAGGACGAGCTGCCGCTCGACGTCGCTGGCCCGGCGCAGGACCGCCTCGAGCTCACGCGCGCGCCGGTCGCTCGCCTCGTCGTCGCCCGACCGCGCCCGGTGGATGCTCTGCTGCGCGGTCAGGTAGCCCTCGTACTGCGCGAGCGCAGCGGTGCGCACGTCCTCGTCAAGCGTGGACGCCTCGTCTCGGATCTGCTCCAGCGCCGCCCTGCTCGCCCGTAGGCGCAGCTCCGCCACCTCCGCAGTCTCGTCCACGTCGCTGCCCACCCGCAGCGACCGGGTCAGCGGCGTCAGCGTCAGTCCCTGGACCACGAGGGTCACGAGGACGACAGCCAGCGCGACGGTGACCACCTGCGCGCGGTCCGGCAGCGGCTCGCCGGACGCGACCACCTCGGGCAGGGCCACCGCCGTGGCGACGGTGACGACCCCGCGCATGCCCGCCCACGCGACGACCGTCGACTCGCGCCAGCCGCTCGGCATGGGATCGTCCCGCCGCCGGGCGCGCAGCCGGCTGAGCCAGGCTGCGGGATAGATCCACACCGCCCGGAAGACCACGAGCGTCACGACGACGAGGAGCGCCAACCGCGCCGTGTCCGCTCCCGTGCCCGTGGAGCGGATGACGGCCACGAGCTCGAAGCCCAGGAGGGTGAAGACGACGCTGGTGATGAGGAAGTCGGAGTAGTCCCAGACCGCGCGACCGAGCAACCAGCCACCGGAGCTCGTCGCGTCGTGGGCGTAGGTGCGCAGGTAGAGCCCCAGCGTCAGCACGGCCAGGACCCCGGAGCCGTTGACGTGCTCCGCGCCGACGTAGGCGACGAACGGCACGAGCACCGTGACCGTCGTCTCGGCGTACGCGTCATGGATCCTTGCGAGCGCGAACCGGGCGACGACGCCGAGGACGAGGCCGCCCAGCACGCCGAGGATGACCGCCTCGAGGAGCTCGACGGCGACCTGTCCGCCCGTGATGCCGCCCGTGACGGCCGCGAGGATGGCCACCTTGTAGGCCACGAGGGCCGTCGCGTCGTTGAACATGCCCTCGCCCTCGAGGATCGTGACCAGACGATGAGGCAGGCGGAGCCGCCGGGCCACGGCCGTGGCCGCGACCGGGTCGGGCGGGGAGACGATGGCGCCCAGCACCCATGCCACCGACCACGACAGCCCGGCTGCGTGCGCGACGACGGCGACCACCGCCATGGTGGCCAGGGTGAGTCCGACGGCCAGCACGAACACTGGACGGGCGTGCTCGCGGAACTCCGTCACGGTCGTGCGCTGCGTCGCGGCGAACAGCAGCGGCGGCAACACCACCGGCAGGATCAGGGTGGGGTCGAAGGAGAGCGGGTTGACCGGCGTGACGAGTGCCAGGGCCAGCCCGAAGACGGTCAGCAGCACCGGTTGCGGCACCCGCACCCGGTCCGCGACCGGCGTGAGCACGATGACGCCGAGCATGACGACGAGGGCCAGCAGGAGGGTGCTCACCGTCTGAACCTACGTCTCCCGAACGGGGTGCGCAGGAGGCGTGCCCCCGGAGGTCAGGCCCTGCGCAGGGGGTGCGCGAAGGGGCCGACCCACATCAGCAGCGTGTTGACGACGACGACCACGCTGACCACGGCCGCCCATACGGGTGACAGGAGCGACCAGGCCACGAGCACGGCGGTCCCCAGCACCAGCACCTTGGTTGCGACGAGCAGCGCCGGGACCCGCACCCGCGCCCGGGGCGCCGCGAACAGGCCCCAGAGAACGACGGCACCCCCCGGCACGAGGATGCCGCCGAGGACGTGCGCGACGGTCGTCCCGCCGAGATGGGCACCCCAGACCGCGAGCAGCACCACGGCCAGCACCTCGACGCCGAACGCCAGCAGGTCGTTGGCGTTGACGCCACCGCCCGTCGGCCGTCCGGGCTGCTGGGTCATGCGTCGGGCTCGTCGAGGAAGGAATGGGTGAGGTCGGCGAGCTCGCGCGCCGACTCGGTGTTGACGAGCGGCCCGGCGCCGTCGATGACCTGCAGGCGCGCGGTCGACAGCTGCTTCGAGAGCTCTTGTGCGGCAGCGATGCCCGCCTTGTCCTTCGACCCGGCGACGAGCAGCACGGGCGCCGTGATCGTCCGCAGCGACTCGGTCCCGTCGAAGCCCTTGAGCGCGTCGAGCACGGCGAGCATCCGCGGGCGCGAGACACCGGCATCGACGAGCTTGCCCTCGGGAACGAGCCGCATCGCGAGCCGTTGCAGGCGCAGCGCTCCCTTGCTCGGTCGCACGAGCGCGCCGCCGAGGACGAGATGTCCGACGAGCTCGGGCCGCTCCACGGCGAGGCGCAGCGCGACGCTCGCACCGACCGACACCCCGACGAAGTCGGCCTGCCGCACGCCCTGCAGCTCGAGCTCGTCGGCGACGCCCGCGGCCGCGGCACCGAGGTCGAAGCCGACGGGGTCCTTGGGCTTGAGGCCCTTCATCCAGGGGGCGGTCATCGGACGACCGCCACCGTAGGCGGACACGAAGTCCTGCCACGCGATCGGCGACTGGCCGAGGCCGTGGAGGAGGACGAGCGGACGGGGACGGGCACTCGGGTCGGGAGCAGACGGCATACGAAAACCCTTCAGCTCCAGTCGAGGACGACCTTGCCGCACTGGCCGGACCGCGCGGTCTCGAAGGCCTCCTCCCACTGCTCGGCGGGGAAGCGGTGCGTGATGACCTGGGTGACGGCGGCGCGGAAGCGCTCGGACGTCGCGATCATCTGCGACATGGCGTACCACGTGTCGTACATCTCGCGGCCGTAGATGCCCTTGAGCGTGATCATGTGGGTGATGACCTTGCCCCAGTCGAGCTCGTAGGACTGGTGCGGCAGGCCGAGCAGCGCGATGCGGCCGCCGTGGTTCATGTTGGCGATCATGTCGGTGACGGCCGGCGCGGCGCCCGACATCTCGAGGCCGATGTCGAAACCCTCCTTCATGCCGAGGTGGGCCTGGGCGTCGGCGAGGCTCTCGCGCGTCACGTTGATCGTGAGGTCGGCGCCGGCGTGCTCCGCGAGCGTCAGGCGGTAGTCGCTCGCGTCGGTGACGACGACGTAGCGGGCGCCCGCGTGACGGGCGATCGCGGCGGCCATGACGCCGATCGGTCCGGCGCCGGTGATGACGACGTCCTCACCGACCATCGGCCACTGCAGGGCGGTGTGGGTGGCGTTGCCGAGCGGGTCGAAGACGGCCCCGAGGTCGGGGTCGAGGTCGGCGGGCTGGATCCACGCGTTGCTCGCCGGGATGACGACGTAGTCGGCGAAGGCGCCGTCGCGGTTGACGCCGATGCCCTGGGTGCGGATGCAGAGGTGGCGCCGGCCCGCCCGGCAGTTGCGGCAGCGACCGCACACGATGTGGCCCTCGCCGGACACGCGGTCGCCGACGGCGAAGCCCATGACGTCCGCACCGACCTCAGCGACCTCGCCGTAGAACTCGTGGCCGATGACGAGCGGCGGGGTGACGGTCGCCTGCGCCCAGTCGTCCCAGCCGGCCAGGTGCAGGTCGGTGCCGCAGAGGCCGGCCCGCAGGACGCGGATCTTGACGTCCCCGGGTCCACACTCGGGCTCCGGGCGGTCGACGAGGGTGAGGCCGGGGCCTGCGGTCAGCTTGGTGAGTGCGCGCACGGGGAGAGTCTGCCACTGCCGATAATGGGTGCGTGTCCCCCTCTGCCGAGAGCCCGCGCGTGGCCGGTGCCGTCTCCCGCCTCCGCTCAGCGGGTGAGCGCGTCACCCCGGCGAGGTATGCCGTCCTGCGCGTCGTCGACGCGGCCGACCTCGCCGACGAGCACCTCACGGCCGAGCAGATCGGCGCGCGCGTGGCCGACGCCGAGCCGTCCGTCCACCGGGCCACCGTCTACCGGACCCTCACCTCGCTCGTCGAGACCGGCGTCCTCTCCCACGTCCACCTCGGCGGTTCCGCCACGGTCTACCACCTCACCGAACGGGCACCGGCCGACGAGCACGACCACGCCCACGTCCAGTGCCACGTGTGCGGACGGGTGTTCGACGTGGCCCCGGACGTCTTCGACGGGGTGGCCCGGCGGCTGCTCGACGAGGTCGGCTTCGTCATCGACACCGGCCACGCGGCCCTGCTCGGCACCTGCCGGGAGTGCACCTCCGACGCCTGAGCACCCCCTGACCGTCGAGAGGCCACGCGTGGCCGCCTCGGTCACGTCGAAAGGCCACGGCTCAGCGGCCAGACGTGGCCTCTCGATGGTCTGGAGGCGGCCAGAAGTGGCCTTTCGACGGTGAGGGCGAGGGAGGTGAGTTACACCGCCCGGACGTCGAGGAGGTAGCCCTGTGCGGGGCCGACCACAGGGACGGGCAGGCCCACCCCGGTCAGCACCGCGCCGGGCACGACGAGGCCGTCATCGGCTAGGGCCTGCTGCCACCAGGCCGGCGCGACGTGCTGCACGACGGCGGGCAACCCCGCCTCGGCGCGGACGCGGACGGCATACGACCGGGCGGGGTCGAGGCCGGGGAGCGGGAGCGACCCGGTCACCGCGTCGCGGCCCGTCACGAGCCGGGCGATCGTGTATGCCGCGTGGCCCCGGTCGGCGTCGACCGTGCCCGTCACGAGCACGGTCGCGTCAGGGCTCTCGGAACGCACGAGGTCGCCGGTGTGCAGGAGCGGCCGCAGCTCACGCGCCAGCGCGGTCCAGCGGGTCAGTGCCGCGAGCTCGTCGTCGGAGCACGTCGTGATGTCCCACTCCAGACCGGGGTGGCCCTGGAGCGCCATGAGCATGCGGAAGCCGAGGTCGACCACGCGGTGCGTCGTGTGTGCGGTGCCCGGACCGATGTGGGTGCCCATCAGCTCGGCCGGCACGAGCAGGCTGGTCCAGCGCTGGATGCTGGCCCGCTCGAGCGCGTCGTTGCAGTCGCTCGTCCAGATGCGGTCGGTATGGTTGAGCACCTCGAGGTCCACGCGCGCACCACCGCTGCTGCACGACTCGATCTCGAGCTGCGGGTGCCGCGCCCGGAGGTCGTCGAGCAGCCGGTAGTAGGCGAGGGTGTGGGCGTGCACCGCCGGGGCGTCGACGCGTCGACCACTCGGCCCGTCGACGGTGTGGACGGCCTCGAGGAGGTCCCGGTTGTGGTCCCACTTGATGTAGTCGATGCCGATGTCGGAGACGAGCCCGCTGATCCGTTCGAGCAGCTGCTCGAACGCCGCCGGGTTCGTCAGGTCGACCAGCTGCTGCCAGCGCCACTCGCGTGGCGAGCCGGTGGCCGGGCGCAGCACCCAGTCGGGGTGCTGCCGCACGAGGTCGCTGTCCTCGTTGACCATCTCGGGTTCGAACCACAGGCCGAACTCGAGCCCGAGGCCCTTGACGTGGTCGACGAGCGGCCCCATGCCCTCGGGCCAGACGTCGGTCGACACGACCCAGTCGCCCAGGCCGGCACGGTCGTGCCGTCGTCCGCCGAACCAGCCGTCGTCGAGGACGAAGCGCTCGACGCCGATGCGGGCGGCCGTGTCGGCCAGGGACTTCAGGTGGTCGAGGTCGGTCTCGAAGTAGACGGCCTCCCACGTGTTGAGCACGACGGGCCTCGGACGAGAAGGGTGTCCGGGGCGCGCGCGAAGGCTGCGGTGGAGGCGGCGCGAGAGGCCGTCGAGCCCTTCGGTCGAGTGGACGAAGACGACCGTCGGGGCGGCATACGTCTCCCCGGGGGCGAGGCGCACCTCGCCGGGCGCGAGCAGCTCGCCGCCGCCGATCACGGCGTGGTGGCGTCCCGCGCCCTCCGGCAGCGCCTCGACGAGGTGCTCGTGGTTGCCGCTCCAGGCGGTGTGCACCGCCCAGACTTCGCCTGTGCGCCAGTCGAACCCGTGGGTGCCGGCCATGAGCAGGAGCGTCGCGTCGTGGCCGGTGCGGCCGCGACGGCTCGCGCGGAGGTGGGTGCCGTGGTCGAGCCGGCTGCGCTGCGGCGAGCGCTCGCGGCACCAGCGGCCCGTCAGGTCGAGCACCTCGTCGGCACGCAGCGGCAGCGGCAGGATCGCACGCAGGGCCGACACGTCGAGCGGCGCACTGTCGTCGCCCGTGTTGGTCACGGACGCGTCGACGCGGAGCACGCCGTGCTCGTCGAGGCTGTGCCGCAGCTCGAGGCGTATGCCGTCCGGCGAGCTCGCGCGCGTCACCACTGTGGCGCCCTCGGCCGCACACGTGACGTCGTGCCAGCGCACGGCACAGGCACCCCCGGCGCGGTGCCCCGACCAGCCGGGCGTGCCCTCCCAGCCGTCGACCTCGCCGGGCAGGACCGTGAGGGGCCAGGGCGCGTCGAGCGCGCTCGGGGGAACGGGCGCCGTCGTGACCGCGGCGAGGGCGGCATACGTCCCGGCGCCTCCCTCGAGCGCCGGGCCCCAGTGGACCACCTCGGGCAGCCCCGAGCCGCCGGGGCGCGGCTCGAGCACGAGCGCGGTCCCGGCGGACTCGATGTGGACGATGGACGGTTCGGTTGTCAGGTCGGTCACGTCATCCCTTGGTCGCGCCGAGCGTCAGGCCGGCCACGAAGTGTCGTTGGAGCACGAAGAAGATCACGAGGGTCGGGACCGCGATGATCACGGATCCCGCGGCCACGAGATTGTTGTCGGTGAAGAACTGGCCCCGCAGGTTGTTGATCGAGCTCGTGACCGGGTACTTGTCGCCCGTCTGGAGGAGCACGGTGGCCCAGAAGAACTCGTTGTAGATCCACGTCGTCTGCAGCACGGCGAGTGCAGCGATGGCCGGACGGCACAGCGGCAGCGTGATCTGGAAGAACTGCCGTGTGACGCTCGCGCCGTCGATGACAGCCGACTCGTAGAGCTCGCGGGGCAGGGCCTTCATGTAGTTGCTCAGCACGAAGGCGCAGAAGCCGATCTGGAACGCCATGTTGACGAGGATCAGACCGAGGAGGCTGTTGAGCAGCGTGCCCGAGTCGCTGACCCACAGCGGCACCGGGATGGCGCGGAACATCCGGTAGACCGGGATGAGCAGCGCCTGCGGTGGCAGGAGGTTGGCGGCCAGGAAGAAGCCGAGCAGCGCGAGGTTGAACTTGTACGAGAAGCGCGCGACGACGAAGGCGACGCAGCACGACAGGAACAGTGTGAGGATCACCGCCGGAACCGTGATGATCAGCGAGTTCATGAAGTGCAGCCCGAAGTCGCCCGCCGCCCAGGCATTTGTGTAGTTGTCGAGCGTGAACCCGCCCCACGAGACGTAGCCGTTCTTGGCTGTGTAGGCGTAGTCGCGGAACGAGTTGACCAGGGCGAGCAGCAGCGGGAAGAGCCAGATCAGCGAGATGAGTGTCAGGATGAGTGGCAGGAACCAGCGACGGCCCGACCGGGCGCCGCCCTCATGTGGCTTGAGCATCGCCTGCTGGCGCTCCTCAACGGGGTTCGAGGTGACGGACATGGTCAGTCCTCCTTCATGGCGATGCGCAGGTAGATGACGACGAGCACGCTGGAGATGAGCAGCATGATCGTCGCGAGCGCCGACCCGAACCCGATGCGGCTCGCCTCCCCGACGACGTTCTGGGTGACGAGGGCCCCGATGAGCTCGAGCCCGTTGCGGCCCTTGTTGATCACCCAGACGATGTCGAAGGCCCGCAACGACTCGATGAAGGTCACGACGATGACGATGATGTTGATCGGCCGCATGACCGGGAAGACGACCCGGAAGAACGTCGTCGTCTCGCTGGCGCCATCGATCTTGGCCGCCTCGCGCAGCGACGGATCGACACCCTTGAGTCCGGCCAGGTAGAGCAGCATGATGTAGCCGGCGTGCCGCCAGCTGGCCGCGACCAGGACGGCCCACAGGTTGACGTTCGGGTCGCCGTACCAGTCGGTCGTGCCTCCCGTGATCGCGTTGAGCAGGCCCTGGTCGCGGGAGTAGATCAGCTGCCAGATGAAGCCGATGAGGGCCAGCGAGAGCACCACCGGCAGGTAGATGCTCGTCTGGTAGAACCGGGTGCCCGCCAACCCACGGTCGACGAGGACCGCGAAGAGCATGCCGAGCGGGGTCGCGATGAGGAACAGCACCGCGAGCCAGATCAGGTTGTGCTGGATCGCCGGCCAGAACGGCGGGTAGATCGTCGTGATGTCCCGGTAGTTCTGCAGCCCCACCGGCTTGATGCCGGAGAGCGGCCCGATCCCGTCCCAGTTGGTGAAGGAGAGCAGGACCGTGCCGATCGCAGGGAGCCAGACGAGCCACACGACGAGGAGTGTCGGCACGATGACCATGAGGCCGACGACGACCTTGTCGCGTGTCGAGAGCTGGTCGATTCCCTTGTACTTTCTCTTGCTCGCCATGTGGCTCGCCTCCCGTCAGGACCCGAAGATGCTCTTCTTCTGGGCCTGGATGCTCGTGAGCAGGCTGTCGATGTCCTTCGGGTTCTTGATGAAGCTCTGGATCGCCGGGATCATCACCGTCGAGGCGAAGTCGGGGCGGGTGTCGCGGTCCATGAACTGCGTGATCGACTTGGCGGACTTGACGAACTCGGCCGACTTCTTCTGCAGTGCGGTGTAGTTGCTCGTGTCGGCCGTGCTGTTCGTCGCGATGACGCTCGGGTCGGCCTTGAGGGCGAGCAGCTGGGCCTCGGGCTGGGAGATGTACAGGAGCAGCTTCTTGGCGGCGGCCTCGTTCTTCGGCTTGGCGCTCATCATGTAGCCGTCGATCGGGGCCTCGACGACGTCGGTGCCGACCGTCGAGTCGATCTCGGGGAACCCGAAGAAGTCGAGGTCGTCCTGCTCGGCACCCTTGGCGAACTGCTGGGCGAGGAACGAGCCGAGGACGTACATGCCCGACTTCTTCTGCTGGAGCGACTGCGCCGCCTCCTGCCAGGTGCGACCGAGTGAGTCCGCCTGGTGCAGCGGGAGGATGCCGGCCCAGGTGTCGAAGACCTTCTTGACCTTGGGGTCGGTCCAGTCCTCCTTGCCGGCCATCAGGCTGACGTGGAAGTCGTAGCCGTTGATGCGCAGGTTGATCTGGTCGAAGGTGCCCATGGCGGGCCAGCCGTCCTTGTCGCCGAAGGCGATCGGGGTCAGGCCGTCCTTCTTCATCTGCGCGCCGAGCGCGTTGAGCTCGTCGAGGGTCTTGGGGACCTGGTAGCCCTTGTCCTTGAAGACGCTCTTGCGGTAGAAGACCGCCCACGGGTAGTTCGTGATCGGCACGAAGTACTGCTTGCCGTCGGCACCAGTCGACGCCTTCTTCAGGGCGTCGCTCATGCCGGTGACGTTCTTCCAGACGTCGGAGAGGTCACCGACGAGCCCCTTCTCGGCGAAGAACTGCATGCGGTAGCCGGCGAACCACGTGAAGACGTCGTCGGGCGAGCCCTGCAGGTAGTTGTTGATGTTCTCCTGGAAGGAGTTGTGGTCGACGGTGTTGATCTTGACCGTCGTGCCCGAGTTGGCCTTCGAGAAGGCGTCCATGTAGGACTGGACGGCGGCCTTCGGCACCGGGTCCGACTGGTTGGAGCCGACGGTCACCGTGCCGGTGACGGCGCCGGTCGGGACGCCGGTGCTGGTGGAGCCGGAGCTGCACGCGGCGAGGCCGCCCGCTCCGAGCAGGGCGCCGACGCCGAGGGCGCCGCGCAGCAGGGTCCGGCGGTCGACTCCGCGGACGGACGGGGGAACCATGCGGGCCAGGTACTCGGCCTCGTTCGACGGGCGGGTCATTGCGGTCTCCTTTGACGCTGTGCCGGGTTCGTTGTCAGGCGAAGGGACAGACTCGAACATCCGTCACCAGAAACCTCCAACAACAAACAGAGGATGTCGGCGCCCGCGTGCCCTGTCAAGGGATTCGTCGAGACCCACAGACCTCCGCGACCGAACCGAGACCAAGGCGTGAGGGTTGATCGCGGATGTACACCGTTGTAAACGGAATTCGTGCACGAAACCGACGGCGTGTGCGGGCTGGCCGGCTGCGTCCCACCGCACCGCCGTCGGCCCACGCCGCCCGCCGGGGCCGGGCCCGGGGCGGCCGACCGGGGCGTGACCAACCAGATGAGTGTGTTTGAAAATGTTGACATGATGCGGAGCGAGGCGACACCCTGTGTCCCATGCGCTCATGGCCGACGAAGACCCTGGCACTCGGTGGCGACTACAACCCGGAGCAGTGGCCTCGCCCTGTCTGGGACGAGGACATCGAGCTGATGCAGCGCGCCAACATCTCGTTCGTCAGCCTGGGCATCTTCTCGTGGAGCTGGCTCGAGCCGGCCAAGGGTGAGTACGAGTTCGAGTGGCTCGACACGATCCTCGACAAGCTCCACGCCGGTGGCATCGCCGTCGACCTCGCGACCGCGACCGCCACCCCGCCGCCGTGGCTCTCGGCCGCGCACCCCGAGATCCTCCCCGTCGACGTCGACGGCCACACGCTCTGGCCCGGCAGCCGCCAGACCTGGTGCCCCACCTCACCCGTCTTCCGCGAGTACGCCGTGGCCCTGACCCGCCAGCTGGCCACGCGCTACCACGAGCACCCGGCCCTCGCGATGTGGCACGTCTCCAACGAGTACGCGTGCCACAACCTGCCCTGCTACTGCGACGAGTGCGCCCGACACTTCCGCACCTGGCTGCAGCGCCGCTACGCGGGGCTCGACGTGCTCAACGACGCGTGGGGCACCGCCTTCTGGAGCCAGCGCTACACCGACTGGGAGCAGATCCTGCCCCCGCGGCGGTCGACGACGTTCAACAACCCGACGCACGTGCTCGACTACAAGCGCTTCAGCTCCGACGCGCTGCTCGAGCACATGCGGGCCGAGCGCGCCGTCCTCGACGAGCTCTCCCCCGGCGTGCCGGTGACGACGAACTTCATGACGCTCGACCACTTCCGCCACCTCGACTACTCGCTGTGGACGCCCACCGTCGACGTCGTGAGCACCGACCACTACATCGTCGACGCGCTGGAGCACCCCCGCGCCGAGCTCGCCTACAGCGGCGACCTGACCCGTGGGCTAGCGGGCGGCGCGCCGTGGATGCTCATGGAGCACTCGACGAGCGCCGTCAACTGGCAGCCGACCAACCACGCCAAGGGCTTCGGCCAGACGATCCGCGACGCGCTCGCCCACGTGGCCCGCGGCGCCGACACCATCGGCTGGTTCCAGTGGCGCCAGTCGCGAGCCGGGTCGGAGAAGTTCCACAGCGCCGTCGTGCCGCACGCCGGCGCCGACAGCGCGCGCTTCCGCGAGGTCGAGGAGCTCGGCCGCATCGCCGGCCGGCTGGGCGAGCTCGTCGGCAGCCGCGTCGAGTCGCGCGTCGCGATCCTGCATGACTACCAGTCCATCTGGGCAGCCGAGGGCCCCTGCATGCCGAGCTCCGAGCTCGACGCCCTGACGGCTGCGCAGGCGATCCACCGTGCACTGCACGACCGAGGGGTCACGGCGGACGTCGTGCACCCGTCAGCCGACCTCACGGCATACGCCCTCGTCGTCGTGCCGCAGCTCTACCTCGTCACCGACGAGCACGCGGCGGCCGTCGCGGCCGCGGCCGAGGCGGGTGCGCAGGTGCTCGTCACGTACTTCTCCGGGATCAGCGACGAGAACGACCACGTCCGGCTCGGTGGCTACCCCGGCGCCTTCCGCGACCTGCTCGGCGTCCGCGTCGAGGAGTTCTTCCCGCTCGGCCCGGACGAGACCGTCGCCCTCGGCGAGGGCACCGGCACGTGGTGGAGCGAGGACGTGACCGCCCTGCCGGGCACCGATGTCCTGACGACGTATGCCGCGGGCCCCCTCACCGGCCGACCCGCGGTCACCCGTCGGGTGGGCACCGGCAGCGCCGGATCTGCCTGGTACCTCAGCACCCTCCCGGACGACGCGACCCTCGGCGCCCTCCTCGACGAGGTGCTCACCGTCGCCGGCGTCGAGCCCGCCGTCGCCGGCCTTCCCCGCGGTGTCGAGACGACCCGCCGCCGCGACGGGTCCGGCTCGTGGCTCTTCCTGCTCAACCACACGGACGCCGCGCACACGATCTCGGCAAGTGGGTACGACCTCGTCGCGGACGCTCCTGTCGACGGCACCGTCCGCCTCGCCCCGGGTGGCGTGGCCGTGCTCAGGGAGGACTGACGATGCTCGCCAGCCAGCGTCGGTCCGTCATCCTCGAGCTCGTCGAGGAGTCGGGCGCCGTCAAGGTGTCCGACCTCGTCGAGCGCCTCGGCGTGTCCGACATGACGATCCGCCGCGACATCGAGCGCCTGTCGACCGACGGTCTGCTCGAGCGCGTGCACGGGGGCGCCCTCGCCCTCGGCGACACCCGCAGCAGCGAGGAGCCGGGCTTCTCGGCGAAGTCGCTGCTCCAGCGGGCCCAGAAGCAGGCCATCGCCAAGACCGCGGCACAGCGGGTCGAGGTCGGCAGCGCCATCGCCATCTCGGCCGGCACGACGACCTACGAGCTGGCCCGTGCCGTCAAGGACATCCCGCAGCTGACCGTGGTGACGAACTCCGTCCCCGTCGCGCAGCTGCTCCACGAGTCGGGCGCACCGGGCCAGACCGTCGTGCTGACCGGTGGGGTGCGCACGCCCTCCGATGCCCTCGTCGGCCCGGTCGCCGTCTCGGCCCTGCGCGCCCTCCACGTCGACCTGCTCTTCCTCGGCGCGCACGGGGTGGACGACCGGACCGGCCTCACGACGCCCAACCTCGTCGAGGCGGAGACCAACCAGGCCCTCATCGCGTCCGCGCGGCACGTGTGCCTGCTCGCCGACTCCTCGAAATGGGGCACCGTCGGGCTCAGCACCTTCGCCGACCTCGCCGACGTCGACCTGTTCGTCACCGACTCCGCCCTCCCGGAGCGCGCCCGCGCGGCCGCGCGCGAGGTCGTCGGCTCCCTCGAGATCGTGGAGGCATGATGTCGACCCCCAGCCGGACCACCATCCGCTTCACGTCGAGGAGCCTCGCCGACGGTCGCGAGATCATCTACGTCGACGAGCCGGGCACGCCCGAGCGCACCGCCGAGGACCCGCGCCCGGCGGAGCCGCGCGTGCAGTCGGGCGAGCTGCGCCACGACGCCCTCGTCGACGACTGGGTGGCCGTCGCCGCACACCGCCAGCACCGCACCTTCATGCCGCCCAAGGACGAGTGCCCGCTCTGCCCCGCCGGCCACGGGTCCGTGCCGTCGGAGATCCCCGAGCGCGACTACCAGGTGGTCGTCTTCGAGAACCGGTTCCCGTCGTATGCCGTCACCTCGGTCGGGGCGGAAGCCCCCGACCCGAGCGGCATCTTCGGCACGCGCCCAGCCGTGGGCCGGTGCGAGGTCGTGTGCTTCACGAGTGACCACGAGTCCTCGTTCAAGGACCTTCCGGTCGAGCGGGTGCGCACCGTCATCGACACGTGGGCCCAGCGCACCGAGGCCCTGGGGGCCATCCCGGAGGTCGAGCAGGTCTTCGCCTTCGAGAACCGCGGCAAGGAGATCGGGGTGACGCTGCCCCACCCGCACGGCCAGATCTACGCCTACCCCTACGTGCCCGACCGCACCAAGGCCCTGCTCGAGACGGCTCGCCGCCACCACGAGCGCACCGGCCGGCTCCTCGGCGCCGACATCCTCGCCGCCGAGCAGGCCGACGGCTCACGGGTGGTCGTCTCGGGCACGCACTGGACGGCATACGTCCCCTTTGCAGCGCGCTGGCCGCTCGAGCTCCACCTGGCCCCGCACCGCGACGTGCCCGACCTCGTGGCGCTCGGCGACGAGGAGCGCGACGAGCTGGCCGTCATCTACCGCGACCTGCTCGGCCGTCTCGACCGCTACTACGTCAACGAGGACGGCTCTCCGGTCAAGCTGCCCTACATCGCCGCGTGGCAGCAGGCCCCCGCGAAGACCGGACGGGACGTCTCGCGGCTGCACCTCCAGCTCATGTCGGTGCTGCGCGGGCCAGGACGCCTCAAGTTCCTCGCCGGGTCCGAGTCCGGCGTCGGCGGCTGGGTCAACGACGTCGCCCCGGAGCGGGCCGCGGCTCGACTGCGGGAGGTCGCCCCGTGAGCGAGCGCACTCCCGCCGAGGTCGTCGAGGCGGTGGCAGCGGCCTTCGAACGGACCTTCGGCAGCGCCCCGGCTGGCGTGTGGTCGGCCCCCGGCCGCGTCAACCTCATCGGCGAGCACACCGACTACAACGGCGGGCTGTGCCTGCCGATCGCCCTGCCGCAACGGACGTATGCCGCCGTGTCCCCCCGCGACGACGGTGTCGTCCGGATGGCCTCCGCCCAGCAGGACGGCGTCGTCGAGGTCGCCCTCGACGACATCTCGCCCGAGCAGCCCGGCGACTGGGGCTCCTACGTCGCCGGCGTGCTCTGGGCACTGCGGCGTGACGGCCTGACCGTCGGGGGTCTCGACGTGCTCGTCGACTCCACCGTGCCGTTCGGGGCGGGCCTGTCGAGCTCGGCGGCCCTCGAGTGCGCGGTCGCCGCCGCTGCGAGCGACCTGTTCGACCTCGACCTGATGGGGTCCGCCGAGGGTCGGGCGCGGCTCGCCGCGCGCTGTGTCGAGGCGGAGAACGTCATCGCCGGCGCTCCCACCGGGGGCATGGACCAGTCGGCGTCGCTGCTCTGCGAGGAGGCGGCCGCGCTCCTGCTCGACTGCCGGTCGGGCGAGACGCGGCACGTGCCCTTCGACCTCGACGCCGCGGGCTACGTGCTGCTCGTGACCGACACCAAGGCCGAGCACGCGCTCGTCGACGGCCAGTACGCCGCACGCCGCGACGCGTGCGAGCAGGCGGCGCGGGACCTCGGGATCGAGACGCTGCGCGAGATCGACCCGTCCGGACTCGATGCGGCTCTGGAGCGGCTCGGGTCCGACGAGGTACGGCGCCGGGTCCGCCACGTCGTGACCGAGATCGAGCGCGTGACGCGCGCCGTCGCGTCCCTCGAGGCCGGAGACCTCGACGAGGTGGGCCGGCTCTTCGACGCCTCGCACGCCTCGCTGCGCGACGACTACGAGGTGTCGTGCGAGGAGCTCGACGTCGCGACGGCGACGGCGCGGTCGCACGGAGCCCTGGGCGCGCGCATGACGGGCGGCGGCTTCGGCGGCTCGTGCATCGCCATCGTCAGGGCGTCCGACGCCGACGCGGTGACCGCCGCCATCGCGACGGCCTTCGAGGACGAGGGCTTCACGGCCCCGGTCTCCTTCACGGTCACCGCCTCGGGCCCGGCCCACCGCGACGTCTGACCTCCCACCACCCCCCGGGTCGATGTATTTCCGCGCCCCAGATGACGCCGAGATACATCGACCCGGCGCTTGCCGGTCGCCGCTGGCTAGGGTGCGTGCATGACCTCGGCGACGCCGCCCGTCCCCAGCCCGCCCCTGCCTGCTTCGGTGCGCCGCGGCTACGGTCTCGGGTCGGTGGCGACGGGGTCGTTCGGCACCGTGCCGGGCCTGCTCCTGCTGCCCTACCTCACCGATCGGATCGGGGTCCCGGCCGCAGCGGCGGGGGTCATCGTCTTCGCGCCCAAGGCGTGGGACGTCGTGCTCAACCCGGTCGCCGGACGCGTCAGCGACCGGTCGACGCACCCCGACGGGCGGCGCCGCCCGTTCCTCATCCGTGCCGGACTGCTGCTCGCCGCCGCCTTCGCGCTGCTCTTCCTCGGCCCGACGGCACCGCAGTGGCTGGCGGCCGGATGGGTGGCCGTGGCCTACCTCGCCTGTGCGACGGCCTACAGCTTCTTCCAGGTGCCCTACGTCGCGATGCCGGCCGAGATCACGGACGACTACGACGAACGCACGCGGCTCATGACGTGGCGGGTCGCGATCCTCGCGCTCGCGATCCTCGTCAGCGGTGGCGCCTCGCCGGCCATCCGGGACGCGTTCGGTCCCGACTGGGGCTACCGCGCGGTCGGCTTCTTCGTCGCGGCCCTCATCGCACTCGGCGCCTGGGGCGCGTGGCGCAGCACCCGGTCAGCCCCGGTCCGGAGCGCTGTGGCGACGAGCGCCACCTTCGGCGACCAGCTGCGGATCATCCGGTCCGACCGGCCTTTTCGCCTGCTGCTGACGACCTTCGTGCTCCAGGCCCTGGCGACCGGCGCGATGCTCGCGGGCGTCGACTACGTCGCACGGTGGGTCATCGGCACCCCACTGTCGGCGACCCTGCTCTTCGTCTGCTTCGTCGCACCTGCGTTGGTCGTGACTCCGCTGTGGCAGCGCGTCGGCACCGCGCGGGGCAAGAAGCCCGGCTACGTCGTCGCGTCGTTCCTGCTCGGTGGGGGCGCCCTGGCGCTCGTGCTGCTGCGCTCCCTGCCGGACGGCGTCGTCTACGCATGCGTGGCCGTCGTGGGCATCGGCTACGCGGGAGCGCAGATGTTCCCGCTCGCGATGCTCGCCGACGTCGCGAGTCGGACGAGCGAGGCACGCACGCGGGTCGGTATCTACACGGGCGTCTGGACCGCCGGGGAGACCCTCGGCCTGGCGCTCGGTCCGGCCGCGTACGCCGCCGTGCTGGCTCTCGGAGGCTACGTATCGTCACCGGGATCGACTGTGCCACAGTCAGACTCAGCTCTCACGGCGATCGCGCTCGGGTTCTCCCTCGTCCCCGCCACCCTCGTCACCGTCTCCCTGCTCGCCCTCCGCGCGTTCCCCTCCCCCACCCCCTCCTCCCCCCGTTCGATGTATCCGCGCGTCACAGACGACGCGCAGATACATCGAACCGATGACAGAGAGGGACCGCGATGACGATGGACCACGACGAGATCCGGGCGGCCCTGACGGTCCTGCGTGCCCGCGACCTGCCGACGCACGGTGGCCGCACCCTCGCCTACGTGTACGACTCGGGCCTGGCCTCTGCCGACGCCATCGGCCGGGAGGCCCTCGCGGCGTTCGCCTCGACGAACGGCCTCGACCCGACGGCCTTCCCGTCACTGCTCCGGATGGAGAACGACCTCGTCGGCATCGCGGGACGGCTCGTCGATGCCCCGGACGGATTCGCCGGCGTGGTGACGTCCGGCGGCACCGAGTCGATCCTGCTCGCCGTCCTGGCAGCCCGCGACGCCCGACCCGACATCACGGCCCCGCGGATGGTCCTTCCGACGACAGCGCACGCCGCCTTCCACAAGGCCGCGCACTGGCTCGGGGTCGACCCGGTGCTCGTCGACGTCGACCCCGTGACGAAGCGCGCCGAGCCCGTCGCCATGGCCGGGGCCATCGACGACCGCACGGTCCTCGTCGTCGCCTCCGCGCCGTCCTACGCGCACGGCGTCATCGACCCCGTACAGCCGATCGCCGCAGCTGCTGCCGCGGCCGGGGTGCGCTGCCACGTCGATGCCTGCATCGGCGGTTGGGTGCTCCCGCACCTGCGCGCGGCCGATCCCGGGCAGCTGCCGTGGACGTTCGCCGTCGACGGGGTGACGAGCGTGTCCCTCGACCTGCACAAGTACGCCTACACCCCCAAGGGCGTGTCGGTGCTGCTCCACGCCTCGGCCGAGCTGCGACGCACGCACCTCTTCGCCTCCGCCCGATGGCCGGGCTACACGATGCTCAACACGACCGCGCAGTCGACGAAGTCGGGAGGTCCGGTCGCCGCGGCGTGGGCGGTCGTGCACCACATCGGCGCCGACCGCTATGCGTCGCTCGCCGGGGACGCGCGCACGGCGACGCTCGACCTCGCGAGCGCAGTGGACGGCATACCCGGGCTCACGGTCGCAGCTCCGCCCGACTCGACCCTGCTCGCGCTCGTCGCCGACGACTCGTGCGACGTCTTCACGATCAGCGACGAGATGCTCGACCGGGGATGGTTCGTCCAGCCGCAGATGCGCTTCCGCGACCTGCCGGCCACGCTGCACCTGACCTTCAGCGCGGCGACGGCCGCATCGTCGGACCTCATCGCCGCTGACCTCGCAGACGCGACCGCTGCGGCCCGGACGACCGGGCCCGCCAGACCCCCGGTCGAGCTCGTCGCGATGGCCTCGGCGATCGACCCGGCCACCCTCGACGAGGCGACCTTCACCGGCCTGCTCGCCGCGGCAGGCCTCGCCGGCGGCGACGGCACGCTCGTGCTGCCCGAGCGGATGGCGGCGGTCAACGCTCTGCTCGACGCGCTGCCACCCGAGCTGCGCGAGGCACTGCTCCTCGGCGTCATCGACCGGCTCGCTCGGCCCACCCCGTGAGCGCCGTCGCCTAGCATCCACCGCATGACGCACACACAGGGGAACAGTGGGCGCGCGGTCGGACTCCTTCTGACCGTCGGCGTGCTGGCGGGTTGCACCGCGTGGGCGAGCATCGACCAGCCGGTGCCGACGACGCCCGTCACGACGACGGCCACGACGGCCACGACGGCCACGACGGCCACGACGGCCACGAACGCCACCGGCAGCACCACGACCACACCGGCCCCACCAGCGACCGCGCTCGCCTGCGGCACCGCGCCGAAGCCTCTCGTCGACCGGGCCGGCATGTCGATCGCCGCCCATCCGGGAGCGATCACCGCGACGACCTACGTCTTCGCTGCGACGACCGCCACGGGCGACTGGTACGTCCTCGGCCTGGACCGCGCCTACGTGCACGACGACGGGACCCCGGCGCTGGGGCCGAACGGGGACCACTCGCGCTCGTTGGCCTTGACCAACCCGGCCGGGGCGGCGGACGGGACCGTGGCGATGATCCCGCTGAGCGTCGACGTCTCGACCCGGACCCCGATCTCGTGGGAGCGGGTCTCGTGGACCGGTGACACCCTCGCGGCCGGGCAGCGGGCCGCGCAACGGGCCATCGCCTGCCTCGACGCGCAGCGCCGAGCATGACGAAGGGCGGGCACCGCGAGGCGCCCGCCCTTGTCGTGTCCGAGACGGTCAGGCCGGGAGGATGAGTCCCTTGGTGGCCTTGGCACGCTCGAGGCGAGCGGCGACGTCCTGCCAGTTGACGACGTTCCACCAGGCCTTGACGTAGTCGGCCTTGACGTTCTCGTACTGCAGGTAGAAGGCGTGCTCCCACATGTCGAGCTGGAGCAGCGGGATCTGGCCCACGGGGATGTTGCCCTGCTGGTCGAACAGCTGCATGATGTGCGGTCGCTCGGCGATGGTGTCCCACGCGAGGATCGACCAGCCGGAGCCCTGGATCGCGTTGGCGTTGGCGTTGAAGTGCGCCTGGAACTTCTCGAAGCCGCCGAAGTACTCGGTGATCGCCGCGGCAACCTCACCCTCGGGCTGGCCGCCGCCGTCGGGGCTCATGTTCTTCCAGAAGACGGAGTGGTTCGTGTGTCCACCGAGGTGGAAGGCGAGGTTCTTCTCCACACCATTGAGGGCGGCGTAGTCGCCCGACTCGCGCAGCTCCTCCAGCTTGGTGACGGCGGCGTTGGCGCCGTCGACGTAGGCCTTGTGGTGCTTGCTGTGGTGCAGCTCCATGATGCGAGCACTGATGTGGGGCTCGAGGGCGGCGTAGTCGTAGTCGAGCTCGGGAAGCGTGTAAGCCACTTGTCGTTCCTTTCTGGAGACCATCCGGCTCCGACCACTCTATGCCGCACCGGAGCGGCGCAGACAAGGTGTCCGGAAGCAGGGCTGTGGGTCACGTACCCACTTCGCCCACCCTCCGACGTCAAGCCGGGTTGAGGTCAAATCGGCGGCGGCTCAGGCGTTGTCGCGCCGGAGGAACGCCTCGAGGGTCTCGACGACGAGCCGGTGGTCCTCGCGCTGCGGCAGTCCCGAGACGGCGATCGTGCCCACGCAGCCGACCCCGCGGACGATGACCGGAAAGGCGCCCCCGTGTGCGGCGTAGCGGCTCGGGTCGAGACGGGAGCTGTCCTCGAACGTCTTCCCCGCGGCACGGAACTCCTCGCCGATGTAGAGGGACGAGTGGCCGTAACGGTCGACGACGGCGCTCTTGCGCTCGAGCCAGCCGTCGTTGTCGGCCGTCGCTCCGGGAAGGGCCGCGTGGAAGAGTCGCTGCCCGTTGCGTCGGATCGAGATCGCCACGGGCAGGCTTGCGGCGCGGGCGGCGGCGCGCAGGGCGACGCCGACGGCCCATGCGGTGTCATCGTCGAACCGGTCGAAGACGAGGGCGGACTCCTGGGCGGCGAGATCGTCGAGCGTGGGGTTCTGGGTCACCGCCCGATTGTCCACCTCACCACCTCGTGCGCGCGAGGCGCGCCATGCGCGCCATGCGCCTCACGCGAGGCCGAGCAGGTCGCGCACGTCGTCGGCGGTGATCGCGCCCGACAGCGAGCCGCCCTCGTCGACGACGCGCTGGAAGAGGTCCCGCTTGCGCTCCTGCAGCGCGACGACCTTCTCCTCGATGGTGCCGCCAGAGACGAGGCGGTAGACGGTGACCGGGCGGTTCTGCCCGATGCGGTGGGCCCGGTCGATGGCCTGCGCCTCGGCGGCTGGGTTCCACCACGGGTCGAGGACGTAGACGTAGTCGGCCTCCGTGAGCGTCAGCCCGAACCCGCCCGCCTTGAGGCTGATGAGGAAGGCGACAGCGTCGCCCTCGCGGAAGCCGCGCACCACGGCCTGGCGGTCGGTCGTCGACCCGTCGAGGTATGCCGTCGTCACCCCCGCCCGCGTCAGCGCGGCCTCGACGATGCGCAGGAAGCCCGTGAACTGGCTGAACACGAGCGCCCGGTGGCCCTCGGCCGCCAGCTCGCGCAGCTGGTCGACGAGGAACTCGATCTTGGCGGCGGTCGCCTTGCCGGCGTGGACCTCGTCGACGAGGACGGGGTCGAGGGCGAGCTGACGCAGCCGGGTCAGGGCGGCGAGGATCGCGACACGGTTGGACTCGGGGTCGTCGAGCAGGCCGAGGACGCGCTGGCGCTCGCGCTGCAGGTGCTGGTCGTAGATGTGGCGGTGGACCGGGTGCGGGTCGAGGGCCATGACCTGGATCTGCTTGGGGGGCAGGTCGATCGCCACCTGCTCCTTGGTGCGGCGCAGCATGAGGGGCCGGATGCGCCGGCGCAGCAGGTCGAGCAGCTCGGGCCGCTCCCCGGACTCGATGGGCTTGCGGTAGTTCTTCGTGAAGACGTCGGGCCGCGGGTAGAGACCAGGCGCGGTGAGCGAGAGCAGCGACCACAGGTCCATGAGGGAGTTCTCGAGCGGCGTGCCGGTGACGGCGACGGTGAAGGGCGCCCCGAGTCGGCGCACCGCGACGTGGGTCTTGGCCTGCCGGTTCTTGACGAACTGGGCCTCGTCGAGCACGACCCCACCCCACCGCACGGAGTGGAAGGCGGCGTCGTCGAGGCGCAGGACGGCATACGAGGTGATGACGACCTCGGCTCCGGCGACGGTGTCGGCGAGCGACACCCCACGCTTGCGCTCTGTGGCGGTGACCGCGACGGCGCGCAGGTGCGGCGCGAAGGTCTCGAGCTCGCCCATCCACGTGCCGACGACGCTCGTCGGCGCCACGACGAGCACCGGGCCGCGGGCCTCGGGCCCGCCGTCGCCGAGCTCGCCCCGGTCGTGCGCGCGGACGAGGGTGGCGATGACCTGGAGCGTCTTGCCCAGACCCATGTCGTCGGCGAGGATGCCCCCGATGCGGGCATCCCAGAGGCGCGCGAGCCACCGGTAGCCGTCGAGCTGGTAGGGCCGCAGCGTGGCCCGGAGGTCGGGCGGGACCTCGGCGAGCGGCCCGGACTCGAGCGAGCCGAGCGCCTCGACGTTCGCGGCCCACCGCGCGCTCTGCTCGTCGACGACGCCGAGGGCGACGAGCTCGTCCCAGAGGTCGGCGTGGTGGGCGCTGAGGCGGAGGCCACCGGTCTCGGGGTCGGCGATGTCGCGGGCCTCCGCGATGAGGTCGCGCAGCCGGTGCAGCTCGGGCCGGTCGAGCCGGAAGAACGCTCCGGACTCGAGCAGCATGATGTCGTCGCCCCGGGCGAGCGCGCCGAAGAGCGGCTCGAAGGGCACCTCCTCGCCGTCGACCTCGACGGAGACCCGCAGGTCGAACCAGTCGCCGGGATCGGCCTGCTCGCGCCGCTCGCCGGTGCCGAGGCGGACGACCGGGGCGGACGTGACCTCCTCGTAGGCCGGGACGTCGCCGTCGACCTCGACCGTGACGTGCTCGTCGGCCTCGAGCAGGCCCAGCGTGTCGGCGACGAACCGGGCGGCGGGAAGACCGGTGAGCACGACGCGGGGCACGAGGTAGGCGTGGCCGCCGAGGTCGGACCGCAGCGCGCCGGGCACCGAGCGCAGCGACGTCGCCGCCTGCACCGCGGCGGACTCGGCGTCGCGGTCGCGGCCGCCGACGGTGCCGAAGCGTGCGGTCGTGAACGGACGGGGGACGCCGTCATAGGCGTGGCCGAGGTCGAGGCGCAGCTCTCCGGGGACGTCGCTGACGACCCGGACGTGGACCGTGACGACCTCCGGCCGGA
Source organism: Terrabacter sp. 2YAF2 (assembly GCF_052114705.1). Classification (NCBI taxonomy): domain Bacteria; kingdom Bacillati; phylum Actinomycetota; class Actinomycetes; order Micrococcales; family Intrasporangiaceae; genus Terrabacter; species Terrabacter sp. 2YAF2. Next base: position 371,395 of record NZ_JBFRFG010000001.1, read on the forward strand.
CGTCCTCGGCCGGCTCGGGCGCCGGCAGCGGCACCTCGGACCGGACGCGGAGCCGTTGCCGCAGGCCGGGCACGACGGACCGGAGGAAGCGGCCGCGCTCGTCGGCGGGGACCCGCAGCCCGGCGAGCGCGGACGCGAGCCCATCGGGACCGAGGTCGAGCTCCTGCTCGAGGGGCACGAACGTCAGCGACCCGTCGTCGCCCTCGATCGCCACGGCGTGCACGGGGTCGCCGAGGTAGAGCTGCTCACCGCTGGCGTCCGGGGGCAGGCCGTCGATCTCGACGTCGAGGTCGAGGTCGCCGCTGCCGTCGGCGGCCCGCTTGACGAGGAGCACGAGCGAGGCCGCGTCGTCGACGACGTGGACGGGCCCGGTGATGCCCTCACCGGGCATCACCTCGATGCCGGCGGCCCGGGCTTCGCGCAGCAGGGGCCAGACGTCAGGGCTCGCGTCGAGCGACAGCGGCGGCGTCGCGGAGAAGTACGTCGTGCCGCCCGAGCCGTGCCGGGCGACGTCGTGGAGGCGCCCCATGATCCGCTCGTGCTCGGGCAGGAACCGGATGCCCGGGCGCCACTGGGGCAGGGCGTCGTGCCACGAGAGGGTGCGGTGCCACGTGCCGGCACGCGTCCACCGGGTCGGCCGCAGGCCGTAGCTGAGCTCGGGCACGCCGCGGCGGCCGCGGTGGTCGCGGTAGACGGTGTCGACGAACAGCCCGGCCGGCATGAGGTCGCCGCGTGGCTCAGGGCGCGCGGCGACGGGCTCCGGCGCCACCTCCCGAGGCCGGACGTGTCCCAGGACGTCGGACCAGTGCGGTGGCACGACCAACGGGGCTGACTCGAGGGCAGGCGTCTCGACGTCCTGGCCACCGCCGGCCGCGGGCTCGACGACCCGGCCCTGGGCGACGTCCCGCGCGGTCAGCATGAGAGCCACGACGTGCTTGCAGTCGGCGGCGACCGGGCAGCTGCACCGGCCGCTCCACAGGTGCGAGCGCCCCTTCGGGTGGGGACGCGCCTCGATGATCGTCTGGTAGGTCTCGCTGCGGCTGCCCTCGATCGTGCCGAGCAGCATCATCCCGTCGGGGCGGGTGGCGAGCGAGCGCACCCGGCGCTCGACGGCATACGCCTGCCCGCGGTCGAAGGTGCGCGAGCCCACCTGCTGGGCGATGTCGGGGTCGGTGACGTCAGCCACCCACGTCGCCCGACCCACGCTCCATGCCACCCGAGAACTCTACGTTCGCCTGCCGACAGCGTCGGGGTTCGTCCACAGCGTCCCCCCGACACGGCATACGCCGTCGGGCAGGATGGGCGCATGCCGAGAACGCCTGATCCTCGTGAGCTGACGCTCGCCGACTTCCCGGTCCACCGCACGGTCACGACCCGGTGGTCCGACAACGACATGTACGGGCACCTCAACAACGCCGTCTACTACGAGCTGTTCGACTCGGCGATCAACGGGTGGCAGGCCGAGCACGTGACCATCGACCCGATGACCGACGCGACGCAGGGCGTCGTCGCGGAGTCGTCGTGCGCCTTCTACGCCGAGGTCGCCTTCCCGGCGCCCCTCGTGGTCGGGATCCGGGTGGCGCGGCTCGGCACGAGCAGCGTCACCTACCAGCTCGGTCTCTTCCTCGACCCGGATCGCGGGGCCGCGCCCGACCCCGCGATCAAGGCCCTCGGGCACTGGGTGCACGTCGAGATCGACGCCGCGACGCGCCGGCCGACGCCGATCCCGGACCACCTGCGCGCTCTCATGGAGACGGCGGTGGTGGAGGTCCCGGAGGCCTCGGCATGACCGACGGGCCGCTGGACGAGACGTGGGAGGCGTGGACCGCGCGCATCGCGGCCGATCTCGCGGCTCTCGAGGAGGACGACTGGCTGACCTTCACCGTCCACGTGCCGTCGCACGCATCGAGCGCGTATGCCGCCACGCGGGCTCCGCGCGGATGGCGCCGGTCGGGCGCCCGGTCGACCGGGCGGACTCATGTGCCCGACGTCTTCGTGCAGGTGCGCCGGCTGGCGGGCGTGCTGGCGCTCGAGTGCATCGGCGACACGGAGTTCGAGGGCGTGACCGACCTGAGCCGCGACGAGCAGGCTGCTCTGGCGGCGCTCGGCTGGGAGCGCCAGGGACGGCAACCGGAGTTCAGCCGCACGTTCACCGACGGAGCGGCCGCGGCGAGACTGGTGCACACGAGCCTCACCGAGGTCCTGGGGGCGTCGACACCCGCCGACATCGACCTCCGCCGCGCCCCCCGACCGTGAGTTCAGGAGTGTCTGCGGGCTTTGAGGTCGCCGGTCTCGGCCAACTCGATGGCCACGGTGTGGAGCTTCTCCTCCAGCGCACTCGAGGCGAGACGCAAGACGTTGAAGGCGGCCTCCGGGGTGAGCTTGAGCCGTTCCATGAGGATCCCCTTGGCCTGCCCGATGACATCTCGGGTCAACAGTGCCTTGGACAGGTTGTCCGCCACGTCCTGCAGGGCGTCGCGTTCGCGGACCGCTCCAGCCGCCAACGAGGCGTGTGCGGCCAGGATGAGTCCGATCTGCTGCGCCTCGTCGCTGAACGCATCGGGCTTGAGACCATACGTGTTCAGCGAGCCTTCAGGGCCGACGCTGGCAGGGCCCACGCCGGCCAGGCGGTAGGAGGCGATGGACCGGGCGCCGAGTTCGACCGGACGGGACGCGAGCGTGGGCCAGCGGTTGTCGGGGAACGACTTGGCATAGACGACTGCGGCGTCGACGGCGTCGAGGCACGGGCCTTCTCGAGCCTCGTACTGGGCCTCGTCGACAGCTGACGCCGCCACGTCCGTGGTCGAGGCCGTGCGATACACCCCGTGCTCCCTGAGGGTGACGCTTGCCATCTCACATTGTGCGACGGTGCTCACCGCAGCCTCCGCGATGCGCTGGAGGACAGCGTCGTAGGAGTCCGCAGCGAACAGGTTCTCCGCGATGGCGGCGAACGCCAATGCCAGGTGCGTGCTCGGCGCGGCCTCCACCCGTCGCCGGGTCGCCTCCTCGCGAGCCCTGGTGGCGTCGACGCGGTCGGCCGCTGACTGCTCACGCTGCTGTCGCGCCTGGTCCCGAGCAACCAGCGAGTCGGCATGCTGCGCGGCTCCCTTGCCGCCGCGGGGTACGCCGAGCTGCGCTTCCCGGGCGCCCAGCTCTCGTTCCCGTCCGGCCAGGGTGTGTTCTCGCGCGTCGGCCAGCATGTCTCGCAGGTCGGCAACCCGGTCCCGCTCGTCGGCCAGCGCATCACGACGGTCACCGACGAAATCGCGTTTCTCAGCGGCCCACTGGCGCTCGTCATCGGATGACTGCGCAGCCATCAGATCGCTCCTCCTCAACCCCCGAGCCAGGACGGATCCATGCTCCAGCCTAGGCCGTGGAAGGGGTGGGCGCCCACCTCCCGGGCTCGTCACCCGGCGAGGTGGGCCCACCTCTGGGACAGCTCGCGCCACGGTGCGGTCTCGACGACCCGGCCCCGCTCGAGGATGACGACGCGGTCGGCCTGCGCCAGCGCGGCCGCCTTGCTCGTCGCGCCGATGACGGTCGCCCCACCGGAGCGCAGTGCCGCCCAGAGCTCGATCTCGGTCGCGGCATCGAGCGCCGAGGACACGTCGTCGGCCAGCAGCAGGTCCGCCTCGCAGGCGAGCGCGCGGGCCAGGGCCAGACGCTGGACCTGTCCCCCGGACAGCCGGACCCCACGGTGGCCGACGAGAGCTTCGGGGCCGCCGGCCTCGGCGACGTCCCGCTCCATGCGAGCCGTCGCGAGAGCCGGCTCGACCTGCCGGTCGGCGTGGTCGAGGGCGATGTTGCCGGTGAAGCTCCCGGACAGCACGCGCGGCACCTGGGCGATGTGGGAGACCCGGCCAGGACGCAGCTCGACCTCCGGCTCGGCCAGGACCCGTCCGTTCCAGAGCACCTCCCCGGTGTGGGAGGTCAGCCCGGCCAGCGACGAGAGCAGACTGGACTTGCCGGAGCCGACCTGGCCCAGCAGGAGCACCAGCTCGCCTGCCCGGACGGTGAGGTCGACGTCCTGCACGCCGATGGTGCCGTCGTCGTGGACCGCGGACAGGCCTCGCAGGCTGAGGCTTCGCAGGGGCTCACGCAGCCCTGGCTGCGGTTCGTCTGCGGTGCCGTGCACGAGGTCCATGCCCGGCGGCAGGTCCATCAGGTCGCCACCACCGGCGAGCTCGCTCGTGGCATTCATCCAGGCGCGCACGCCGGGCGCCTCGGTCACGACCGAGCCGGCGACCCGGCCGAACCAGTCGAAGCCACTGACGGCATTGGCGACGAGCAGGGTGATGGCGAGGGGCCACGTGCCATGGAGGAAGCCCGCCCAGGCGGCGACGACACCGCACTGGACCATGACCACCGGCACGCCGTCGAGCAGGGCCTGGACCCGGTGCTCACGAACCGCCGCATCGACGCGGCCTCCGTCGACCTGACGCAGGTGCTCGTGCACCTGCGGGGTGGCCGCGGCCAGCTTGACCGTGCGGATCGACTCGAGTGCCGAGACCAACGACCGCCCGAAGTCGGCCCGTGCCGTCGAGGCCGCTGCCGCTGAACGCCCCGCCACCGGCCGGCCGAGGGTCGACGCCAACGCCGAGGTGACCATCACCACGAGGAGCACCGCGCCCGCCAGCCACGTCCCGGCGATCAGTGCCGTCACCGAGGCGACGACGAGGCCGTTGGTGAAGTCGACCCATCGGTCGGTGTAGCGGGCCAGGCGGTCGGCATCCATCGTGCGAGCCACCACCTCGCCGGGCGGGGTGCGCACGAGTCGGCGCTGCGCGGTCTGGCCGGCGAGCACCGCCGCGCGCACCCTGAGCCGAACCTCGACCCACCAGTGCGGATAGGACCGGAACGCCTGCGACAGCAGGAGCGGGCCGATGACGAGCGAGGCCACCAGGGCCGCGGTCAGCCAACCAGGGTTCTGCCCGGCCTGCAGGTCAGTGACCACGAGGCCCCAGGTCCAGCCGGTGAGGGCGCCGAAGGCGCCTGTCAGCGAGGCGACGAGGAAGAGGGAGGCCCCGACCAGGCCCCACTGGGGCTGGATGCGGACGGCGTGGAGCACCTGCCGAGCGAGGCCCGGGCTCGGCGCCAGGGTGGGCGGCGGCGGCGGGGTGGTGCTGCGACGCACCGAGCCGATGGCGGCGTCGTCGTGGTGGTGCTCCTCCACGGCGACCTCGTGAGCGGCAGCCTCGAGCAGCCGGCGAAACGGTCCGTCCGCAACGGCCAGCCGACCGCGCGGACCCTGCTGGACGACGCGACCCGACTCGAGGACGGCCACCTGCTCGGCACGTTCGGTCGTCGACAGGCGATGTGCGACGAGGATGCCCGTGCGCCCCGAGATCAGCCGGTCTGCGGCCCGGACCACCCGCGCCTCGGTGACCGGGTCCATCCGGGCCGTGGCCTCGTCGAGCACCACGACTCGCACGTCGCGGACGAGCAGCCGGGCGAAGGCCACGAGCTGCTCCTCGCCCGCCGAAAGCGTCGTGCCGCCCGGGCCGAGCATCGTGTCCAGACCGTCGGGCAGCCCGGCCACCCACTCGGTGAGACCGAGCTCGGCGACTGCGGCCTCCACCCGGACTCGGGGCACGTCGCCGAAGAGCGTCATGTTCTCTGCGAGCGTGCCGGCAATCACCTCGGTGCGCTGGGTGACGACGCCGACGGCGGCCCGCAGCTGCTGCAGGTCGAGGTCCCGCACATCGGTGCTTCCCAGCAGCACCGTGCCCCGGGGCGGCTCCACCGCCCGCGACAGCAGCGAGGCGAGCGTGGACTTGCCGGACCCGGTGCGGCCCACGAGCGCGCACGTGTGGCCCGCCGGAACGGCGAGGTTGACGTCCCGGAGCGCGAAAGTGCCAGTGCCGTAGCCGAACTCGAGGTTGCGGAACTCCACGTCGAGTGGCCCGTCGGGCAGTGGCAGACCGCCTATCGGCTCCGCCGGGGCGCCCAGCATGGCGCGCAGCCGCAGGACGGCGCCGAAGCCCTCCTGCAGGTCGGGCAGGTGGCGCGCCAGCATGTCCACGCCGCCGACGAACATCGTCGTGACGAGGAAGAGGGTGACGAGCCGGGCGGTGGACATGTCGTCGGCGAGCACGAGAGCGGTGCCGACGACGGCCACGGCTGCCAGGGCGCCGTGCAGCAGTCCGCCGCTGCGCCGGGTGATCCGGGCCTCCACTTGGAGGACCCGGTCGAGTGCCGCGTGGACCCGGGCGGCCATCCGGGCGTTGCGGCGCAGCACGTGCGCCTGTCCCAGCGCGGTGCGCAGGTCGTCGCGGGCGGCGACCCCCTCCTCGGTGGATGCCGCATGGTCGGTCCACGCCGCTTCCTCGATGACCTTGCGCTCGGCGACCTGTGGCAGCAGCCGGCGCACGACCCAGTACGTCGCGAAACCCGTCAGCGGGAAGAGGACGGCGGCAGGCCACCAGGCGAGCGTCGCGACCACCCAGAGCGGCCCCGAGGCGAGCAGGGTGCGCACGGCCTGCCACACGCCCCAGCGCATCAGCTGCCCGACCTCCCAGGTGTCGTCGTCGATGCGGTCGAGCACCTCGCCGACGGCCTGCTCGGACAGCTCGGAGAGTGGCTGGGCCATCGCGGCGTCGAGCAGGTCCGCGCGCAGCGTGCCCTCGGCGCGGTCGCACACCGTCGCCCAGATGGTCTTGGCGACCGTGTCGATGACGGCACCGCCGACGACGCACACGGCCAGCAGCACGACCAGGGTCGAGGTCGCGTGCTCGGCGAGCCGGCCGGCGACCATCGATCCGAGCGACGCCGCGACGGCGCCGAAGAGCGACATCGTGAAGCACACGACCGTGAGCGGGCGACGGACCCGACGCCAGTCGACGGGGACCCGGCCCTGCGGCACACCCCCAGCCCGAGGAGACCCCTCCGGCGTCGTTCCCCTTGCGTCGTCGTACCCCACCCTGGTCACCGTCACAATCCCTGAACGCTACAGATGACCACGGACAGCGCGCCTCCCGTTTTCGGCCGCAACCGTCCCCGACCCGACGGGGGACGCAGCCGCTAGGGTCCAGTCGGTATGGAGCTGCCCTGGCCGCTGACCGACGGGCGCATCACCGTGCGCCCGGCCGCCCCCGCCGACGCGCCTGCTTTCCTGGGCTACAGGCGCCGGCCCGAGTGCCAGGCCTACGTCAGCCGCACCGTCAACACCATCGAGCAGGCCCGCACTCTCATCTCCGACCGCACCGCCGAGCCGGACTCACTGCTGTGCGCGGTGCTCCTCGACGACCGGGTGGTCGGCGACATCGGTGGCCGCCGCTACCGGCCCGAGTCGCTGGGACCGAAGCCGACCGACTGGGACTTCTACCTCGGCTACACCGTCGACCCCGACTCGTGGAACCGGGGAGTCGCGTCCGCCGCCGTCTCCCTGCTGGTGCCGGCACTCCACGGGGCCGGCGTGCGCAGGATCGTCGCCAAGACCTTCGCGGACAACGTCGCGTCGATCCGCGTGCTGGCGCGGAACGGGTTCCGGCTCGAAGCCACCGAGCGCGCCGCCGTTCTGGGCCGGGACGGCCGTTGGCTCGACGACTGCACCCTGGCCCACCTCCCCTAACGGCCCGCGGCGACTCGCTTGGCAGCCCCCTTCATGACGGCGGTGTAGGCCGGTCGCGCGAAACGCTTGGCGCGCCAAGCGATCTGGCCGTCGCGGTCAGTGAGGATGACGTCGCGTCGGGCGTCGATGCCGCGCACGACGATGGCGGCGACCTTCTCGGCCGAACGCTTCGAGCCGCTCACCATCTTCTTGCCGGCGGCCTCCATCTCGGTGTCGGCGCCCTGGAACGACGCCCCGAGGTTGGTCCGGAAGAACGACGGACAGACGACCGACACGTCGATACCGTGCGGTGCCAGCTCGTGCGAGAGCGTCTCGCTCAGGGCGACGACGCCCGCCTTGACGGTGTTGTAGGCGGCCATGCCGGGCGCGTGCACGAGCCCGGCGAGCGAGGCGGTGTTGACGATGTGGCCGCGGCGCTGCTCCTTGAACAGCGGCGTGAACGTGCGGCAGCCGCGGACGACGCCGAGCAGGTTGATGTCGACGATCCATCGCCACTCGTCCATCGTCGCGACGTCGATGCGTCCGCCTGCGGCGACGCCGGCGTTGTTGACGAGCAGGTCGATGCCGCCCCACGTCTCGCGCACATGGTTCAGCGCCGCGTCCCATGCGTCGTCGCTGCGCACGTCGAGCGGGAGGTATGCCGCCCCCTCGGGCAGCGCGTCGGGCCGGCCGGTCTGCAGGTCGGTCGCGAGCACGTGGTCACCGCGTGCGACCAGGGCGCGCACCAGGGCGAGACCCAGACCGGAGGCACCGCCGGTGACGAGGACGCGGCGAGGGGCCGTGGGGGGAGCGGAGCGGGTGGACCTGCGGGCGCGGAGCGGGCGGGACGGCATACGCCCCAACCTACTGGCGGATGGTCAGGGTCACCTTGCCGTGCGCGCGGCGCTCGTCGATCTCGGCGAGGGCACCTGCGACGTCGTCGAGCGGGTGACGCGCGCCGATGGGCGGCGCGAGCTGGCCGGACTCGAGGAGCGGCAGGATCGCCTCCCACTGGGTGCGGAGGTAGCTGGGGTCCGGCGTCCAGAAGGCGCCCCAGCCGACGCCGATGACGCTGAGGTTGTTGAGGAGCAGCCGGTTGACCTTGACCTCGGGGATCTGCCCGGCGGTGAAGCCGATGACGAGCAGGCGGCCCTCAGGGGCGAGGCTGCGCAGGCTGTCCGTGAAGCGGTCGCCGCCGACCGGGTCGACGACGACGTCGACGCCGCGGCCCTGCGTGAGCTCCTTGACGCCCTCGAGGAAGCCGTCGGCGAGCAGGATGTGGTGGGCCCCGGCGGCCCGGGCCGTCTCGATCTTGTCCTCGGACGAGACGACGGCGATGACACGGGCGTCCATGGCGCGGGCCAGCTGGATGGCTGCCGTGCCGATGCCGCCGGCGGCGCCGTGGACGAGGACGTCCTCGCCGCGCTCGAGCTGGCCGCGGCGGGTCAGGGCGAAGTGGACGGTGAGGTAGTTCATCGGCAGGGCGGCGCCGACCTCGAACGACACGTCGTCGGGCAGCGGGAAGACCATGGCCGCGGGCACGGCGACCGTCTCGGCGAAGGCGCCGAGGACGGGGAAGGCGGCGACGCGGTCGCCCGGGCCGAACCCGGTGCCCTCGCCGGCCTCCCGCACGACGCCGGCGCACTCCGCGCCCGGCACGAACGGCAGGTTCGGGCGCATCTGGTAGAGCCCGCGGCTCATGAGCACGTCCGGGAAGCTCACCCCGGCCTCGTGCACGTCGACGAGGACGTCGCCGGCTTCGAGGGTGGGCTCGGGCACGTCCTCGACGGTGACGGCGGCGGGTCCTTCGAGGCTCGTGATGCGCGCTGCTCTCATGCCACGACCCTAGTCAGGAGGCGGCCTCCGGGGTGATGGTGAAGGTCACACGCATCAGGTCGGCGTCGCGCGAGCTCGGCCCGACGGCGAGCTCGAACTCCCCCGGCTCGACGACCCGGCGGCCCGCGGCGTCGACGATGGAGCAGGCCGCGGCCGGGACCTCGACGCGCGTCGTGACCGACTCCCCCGCTGGCACCGTCACGCGGCGGAACGCCTTGAGCTCCTTGGCCGCCCACGTGACGCTCGAGACGACATCGGTGACGTAGGCCTGCACGACTTCGTATGCCGTCCGCTCGCCGGTGTTGGTCAGGGTGACCTGGGCGGCCACGACGTCGTCGGGGGAGACGTTGCTCGCCTCGAGGCTCAGGTCGGACCACTCGACGGTCGTGTAGGTCATCCCCTCGCCGAAGACGAACTGCGGCTCCTGCGTCAGGTCGGCATAGCGGTGGCCGTGCTGGCCGCGGACCTGGTTGTAGTAGGTCGGTTGCTGGCCGACGTGCCGCGGGACCGAGAGGGGCAGGCGTCCCATCGGCTCGATGTGGCCGAGGACGAGCTCGGCGATGGCGCGGCCGCCGCGCATGCCGGGGCTGAAGGCCTCGATGACCGCCGCTGCGCGCAGCGCGCTGGGCGGCAGGACGTTGGGCTTGGAGTGCAGCAGCACGACGACGACCGGGGTGCCGGTGCCGTCGAGCGCGTCGACCAACGCGTCGAGCAGGGCCACCTGGCCGCCCTGCAGGTCGAGGGTCGCCGTCGAGCAGCCTTCTCCCGTCAGGGCGATCGTGTCGCCGAGGACGACGACGGCAAGGTCCGCGGCGCGGGCTGCCGCGACTGCCTCGTCCAGCTGGTCAGGGTCGGTGGGGGCCGCCACGGAGACGGGAGGGCGGGGCTGTCCGTCGGGGAAGAGCGGGCCCTCGGGGTCGGGAACGAGGATCTCGATCTCGGCGCCGCGGGCGTGGGTGACGGACCAGGTCGCGGGCACGACCGACCGGAAGCCGTCCAGGACGGTCTCGACGGTCTCGCGGGGGTGGCCGTCCGGCATCCAGTCGACCTGGCCGGACGCACCGGCCCAGTCCCCGAGATTGGCCTGGGGGTCGTCGGCGTTGGGTCCGAGGACGGCCACCGTGCGCGGGAGGTCGCTCACGGCATACGGCAGCGTGCCGTCGTTGGTGAGGAGCACGAGCGAGCGCCGGGCGACCTCGAGGTTGAGCGCCGCGTGCTCGGCGCAGCCGATGACGAGGTGCTGGCGCTCGGCGTCCGGCGGGCGGGGGTGCTCGAAGAGGCCGAGCTCGAGCTTGAGCCGCAGGACGCGACGCGCGGCCTCGTCGACCTGGCGTTCGTCGAGCAGGCCGCGGGTGACGGCCTCCTGCGCGGCCTCGAAGAAGGCGGGCGTCGTCATGACGAGGTCGTTGCCGGCGCGGACCGCCACGGTCGCGGCCTCGACGTCGTCGGCGCACACCTGCTGCTCCCAGACCATCCGGCCGACGTTGTCCCAGTCGGTGACGAGCGTGCCGGTGAAGCCCCACTCCCCCTTGAGCACCTCGTCGAGCAGCCAGCCGTTCGCCGTGACGGGGACGCCGTCGATGGCCTGGTAGCCCAGCATGAACGTGCGGCAGCCCTCCCGGACCGCGCGCTCGAACGGCGGCAGGAACCACGACGTGAGCTTGCGCCGGCTGAGGTCGGCCTCGCTGGCGTCGCGACCTCCCTGGGTCTCCGAGTAGCCGGCGAAGTGCTTGGCACACGCGAGCACCGCTGTGGGGTCGGCGAGCCCGTCACCCTGGTAGCCGCGGATCATCGCGGCGCCGAGCTCGCCGATGAGGTGCGGGTCCTCGCCGAAGGACTCGCCGACCCGTCCCCAGCGCAGGTCGCGGGTGATGCAGAGCACCGGCGAGAAGGTCCAGTGGATGCCGGTCGCCGAGACCTCGACGGCGGTGGCACGCGCGGCACGCTCCACGAGACCCGGGTCCCACGAGCAGGCCATGGCGAGCTGGGTCGGGAAGATCGTCGCTCCCGGCCAGAACGAGTGGCCGTGGATGCAGTCGTCGGCAGTGAGCAGGGGGATGCCGAGGCGGGTCTGCCCGGCCAGCGCGATGGCCTCGATCATCCGTTCGGGCGACGCGTGGAGGATCGAACCGGCGACCTTGGTGCCGACGATGTCGTCGAGGTCGCCCCGCGCGTCGAGCTGGAGCATCTGGCCGACCTTCTCGGCGAGGTCATCCGGCCGAGCAGGTCGTCGAGGCGCTCCGCCACGGGCCGCGACGGGTCCCGGTAGGGCGCGCTGCTGGTCTGGTGTCGTGCGTCGTCGGCGGCCACGGATCGACGCTAGCCCAAGCCGTCACCTGCCTGCGCCGACCATCCGCGCCACCTAGTCTGAAGAGGTGATCGAGCCGCTGACCCGCCTGCCCGACGGGACCATCAAGCAGGTGAACCCGATCACGGGCACGAAGGTGTGGACCCTGCCCGGGCGCGGGGCGAGGCCCTCGGGGCTGCCCGGCCACCACCCCCTGCCGATCGACCCCGACGACCACGACCGCCACTGTGCCTTCTGCTGGGGTCGCATGCTCGAGACGACCCCAGAGATCGCCCGCCTCGTGCATGGGGACGGTCGTTGGGACGACCTGCGCGGCGTGCTCGCCGAGGACCTCGGCAGGACCGACGCCCAGTTCCGCCTCATCCCCAACCTCTTCGAGATCCTCAGCTACGACTACTGGCACCTGGCCCATGGCTGGGAGCCCACGGCCGAGTCCCGAGCCCGGCGCACGGCATACCTCTCGACCCCGGCTGGACGCGAGCACGTCACCGCCCTCGCGCGCATCCGGATGCGGGCGCGCGGCACCGCGGGGGCGGCCGTCGAACCGCTCGCCGAGCACGACCTCGAGCGCGAGGCGGTCGGCCTCTTCGCGGGCAACCACCAGGTGGTCATCGCCCGGCGGCACTACGTCGACGACGCCACGGACGACTCGCAGCTCGCCGGTTCGGGCACGCTGACACCCGAGGAGCACTGCAAATACATCGAATTCACGATCCGCGCCATGCACGACCTCTACCGCGACAACGAGTGCGCACGGTACGTGTCGGTCTTCCAGAACTGGCTGGAGCCGGCCGGTGCGTCGTTCAACCACCTGCACAAGCAGGTCGTCGCGATCGACGAGCTCGGGGCCCAGAAGGAGCGGGAGGTCGAGCGCCTCCGCGCCGAGCCCGACATGTTCGCCCGCTGGGGCGCGGAGTATGCCGCCACGCAGGGTCTCGTCGTCGCCCGCACCGAGCACGCGGTGGCCTTCGCCGGCGTCGGGCACCGCTACCCGGCTCTCGTCGTGCACGTCACCGACGGTGAGGGGTGCCCGTGGGAGCTGACCGAGGACCAGGTGCGCGGCTTCTCCGACCTCGTCCACGCCTGCCACGCAGCGACCGGGGTGCACATCCCCTCGAACGAGGAGTGGCACCACCGGCCGCCGTCCGTCGATGTCCCGATGCCGTTGCGGGCCGTGCTCAAGTGGCGCATCTCGACCCTGGCCGGCTTCGAGGGTGGGACGCAGATCTACGTCAACACGATCGACCCGTGGGCGGTCCACGACCGGGCCGTCGCGCAGCTGCGTCAGCTCGCGGCGGACGGACTCATCTCGGACCGCGTCGAGATCGTCTGATCGCCCCGGTCACGCCCCGCGGGAACTCAGATCTGGCTGCCGTGACCCTCGGTCCGGCCGACGTTGCCGTCCGCGCCGATGGGGCCGGTGCCGCTGTCGGCACTGTCGGAGCCTCGACCCGTCACCTGCTGGAGGCGGTCGATGTGCTCTGAGGCCTGGGCCTTGGTGAGGTCGCCCGGCAGGGTTTCCCCGGCCTCGCGGGCCAGGGTCTCGAGGTAGCTGCGCTGCGCGCCGGTCATCGCCTCGTCGCCGGTCACCCAGTCCTCGGGGTCCTTGACCGCGGAGTCTCCGCCGGGTCCCGCACTCGCGGGGTTGGTGGCACCGATGACGTCGTCGCTCGAAGGTGTGTTCGATTCGCTCATGTCCCGCTCGTACCCACTTCACGCCCGATGAGCACGGGCGAGCCACCGCTGGACGAAACGCCCGAGGCCCGGACTGGGTCGGTCGCCGGTCGTCGGTCAGAAGGGCGGTGGGTCCGGATCGTCGGCACCGACGGGGCGGGGCTCGCGCAGGCCGGCACGCCAGTCCTTCGGTCTGGTGACATAGCGGCGACCGGCCGTCGTGGTCCACTCGAGTCCGTCGTCGTCGACAGGCTCGGACCGCCAGATGCCGGCGGTCTTGAGGTTGTGGTGGAAGCGCTCCTTGGCGTGCAGGTTGCCAACGGCCGTCGGCCCCAACGGCCAAGGAGTCTCATGGTCGAGGTCGCAGCGACGGGCGAGCACTTCACAGCCGGGACCCCGGCACACCCCGTCGACGGCGCGCACGTGCTCGACCATCTCGCGTGTGGGCCGATAGGAGGCACTCGGAGCGCTCAGGGCGCGGCCGGTCCGGATGTCGACCGGCAGCGTGCGCCACACGGAGCCGGCACGCGTCATGATCTCGCGGGCGTGCCGTGCGGTCACCCAGCCGTGTCCGGGCAGCTCACAGGCCGCGTCGCTCGTGCCGACGGCCACCTCGAACGGGACGACCAGCCACGCCATCGCGGGGGCGCCGGCACCGGCCGTCGCCGCGGTGGCGTCGAGCGGTCCATGGAGCAGCGCATGGGCCGCGAGGTCGGACCGGAGCTGGTCCAGGGAACGGGAGTCACCGGCGCTGCGGCGCTCACGAGCCGCGGCGTCAAGACGGTCGAGGACGGCCGCGATGACATCACCGGAACCCACCAGGGTCAACGAACCCATCCCGTCCCCGGTCTGGCGTCCGAAGACCCCGCGCCTGCTGCGCGCATGGTCACGCCGCTCATCCGAGCCCCGCTGGTCGACGGACGCGATCGCCCGGCGCAGGCGCGTGACGTACGTGCGCTGGGGCACCGGCTGACCATCGCGGCTGGGCGCCAGGACCGCGGCCTCGACCGTCGCGACATCGGCGTCGGGGAGCTGTGCCGTCTCCGAGACCACCTGCAGGGCGCGGTGCAGCGACAGCTCTCCGTGACGCATCGCCTGCCGGATGAGACGGTGCCGTCGCGGCGCGGTGGCGAGGTCGAGTCGCCGCGCGACCTCACCGGCGCCGACCCCGGTCGCAAGGGCGATCTCGTCCGCCACGACGCGGTCGGTCGAGACGTGGACCGACGCGGCCGCGACCTGTTGGGTCTCGACGGAGTGGAGGGCGGCGTACGCGTCGATGAGGTCCGCCTCGACCTTCGCCTTCTCGACCTCGAGCGCCTCGATCTCACGCAGGAGGTGGTCGCCCTCGATGGTCAGGTCGATCTGCAGATGAGCCTTGGTGTAGTCGTCGTCCAGCGGTGGGGCCGCGACGCGCGGCGAACTGACAAACGGCGTCACACGGGCCCCCTCACCCCTCGGACGAACACCACCCCAGTCCTTCAATTAGAACATATGAACGAAGGGAAAGATAGGGCTCATCCACGTCTGTGGACAGCCGAGTTCGCTTGCGGGACAAGGCGCCTCAGCGCGCGAAGGCCATGGACTCCGTGACGTCGCTGCGGAGCATGTCGCGCCGGTCGAGCAGGTAGTTCTGGCGCATCAGCCAGGGTGCGGCGTCCCCCTGCTGGGGCAGATCGTCCTCGGCCCGCCGGACGTAGCCAGACGCGAGCGGCAGCAGTGGCTGGCCCGCCATTCCCTCCGGAGCGTGCGGCGTGGCCACCCGCCACGCGTTCTGCTCCATGTGGCCCAGCAGCCGACACACGTAGCGGCTCGCGAGGTCGGCGCGCAGCGTCCACGAGGCGTTGACGTAGCCGACGCACACCGCGAGGTTCGGCACTCCGGCGAACATGAGCCCGCGATACACCGTGAGGTCACCGGTCGCCTGGTCCTGCCCGTCGACCGTGATGGCGATGCCGCCGGCGAGCCTGATCCGGAGCCCGGTTGCCGTCACGACGATGTCGGCATCGAGCTCGCGCCCCGAATGGAGGCGTATGCCGTGTGGCTCGAACGTCTCGATGGTGCCGGTGACGACGTGGGCCCGTCCACTGCGCACGGCCTCGAAGAGGTCACCGTCGGGGACGACGCAGAGGCGCTGGTCCCAGGGGTCGTAGGTGGGGGTGAAGTGGTCGGCGACGAGGTCCGTCGAGCCGAGCGACTTGGCGGCGCCCTTGGACAGCAAGGACTTCATGACCGCAGGGCGCCGACGGCTCAGCTCGTAGACGCCCATCGTGCCGAGGACGTTCTTGTAGCGCGCCGCGGTGCCGGCCGCTCGCGCGGGCAGGACCTTCTGCATGACGTCGCGGACCCGGTCCTGACGCGGCAGCGACGCGATCCACGTCGGCGTGCGCTGGAGCATCGTCACGTCGGCACCGGCCTCGGCGAGCGAGGGCACGAGGGTCACGGCCGTGGCTCCCGATCCGATGACGACGACCTTGCGACCCGTGACGTCGAGGTCGTCGGGCCAGAACTGCGGGTGCACGACCTGTCCCTGGAAGGACTCGAGGCCGGGCAGCTGCGGGTCGTGCGGCCGCTCGTAGTCGTAGTAGCCGCTGCAGAGGTAGAGGAACCCGCACGTCAGCTGCCCACGCGCGCCGTCGCGCTCGACCGTGACCGTCCAGCGCGCCTCCTCGCTCGACCAGGACGCT
This sequence comes from Terrabacter sp. 2YAF2, assembly GCF_052114705.1. Taxonomy (NCBI): domain Bacteria; kingdom Bacillati; phylum Actinomycetota; class Actinomycetes; order Micrococcales; family Intrasporangiaceae; genus Terrabacter; species Terrabacter sp. 2YAF2. The sequence goes on from NZ_JBFRFG010000001.1 coordinate 387,446, forward strand.
GCGACGACCTGGTGGCCCAGACGGATCCGCTCGGCGATGCCGTGCTTCTCCGCGGTCCGGCGCAGGTAGTCGAGGATCTTCGGCCCGTCGGCGATCGCGTCGGGGTCGGTCCACGGCTCGAACGGGAAGCCGAGCGTCATCATGTCGGAGTCGGATCGGACGCCGGGGTAGCGGAAGAGGTCCCAGGTGCCACCCAGGGAGTCCCGCGCCTCGAGGATCGCCCAGGTGCGCGAGGGGCTCATGGTCGACAGACGGTAGCCCGCGCCGATGCCGGAGAGGCCGGCTCCGACGACGAGGACGTCCAGGTGCTCGAGATCGCTCACCTCGCCATTCTCACCCACGCGTCCCGGACTGTGACGCTGGCCGCCTGACCGGCTACCGGACGGTAACCAGCGGCTACCCTCGGGCGGGTGACGACGGCATACCCCCACCTGCTCGAACCGCTCGACCTCGGCTTCACGACGCTGCGCAACCGCGTCGTCATGGGCTCGATGCACACGGGCCTCGAGGACCGCGCGAAGGACTTCGACCGGCTCGCGGCCTACTACGCCGAGCGCGCCAGCGGCGGCGTCGGGCTCATCGTCACGGGCGGCTTCGCCCCCAACCTGGCCGGCGCCCTCTACCCCGGCGGCTCGGTCCTGGTCACCGAGCGGCAGGCCCGCCGCCACCGGGTCATCACGAACGCCGTGCACCGCGAGGGCGGCAAGATCGCCCTCCAGATCCTGCACGCGGGCCGCTACGCCTACCACCCGCTCGCCGTCTCGGCGTCGGCCGTGAAGTCCCCGATCTCGCGCTTCACCCCGCGGGCACTCAGCGCGCGCGGCGTCCGGAGCACGGTCACGGCATACGCCCGCTGTGCGCGCCTGGCGCGCGAGGCCGGCTACGACGGCGTCGAGATCATGGGCTCCGAGGGCTACCTCATCAACCAGTTCCTCGCGCCGCGCACCAACCAGCGCACCGACGAGTGGGGCGGCTCGCCCGAGAACCGTCGCCGTCTGGCCGTCGAGGTCGTCCGCGCCGTGCGCGCTGCCGCGGGTCCCGATTTCGTCGTCGTCTACCGCCTGTCGATGCTCGACCTCGTGCCCGACGGACAGTCCTGGGAGGAGGTCGTCGCCCTGGCCCACGAGGTCGAGGCAGCGGGCGCGACGATCATCAACACCGGAATCGGCTGGCACGAGGCCCGCGTCCCGACGATCGTCACCTCGGTGCCGCGCGGCGCGTTCACGCGCGTCACCGCGAAGCTGCGCCCCAAGGTGGGCATCCCGGTCGTCACGAGCAACCGCATCTCGATGCCCGACCTCGCCGAGCAGGTCATCGCCGACGGCAGCGCCGACCTCGTCTCGATGGCGCGCCCCTTCCTCGCCGACCCCGACTGGGTCGCCAAGGCCGCGACCGACCGCGCCGACGAGATCAACACATGCATCGCCTGCAACCAGGCCTGCCTCGACCACACCTTCGCCAAGCAGACGGCGACGTGCCTCGTGAACCCGCGCGCCGTCCGCGAGACGACGCTCGTGCTCGCTCCGACCCGTCGCTCCAAGCACGTGGCCGTCGTCGGCGCCGGGCCCGCAGGCCTCGCCACCGCGGTCGCCCTTGACGAGCGTGGCCACCGCGTCGAGCTCTTCGAGGCCGCCGATGACCTCGGCGGACAGTTCGCCCTCGCCATGCGGATCCCCGGCAAGGAGGAGTTCGCCGAGACGATCCGCTACTACCGCAGGCGGCTCGAGCTCGGCGGCGTCAAGGTCCATCTCGGCCGCCATGCAGAGGTCGACGACCTCACCGAGTTCGACGAGGTCGTCGTCGCCACCGGTGTCGAGCCGCGCCTGCCCGACGTGCCCGGCATCGACCACCCGAAGGTCGTGACGTATGCCGCCGCCATCCGCGGCGAGGCGCCGCTGGGTGAGCGCGTGGCCGTCATGGGCGCCGGCGGCATCGGCGTCGACGTCAGCGAGCTGCTCACGCACGTCGAGTCCCCGATGAGCGTCGAGCAGTGGATGGCCGAGTGGGGGGTCGGGGAGCCGGACGCGTCCCGCGGCGGGCTCGTCGAGCCGCACCCGTCCCCGTCGCCGCGCGAGGTGCACGTGCTCCAGCGCAAGGCCACGCCGATCGGCAAGGGTCTGGGCAAGACCACCGGCTGGGTGCACCGGGCAGCGTTGAAGGCCAAGGGAGTCCACCACCACGTCGGCGTCAACTACGAGCGCATCGACGACGCGGGCCTGCACATCACCCACGGCGAGGACCGCACGGACCCGCAGGTGCTCGACGTCGACACCATCGTCGTGTGCACCGGCCAGGAGCCGGTCAACACGCTCGGCCCGGAGCTCGCGGCCGCGGGAGTCACGGTGCACGTCATCGGCGGCGCCGACGTCGCAGCGGAGCTCGACGCCAAGCGCGCGATCCGACAGGGCACCGAGCTCGCCGCGACGCTCTAGACGACTCCCCCGAGGTAGGCGTCGACGAGGCGGGCCGCGTCGCCGGCACCGTCCTCGGCACGGACCCGCTCACCGAGGGCGTATGCCGCTGCGCGCACCCCCGGCGACAGCGCGACCTCGAGCGCCTGCCGCAGCCGGGCGGCCGTCAGGTCCTTGCGGGCGATGGGCGCGGCGGCGACGCCGAGGTCGGCCATCCTCCTGCCCCAGTAGGGCTGGTCGGCAGCATGCGCGACCACGACCTGCGGCACGCCCGCACGCACGGCCGCAGCCGTGGTCCCGGACCCGCCGTGGTGGACGACGACGGAGCACCTCGGGAAGAGCACGTCGTGCCGTGCGTGGCGGATCCCCAGGATGTCGGCCGCCGCAGCAGGGGCCCCCACGCGCACCGACAGCCCGGCAAGACCCTCGCTGACGACGCCGCGCACTCCCAGTCGACCGAGCACGGCCGCGACGTCGCGCACCACGGCGCCGGGGTCCGGCGTCGGCATCGACCCGAAGCCGACGTAGACGGGCGGGGCGCCCCCGGCGAGGAACGCCTCGAGGTCCGGGTGCAGCGGCTCGTCGGAGGTGTCGTCACGCACCCAGTAGCCGGTCTGACGCAGCGCCGGCGGCCAGTCGGCTGCGGGCGGGACGACGCACGGGCTCGCCGCCAGCAGCGTCGGGGTCCGCTCGGCCGCCGCGGCGTACGCCCGGAAGTGCTGTCGTGGCAGTCCTCTTCGCGCCCGCACGAGGTCGCCCGAGGGACGGAAGAGGTCGAAGGCCACGCGCCCGGCGAGGATGCTCCACGCGAGGTTCATCGGGGACGAGGCGCGCGGCCGGAGCGCCAGCGCGACCGAGGCGCCGTACGCGCTCGGCCAGACGGGGGCGAACACGGCGTAGAGGTGCGGCTTGACGGGCCCCCGTCGGCCGCCGGGCGTCAGCAGCGCGTCGACGAGGTCGAAGGTCAGGGCGCCGGACACGACCGCGTCCGCCTCCTCAACGAGGCAGGAGACGTCGCTCGCGAGCGCGCCGGCAGTCTCCGCCATGACCTGCCGCATGAGCCGGGCCTCCCGCACCTGGGTGCGGGCGGACCCTCGGAACGAGTCCCGCCCGAGCCCCTCCCGCAGCGGCGCCTCGAGGTCGAACGACAGGGGCTCGAAGTCGACGCCGCTGCCGGCCACGACGTGACCGAGGTCGGCGGGCGCGGCGAGCGACACGGCATACCCCATCCGTCGCAGGCGCTGGCCGAGCGCGACGAGCGGTTGCACGTCACCGCGGGACCCCATGCCCAGCAGCAGGATCCGCACGTCAGCCCTCGCCGAGCTGCGCACGGACGAGCGGCACGACCTCCTCGGCGTAGAGCCGGATGCACTCCATCCGCTGGTCGTGCGGGAGGGTGCCGAAGGAGTACTTCAGCTGGAAGCGTGAGAGTCCCAGCACCTGCACGGTGTCGACGATCTTGGCCGCGACCGTCTCGGGCGACCCGCAGTAGACCGCCCCGTCCGGGCCGAGCTGCTGCAGCGCCTGCTCCCTGCCCATGGGCGCCCAGCGACGTTCGCGGCCGAGCTTGTTCATGTAGGGCAGGAAGTGCGGCATGAACTCCTCGCTCGCCTGCTCGTCGGTCGCTGCGACGTAACCGGGCGAGTGCACACCGATCGGCAGCTCGGGCTTGCCCATCTCGGACAGGGCACGTCGGTAGAGGTCGGCGAGTGGGGCGAACTGGCGGGCCGACCCACCGATGATCGCGATGACGACCGGAAAACCGTAGTGCGCGGCACGGACCACGGACTGTGGCGTGCCGCCAACGCCCACCCAGACGGGCAGATGGCCGGACTCCGTTGCGGGCATGACCTTCTCGACCCGCACCGGCGGCCGGATCGAGCCTTCCCAGCGGACCGGCTGCTCGGCGACGACGGCCGCGAGCAGGTCGAGCTTCTCCTCGAAGAGCGTCTCGTAGTCCCCGAGGTCGAGGCCGAAGAGCGGGAACGACTCGATGAACGACCCACGCCCGACCGTGATCTCGGCGCGTCCGCCGCTGATCGCGTCGACGGTCGAGAAGCGCTGGAAGACGCGGATCGGGTCGTCGCTCGAGAGCACCGTGACCGACGTGCCGAGCCGGATCCGCTCGGTGCGACCTGCGAGGCCGGCGAGCAGCACGTCCGGCGCGCTGACGGCGTAGTCGTCGCGGTGGTGCTCGCCGATGCCGAAGAAGTCGAGGCCGAGGCGGTCGGCGAGCTCGCCCTCTGCCAGCACCTCCCGGATCACCGTGGCCGGGTGCAGCGGCGTGCCGTCCGGACCGTTGGCGATGTCTCCGAAGGTGTCGAGGCCGAGTTCGAGGCTCATGGGCCCATCGTAGGTATGCCGCCGACCACCCACGTGCGCCCGGCGTCCGGGTCCCAGCGCCGCACCGACTCGATGGTTCCGTCGAGCGGCGGCACCGTGCCGAGGACGGCGAGGGCCGCGCCGACCTGCTCCACGGCCAGTCCCCGCGCGATGGTCACGTGCGGCGTCCAGCAGTCCACGCGCACCCGCTCCGGGATGTCGGGCGCCGCCTCCATCGCGCCGGCGACCGCCCGGTGGAGCGCCAGCAGCTGGGCCGTGGGCACGACCAGCCGCGCGAGCACGAAGCGCCGCGAACCCATGACGAGGAGCGGACCGAGCCGCACCGGCACGGGTCGCATCCCCGCCAACGCGTGGACGATCCGCGCCTCGACGGCCTCGGGGACGCTGCCGGCGGCCGACAGCGTCAGGTGCGGGGCGTTCGTCGTCCCCTGGTGCCGGGCCTGGCTGGGCAGACCCGCGTCGGCGAGCGCCGTCCACTCACGACGCACCTGCGTGTCCGTGTCGGCGTCGAGCACCCCCTCGACCGAGTGGAGCGGCATGCTCAGGCGACCGGCTGCGCTTCGGGCGCCGCCGGTCGCTGGGCCGCTCGCCGCGCTCCTCGGTCGACGTTGAGGCCGAGGCCGAGGTGCTCGGCGACGAACGCGCGGATGACGGCCTCGTGCTCGTGCCACCGCCCGTCTCCCACCGGCACGACGACCATCGGCAGGTCGAGGGTGTCGAGGACCTCCAGCTCCATCTCCCGGCGTCGTCGCATGAACTCGACGTAGCCCTCGAATCCGCTGAGTCCGCAACGGAGTCCGAGCCCTTGGCGCGTGTGGTAGGTCACGACGAAGTCGAGCCACTCGGCGGGGCGTTCCGACGCCGCGCGCTCGAGGGCGGGCAGCGGGTCGCCGGCGTCGAGGTAGACGAGGGCGGGGGCGTGCGACCGGACGGCATCGACGAGCCCGGCGACGTGGCGCGTCAGCACGTCGACCGGCTGGTCGGCGCGGGCGACGAGGGCGCAGACCGGGTTCTGGAGCAGGACGCACTCCCAGATGTGGACGACATCGAGAGTCGTGGCGCCGAACCGACGCCAGCTCTCGGTGAGCACCTGCGAGTGGAGCTCGGCGGAGACGTCCCCGTCGTAGGCGTCGTGCAGACGGAGTCGCTCGACCAGCTCTGGCGGGAGACCCTCGTGCTGCTGCTCGCGCACCACCCACGCGTCACCGAGCGGCTCAGCCGCCCGGAGGAGCGCCTGCGAAGCCTGGGGCGACTCGGCCGCGATCGCGAGGAGCTCGCCACGGCTGAGGACGGCCACCTGCTCGAAGTCGACGGGATGGTCGGTCCGACCCTCGGCCCAGTGCTCCGCCGCGACCTGCTGGTCGGCGAGCCACGCCGCGATGGCGTGGGAGGTGGTGCTCTTGCCCGATCCGGGGAGTCCTTCGACCATGACGAGCGCGCTCACGGCACCCACCGTATGCCTCGGTGCGTCCGTCGGGATCGTGTGACACCGTGGGGCCGTGGAACCAGCCGACGTGCCCGTTGACCGGGGGCCTGTGCTCCGCGAGCCGGCCCACCGGGTCTCGCGCCGTGCCGTCCTCATGTGGACGATCCAGGCCCTCGTAGTGCTCGCCGTGCTGCTCGCCGGACAGGTCGTGTGGTGGCTCGTCGACGACAGCCCCTCGCGATCGCTGCACTGGATCGTGGGTGCGGTCTGGCTCGTGGCCGGGGCGGCGTATGCCGTCGCGATGCCCCAGTGGCGCTACCGCGTGCACCGTTGGGAGGCGACGTCGCGAGCGATCTACACCCAGAGCGGCTGGCTCCGGCAGGAACGCCGCATCGCCCCGCTGAGCCGGGTGCAGACGGTCGACCTCGAGCGCGGCCCCGTCGCCCAGCTGCTCGGTCTGGCATCGGTGACCATCACGACCGCCTCGGCCGCCGGCCCCGTCACCATCCACGGGCTGGACCTGCCCGTCGCCCACGAGCTCGTCGACGCCCTCACGGCGGCGGCCGTGGCCGAGACCGGCGATGCGACGTGAACGAGGACACCGACGGGTGGCGCCGGCTCGACGCGCGGATGCTGCTCGTCCACCCGCTCGAGACGCTGATCCGCTTCCTCCCCGCTCTGCTGGCGGTCGTGATCTTCCGGTCCGGCTCCGACACCAACGACCGCTGGGAGCTGTATGCCATCCCGCTCATCGTCGCCTTCGGCGTCCTGCGCTGGCTGACCACCCGCTACCGCATCGCCGACGGCCAGATCGAGCTCCGGCGGGGCCTGTTCACGAAGCAGACCACGACCGCGCGGCTCGACAAGGTGCGCACCATCGACCTCACGGCCCGGGTCTACCACCGGCTGCTCGGACTGGCCAAGGTCGAGGTCTCGACGGCCGGCGGCCACCACGACCGGCTCGTCCTCGACGCGCTGGGCGTCGACGCCGGGCGCCGGCTCCGGGCCGAGCTGCTGCACCGCCTCGACCCCGCCGTGACCGGACTCCCCGCGCCGACCGGCGCACCCATGGCGGTCGACGACGTGCCACGCGAGGCACCGCCTCCCGTCGACGACGAGCTGCTCCTGCGCCTCGACCCCATGTGGATCCGCTACGCCCCGCTCACGGTCACCGGACTCGCGAGCGCCGCCGCGATCGTCGGCTTCGCCACGCAGGGCTTCTCGCGCTTCTCGCAGGAGCGGTCGGTCTTCCGCGACGGCGCCTCGCTCGTGTCGCGCTTGTCGTGGTGGGCCGACGTGCTGCTCCTGCTCGGCATCGTGTCGCTGCTGGCGGTCGGTGCGTACGTCCTGACCTTCTGGGGCTTCCGCCTGACCCGCAACCGGCTGGGCACCCTGCACACGCGCCGCGGCCTGCTGACCAGCCGCGAGACGAGCATCGACGCCGCCCGCGTGCGCGGCATCCGGCTCGACGAGCCGCTCGGCCTGCGCCTCGCCGGGGCCCGCCGGCTCAAGGTCGTCACCTCAGGGCTGCTGCGCGAGCAGGGCGGCTCCGACTGGCTGTGCCCGCCCGCGCCCGCCGACGTCGTCACGCCACTCGCCCTGCGCATCCGACCCGATGAGGCCGCCGTGTCGGGGCCGCTGACGCCGCACGGCCCAGCCGCCCGGCGACGCCGTCTGACCCGCGCGGTCGTGCCCGCCACACTCGTCGCCGTGGCCCTCGTCGCCGCCCGACTCCTCTGGGACTGGCACGGCTCGCTGCTCGTCCTCGTGCCGCTGCTCCTCGTCGGCGCGGTCGCCCTGGGTCAGGACCGCTACCGCGCCCTGGGGCACACCGTGACTCCGGGCCACCTCGTGTCGCGCCACGGCTCGCTCGACCGGCAGCGCATCGTGCTCGACCGCGACGGCATCATCGGCTGGAAGGTCGAGCAGTCGCTCTTCCAGCGGCGCGTCGGCGTCGCGACGCTCGTCGCCACCACGGCGGCGGGCGCACAGCACTACGACGTCGTCGACGTGCCGCTCGAGCAGGCGTATGCCGTCCTGGCGCACGTCAGTCCGGACCTGCTCGCCGACTTCGCCTGAGCCGCCGGCCTCTACCGCGGTCGAGTGGCTTGGTGCGCCGACGGACCGCCACGAGCCGTCCGGCTGCGCTGTCGTCGTGCTCAGCACCCAGCCGCGTCGGGTCTCGTGGCGGTCCGTCAGGTCAGGCAGACGGCATACGAACCAACCGTCAGAGGCGCATGGACGCGCCGACCTTCTGGGTCTGCTCGTCGACCGCACCGCCGAGGCCGTCCTCGGCCGCGACGTCGCTCGCCGCGACCGGTTCGGTCTGGACCATCTCGCCGACTCCCTCGCCCGGCGCGGTCTCCTGAACCGTGAGCGAGAAGTCGTCGCCGTGCTCACTGACGCCCGCGACGACGGCGTGCTCGACGGCCGCGACGGCATACTGCCGCCGAACGACCTGCGGGTCACGCCTGAGGTCCTTCACGAGGGCGACGGCCAGCCCGACCATGATGACGAGGAAGGGCAGCGCCGCGACGATCGTGACGTTCTGCAGGCCGGACAGGGCGTCCTCACCGCCGATGAGCAGCATGACCGCGGCGACGGCACCGGTGGCACCGCCCCAGAAGATCACGGTCTTCTTCGACGGCTCGAGCGTCCCCTTCTCCGAGAGCGTGCCCATGACGATCGACGCCGCGTCGGCACCCGACACGAAGAAGATGGCGACGAGGAGCATGACCACGATGGCCGTCACCGTCGGCCAGGGCAGGTTGCCGAGCATCGCGAAGAGCGAGCCCTCCGGCGAGGACTGGGCGGCGATGTCCTTGCCACCCTGCTGCTGCGCGATGCCGGCGCCACCGAAGATGGCGAACCAGATGAGCGAGACGACCGACGGCACGAGCAGCACGCCCGAGACGAACTGGCGGATCGTGCGGCCGCGCGAGATGCGGGCGATGAACATGCCGACGAAGGGCGTCCAGCTGACCCACCACGCCCAGTAGAAGATCGTCCAGCCGGCCAGCCACTGCTTCATGCCGTTGCCGCCCGCGGCGTCGGTGCGCGCCGACATCATCGCGAGGTCCTTGAAGTAGGAGCCGATCGTGGTCGGGACGAGGTTGAGGATGAAGACCGTCGGGCCGACGACGAAGACGAACAGGGCCAGCGCGAGCGCGAGCACCATGTTGATGTTGGACAGCCACTGGATGCCCTTCTCGATGCCGGACACGGCCGAGAGGATGAAGCAGACGGTGAGCACGACGATGATGGCGATGAGCACCGCGTTGCCGACCTTGCCGATGCCGGCGACGATCTGCAGGCCGGAGCCGATCTGCAGGGCACCGAGGCCGAGCGAGGTGGCGGAGCCGAAGAGCGTCGCGAAGATCGCGAAGATGTCGATGACCTTGCCGGCCGGGCCGTTGGCGCGATTCTCACCGAAGAGCGGCGCGAAGGCCGAGCTGATGAGCAGCGAGCGGCCCTTGCGGAAGACGCCGTAGGCGATGGCGAGGCCGACGACGGCGTAGATCGCCCACGGGTGCAGCGACCAGTGGAACATCGTCGTCGCCATGGCGGTCTGGACGGCGGCGGGGTTGCCCGCCGCGCCGGTCCCGGGCGGCGGCTTCACGAAGTGCGTGAGCGGCTCGGTGACGCCGTAGAACATCAGGCCGATGCCCATGCCGGCGGAGAACATCATCGCCACCCACGACGACGTGCGGAACTCGGGAGCCTCGCCGTCACCGCCGAGCGGGATGTTGCCGTACTTGCTCGCCGCCAGCCAGATGACGAAGACGACGAAGCCGGACGCGACGAGCGAGAAGAGCCAGCCGGTGTTGTGGACGACGAACTCGAGGCCCGCAGAGGCGCTCGTGCTCAGGCTCTCGGTGCTGAGGGCGCCCCAGAGGACGAAGGCGATGGCCACCACGGCAGCAACACCGAAGACGACCTTGTCGACTCGGGAACGCGGGGCATCCTCGTGGTTCACGGGTGGTGGCTCGAGCGCCGGGTGCAGCACGTCGTCGGGACTCTTGGTCAGTTCACTCATACGTCATGGACGGCACCCGACGAAGGCGCCGTCTGTCTCCTCACAGTTACGTGTCACAGATGTCTCGGGGAAACGTCCACTGTGTCGAAGGTGGGTGGACCTGCGCAAAACGAGCGGTGCGTCGCGTCGGTGCCCACGGCATACGCCCCCGTGGATCTCGTTGTATGCCAGTGGCTTCCGAGCCGCTTACACGGTTGAGTGAGATGGCCCACGACGAATGCCGAAAGGCCACGAACCGGTTCGGTTCGCGGCCTTTCGACGGCGCGGTCAGCGGGCGGAGCCGACCAGCTCGGGCTCGTGACCAGGGGCGCCCGGGGCACCCGCCACGCCCGGGGCGCGGCCGTCCGCGACGATGTCGTCGTCGTGGTCGAGCATGCTCGACTCGTCGAAGCGGTCCTGTCCGGCCAGGACGCGAGCTGCCTTCTCCTTGTCGATCTCGCCGACCCAGGTGCCGATGAGGACGGTCGCGATCGCGTTGCCGGCGAAGTTCGTCAGGGCGCGCGCCTCGCTCATGAGGCGGTCGATGCCGACGATGAAGCCGACGCCCGGCACGAGGTCGGGGCGGTGGGACTGCAGGCCACCGGCGAGGGTGGCGAGGCCGGCGCCGCTGACGCCCGCAGCGCCCTTGCTCGCGATGATCATGAAGACGAGCAGGCCGATCTGCTGGCCGATGCTGAACGGCTTGTCCATCGCCTCGGCGATGAAGAGGCTCGCCATCGTCAGGTAGATCGCGGTGCCGTCGAGGTTGAAGGAGTAGCCGGTCGGCACGGTGATGCCGACGACCGGGCGGGAGACGCCGAGGTGCTCCATCTTGGCGATGAGGCGGGGCAGGGCCGACTCCGACGACGACGTCGACAGGATGAGGAGGAACTCGCGGCCGAGGTACTTGAGCAACGACCAGACCCCGAAACCGGTGACGACCTTGAGGATGGTGCCGAGGAAGAGGAAGACGAAGATCGCGCACGTCGCGTAGAAGGCGACCATGAGCAGGCCCAGGCTCTTGAGCGAGCCGATGCCGGTCGCGCCGACGAGGGCGGCCATGGCACCGAAGGCGCCGATCGGAGCGACCCACATCACCATCGCCATGAGCCGGAAGACGAGGCGCTCGAGGTGCTTGATCCCGAGGAGGATCGGCTCACCGGCGCGGCCCATGCTCTGCAGCGCGAAGCCGACGAGCAGCGCGATGAGCAGTGCCTGGAGCACCGAGCCCGACGTCAGCGCGGAGACGAGCGTGTCGGGGATGAGGCCGAGGACGAAGTCGATGGCTCCCTCGGACTTCGCCGCGATCTGCGCCTGGCCCGACTTGGCGACGGCGGCCGTGAGGTCGAGGCCCGCACCGGGCTTGACGATGTTGCCGACGACGAGCCCGATCCCCAGGGCGACGGTCGACATGGTGATGAAGTAGGCGAGGGCGAGACCGCCGACCTTGCCGACCTGCGCGGCGCGTCGCACCGAGCCGATGCCGAGGACGATGGTGCAGAAGATGATCGGCGTGATCATCATCTTGATGAGGTTGACGAAGCCGGTCCCGAGGGGCTTGAGGCTCTTGCCGACCTCGGGGAAGAAGTACCCGACGGCCACGCCGAGCACCATCGCCACGATGACGGCGATGTAGAGGAAATGGGTGCGGTCGCGCTTGGGAGCCGAGCCCGGGCGGGCGTCGACGGCGCTGTCGGCGGTGGAACTCACGGTGACCTCCGTTGGCTGGGTCCACGCGCTGGGCACGGGACCGGTGATGTGACGAGGCTGCCGCCCGCAGTGACTAGGGTCACCTTTGTGTTCATTGAGTTCTCACGGCCGGACGTATGCCGTTGAGCTCGCTGCCCACCACCGTGACCCGCGTGCTCGGCGCGCCGGGTCGCTGGAGCGTCGCGGCGCAGACGTTCGCGCTGCAGGTCCTCATCGCCGTGCTCGTCGTCGGGGCGGGGCTCGTCGGCGCGTACGGCCAGGCGCAGCGCGCCGGTGACCAGCAGGCGATGGCCCGCGCCCTGGCGGTCGCGGAGACGATGGCGGCGACGCCGAGTGTCATCGCGGCCGTCCAGGGCCCGAACCCGTCGGCGGCGCTCCAGCCGTACGCCGAGCGCGTGCGCGTGGAGTCCGGTACGGACTTCGTGGTCGTCATGAGCCGCGACGCCATCCGCTACACGCACCCGGACCCGAGCCAGATCGGCAAGAAGTTCATCGGGCACACCGAGGACGCGCTCGCCGGCGGCGTCGTCGAGGAGGACTACACCGGCACGCTCGGCCCGTCCTCGCGCGTCGTCGTGCCCGTCAGCGACCGCGGCAAGGTCGTCGCGCTCGTCTCCGTCGGCATCCGCAAGTCGGCCGTCGGCGAGCGGGTGCGCGCCCAGCTGCCCGTGCTGCTCCTCGCCGGTCTCGTGGCCGCCCTCCTGTCGGGACTCGGGACGGCCCTCGTGTCGCGACGCATCCGCCGGCAGACGCACGGCCTCGGCGAGCAGCAGCTGCGCGAGATGTACGAGTACTACGACGCCGTGCTGCATGCCGTCACCGAGGGACTGGTCATCACCGACCTCGACGGGCGGCTCCGGCTCGCCAACGACGAGGCGACGCGCCTGCTGGCGCTGCCCGCCGACGCCGTCGGCCGGCCCGTCGCCGACCTCGGCCTCGGTCCGGCGCTGACGGCCGCCCTCACCGACGACGCGTCCCACGAGGACGAGCTGCACGTGACGTCCGCCCGCGTGCTCGTGCTCAACCGCGGTCCGGCCCGCTGGCAGGGCCGGCTGCTCGGCCACGTCGCGACGCTGCGCGACCGCACCGACCTCGAGGCGCTGACCGGTGAGCTCGACTCGGCCCGAGGACTCACCGAGGCGCTGCGCTCGCAGGCGCACGAGTCGGCGAACCGGCTCCACACGATCGTCAGCCTCATCGAGCTCGGGCACACCGACCGGGCCCTCGACTTCGCGACCGACGAGCTCCAGGTCTCCCAGGTGCTCACCGACCGCGTCGTCGGCTCGGTCGACGAGCCGGCCCTCACCGCGGTCCTCCTCGGCAAGGCGGCCGAGGCCCACGAGCGCGGCATCGCCTTCGAGATCGAGCCGGGGTCGCGCTGGCCGCAAGGGGCCGCACCCACGCGCGACGTCGTGACGATCGTCGGCAACCTCATCGACAACGCCCTCGACGCCGTGACCGGCGAGCCCGGGCGCACCGGGGCGCCCCGGCCCGAGCGGCACGTCCGCTTCGACGCCAGGGTCGAGGGGGCGTATGCCGTCCTCCAGGTCTCCGACGACGGGCCGGGTCTGCCTCCCGGGGCGGTCGAGAACGCCTTCCGGCGCGGCTGGTCGACGAAGGAGCAGGGCAGCGCGGGCCGGCGCGGCATCGGTCTCGCCCTTGTCGCCCAGACCGTCGAGCGGCTCGGCGGGACGCTCGAGGTGTCCGGACCGCCGGGAGCGACGTTCACCGTCCGGCTGCCGGTGAGGGGTGGCGATGACTGAGGCGTCCGGGCCCCGTGCGCTGCGCGTCCTCGTCGTCGAGGACGAGCCGATCGCGGCGGAGGCCCACACGGCATACGTCGGTCGTGTCGACGGCTTCGAGGTGGTCGCGACCGTGGGAACCTCGCAGGCGGCGCTGAAGACGTTGCAGGACAAGGAGATCGACGTCGTCCTGCTCGACATGAACCTGCCGGACCGACACGGGCTCGACGTCGTCCGAGCCATGCGCGCGGCCGGACACCGGGCCGACGTCATCGCCGTGACGTCGGCGCGTGACCTCGAGGTCGTGCGCGCGGCCGTGTCGCTCGGGGTGGTGCAGTACCTGCTCAAGCCCTTCGTCTTCGCGACTCTGCGGGAGCGGCTCCTCGCCTACCGGGCCTACCGCGACCAGGTGACGAGCGGCGCGGAGATCGGCACGCAGGCCGAGGTCGACGAGGTCTTCGCCGGCGCGCGCGTGGCGGGCGAGGTCCGGCTACCCAAGGGGATGGGCGAGGAGCTGCTCGCCAAGGTCACCCGGCTGCTGCGCGAGTCAGAGACCGGACGCTCGGCGAGCGAGCTCGGCGAGGCGCTCGGCGTCAGCCGCGTCACGGCCCGCCGCTACGCCGAGTATCTCTGCGAGACCCGGGTCGCCGTGCGCCGATCGAGGTATGCCGGGGCGGGCCGTCCGGAGGTCGAGTACCTCTGGGGTCGCTGACCGCTCAGACCGTCGCCGGCGTCCGGCGGCCGAGGCGCGCGAGCACGCGCTCCTGACGGTCGGCGTCGTCGGGAACGGGCAGGGCTGGCTTGCAGACGCCGTCGTCGTAGAGGTGCTCGCCGAAGCCGTCAGCCGAGCGTTCGAGCATGTCGAGCTCGGAGTCCGTGAGGCGCTCGTCGAGACCCGCAGCGGCGGCGATGTCCCAGCGGTGGACGACGAGGTCGAAGCCGTGGAAGGCGACGATGGACTTCCCCACCGTGGTGCGGCCGAAGACGCCGTCGTACTCCATCCCGGCGACGGCCGGGTCGGCGAGCAGCTCGCGCATCCGCTCCAGGTGGACGCGCCAGGCATCGCCGGGATCGATCGAGGGGTCTGAGTCGAGGTCGACTGACGTTGCGGCGTCGACCCCGCGCTCGGCGAGGAACGTGCGCTGGCTGTGGATGACGTGGGCCAGCACGTCCCGGGCACTCCAGCCCTCGCACGGGCTCGGGGCGTCCCAGCCGGTGGCAGGGACGCGGTCGACGACGGCGCCGAAGGGTTCGGCGAGACGGAGGTAGGAGCCGAGAATGTCGGCGGTCGAAGAGGTCATGCCGTCACCGTAGGGGCCCGCTCGTCGGTGGGTCTTGATACTTTCCGACACGTGACGACGTCAGCCGGGTCGGGACGGACGGCGGCCCGCGACGACATCGAGCGGGCCCACCTGGTCGACCCCGCCGACCACACGTGGTCGATCGCCCGGGCCTCGGTCTCGCCGGACCTCGGCGACCTCGCCCGACGCTTCTGGATTCCCGTCTGGGACGTGCCCGAGGGACGCGACTCGGTGCAGCGGGTGCTGCAGTACCCCGTCTGCCTCGTCGTGCTCTCGGACAGCTACGCGCGCTTCTACGGCGTCGTCTCCGGCCTGTCGCGCACGATGCTAACGGGTCGCGGCTGGGCGGTGGGCCTCATGCTGCAGCCCGCTGCCGGCCACCTGTTGACGCGCGCGCCGGTGCGCCGGATGACCGACCGGTTCGTGGACCTCAAGACGATCCCCACGATGAACGGTGCCGCACTGACCCGGGAGGTCCGGTCACTCATGGGCCTCGAGCCCACCTCCCCCGACGCACAGGCACAGGCCCGCGGGGTCCTCGAGGACGCGCTGCGAGCACTGCTACCCGTCGACGACGAGGGGCTGCTCGTCAACGCGATCGTCGAGGACGTCGAGACCTCACCAGAGCTGCTCCGCGTCGACGAGCTCTGCGCGCGCTTCGGCATCGGCGAGCGCACTCTGCAACGCCTGCTGCACAAGCGGATCGGGCTGGGACCGAAGTGGCTCATCCGGCGGCGCCGCCTCCAGGAGGCCGCCGACCGGCTGCGGGACTCCGACGCCGGGCTGGCCGGCATCGCCGTCGACCTCGGCTATGCCGACCAGGCCCACTTCACGCGCGACTTCCGCAAGGCGACGGGACTGACTCCGGGCGAGTTCGCCGCCCGCTTCCGCTGACCGGCCGCCGGTCCGGAACTAGCTCGCGAGGACGTGGGCCTCGCCATGGGTCTGACGGCGGAGCGCCGCAGCGCACTCGGCGACGACGGCGACCGCGAGCGCCGCCGCGGTGTCGTCGGCGGGCTCGGGCACGATGCGGCTCACGATGCCCTGCGCCGCGAGGTCGAGCACCCCGACCTGCTGGAGCTGGGCCATCTCGGCGGCGTGCGACACGTCCCCGTGGACGATCGAGCTCGCACCCTCGGGCGGCAGCGGCGACAGCCAGGCGTGCTCCGCCGCGATGACCTCACGTGCCGGCAGGAGCGCGAGCGCCCCACCGCCACAACCCTGCCCGAGCACGACGGACACCGTCGGCACCGTCATCGTGGTCAGCGTCGCGATGCACCGCGCGATCTCACCGGCGATCGCACGCTCCTCGGCGTGCGCCGACAGCTCGGCGCCGGGCGTGTCGATGACGGTGACGAGCGGCATACCCAGCTCCTCGGCGAGGCGCATCGCGCGACGGGCCTCGCGGAGCGCGCCGGGCCCCATCGGGGACGTCGGTGACTGCCGCGCACGGTCCTGCCCGACGAGGACGCAAGGCTGCCCGTCGAGCCGGGTCAGGGCCACGAGCATGGTCGAGTCGCGCTCGCCCTCGTCGGTGCCGTTGAGCCGCAGCGTGCCGGTGGCCCCGTGGCGCAGCAGCTCACGCACCCCCGCCCGGTCGGGTCGGCGGGTGACCTCGATCGACTCCCAGGCGGACAGGTGTCGGCTCGGCTCACCCTCGCGCCGATCCAGGCGAGGCACGGTCGGGGGGTCGACGAGGACGCCGAGCGCCCGGTCGACGAGCATCGGCAGGTCCTCGGCTGCGACCACGGCGTCGAGCACCCCCTTGGCAGCGAGGTTCTCGGCCGTCTGCACGCCCGCCGGGAACGGCTCGCCGTTGAGCGCCTCGTAGACCTTGGGACCGAGGAAGCCGACGAGCGCGCCCGGCTCGGCCACCGTCACGTGCCCGAGCGATCCCCACGACGCATACACCCCGCCGGTGGTCGGGTGGCGCAGGTGCACGAGGTAGGGCAGCCGCGCGGTCCGGTGCGCCATGAGCGCCCGCGAGATCTCGACCATGTGGACGAACGCCGGCGTCCCCTCCTGCATGCGGGTGCCACCCGACGCCGTCGAGGCGAGGACGGGCAGGCCTTCCGCGGTGGCGCGGCGGACGGCGGCCGTGATGCGCTCCGCCGCGGCCCGGCCGATCGACCCGGCGAGGAAGCGGAACTCGTTGACGACGACGGCGACCGGACGGCCGCGCACACGCCCGCGCCCGGTGAGCACCGACTCGTCGGTGCCGGCCCTCGCTGCAGCGGCCTCGAGCTGGAGGCGATAGTCCTCCGGCTGCCCGCTGATGTCGATGGGCTCGTCCCACGACTCGAAGGAGCCGGCGTCGAGCACGAGGTCGAGCAGCTCGTGGGCGGTCCACGGTCGACGCGCCATCACTCGCCCTTCAGCCAGGCGCGGATGGCCGGGCCGTCCTCGTCGAGGGTGGGGGGCGCATCGTGGTCGCGACGCGTCACCTCGGCGCCGGCGCCGTCGAAGAAGCGCAGCGGCGGGCCGGGCAGCGTGAGCGGGCCGAGCGTGGGGTGCTCGACCTCGACGATGAGCCCCTGGCTCGCGGTCTGGTCCCACGCATACACCTCGTCGAGCGTGCGGACCTTGCCCGCGGGCACGCCGACCTCGGCGAGACGGGCGAGCAACGGCTCGGCGTCCCAGTCGGCGAAGGCCGCCTCGACGGCCTCGATGACCCGGTCACGGGCGGCGACGCGCTCGGCGTTGGTCGCGAGACCCTCGGCTGCGGGGTCGAGCCCGAAGGCCACGCACAGCCGTTGCCACAGCCCCTCGCTGCCGACGGCGATCTGCACCGACCCGTCGCGGCAGTGGAACAGGCCGTAGGGGCTGATCGACGGATGGTGGTTGCCGGCCGACCGGCCGACCTCACCGGCCACCGTCCAGCGCGTGCCCTGGAAGGCGTGCACGCCGACGACGGCCGCCAGCAGCGACGTGCGCACGACCGTGCCCCGGCCGGTGCCGTGGCGTTCGTTGAGGGCCGCGAGCACGCCGTACGCGCCGTACATCCCCGAGAGCAGGTCGGCGATCGGGACACCGACCCGCTGGGGGTCGTCCGGGCCGGAGCCGGTCAGCGACATGAGCCCGGCCTCGCCCTGGGCGATCTGGTCGTAGCCGGCACGCCCGCCCTCGGGACCGTCGTGGCCGAACCCGGTGATCGACAGCACGACGAGGCGCGGGTTGCGCTCCATCAGCGACTCGATGCCGAGACCGAGACGCTCGAGCACGCCGGTGCGGAAGTTCTCCACGAGGACATCGGCCCGGTCGACGAGCGCGAGCAGCACGTCCTTGTCGGCCGCGTCCTTGAGGTCGAGGGTGATCGACTCCTTGTTGCGGTTGGCCGACAGGAAGTAGGTCGACTCCCGCCGTCCCTCCTCGCCGACGAAGGGTGGTCCCCAGCCGCGGGTGTCGTCCCCGCGTCCCGGCGCTTCGACCTTGATGACGCGGGCGCCCAGGTCGGCGAGCATCATCGTCGCGTGCGGCCCCGCGAGGGCGCGGGAGAGGTCGACGACGAGGACGTCCGACAGGGGTCCGGCGGACTGGGGGGCTGAGGTCATTCGGTCACCATCCAGGGAGGGGTGGGCCACGGCTGGCTCAGTGGCCTAGCCAATAGGTCAATGGTCCGACTGTCAATAGTATGTTCCCATGTCAGCATCGGGGCTGCCCCGCCTCACGAGAACCCGGCTCTACGAGCAGGTCGCCGAGCAGATCAGCGCGTGGATCCAGTCCAACGGCCTCGCGCCGGGCGACCGGCTGCCGCCCGAACGCGAGCTCGCGCAGCGTCTCGGCGTCAGCCGCGCGACCCTGAGCCAGGCCCTCGTCGCGCTCGAGGTCATCGGCGTGGTCCAGGTCCGGCACGGCGACGGCACCATCCTGGCCGAGGCCCCGGGACCGAGGCGCATCGTCGAGGCGATCCGCGCCCACGCCCATCGGCTGCCCGAGATCATCGAGACGCGCGACGCCCTCGAGACGAAGATCGCGGCCCTCGCCGCCACGCGTCGGACCGCCGACGACCTCGCCCGCATCGACGAGGCCATCGCCGAGATGGCCCGGGACGTCGAGGCCGGTGGCCGCGGCGTCGAGGGCGACGAGCGCTTCCACGGCGCCGTGACGGCAGCCGCCCACTCGCTCCTGCTCGCCCGGCTCATGGACGAGATCCGTGACCTGATCCGGGAGACGCGCATCGAGTCGCTCTCCCAGCCGGGTCGCCCCGCCGACTCGCTCAGCGGTCACCGGGCCATCGCTGACGCCATTCGCTCCGGCGACCCCGACGCAGCAGCCGCCGCCATGCACGCCCACGTCGTCATGGTCAGTGACGTGGCGGTGCTGCGAGACGGGACGTGAGCTCGCTCGAGATGCTTGCCGTCCTCGGGGCGGGCCTGGCCGCTGGGATCCTCACCACCACGGTGGGCGTCGCCTCACTCGTGAGCTTCCCGGTCCTGCTCGCCGTGGGCCTGCCCCCGGTCGTGGCCAACGCGTCCAACACCGTCGGCCTCGTGCCGGCGGGGGTCAGCGGGTCGTTCGGCTACCGGGCCGAGCTGCGCGAGCACCCACGCATCGCCTGGACCGTCGTCGTCACGTGCGCGATCGGTGCCGTCGGCGGGGCGGCCCTGCTGCTGGCGCTGCCCTCGAGCGTCTTCGAGGCCGTCGCGCCGTGGCTCATCCTCTTCACCTGCCTGCTCGTGGGCGCGCAGCCGTGGATCGCCCGCCGGCTCCGGTCGCGCGCTGGTGCGAATGCCACTCCGCGCACCCGCATGGGGCGCGTCACGACGCTCTTCGCGCTGCTCACGGGCGTCTACGGCGGCTACTTCGGCGCCGGCTCGGGGGTCATGATGGTCGCCGTCCTCGGGCTGGGCCTCGACATCGACCTGCGGGTCGTCAACGCGCTCAAGACGCTCGCGATCTTCGCCGGCAACGTCGTCGCCAGCCTGATCTTCGTCACCGTCGCCCACCTCGACTGGCGCGCCATCGGGCTGCTTGCCGCGGGGTCGGTCGTCGGCGGCTACGTCGGCGCGCGGGTGGGCCGGCGCCTGCCGCCGACCCTCTTCCGCGTGCTCGTCGTCGTCGCCGGCGTCGTGGCGGCGCTCCTCCTGATCCGCTGACGCGAGCTGGCGTATGCCGGGTGGCCGGCTCTCAGGGAGCCGTGGCCTCGCGGTGGCGGCGGGCGAGCTCGAGGTAGACCTCGGCATTGGCGCGGATGCGGGCCAGACCCGGGTCGTCGATCTCGCGCCGGACCTTGCCAGGCACGCCGGCGACGAGCGACCGAGGCGGGATGACCGCGCCCTCGGGCACGACAGCTCCGGCGGCCACGAGGCTGCCGGCGCCGATATGTGCGCCGTTGAGCACGACAGAGCCCATCCCGATGAGGCAGTCGTCCTCGATGGTGCAGCCGTGGAGCACGGCGCGGTGTCCGACCGAGACGCCGGACCCGATCGTCGTCGGGTGACCGGCGTCGGTGTGCACGACGACACCGTCCTGCAGGTTGCTCCGCTCACCGAGGACGATGGGGTCGAAGTCGGCGCGGAGCACCGCGGTGTACCAGACGCTCGAGGTCGCCCGGAGGTCGACGGCTCCGACGAGGTCGGCGCTCGGCGCCACCCAGGCGGTCTCGTGGACCACCGGGGTGACGCCGGCGAGGGTGACGATCACGTCAGCTCACCAGGACCGCGTCGCGCGTGTGCACCTCGGCGGTGGACATCTTGCGACGGATCCACGGCACGAGCGCGAGGAGCACGCCGGCCACGACGAGGGTGATGACGCCGTTGACGAGGTAGTACGCCGCATCGCTGAGGCCGCCCATGGCCTGGATGAGCTGTGCGGCGATGGCCTGGCCGGCGGCGCTGCCGAGGAACCACAGCGCCATCGCCTGGCTCGCGAAGGCACGGGGCGCGAGGCGCGTCGTGGCGGAGAGGCCGACCGGTGAGAGGCACAGCTCGGCGACCGTCTGCATGACGAAGACCCCACCGAGGATGTAGACCGGCGCCGTGTTGCCCTGGAAGGTGGCGAAGGCCCACGACATGGCGAGCGCGGACAGGCCGATGATGGCGACACCGAGGACGAACTTCATCGGCGTGGAGGGGAAACGGCCGGCGCGCTTGGTCCAGATCCAGCCGAAGATCGGGGCGAGCAGCACGATGGCGAGCGGGTTGATCGACTGGAACCACTCGGGGTTGATCGTGACGCCGGCGGTCTGCTTGACGGTGTTGTCGGCGGCGAAGAGCGCCATCTTGCCGGCGGCCTGCTCGAAGATCATCCAGAAGAGCATCGCGCCGATCCACAGCGGCAGGTAGGCCGCGAGGTGCGACTTCTCCTCGCGCTCGACCTTGGGGCTGCGGAACATCATGGTGAAGTAGGCGATCGGCGTCAGCACGGCGACGATCGAGATCGCGTCGATGACCTGGTCGAGCACCGTGTCGCGCCACAGGCCGGCGAGCACGACGACCAGCGCGAAGGCGACGACGGCGCCCAGGGCGAGGGTGGTGACCCGGCCGCGCTCCTGGGGCGAGAGCGGGTTGGGGACGTCGTCGACGGCGGGGCCGAGGGCCTTGCGGCCCACGACGAACCACGTGATGGCGATGGCCATGCCGACCGCCGCGGCGGAGAACCCGGCGTGGTAGCCGTAGTGCTCGCGCAGCCAGCCCACGACGAGCGGCGAGAAGAAGGAGCCGATGTTGATCGACATGTAGAAGATCGAGAAGCCACCGTCCCGGCGGGCGTCCTCGGGCTTGTAGAGCGTGCCGACCATGGAGGACACGTTGGGCTTGAGCAGGCCCGTGCCGAGCGCGACGAGCGCGATACCGAGCCAGGCGGTCGCAGCAGCGGGGATCGCGAGGCAGACGTGGCCGGCCATGATGACGACGGCGCCGTAGAGCGTCGAGCGCCGGGCCCCGAAGAGCCGGTCCGCGGTGAAGCCGCCGATGATCGAGAGCAGGTAGACGGACGCGCCGTAGATCGCGACGACGGCCGTGCCGGTCGTCTTGTCGATGCCGAGGCCGCCGTTGGCCGCGGTGTCGACGAGGAAGTACAGCAGGATGGCGCGCATCCCGTAGTAGGAGAAGCGCTCCCACAGCTCGACGAAGAAGAGCGTCGACAGCCCCTTCGGGTGTCCGAGGAAGGCGCGGTCGTCCGCGCTCGAGCCGACCTGCGGTGTGGGCGGTCGGCTCTGGGTCTGTGCTGACATGCGTTTCTCCCAGCCCCTCGTGAGGGCAGTCTCGACAGTGGGACAACCTCCCCAAACTAAGGGGGTTGCACCGTCGGACTCAAACTCGCGAGGTCCGCGCGACCCCTCTGCGCAGCGCCAGGGCGTCCTTCAGAAGGCCTGTGGCGAGCGCCGCTCCGACCCCTTCGCCCGCACGGATACGCAGGTCGAGCAGGGGCTCGAGGCCGAGCTCGCGGAGCACCAGCGCATGGGCCTTCTCACGTGATCGCTGCCCTGCGACGAGGTGCGCCGCGACGGCCGGCTCGAGGCCCACCGCGGCGAGTGCACACACGGACGTGGCGAGCCCGTCGAGCACGACGACGCCGCCGGCCTCGGCGACACCGAGCACGACTCCCGTCAGGACGGCGAGCTCTCCCCCGCCGAGTCGCCGCACGGCCTCGTCCGGCGTCGCCGACCCCACCCTGGCCAGGGCCCGCGTCACGACGTCGCGCTTGCGGTCGAGCATCGCGGCGTCGGCGGAGGCGCCGCGACCGACGACGTCCTCGGCCGGCACGTCGAGCAGGGCTGCCGCGACGGCCGCCGCGACGGTCGTGTTGCCGACGCCGACCTCGCCGAGCGCCACGGGACCGGCGCCGGCCAGCACGCGGCCGCGCTCACGCCCGAGAGCCAGTAGGCCGGCAAACGCCATCTCGTCGAGAGCGTCGGTGGTCACGAGATCGCCTCTGCTGCAATCAATCCCGGCGTCGATGAGCTCGACGTCGAGGCCGGCGGCGTGCGCTGCGACCGCACCCATCGACGTGCCCTCGCGGGTGGCGCGTGCCACGTCCGCCGTCACCGACGGGTCGAACGCCGTGATGTCGTATGCCGTCACGGCGTGGTCCGCGGCCGCCACGACGAGGGTGCCCCGTCCGTCCACCGCAGTCAGCGCAGTGATGCGGTCGAGGACGGCGTCGAGGACGCCGAGCGAGCCGGGCACGGTGAGCAGGTCGTCGGAGCGGTCGCGGGCGGCGACGACGTCGGCGGGCTCCGGAGCGCGGAGGTGGGAGGGCGGGGCGTCACGCTCGGTCCAGCGCTCGCGCATGACGACCTGGTCGAGCGGCAGCCGCTTCGACCAGCCGGCGCGTTCGAGGCCGGGCTCGGGAGGGCGCTCGTCGGGCCAGCCGAGGCAGAGCCAGCCCAGCGTCTCGACGCCGTCGGGAAGGCCGAGCAGGTCGGCGAGCTCGGCCGGCTCGAAGAGGGTGACCCAGCCGAGTCCGAGACCGTGGGCGCGGGCCGTGAGCCAGATGTTCTCGATGGCGGCAGCGCACGACCAGAGATCGGCGTCCGGGAAGGTCGCGCGTCCGAGCACGCCGGCCGCCGGGGTGCGGCGGTCACACGCGACGACGATGCCGACGGGCGCCTCGCGGATGCCCTCGAGGCGCAGGTCGAGCAGGCCGCGCGCGGACTCCTCGGCCATCCCGGCGGCCTGGCGCAGTCGGCAGCGGTCGGCCATCAGCGCCGCGGCGTCCCGGGTGGCTGCCTCGGTGACGACGAGGAAGCGCCACGGCTGGCTGTGCCCGACCGACGGCCCGCGGTGGCCGGCCGTGAGCACCGCGGTGAGCACGTCCGACGGCACGGGGTCAGGTCGGAACCGACGGATGTCGCGGCGCGCGCCGACGACCCGCTCGAGCGAGGCGAGGTCGTCGCGCAGGGCCCACGCGTCGGGCGCCTCGGCCCGCTCGGCGGCCGACGACGGATCGCCGATCGTGGGGACAGGCCTGCGGTAGGTCACACGCCCGACCCTAGTTCGGGGCCCTCTCGATCCACCCACGGGTCGCGCCCAGCACGCGGCTGCCGTCGGTGTCCGCGAGGGACATCCCGACGAAGGCGGTGGCACCGTCGGACGTCTGCCAGCGGAAGCGGTAGTCGGTCGAGGTGGCCGCGTCGGCGATGGCTGCGGCAGCGTCCTGCGACGACTGCGCGTTGGCGAAGGCCCCCGCGGACCTGGCGAGGTAGGCCTCGAGCTGGGCGGCATACGGGCCCTCGGCCCGGACGTCGTCGGGTCGCGCGACGTTGCCCACGAAGTCGCTGGCGACGGCGGCGGGCTCGATGACGGAGACGTGGACCCCGTGGGCGAGCATGACGACGGCGAGCGACTGCATGAAACCTTCGACCGCGAACTTCGCGCCGCAGTAGGCGTCGGCGAAGGGCTGCCCGACGGCGCCGCCGACGCTGGTCACGGTGAGCACCGTGCCCGATCCCGCCTCGCGCATGCCGGGCAGGACGAGCTTGGTCAGCGCGACGGGCCCGAGGTAGTTCACCTCCAGCTGGTCGCGGACCTCCTCGAGGCTCAGCTGCTCTGCCGTCGCGACGGCGCCCCGGCCGGCGTTGTTGACGAGGACGTCGATGCGGCCGAGGTCGGCGAGCACGGCGTCGACGCAGGCGCGCGCGGCATCGTGGTCGGTGACGTCGAGCGCGCGGACGTCGACCTCGACGCCAGCCTGTGCGGCCGCGTCGGTCAGGGCGGCGGCGCGTGACGTGTCGCGCATCGTCGCGACGACGGTGAGGCCGCGACGGGCGAGCTCGACCGCGGTGTGCAGTCCCATGCCCGAGGAGGTTCCGGTGACAAGGGCGACCGGCTGCCCGTGGGGGTTCATGTCGGTGACGCTACGCCCGGAGCGTTCGGGCGTCGATGTCGTCGAGCTCGATGTGGTTCATCCACACGTCGGTCGACGGGTGGACGACGGACGTGAGGCGTTCGGACGCGACTTCGTGTGGCAGCGCGATGGAAAGCACCGCGGGCACATGGCTGTCGACGTACCCCAGTGCCAGGGCGCCGAGAGCGTCTTCACGACCTCTCAGGCCTGGCCCAGTGGGCGAGTGCTGAAACTGGCAAAAGGACGCTCTACACGTTCGTCGGCCAGACGGGGCCCTGATCCGTCCACGCGACGCCCTTGTTGTGGCAGAGGCAGAACGGGTGGCCGGCGAGCCCGCGTCCCCATCCACGGTCACCGACTCCACGGGTGTGGCGCAGGACCTCGTCGACGTCCTCGTGGCCCTGCGTGGCATGGACGCCACCGACGGTCCATAGCCCGGCCGCGGCTGCGTGGGACCACGCCCTGGCCGCGCGCTGGGGCGGGGTGGACGCGTGGTTCCACGGCGACTTGGCGCCGGGGAACCTGCTGCTCGCACGGGGCCGACTGGTCGCCGTCATCGACTTCGGCACCTGCGGTGTGGGTGACCCATCCTGTGACCTCGCGATCGCCTGGACACTCCTCGACCGCGCCGGCCGCCAGAGCCTTCGCGAACAGCTCGACATCGATGCCTCAACCTGGTCGCGAGGTCGCGGATGGGCGCTGTGGAAGTCGTTGCGTCAGCTCGGCAACGCCATCGACGACCGTGACGAGACCTCGGCAGCCGAGTCTCGCCGGGTCATCGACGGACTCCTCGAGGACTTCAGCGTCGCGCCTTGAACGAGGCCAGCGTGCGACCCTGCCCTTGACCGGGCTCGCCGTTCTGCTCTCCCGCATGGAAACTCGTTGCGAGTGGTGGGCAGGGGATGGCTGACTGAAGGCTCACCGCTCACGAAAGGCAACTTGCGCATGTCGCTGCCCACCCCCACGCTGCACACCGCGCGACTCCGACTGCGTCCCTTAGGCGACACGGATGCGGACGACCTCTTCGCGCTGCAGAGCAATGCCTTCGTGCTGCGCTACTGGGACGCGCCGCCGTGGACCGAGCGCGTCCGCGCCGAGCGGTTCATCACCGCTTGCAGTCAGATGGCCGAGGACGGCACCGGGGTGCGGCTGGCCGTGGATCGCGTCGCCGACGGGGCCTTCATCGGCTGGTGCACCCTGAACCGGTGGAACCCGGACTACCGCAGCGCGTCACTGGGCTACTGCTTCGGGGAATTCGCATGGGGCCACGGCTACGCCACAGAGGCCGCGCGCGCGTTGCTGCAGTGGGCCTTCCAGACGCTGGATCTCAATCGGGTCCAGGCTGAGACCGACACTCGCAACGTGGCATCGGCGCGTGTCCTGGAGAAGCTCGGGTTCGTACGTGAAGGGACGTTGCGCGAGGACTGCGTCGTCAACGGCGAGGTCTCCGACTCGTGGGTCTTCGGACTGATCAGACGGGAGTGGCGGCCCTCGTCCGAGCAGGCTGCCGGTGGCTGAGTCCAGGTCCGCTCAGCAGCGTGGGCCTTTCACCGGCTTCGCGCTCAGTGACACGATGTGGCTCGTGCCCACGGACCTTCGTGAACTTGCCTCCGTCATCGACTCAACATGTCGCATCCGAGGGGAGTTCACCCTGCGCAGTGGAACCGTCACCGATGAGTACTTCGACAAGTACCGCTTCGAAGGAGACCCTCACCTGCTGCGACTGGTCGCCGAGCACATGGTGCCGCTCTTGCCCTCAGACACGCAGGTGCTGGGTGGGCTCGAGCTCGGAGGGGTCCCGATCGCGACCATGGTCAGCGCCCTGACCGGACTGCCCGCGATCTTCGTGCGCAAGCAGGCCAAGGCATACGGCACCTGTCGGCTGGCCGAGGGCGGCGATTTCGCTGGTCGCACCGTCACGCTCGTCGAGGACATCATCACCACAGGCGGTGCCGCGCGGAACGCAGCGGTTGCGCTTCGGGCGCTGGACGCGACCGTGCACACCGTGGTCTGCGCCATCGACCGTTCGGAGCCCGGGGGCAACACGCTGCACGAGGTGGGCCTGAGAACCGTTTCTGTCATGACCAAGGCTGATCTGGACGAAGCCCAGCGCTGAGCTCCACGCCACCGCGGACCGATCAGTCCGACGGTGGCGAGCTCAGGCTCCGCTGACGATCACGAGCTCGTTGCCTTCGGGGTCGGCGGCCCTCCAGTGACCCTCCGACTCGTCAAGGATCCGGCCACCGGCTGCCAGCGTCGTGGCGAGGCGCGTCTGCGCAAGGTCAGACGGCACGGCGAGCTCCACGTGAATGCGGTTGCTTTGTAGCCGCCGCTCCGTCTCCGACGCATCGAGCTCCTGGAAGACCAGCACCGGGTTCAGACGCCGTGGATCGTGGATGTCGCTGGCCCCTGCTCGCCGGTCCTGGACGTAGCCGAGCGCGGCGACCCAGAACGCGCGGACCGCGGCGACGTCGGCGGCGTCGAGGAAGAGCTGGGCGAAGCGCGGCAGCCCCGGATCGACAGTGGCACCGAGCTCGCGCGCGGCGGTCTGAACTCTTCCCGCGAGGACGGTGAAGTCGGCCTCGAGGCCATGGGCGGCGGCGTCCCACTGGTCCTTGCCGCTGTCGATGATCACGAGCCCGGGGCGCAGGTCGACGACGAGCGGAAAGCCCGTGTCGCCGGACACCGCAGCTGCAGCGGCGGTCAGGTCATGCTGCTGCTTCTCGGAGCTGACGCGGTAGCACGCCATCGCGCTGAACACCGTCTGCCAGTCGGCCGTGCCACTCCCCTCGCCGAGCCCGCCGCCCGGTACCAGGTCGACCTCGTTGCCGTCGGGGTCGGTGTGACAGACCCCGAACGGTCCCGACGCCTCACCGAGGCTCGCCTGCTCGACCTTCGCCGCGGGCCGCACCACGTCGAGGTGGATGCGGTTACGCAATGGCCGCGGCTCGGTCGACGGGCGGATCCGGATCGAGGGGTCGCGCCGCAAAGGGTCCGCCAGACCGCCGTCTGCCGCTGGCGCGTAGTCGAGCGCACGCTGCCAGAAGTGCCTCACCGCAAGGGAATTGCCGGACTCGAGCACAACGCTCAGGTGCTGCAGCACGGCTGGGTTCGCGGCCAGACCGAGATCCCGGGCAGCCTTCGACACCGCCTCGGCGTGCCCCGGCGAGTCGAGGCGCACGCGCAGACCTGTCGCGCGCAGGTCGACGACGATCCCGGTCGACAGCTCCACGATGCGCCCGGCCAACGCGGCCCCGTCGACCAGCGAAGGCGCGTCGAACCATGCCGTCGTGACGCCGTCGACGATCCGCCAATCCGCTCCGGTCGCTGTCATACCCAGCACCGTAGGCACCATCCCGGACGATCGAGGAGTGCGATCGTGCTGAGAGTCGGAAGCGGCCGGAAGTCCAGAACGCGACTAGGTTGAGCCCTGTGGCGGCGTCAGACGACTCACGAGCGGCGGACTCTCCCGGCGATCCGAGCCAGGCCTGGACGGCACTCGCTCCGGACTACGAGCGGGCCCGTGACAGGGAGGACTCGCTGGATCGGCTCGTGGAGTGGCCCGCGCAGCGCGACCTGCTCGGTGACGTGAGCGGACGGTCGGTGCTCGACCTCGGTTGCGGCAACGGCGGGAAGCTCGCTGAGCTGGTCCGAGACGGCGCGACTGCTTGCGTCGGGGTCGATGTCAGTGGCAACTTCCCGAGCGCTCCGGCACCTGGGCTGGAGCTGGTCCAAGGCGACCTGAACGAGCTGGACTCCGTGCCGGCGGTGGCGGGCCGCACCTTCGACCGGATCCTGTTCCTGCAGTCCTTCGGCTACGCGAAGGACCCGATCCGCACCCTGAAGGCAGCGCGCGCCAGGCTCGCGGACGACGGGTTCATCCTGCTGACCAAGACGCAGCCGATCCGCTACGCAGTCGAACAAGCCGAAGAGAACGGGACCTCCCTGGGCGAGGAGTACTTCGCCACCTCGCGGTTCTCCTACCGGAGCGGCTGGAACGACGACATCACGCTCACCAAGCGCCGCTACACCATCTCCGACCTCATCAACGTGTTCAGCGCAGCGGGCCTGTGGATCGAGGCGGCGTTGGAGCCACAGCTGTCCAGCGACGCGCGCCGTCGCTATCCGCACAAGCAGGCGTGGATGGACAAGCACCTCGGCATCCTGGCCTTCAGACTGCGGCCTCGTCAGGACGCCTAGGTCGAAGGCTGCGCGGCCGGTTCGGCGTCGATGTCGTCGAGTCCGGCGATGACGATCTCGAGCAGCCGGGCCAGCTCGTGCCGCTCCGTGTCGGACAGGCCACGAAGCGTGTCGCCCTCGACCACGTTGGACTCCCGGACAGCCGCGCTGAAGAGGGCCCAGCCGTCCTTGGTCAGCGAGACGAGCGTCCGGGTGCGGTTGGACTCATCGGGACGCCGCTGGAGCAGCCCACGTCCGGCCATCTTGTCGAGACGGTGCGTCATCGACGACGGCGCCACGTTCGAGAGGTCGGCGAGCTGGCTGGGGGTCAGGCACGTCTCGCCGGCCCGCGCGAGGGCCGCGAGCACGGCCCACTCCCCCTGGGTCAGGTCGAGGTCGGCGAACTGCCGGACGTACCACTGGTCGAGCTTCTTCGTCACGGCATACACGGCGGTGATGACGCGCTGCACCGACTCCTCGCCGCCGGCGGCGACGTAGGTCGCCACGTCGGCGGCATGCTCCTGCTGGGCGGTCGGTCGTCGCTTCGCTGCCATGGGAACGCATTGTCGCACCGCCCGCGGCTGGTGCTACTCTTTCGATCTCGAACTTCGATGACGAAATATTCGATGCCGAAGCTGCGTTGACCACCCGGTCCGCCTCCCCCGTCCTCGAAAGGGTGTGAAAACCATGCGCACCAAGCTGCTCATCCTCGCGTCGTCCATCGGCATGCTCGGATGGGGCACCGTGCTGCCGTACCAGTACGCGTATGCGGCGGGCACCCGCGGCTGGGGCGCCCTCACGGCCGCTCTGGCCAGCACGCTCTTCTCCGTCGGGGCGCTCGTCGCCGCACCCTTCGCCGGTCGGCTCAGCGACCGCTTCAACCCCGTCGCCGTCGCCGTCGTGGCCAAGCTGCTCGCGGCCGTCGGCGTCGGCGGACTGGTGTGGGCGCAGTCGGCCCCGGCCTTCCTCGTCGGCATGTTCGTCTTCGGCTTCGGCCTGACCGCCGCCGGCCCCGCCGCGTCGGTCCTCGTGTTGCGTTGGGCCGGGAGCGACGACCGCCGCAAGGTCTTCGCCTACAAGTTCACGGCCGAGGCCATCGGCATGGCGGTCGGCGCGTTCGTCGCGGGCCAGCTCGTCGACCTCTCGCGCACCGACGGGATGACCTTCGCGTTCCTCGCCGCCGGCGTGGGCTTCACGATCTCCGCCGTGCTCATCCACGTCGCCGGCATCGGTGCGCCGAGCGAGGTCGCCCCCGACCTGGCCGCCGGTGAGGCCGAGGCCCGGACCGGCACGATGGAGGCCCTGCGCCGCATCTTCGCCGTGCGTGCGCTGCGCTGGACTGCCCTCGTCACCGTGGCACTCGCACTCGGCTTCTACGCCCAGTTCGAGTCGGGCCTGCCCGCCTACGCCCTGACCGTCCTCGACGTCCACGAGTCGGCGATCGGCCTCGCCGCCGCCGTGAACTGCCTCGTCATCGTGGCGCTCCAGGTCGTCGTCGTCCGGGTCACGGCACGTCGCAACGCCGCCAGCCTTCTCATGGTCGTGGGCGGCGTCTGGACCCTCTCGTGGGTCGTGCTGTCGGCAGCCCAGCTGGCGCCCGAGATCGCCTCGGCGCTCTTCGTCACGACGTTCGGCATCTTCGCCGTCGGAGAGACGATGTACGCCCCGGTCCTCAACCCGCTCACCGCGAGCCTCGCCCCCCAGGGTCTCGTCGGCACGACGCTCGGCACCTTCACCGCGATCCAGACGACCTTCTCGGCCCTCGGGCCGCTCGTGGCCGGCGCCCTACTCGGCATGGGCCTCGCGAACGGCTTCCTCGCCCTGCACCTCGTGATCAGCCTCGCCGCCGTCTACGGCGCGTGGCGCCTCCGGGCCGCACTGCGGGAGCGCCGCATCGAGGATCGCCGCGAGGCTGCGGACGTGGCCGTCGCCGATCGGGCGCTCGAGCCGGCCACCCCGACCCTCGCCGCCTGACGGCCCGCGGGTTGGTCTCGCGGGCGAATCCTCAGGCGGCGAGGTCGGCGACCGGGGTGAGCAGGTAGCGCCCGGCCATCCCGACGGTGCGCGACAGCGTCGCGAGGAAGTCCGAGCGCAGCGGCTCGGCGCCGTCGAGGGACCACAGCACCCGGGCGTTGGTCCACGCCGCGTCACGGGCCCGGGTGATGCTCCAGCCGCTGACGAGGTTGGCCACCGGGCCTGCGTACTTCTCGTCGACGGCGAGCGCGATGCCGTCGAGGAAGGAGCGTCGGACCTCCTCCTGGACGGCGGCGAGCAGCTCGTTGACGCGCTGGTAGTCGGCTTCGACACCCGGGCTGTCGGGGGTCAGTCCGAGCTGGCGGCAGGTCGTGACGACAGCGACCGGCAGGTCGTGGTTGATGTGGGCGTTCATCCCGGCCAGGGCGAACTGGATGGGCACCCGCCCGAGCTCGCGCCGGGTCGTGAAGAGCGGCTCCCACGACGGGTCGGGGGTGGCCGCGCCGACCGCATCGAGGTAGAGCCCGGCGAAGACGAGGTCGAGACGCGTCACGAAGGCAGGGTTGGCGAACCAGCCCGCCACCAGCCGGTCGCGCACCAGCTCGGTGACCCGCAGGTACATCCGGTTGAAGTCGGCGACGCCGTCGTCGGCGGGCAGGGTGTGGTCGATCTCGCGCATCCGTGCGACGAGGGCGTCGACCGAGACGGGCTGGCCCGGCGGGAGGTCCGGAGGCGCGCCCGGCGCCGGCGCGGCCGGGTTGGGCGACCCACCGACCCGCGAGCGGACCCACCCGACGGCGTCGGAGAACCACCCCATGGCTCGACGCTAATGGTTCACGGTGCGTGAAACACCGTGATCGGTCGATCACGGTGCAAGTCAGGACCAACGCCTCTGGCGCCCGTGTCCGGTGGTGCGAAACGCTGAAGGTAGATGAGGGAAAGGAGGTGAGGACGATGACACAGCTCCTTGAGAAAGATCGTGTCGGGACTGAGCGCCTTCCGAGGTTGTTCCGCAGCCGCACGGTCGAGTACACGCTCCTGATCCTCGGTGCCCTGGTCGCAGGGTTCGGTGCCTACACCTACTTGGTGCCGGCAGGCTGGATTCTGGCGGACCTGAGTGAGGCCTGGTACCTCGGCAGCTGGATCGCCGGCGGAGTCCTGCTCACCGCAGGCTTCGGCATGTTCGGCGCGAGCATCCGTGACCGTGAAGGCCACTGGACCTACGACGCCGTCGTGAGCTTCGTGCTCGGCGCCCGCAGCCGTGGGGGCTTCGGTGCTGGTCCAGCGGGCCGGCGCGCGGCAGCTCAGCGCGCGTTGAACGTCTCGATCCGCTCGATCGCCTCGCCGACCGCCGTGGTGCCGGCCGCGAAGCTCAGCCGCACCGAGTGGGCGCCCGCGCGGTCGTCGAAGTCGCCTCCCGGCGTGATGGCGACGCCGACCTCCTCGAGCAGGGCCTTCGCGTATGCCGCCGAGCTGCCCCAGCGGGCGAGCTGGGGACCGAGGTCGGCCCAGTAGTAGAACGCGCCGTCCGGGGGTGCCGACTCGCCCCACCCCAGCCGGGCTGCGTTGTCGAGCAGGAGTCTCCGCGTCCGCGCGAACTCGGCGACGGCTTCGTCGCACTCGCGGTAGGACTCCTCGGCGAAGGCCGACACGGCGGCATACTGCGCCGGCGCAGGCGGGCACAGCGAGACGTTGCCCGCGAGCGCGTCGACCGCCCGAACGAGGTCCTCGGGCAGCAGCATCCAGCCGAGGCGCCACCCCGTCATGCCCCAGTACTTGCTGAACGAGGAGATGACGAGCGAGGACTCGTCGCTCTCCCACGCGCAGACGCCCCGCGGGTCCGCTGCGCCGGGGTCGGGATAGATGACGCCGTGGTAGATCTCGTCGCTGACGAGGCGCACCCCGTTGGCCGCGCACCAGCCGGTGATCGCGGCGAGCTCGGCGCGGTCGACCATCGTGCCTGTCGGGTTCGCCGGCGAGGCGACGATGAGCCCGGCGAGCGGCCCACCGGCCTGAGCGGCGTCGAGCAGGGCGGGAGTCGGCTGGTAGCGGGTCTCGGGACCGCAGTCGATCTCGACGACCTCACAGCCGAGCGAGGTGAGGATGTTGCGGTAGGCGGGGTAGCCCGGCCGGGCGAGGGCCACGCGGTCGCCGGCCTCGAAGGCTGCGAGGAAGGCGAGGACGAAGCCACCCGAGGAGCCCGTCGTGACGGCGACGCGAGCCGGGTCGACGTCGAGGCCGTACCAGCGGCCGTAGTGGGCGGCGATCTCCGCCCGCAGCTCGCGGATGCCGAGCGCCGACGTGTAGGTCAGGGCCCGGCCGGACGCGTGGATCCGCGCCGCGGCCTCCGAGACGAGGCGCGGCGCCCCGCCCGACGGCTCACCGGCGCAGAGCGACACGACGTCGCGGCCCTCGGCGCGCAGCACGGCCACCCGGTCCAGCACGTCCATGACCTCGAAGGGCGGCACCTGCGAGCGCCGGGAGGGATGGAGCGGTCGGGCTGGACGGACGGTCTCAGGGGTCACCCCTTCAGTCTGCCCGAACCCTCGACACCGGAAACGCGCCGCTCACCCCACGTCGATAGCCTCGTGCGCATGACGATCGCCCACCACGCCGACGCCTCGACACTCGCCGACAAGGAGGTGCTGACGTGGGAGGGCTTCGGCGCCGCGATCCGTGAGCTCGCGACGCTCGTGGCCGACTCGAGCTTCCGCCCGGACGTCCTCGTCGCGGTGGCGCGTGGCGGCCTGATCCCCGGTGGCGGCCTCTCGTACGCGCTCGGCATCAAGCTGACCGACGCGATCAACGTCGAGTTCTACACCGACGTCGAGGAGACGCTGCCCGACCCCGTCCTGCTCGCGCCACATCTGGACACCGAGAGCCTCAAGGGCCGCCAGGTCCTCGTCGTCGACGACGTCGCCGACTCGGGCCGGACGCTCGCCCTCGTGCTCGACCTGATCCAGGAGCACGGCGCCGAGGCCCGCAGTGCGGTGCTCTACGGCAAGCCGCGCTCGATCGTGACTCCCGACTACGTCTGGCGCCAGACCGACCGGTGGATCGTCTTCCCGTGGTCGGCCGAGCCGCCCGTCTCGGGTTCGCAGGTCACCGCGGCCCCCCGCGCCGACTGAGACGCCCGACGAAAGAGTGGCCCGACCACACTGACCGGTGCGGGCGGCGGTGCTAGACAGTGGTCCATCACTGCGAAAGGGCCAGCCATGACAGCGTCGTCGTTCACCTGCAGCCTCATCGAGACCTCCCGCCTCACCACCAACGTGTGGTCGAGCGGCCCGGACGACGGCGTGCCGATCCTGCTCGTGCACGGCAACCTCTCGACCGGCGGCTACTGGCGCTACGTCGCGGACGCCCTCGGTGAGCTGGCCGACGACGTCCGGGTCATCGCCCCCGACCTGCGCGGCTTCGGCCGCACCGAGGCGCTCCCCATCGACGCGACCCGGGGACTGGGCGACATGGTCGAGGACGTGCACGCCCTCCTGGAGACACTGGGACTCGCCGACGAGTGCCGCGTCATCGCCGCCGGCTGGTCGATGGGTGCGGGAGTCCTCGAGCAACTCATGGTCGAGCACCCCGACGACCTCGCGGGCGTCGTCCTCGTGGCGCCCTTGTCGCCACACGGTTTCGGCGGAACCGTCGACGCCGCAGGCACGCCCGCGTTCGACGACGGCGCGAGCACCGGTGGGGGCGCCGCGAACGCGGACTTCGTGCGGCGCCTCGCCGAGAAGGACGCCGGCGAGCAGGACCCGCAGAGCAGCCCCCGCGTCGTCATGCGCACCTACTACGGTCCGGGCGCCAACGCCGAGAACGTGGACGAGGACTTCCTCGTCGACGAGCTGCTCCTGACCCGGACCGGCGCCGACTTCTACCCCGGGGACTCGACGCCTTCGGAGAACTGGCCCGGCCTCGCCCCCGGCACACGGGGGGTGCTCAACACGATGACGCCCACCCACTTCGACGCCACGGCGATCGTGGACCTGAAGCGGAAGCCGCCGGTCACCTGGGTCCACGGCTCCGCCGACCAGGTCGTCAGCGACACCTCGCTCTTCGACCTCGCGACCCTCGGCGCCCTGGGCGCGGTCCCGGGCTGGCCCGGGATGGACGTGCTCCCGTCCCAGCCGATGGTGGCCCAGATGCGGGCCGTCCTCAAGCGCTACGCCGCGGCCGGCGGCGCCACCCGGGAGGTGGCCCTGGAGGGGATCGGACACGGCATACCCCTGGAGGTGCCGGCCGTGCTCGCCCGCGAGATCGAGTCGCTGATCACCGACTGATCCCAGCGGACGGTCGTAGGGTGCGGGGCATGGACCTCGGACTGCACATCGCCAACTTCACGTGGAGCGGCGGCTCCGCCACCTTCGTCGACGACCTCCGGCGCACCGCGAAGACCGCTGAGGACGTCGGCTTCACCAAGATCTCGGTCATGGACCACGTGTGGCAGATCGGGATGATCGGCCCGCCCGAGCACGAGATGCTCGAGGCCTACACCGCGCTCGGCTACCTCGCCGCTGTGACCGAGCGCGTCCAGCTGCTCGCCTGGGTCACGGCCGCCGTCTACCGCGAGCCGGGGCTGCTCGCCAAGGAGGTCACCACCCTCGACGTGCTCTCGAAGGGCCGGGCGATGCTCGGCATCGGCGCCGCCTGGAACGAGGAGGAGTCGGTCGGGCTCGGCCTGCCGTTCCCGGGCACGGCAGAGCGCTTCGAGCGTCTCGAGGAGACCCTGCAGATCTGCCTCCAGATGTGGAGCGACGACGACGGGCCGTATGCCGGCAAGCACTACCGGCTCGCCCGCACCCTCAACTCGCCGCAGTCGGTCCAACGACCGCACCCGCCGATCCTCATCGGCGGCGGTGGCGAGAAGAAGACGCTGCGCCTCGTGGCGCAGTACGCCCAGGCCTGCAACCTCTTCGACAGCCCCGACCTCGCGCACAAGCTCGAGGTGCTGCGTGGCCACTGCGAGACCCTCGGCCGCGACTACGACGACATCGAGAAGACCGTCATGGGTCCCATCGACCCCGGTCCGAACGGCGAGAACGTCGACGCCACCCTCGAGCACCTGCGCGATCTCGCCGCGCTCGGCGTGACGCACCTGCAGATGGGCGTGGGTGACGGCTCGAGGACCGACGTGCTCGAGCTCATCGGTGAGCGGATCATCCCCGAGGCCGCCAAGCTCTGAGCGAGCCACCGCCCGACGACCATTGGTCGACGACGGTCTGCACACCCGGCGTGTCGCCCCGCGTGTCGTCCGTCGAGCGCGACCAATGGTCGTCCGTCGGCGGGGAGCCTCAGCTGAGGATGTCGCTCCGGCGGAAGCGGCGGTAGGCGAGCATCGTGAAGGCGACCGCCCAGACGAGCGACCACAGCGCGCCGTGCACCATGTCGGTCCAGTCCGGCGAGACGGCGAGGGCGTCCTGCCAGGCCCGGGAGTAGTGCCCCGGGAAGGCGTTGCGGTAGGGGTCGAGCGCGTCGAGCTGGTCGAGGATGTTGAACAGGATGCTGACGAGCACGGCGCCCCCGACCGCCGCGAGGGGGGCGTCCGAACGCGTCCCGATCCAGAAGGCGATGGCCGCGATGGGCAGCAGCGTCACGAAGATGTAGCCCATCGCGAGGGCGAGGCGCGGCAGGAACTGGCCCCACGAGAGGTTCTCCCCGAGCGGGTTGGTCAGCGGGTCCCAGCCGTAGGCGATGCCGCCGACGAGCAGGCCCCAGGCCGGCAGCAGGACCGTCGCCAGCAGGGTCGAGGCGATGCCGATGGCGAGCTTGCTCGTGAGCAGCCGGGCCCGCTGGACGGGCGCGACGAGGAGGTAGCGCAGCGATGACCACGACGCTTCGGACGGCACCGCGTCGCCGCAGAAGAGCGCGGCAAGGAGCACGAGGAGCAGCTCGGAGGCGAGGAAGACGAGCACGAGACTGAAGTTCGCCGCCCCGCTCTGCGCGAGGTCGAAGATCCGGGTCGACGAACCGCCGCGGCTGTTGCTCGAGCGCTGCCCGAAGGCGAACGACCCGACGAGGACGAGGGGCAGGGCGAGGAGCAGCCCGAAGGCCCAGAGCGTGCGTCGCCTCCCCCACTGCCGGCCCAGCTCGGCCCGCCACGAGAGGGGGTCACGCACCTGGCGGATCTCGCTGCTCGCGTCGGCCGACGTCGGCTCGATGGCCTCGAGCAGCGCCTCACCGGAGGCGTCACGGGTGTCGCTCATCGCGCCCTCACCTGTCTCAGTCGCTCGACGAGGGACGAGCCCTCGTCTCCGGGCTCGGCCGGCGCGCCGGGGGCGGAGGCCGACGAGATGACCCCGAGGAAGACCTCCTCGAGGTGACGGCGGCTGCTGACGCCGACCACGGGCAGCCCCGCCGTGACCGCCGCCGCGACGACCTCGGCCCGGCCCCGGTCGGCCACGACGACGACCCGCGTCGGAGTGTCGACGCGCACCTCGGTGATGCCGTCGGTGGCCTCCAGGGCGTGCACTCCGGCCCTGATGACGTCGTGGTCGACGTGCTCGGGCAGGTCGACGATGGTCGTGTCCTCGCTGTCGACGAGCTCGGCGACCGGGCCCTGCGTGACGACCCGGCCGGCGTGCATGACGACGACGTGGGTGCACGTCATCTCGACCTCCGCGAGCAGGTGGCTCGACACGACGACGGTGCGCCCGGTCTCGGCGTAGCGGCGCAGGATCGGGCGCATGGCGGCGATCTGTGGCGGGTCGAGGCCGTTGGTCGGCTCGTCGAGGATGAGCAGCTCGGGCAGCCCCAGCATGGCCTGCGCGATCCCGAGGCGCTGCCTCATGCCTTGGCTGTAGGACTTTACCGGTCGGTCGACGGCCCCGCCGAGGGCTGCGACGTCGAGGGCCTCGTCGAAGTGGGCGTCCTCGGGCGCCCGCCCCGTGGCGGACCAGTAGGCCTCGAGGTTCTGGCGCCCCGTGAGGTGCGGCAGGAAGCCGGGACCTTCGATGAGGGCACCGACCCGGGCCAGCACGCGCGAGCCCGCCGAGACCGGCTCGCCGAGCACGTGGACGCTGCCGGCGTCGGCGGAGATGAGGCCCATGACCATCCGCATCGTCGTCGTCTTGCCGGCGCCGTTGGGCCCGAGGAGCCCGACGACCTGCCCCTTCTCCGCGCGCCACGTCACGTCGTCGACGGCGCGGTGCCCGTCGGCATACGTCTTGACCAGCCCCTCGACGACGAGCGGGATGTCGGCGAGGTCGGGGCGAGCCGGCAGGTGCAGGCGGCGACGACGGCGGACGAACCACCCGAGGACCGCGGCGAGGAGCAGCAGGACGAGCGCTGACAGCGCGAGGAGCGTCTCGGTGTCGACGCCGCCGGCAACGCCCCCGCCGACCGCGGCACCGGCTGCGACGGGAAGCGTCAGCGCCGAGGCGCCGGAGATCCGGATGGAGCTCGGGGTGCGCGAGTTGGAGTAGGTCGACTCGGTACTGGTCAGCAGCACGCGCCAGCGGGTGCCGGCAGGCAGGTCGTAGGTCGCCCCCGGGAGCGAGATCGTCACGGGCGTCGGGCGGCCCGGCGTGACGGCGAGCCGGACCGGGGCCACGAGGGGGTTCGTCAGCGTCACCGAGCCTCCGGTGACGCGCCACACCGAGGCGAAGAGTGTGACGTCGGGCGCGTCCGAGGTGACGGTGAGACGCATCGTGGGCGACCCGACGACCGTGGTGGCCTCGGCGATCGGCTCGGTGTCGAGAGCCGTCGACTGACCCGGCAGCGCCGCGATCTGGTAGGTCGAGAGGCTCACCCCGAGCGCCGCGAGACCGGGCACGGCGATGAGCGAGGCCGGCTGTCCGCCGGGCGGGTGAAGCAGCGAGCCGGAAGCCGTCGCGAGCGGCAGCTCGCGGGTCCGGAGCGGCGCGCCCGACAGGCCGGGGTATGCCGTGAGGGTGTGGAGCTTCGTCGGCTGACCGGCGCGACTGGCCGGGATGCCGTAGGTGAAGGCCGCTGTGGGAAGGGCGGATTCGCTCCGGCTGGCAGACGCCTTGTCGCGGACGTAGTGGTCGAGCCAGGTGTATGACGCCTCGAGCTCCTCGCTCTCGTGCGTGCTGGCAGCGTCGTGCCCCCCGTCGCTCCAGCGCACGGCATACGGCGTGCCGGCGGCAGCGAGGGCCGAAGCGGTGGCGTCGGCCTGGTCGAGACCGAAGAGCGAGTCGCCGACGCCCTGGACGAGGAAGGTGGGTGCGGTGACGGCTTTCATCGTCGGCTTGGGGCTGTGCGCCCGCAGCAGCGCCGTCAGCTCCGGCGAGGCGGCGCCCGTCTCGGAGGCCTGGACGAAGAGGCGGCAGATCGTCGGGTCGAAGCGCCCGCAACGGGCGGCGGCGGCGGCGCCGGCGCCCTGGCCGCTGCTGCCACGGAGGGCCGAGAGGAAGAAGTTCGTCGCCCAGACCTGCTTGAACGGTCCTGCGACGTCGACCGGCGCACGACCGGCCGCCGTGGTGGCGGGGGTCGTGACGGCGGCCTGGGGGAAGAAGGAGTCGGCGAGGTCGTTCCACGTGATGGCCGAGACCACACCGTCGACGCGGCGGTCCGCGCCCGCCAGCATGAGCCCGAGCGCCCCGCCGTACGACGCGCCCATGACGCCGGCGCGGGGATCTCCCGGGGCGTCGAGCTCGACGTCGGGACGCTTGGCCGCCAAGTCGAGCAGCGTTCTCGCGTCAGCGATCTCGTAGGCCGGGTCATTGAGGTGGATGCGGCCACCGGACTGGCCGTGGCCGCGCGCGCTCCACGCGATGACGACGTAGCCACGACCGTGCAGGTCGTCGGCCTCGCGCGTCACGGAGTCCTTGGTGCCACCGAAGCCGTGCGCGAGCAGGACGACCGGGTGCCGGCCGCTCGACTGCGGCCACACCGACACGTCGAGCCGCACCGGCGTGCCGTCGGGCTCGGCGCGCACCGGGACGGTCGTGACCTCCGGCGACACGGGGTCGGCAGCCGGCGCCGAGGCCGGAAGTGGTGCCGGAGCCGCGATCGCTGCGGGACTGGGCGCGATGGCTAGAGCCGCCCCGATGGCGAGCGCGGCGACGAGGGAGGCCCGGACCGACATGGGCACATCACATCACGCGCCACTCGTTGAACGGTCATCGAGCGTCCAACGTTGGCACCGCGGCTCAGTCGCGCGAGAGCCTCTGCTCGAGGACGTATGCCACGACGATGCAGAGCACGAGGACGATGCCCGGAGGGAGGAATCGGGCGGCCCCCTCGAGCTTGAGCCACTCGTACGGTGCGACGGTGAACTCGAAGAGCGAGAGGTCGAGCAGGTAGCGCACGATCGGCAGCACACCGAAGAGGAGGCCGATGACGCCGACGACGTTGATGACGAAGCGCGTGCGGACTCCGGTGTCGTCCGGCTGCTGGGGCTGCGACACGGTCACTCCTGTCCGTCGATGAGGTGCTGCTGACCGGACGGCGGGGCCGTCTCGCTCAGGCCCCCAACCTACGGGTCGGACGACGGGAGCTCCGCCAGACCCGTGTTAGATACGACCATGGCCACCACTTCTCTCGGAGACACCCCTGTCCACACCATCGGCGACCTGCCGGCCGTGGGCTCCCCCGCCCCGACGTACACGCTGACCGGCACGAACCTGCGAGACGACGTCACACCGCCGCAGGGCAAGCGCGTGGTCCTCAACATCTTCCCGAGCGTCGACACCGGCGTCTGCGCTGCGAGCGTCCGCCGCTTCAACGAGATCGCCGCCGGCCTCGAGAACGCCGCGGTCGTCTGCGTCTCGGCCGACCTGCCCTTCGCCCTGAACCGGTTCTGCGGGGCAGAGGGCATCGACAACGTCGTCGCCGCGTCCTCGTTCCGGTCGGGCTTCGGTGTCGACTACGGGGTGCGGATGGAGAACGGCGGCTTCGCCGGGCTGCTCGCCCGCGCCGTCGTCGTCATCGACGCCGACGGCACCGTGGTGCACACCGAGCTCGTCCCGGCCATCGGCCAGGAGCCCGACTACGACGCTGCGATCGCCGCGCTGGGCTGACCGCCATCCCCACCCGTGGTGGCGGGAGCGCCGCCGCCACGGGTGAAGCCGCGGACACCCCGGACGAGGAGCGGCCAGCATCCGGCCAGCAGCATCCACGCGGCGATGCCGGTCATGAGATCGGTCGTCGCGAAGCGCGCACTCAACGGGCCCGACAGGACGTTGCCGACCGGCAGCGCGACGAACGAGATGAGCACGTCCCACGACACGACGCGCGCGAGCCGGTCGTGCGCACCCCTCCCAGGAGGCCGCCGACGCCGAGGGCCGCTGTGATGAGACCGAGGGCGTGCGCACCGCCGAGGTCGCGGACTGCAGTCAGCTCGACGAGGACGATGAAGATGCCGGTGGCGACGTGGAACATCGCCGCAGACACGAGACTGGTCCACAGCCAGTCGCGGGCCCGGATCTCGGCCAAGCCCTCGCGGACCTCCGTGAGCATCCCGGCGCGTGGGGCGAGGCGCTCGGCGCGGGCCCGGAGCCCGGCGACGCAGACTGCCGACCACGCGAAGGTCAGCGCGTTCACGGCGAACCCCGGAACCGGCCCGAGCTGGGCGACGACGAGACCGGCGATGACGGGTCCGGCGACCTGGGCGCTCGACTGGAGGAAGCTGATCGCACCGTTGGCGGTCTGCAGCCCCTCGACCGGAACGATGAGCGGCCGAAGGGAGACGAACGCCGGGTAGAAGAACGCGCCCGCACCCGACGTCACGGCGGCGAGCGCGGCGAGGAGCGCGACGGGCGGGCTGCCGAACGCGGCGAAGGCGACCGCCAGGCCACCGACGGAGGCCGCCCTCGTGAGGTCTGCGATGACCATGATGCGGTGCGGCGTGACACGGTCGGCCCAGACACCGCCGATACTAGTTAGATATCTGACTATCTGTCAACGAATAGTCAAAGTGCTGCACCATTGGCCGCGACCCTCTGCGACACTGGCGCCATGGCGAGAGCACGGCAGGACTCGGTCGACCGGCACGTGGCGCGTTGGAGCGGCCTCCTCGACAACATGGACGCCGAGGTCGAGGGCGCGGTCACGCGCATGCAGGCGATCACCAAGCGGCTGCGGGCCGACGACCACGCCAGCTATGCGGACACCGACGACACCATCGAGGACTACCACACCCTCCACGCACTGATGAGCCAGCCGTTCCCCGAGGAGGCGACCCCGGCACAGCTCGCCGACTCGTGCGGCGTCACGCGAGCCGCGATGACCTCCCGCCTCGACCGACTCGTCCAGCGCGGACACGCGACTCGCGAGGTCGACCCGATCGACCGACGCCGCATCCTCGTTCGCCCGACGCCGTCCGGACGAAGCCTGTGGGAGAAGGGAATCGAGGCCGGAATGGCCCGCGAGAAGGCTGCCTTCGCCGGCCTGACGGCCAAGGAGCTGGTTGCGCTCAACGCCCTGCTGCGCAAGATCGTGCTGCACCTCGAGGGTGAGGCCTGATCGCCCGGCCCGGGTTTCAGCCGGTCTGCACCTGAACCTCGGTCAGCCCGACGTTGTGGGTCGTGGGACTGACCCCGGTGATGTCGAACCGGACGCTCGTCACCGTCCGCGCTGGGAAGCTCACGATCCACTGCGCCCCGTTGTTCGGAAGCGCACCGACGGTGACGCTGCTGCCGTCGCTGAACCGCAGGACCCCTGACGTGACCTGGTCGTCGGCGTTCGGGCGGTCATAGAGCACGACCTGGCTCACGGTCACCGGCACGGCCCACTCGAGGTTCACCCAGCTGCCGCTCCGACCCCCGAGCGTGGCCCATTCCCGGCTGCTGGCAGTGGGATAGCCGAGTGCATAACCGTCGACGACGTTCTGGGCCGCCTGGCCCGTGGAGGTGTTCTGGGAGGAGGCCGTCACGCTGGCGAGCGGCGCGACGTTGGTGGTGAAGGCTTGGAGCTCGGCGAGTCCCACGTTCGACGTGGTCGGACTCACGGAGTCGACGCGGAAGCGCAGGCTCGTCACCCGGCGCGGCGTGAAGCTGACGACGAACGCACTGCCGTCGTCGGGCAGCGCCCCCACCGCGACGCTGCTGCCGTCGCTGAACAACAACGTCCCCGCTGTCACC
Source organism: Terrabacter sp. 2YAF2 (assembly GCF_052114705.1). Taxonomy (NCBI): domain Bacteria; kingdom Bacillati; phylum Actinomycetota; class Actinomycetes; order Micrococcales; family Intrasporangiaceae; genus Terrabacter; species Terrabacter sp. 2YAF2. Next base: position 430,380 of record NZ_JBFRFG010000001.1, read on the forward strand.
CGGTCGCTCAGGTTGGGCCTGTCGTAGAGCACGACCTTTTCCAGAGTGTGGGGGCCGGGCCAGGTGACCTGCAGCCAGCTGCCGGCGCGGCCACCCACGGTCGCCCACTCGTTGGGGTGCGCGACGGGGTAGCCGGCGACGACGCCGTCCACCGCCTTGGCCGCAGTCTGGCCCGTGGCCGCATTCTGCGACGACGCCGTGATCGAGCCGACCCGAGCCGCGTTCTGCACGCCGCCGAACTCGCTACCGACGGCATACTGCCGGCTGAACCACGGTGCGCTGCCACTTGCCAGACAGTCCGATGCCGTCTGGCAGACGTTCTCGTCGTGCGGTGCGTAGGCGAGGAAGGTCGCGAGCTTCTCATCGGCCTGCGCCTGCGTCAGGTTGGCCGGCAGGCTGCTGACGCCGTAGCCCCGATAGCCCGTCAGCTGGTGCCGGTAGCCGTACTGGTACTGCGCCGCGCGCACGAAGTAGGCCGTGGAGTGGTGGTCGCTGTGGTCGCCGTCGCCGTACTGGCCCACGTAGTCGTGGGTGCGGATCAGGACCGGCCGGAACATCTTCATGAGCGTCAGAAGGCTGGAGACCAGTCCATCACGCGAGTAGGTGGCACTCCCGTCCAACGCAGTGATGGTGGGGATCGAGGACTGCCAGAGCCGCTGGAGGCTCTGCCCCTGGTTCACCGCGAAGCCAGAGCCATCATCTCCGTCCGGGAGGCGGAGGAACACCAGTGCGACCGACGGTCGGCCCGCCAGGGTGTCCTGGACCACCGCCTGGCCGTTGACCTGGATGCTCTCGGGGGTCCAGGCGTCGGCAGCGTCGGCCATGTGGGCCACGGCCGCGCGCGCCCCCTCCTCACGCCCCTGCCAGTACGCGGCGCCCAGCCCGTCGTCCCCTGCCGTGACGAACACCGTGACGGTGCAGCGCCCGGCCGCGACGTCGTTCTGGACGTCGGGACCCAGGAACAGCTGGTCGTCATCCTCGTGAGCCGCAACGTTCATGACGACGTTGTTGCCGCACGTCACATCTGCCCGGGCGACCGGCGCCTGGCAGATCGACGCGCCGATGAGCATTCCCGTCATCACGACCGAGACCCGCCCCCAGGCCCACCGCATCTGCCCCCGACGCCCGACATGCCCCCATAAAATGGTCAAGAGCCCCCCTTAGACCCATAAATGCTTTCCCCAAATTGAGTAAAGCATTGGTAAAGAAGGGGTGGACCAGAATGCGCAAATCGGCGCAGGCGTCAGGGGGTCGCCCCGCGCGGCGCGGGGGACGGCGGGGATCGGGCGTCAGTCAGAGAGTGTCGTCGTCGACCCAGTCCAAGGTGCGCTGCACCGCCTTCTTCCACGAGCGGAAGAGTCGCTCGCGCTCGTGCTCGTCGAGCTGAGGCGACCAGCGACGGTCCTCGCCCCAGTTCGCCCGGATCTCGTCGGTGCTCTCCCAGTAGCCGACAGCCAGCCCGGCGGCATACGCGGCGCCGAGCGCGGTGGTCTCGGCCACGACCGGACGCACGACGTCGACCCCGAGCAGGTCGGCCTGGAACTGCATGAGGGTCTCGTTGACGACCATGCCACCGTCGACCCTCAGCTCGGTGAGCGGTACACCCGAGTCGGCGTTCATCGCCTCGAGCACCTCACGGGTCTGGAAAGCCGTGGCCTCCAAGGCTGCTCGCGCGATGTGCCCCTTGTTGACGTAGCGCGTGAGACCGACGAGCGCCCCACGCGCGTCGGGGCGCCAGTGCGGCGCGAAGAGCCCGGAGAAGGCCGGCACGAAGTAGGCGCCGCCGTTGTCCTCGACCGAGGCCGCCAGCGTCTCCACCTCCTTCGCGTCCTTGATGAGCCCGAGGTTGTCGCGCAGCCACTGCACGAGCGAGCCGGTGACGGCAATCGAACCCTCGAGCGCATACACGGGTCGTGCATCCCCGAGCTGGTAGCAGACCGTCGTGAGCAGACCGTGCGTCGAGGCGACGATCTCCTCGCCGGTGTTGAGCAGCATGAAGTTGCCCGTGCCGTAGGTGTTCTTGGCCGTGCCGACATCGAGGCACGCCTGGCCGAAGGTCGCCGCCTGCTGGTCGCCGAGGATGCCGGCCACCGGGACGTCGATGAGGATGCCCGGCTTGCACGTGCCGTAGACCTCGGACGACGAGCGGATCTCGGGCAGCATCGCGAGCGGGACACCGATCGCCTCTGCGGCCGCGGCGTCCCAGTCGAGGGTGCGCAGGTCCATCAGCAGCGTGCGCGAGGCGTTCGTGACGTCGGTGACGTGGATGCCGCCGTCGCCCGCGCCTCCGGTGAGGTTCCACAGCAGCCACGAGTCGATGGTGCCGAAGAGCAGCTCTCCGGCCTCGGCGCGCTCGCGGGCGCCCTCGACGTGGTCGAGGATCCAGCGCGCCTTGGGTCCGGCGAAGTATGTCGCGAGCGGCAGCCCGGTCACGTCCTTGAAGCGTTCGACACCGCCGTCGCGAGCGAGCTCGTCGCAGATCGCCTGGGTGCGGGTGTCCTGCCAGACGATGGCGTTGTGGATCGGCTTGCCCGTCGCGCGGTCCCACACGACAGTCGTCTCGCGCTGGTTCGTGATGCCGACCGCAGCGATGTGGGTGGCGTTGAGGTTGGCCTTGCCGAGCGCCCCACCGACGACGGCCCGGGTGTTCTGCCAGATCTCCATGGGGTCGTGCTCGACCCAGCCCGCACGCGGGAAGATCTGCCGGTGCTCCTGCTGGTCGACGGCGACGACGCGCCCCCTGCGGTCGAACACCATGGCCCGCGTGCTCGTGGTCCCCTGGTCGATCGACACGACATGGCTGCGCTGCTCCGTCGGCATGACCAGACCGTACCGTCGCGGTGAGTGGGCGTCACGGGTCGCGCCGTGGGTCGCCACCGGTTGCCCAGCGGGCTCGTCCACCCGCGGTACTACGGCATACGGCATACGGACGCGGATCGATAGAGTGGGCACCTCGACAGCGACGTGAAGGGAAACCGATGACGAGCCCAGTGCGGCTGGACACGGAGTACCGGGCGCAGGCGTGGAAGCGTCTCGCCACCAAGCACTTCGACGTGCTGGTCATCGGGGGCGGGGTGACGGGCGGCGGGGTCGCCCTCGATGCCGCGACGCGTGGCCTCTCGACGGCCCTCGTCGAGCAGCGCGACTTCGCCTCGGGCACCTCGTCGCGGTCCTCGAAGCTGTTCCACGGTGGGCTGCGCTACCTCGAGCAGATGAACTTCGACCTGGTGCGCGAGGCGCTCAAGGAGCGTGAGCTCATGCTCAGCCGCATCGCCCCGCACCTCGTCAAGCCCGTCGCGTTCCTCTACCCACTGACCAACCGCGGCTGGGAGCGGCCCTACGTCACGGCCGGCCTGACGCTCTACGACTCCATGGGCGGCGCCCGTTCCGTCCCGCGCCACAAGCAGCTGACCCGCACCGGCGCCCTCAAGCTCGCGCCGGCTCTCAAGCGCGAGGCCCTCACCGGAGGTCTGCTCTACTACGACGCCCAGGCGGACGACGCACGCCACACGCTGACGACGGTCCGCACCGCGGCGGCATACGGCGCCACGGTCGTCGCCTCGGCACGCGTGGTCGAGCTGCTGCGCGCCGGCGAACGCGTCGTGGGCGCCCTGGTCGAGGACGTCGAGACCAGCGAGCGCACCGAGGTCCGGGCGTCCGTCGTCATCAACTGCACGGGGGTGTGGACCGACGACATCCAGACGATGGCCGGCGGCCGGGGCCGCTTCCTCGTCCGCGCCTCCAAGGGGGTGCACATCGTCGTGGCCCGCGACCGGATCAACTCCGAGACCGGGCTCATCCTGCGCACCGAGAAGTCCGTGCTCTTCGTCATCCCGTGGGGCACGCACTGGATCGTCGGCACGACGGACACCGACTGGGAGCTCGACCTCGCCCACCCGGCGGCGACCCGCGCCGACATCGACTACATCCTCGAGCACATCAACGCCGTGCTCAAGGTGCCGCTGACCCACGACGACATCCAGGGCGTCTATGCCGGCCTCCGGCCCCTGCTGTCCGGCGAGAGCGAGGACACCAGCCAGCTCTCGCGCGAGCACGCGGTCGCCCGCCCCCAACCAGGGCTGATCTCCATCGCCGGCGGGAAGTACACGACCTACCGCGTCATGGCCGCCGACGCCGTCGACGCCGCGCGCGAGGACATCGGCGGCAACGTCTCCGACAGCGTCACCGAGTTCATCCCACTCTCGGGCGCCGAGGGCTACGTCGCCCTCGTCAACCAGATCGACCGGCTCGCCCGCCACCAGGACCTGCCGGTCTGGCGCATCACGCACCTGCTCGAACGCTACGGCTCGCTCGTCCACGAGCTCTTCGCCCTCGCCGAGGACGACCGCTCGCTCTACGAGCCGCTGCCCGGCGCCGAGGAGTACCTCAAGGTCGAGGCGTTGTATGCCGCGACGCACGAGGGAGCGCTGCACCTGGACGACGTGCTCGCCCGCCGCACCCGCATCTCCATCGAGACGCCGAGCCGGGGGGTGGAGAGCGCCCGCGCCGTCGCGGACATCATCGCGCCCGTGCTCGGCTGGGACGCGGAGCGGGTCGAGGCCGAGGTGGCGGGCTACACCGCCCGCGTCGAGGCCGAGCTCGAGTCGCAGAAGGAGCTGGCCGACTCCGAGGCCAACGCCGAGCGCCTCAGCGCCCCGGACGCGCGCCGCATCCCCGTCAGCCGGGCGCCCGAAGGCTCCTGAGCGCGGCCGCGCGGGCCAAAGGCTCGACAACGGGCTCACCGACGGTCGGCGTTCCTACACTGACGGGATGAGGACTCGACGCGGCGTGCCCGCGGTGGCTGCCGGGCTGGCGGCGTTCGCCCTGCTGGCCGCCGGGTGCGGCACCCCCAACCAGACGGCGCAGGCCCGGCTCGAGGGTCACGCGACCGGCCACCCGACGGCGAGCGCCGCCGAGCACGCCGCCACGGGGCCCGCCGCAACCGGGCACGCCGCCCCACGGCCCGTCGCACCGGCCGAGCCCGCAGCCCTTCGCGCAGGCGAGACGATGCGGACCGTGACCTCGCCGGTCCTCTACACGCCCAAGGCGCCGACGACCGGCACCGACGACTACCACTGCTTCGTCCTCGACCCGAAGGTCGCCCACGACGCGTTCGTCACGGGCTTCGACATCGCGCCCGGACAACCAGCCGAGGTGCACCACGTCATCCTCTTCCGGGTGCCTCCGTCGGCGGCCCCGGCGGCCCGCGCCAAGGACGCCGAGAGCGGCGGCAACGGCTGGACCTGTTTCGGCGGCACCGGACTGGGCTCGCGCGGGGCCAGCCTCGACGACGCGCCGTGGGTGGGCGCCTGGGCGCCCGGCGGCCGCGAGAACGTCCTGCCCGCCGATGTCGGCATCCCGCTGCAACGTGGCTCGCTGCTCATCATGCAGGTGCACTACAACCTCCGGCACGGGGTCACACCCGACCGCACCTCGGTGAAGCTGCGCCTGTCGACGTCGACGAAGCTCAAGCCGCTCGAGACGATGCTCTATCCGGCACCGGTCGAGCTGCCCTGTCGCCCAGGCAAGTCCGGGCCGCTCTGCGACCGCTCGGCGGCCGTCGCCGACGTCACCGCACGCTTCGGCGCCATGTCGGGGCCGATCGTCAACGGCCTGCTCCTCGTGTGCAACGGCACGGTCATCCCGACCCCCGGCCCCACCCAGTCCTGCACCCGCCAGGTCGAGGAGGCCGCCACGATCCGCGCCGTGGCCGGTCACATGCACCTACTCGGGTCGTCGTTGCGCATCGAGCTCAACCCCGGCACCCCGCGTGCCAAGACCCTTCTCGACATCAAGGTGTGGGACTTCGACAACCAGGGATCGGTCCCGATACCGGCCACGGCGATCCGTCGCGGCGACTCGATCAAGGTGAGCTGCACGCACGACCAGGCTTGGCGCGACAAGCTGCCCGACCTGCAAGGACTGCCCGAGCGCTACGTCGTCTGGGGCGAGGGCACGACCGACGAGATGTGCCTCGGCCTGCTCAGCGTCACCCGTCCCTGACGCGTCGGCGACACGCTTCAGGCGTGCAGAATGGGGTCGTGAAGACTGACGTCCTCGTCGTCGGCGGTGCCGGCGTCGACACCATCGTGCGGGTCGAGAGCCTGCCCGTCCCGCTCGCCGACTCGCACGTCGTCCCGCCGATCGGCACCTTCGTCGGCCACACGGGCAGCGGCGTCGCGCTCGGCTGTCACCGACTCGGCCTCACCACGCGGTTCGTCGACGTCATCGGCGATGACCACGAGGGTCGGATGCTGCTCGACCGTTTCGCAGCCGAGGGTCTGCACTTCGAGCACGTCGTCCACGAGAGCGGGACCCGCCGAGCGGTCAACCTCGTCGACGCGGCCGGTCGACGGATGTCCTTCTACGACCCGCGCCACCCCTACGACCTGTCCCCCGACCCGGCGCTCTGGCGGGGTCCGTTGGAGCACGCCCACCACGTGCACGCCTCGATCATGCCGTGGACGGTGGGAGCGCTCGAGGACGCCGCCGCTGCCGGGGTGACGAGCTCGACCGACCTGCACGACTGGGACGGGCACAACCCGCACCATCGGCCGTTCGCGTATGCCGCCGACCTCGTCTTCGTCTCGGGCTCCCGTCTCGACGGGATCGAGCACGACGTCGTCGCGGACGTGCTCGATCGCGGCCGGGCCCGGCTCGTCGTCGTCATGGACGGCGCGCGGGGCAGCCGGGTCACGGTGCGCGACGGCGGCTCGTTCGCGGTGCCGGCCGTCGACATCGACGGTCGGCCCGCCATCGACTCGAACGGCGCGGGCGACGCTTACGTCTCGGCGTTCCTGTACTCGTGGCTGGCGGGCGGCGACGCGCGAGCCGCGGCGCGGAGCGGGACGGTCGCGGGGGCGTGGGCGTGCGGGACAGCAGGCACGCACTCGAGCCTCATCGGCGGGGACGAGCTGGCCCGTGAGCTGGGCGCGCACTTCGGCGGCGGGTCACGCGGGGGGAGCATCTCCTGAGTGGTCCCCGGCGATGTTGACGAGCCAGCCGATGCCGAACCTGTCGTTGACCATGCCGAACTCGTCACCCCAAGCCTGCTTCTCGAGCGGCATGGAGACGGTGCCGCCCTCGGCGAGGCCGTCCCAGAAGCGGCGCAGCTCGTCGCCGTCGTCACCGCTCAGGCTCACCGTGATGCGCGAGCCCTCCTGGTAGGGCATCCCCTCAGGGGTGTCGGACGCCATGATGGTGTAGCCACTCGGGGTCTCGAGCTGCGCGTGCATGATCTTGTCGGCGGCGGGGCCGGCGTCACCGAACTCGCCGAAGGTCGACAAGACGAGCTCGCCGCCGAAGATCGTCTTGTAGAACTCCATCGCCTCTCGGGCGTTGTCCTTGAAACCGATGTAGGGGTTGAGGCGGGATGCCATGGACGTGCTCCTCTCGGCTGGTGCGGTATCCACCACCGTAGAACCGCCTGCCGACAGCCACAGCCCTTTCAGTACGAGCGTCGTGAGCGCGCGGCACCGCGGTTGGATCCCAGGGGAGCCTGCGAGCGACCGTCGTCGGTCGGCCCGAGTCCTCCCTGGCAGCCCGGGCAGTAGAACATCGTGCGCTCACGCGTGGGCTCGCCGATCATCGCCACCCGCAACGTGGTGCCGCACCGCCGGCACGGACGGCCGCTCCGGGCGTGGACGTAGTGCGCCTCGTCGAGGCGGTAGCTCCCCGTGCTCGACTGCACGGCATGGCGACGACCGTTGTCGATGAGGCGGTGGGCCCGCGCCACGACGCGCTCGACGGTCTCGCGGCCGAGCTCGTCGGCGGGCGTCCAGGGCGGCACGCGCTCGAGGAAGAGCGTCTCGGCGCACCACATGGTCCCCACACCGGCGAGGTTGCGCTGGTCGAGCAGGGCCTGGCCGATCGGGACGTGGCTGCCCGCGACGCGGTCGACGGCGCGGTCGAGGTCCCAGTCAGGGCCCAGGACGTCGGGGCCGAGGTGTCCCACGACGTCGGACTCGCGCGCCGTCGGCACGAGGTCGAGCATGCCGAGTCGCAGCCCGAGGGCCGTCCAGTCCGGCGCCGCGACGAGGGCCCGCAGCTGCGGGTTGCGCCGCCACCGGGTGGCGAGCCCCGGCGTCGCCTCGACGCGCCACTGGCCCTCCATGCGCAGGTGCGAGTGCAGGGTGAGTCCGCCCTCGATCCGGTGCAGCACGTGCTTGCCCCGGCTCACGACCTCGAGCGTCGTGCGACCGGTGAGGTCCACCGTCGAGATCTCGGGCCACCTCAGGTCGGACTCGACGATCTCGCGGCCCGCGAGCGCCTCGTTGAGGCGGGTGGCGGTGCGCCACACGGTGTCTCCCTCGGGCACGCCACCTCCTGGTCTCGGCTCCTCTGCGCGGGCGACGCCGTGGTGCTGCCGACGCCACCCACCCTAGACGCGCCCCTCTCGCGGCTTGTGGGAGGAGTCCGGACCCGGAGACCTCATCCCATTCAGGTCGTTGACATCAATTCTCCTGATCGACACATAGTCGCGCCAATAACAACCACCGGACAAATAGCCGTGTTAGGTTCAGGCGGTCGCACGGGGGATACGAGCGACTTTCGCGTCGATGTCATGCGAAACAGGGAAATCAACTAGGGGATGGAAAGCAATTGATGCTGCCACAAATCAACCGTCGGTCCCGAGTCGCGATCGGGGCGGGCTCGCTCGTGCTCGTCGCGGCCGGTCTCGTGGGATCGGTGGGCGGGTCGCTCGCCTACTTCAGCGACAGCCAGGCGGGGACCCTTTCGGGCTCGGTCGGCTCGATCAAGGGTTCGGTCAACACATCCACGCTGGCCTTCACCAACCTGCTGCCCGGTGAGGTGCAGACGGTCCAGGCGAAGGCGACGAACACCGGTCTCAACAACCAGGACGTCTGGGTCGTCTTCGACAACGCCGACGCGCTCCACGCGCTCAACAACCTCGGCACATATGGCGAGTTCCACATCACGGCAGAGGGATCCGCCAAGTTCGACTCGGCGAACCTCAACGACCGCAGCAGCACGTGCGGTGCGTTCAACCCGGCCGGCTGCTGGCCGGTGCCCCAGAAGGTCAAGCTCGCGAGCAACGTGCCGCCCACCGGCACGGTCACGTACGAGTTCGGCTTCGGTTACGCCGGCAAGCTCCAGGGTCAGACCTCCGAGGGTGGCGGCGCCTGGAACGCCTACCCCCTGGGAGCACCGACGAGCAGCGGGCTGCCCTACAAGATCGTCGAGACCCAGGTCGGTCAGCAGCCGTGACCTGACAGTCCTGACCACGGGCGCGGCGGGGTAGACAACTGCCGCGCCCGTGGTGGGCCTTTCCAAGAATGCAGACAGCGGCCTTTCCAAAAAGGACAAATAGCATCAAAATGAAGAGGCTTTTCGCATTTCTCCTGCTGGCAGTCGTGGCAGCGACGGTCATTGGCATCGGAATGCTCTTCGGAGGTCATCTCGGGTATCAGGCCTTCGTCATACGCACTGGCTCAATGAGCCCCACGATCCCGCCGCAGAGCCTGGTCGTCGTGCGGACCGGTGAGTACTCGGTCGGACAGGTCGTCTCGTTCGTCAAGGACGGGTCCGTGGTGTCGCACCGCATCGTCCGGCAGAACCCCGATGGCGGCTTCACGACGCAAGGCGACGCCAACCGCACGGCCGACCCGACACCGGTCCAGCCGTCACAGGTCATCGGCGGGGTGGTGTCGCACGTCGACCGTCTGGGCTTCTGGGTCGTCTATCTCAGTCGCCCCCTCACGCTCGCCAGTCTGGCGATGCTCGGCGTCTTCCTCTGGGCGGTCCTGCCGTTGCTCTTCGGTCGGGACGAGGACGAGGCCCGTGACCCTGGGCCTGGGTTGGCCGCGGCGTCGCTCGTCTGACGAGGGCCACTGCCGACGCGGTGGCCGACTCCGGGGCAGGACCCGCCATGCCGCCGGCCGGCGCTGTCGTCAGCGGCGCAGTCGGAGTCCTCGCGGGGTCATGTGGAATCCGGCTTGTGAGAGCGCCTGGACGAGCGGGTGGTCCGAGCCGAGGACCGAGGCGCCATCGGCCTTCTCGACGGTGAGCCGGCCGAGAGCACCTTCACGCACGGCGAGTGCGAGCGCGTCGGCCGCGGCCTGGAGGTGCTCGGGGTCGTCGGACCAGCAGAGCATCGTCTTGCCCCCACGCTCGACGTAGAGCACGAGCTCGCCGTCGACGAGGACGACGAGGGCTCCCGCCTTGCGGCCCGGCTGGTGACCCTTGCGGCGGGAGGCCTTCGGGGCGGCCTCGTCATCGCCGTCCTTCGCAGCGGCCGGCTCGTCGGCTGCGGCATCGGTCAACCCGCGCTCGGGCCAGCCGATGGCGGCGCCGTAGGGGTTTGCGGGATCGCTCGCGGCGAGGACGAGCGCCGGCGGCCCGGTGCGCTCACGACCGCGCTGGCCGCCCCGTCCGGACGCAGCGGACCCAGCAGGCGAGGGCGCGAGCCACTCGTCGCCGTCCGCGGCATCGACACGCCTGCCGCCGCCCTCGTCGCCGCCGGGGAGGCGTGACATCGAGCGGAGTCGGTCGACCGCGCCGGTCGAGGCGAACTGCGAGGCGCCGAGTCCCTCGACGAAGTAGCCGCGCCGCACCTTGCCGGCCTCCTCGGCCGCCGCGAGCACTCGGTAGACGGCCGCGAAGCCGCCAGGCACGTCCTCGGTGACGACCGAGCCACGGGTCAGCACGCCGTAGCGGTCGAGGAGCAGCTCGGCGTTGGTGACGGCGCGCACGGTCGGGTCGGACTCGGCGGGCGGGAGGGCGGTCCAGCGACCCACGCCCGTCGACGGCCCGGACCCTGCGGCGCGGCCGGCTGCCAGCGCCTTGGTGGTCGCTGCGTTCTCGGCCGCCTCGACCTGGGCGGAGCCCGTGCCGGCGAGGGGGCCCCGGAGCGAGCCGAAGCGGCCCAGCGAACCGCGTCGGCCGGCATACCGCGTCGACCGCGGGCCGGAGCTGGTGCGCTTGTGCGCCGTGCGGCCACCGGCAAGCAGGGCGCGCAGCGGCGCGATGGTGTCGTTGGTGATGCGGCCCGACCACAGCAGTGACCAGAGCGCGTCGTTGAGCTCGGTGTCGCCGAGGCCGACGCGGGTGGCGAGCGCCCGGAAGAAGTAGGCGCCGCCGCCCTCGAGCGCACTGAGGACCGCCTGCTCGTCATCAGTGAGATCGACGACCTCGGGCGGGGTCAGGGTCAGGTGCGCAGCGTCGGCGAGGTGCAGGCTGACCCAGCCGTCGTCGCCGGGGAGCGACCCATGGCCACGCCAGACGACCTCGCCCGAGCTCATCACCTCGTCGAGGAGGGCCGGGCGGTAGTCGGCCACCCGGGCCGGCAGGACCAGGGACTCGAGGGCGCTTGCCGGCACCACCGCACCGGTCAGCTGCTCGACGGCACGCAGCAGCCCCTCACGCCCGCGCAGGCCGCCGCCGACACCCTGCCACTGCGGCAGGAAGCGCGCGAGGTCAGGTTGCGCGACGGGCTCGACCTCGTGGCGCAGGGCTGCGAGCGAGCGGCGCCGGAGCAGCCGGAGCACCTCGGCGTCGCAGAACTCCGGACCGTGGCCACCGCCGTTCTCGGTCGGGAGCAGCTCGCCCTCGACGACCCTCCCGGCGGACACGAGCCGGCGCAGGGCGTCGTGGACGACCGCCGGACCGACGCCCCACCACGCGGCGACGGTCTGGACGGCGAAGGGACCATGGGTGCGGGCGAACCGGGCGACGAGGTCGGCGAGCGGGTCGGGCGCCGGCTCGAGGAAGGCCTGCGGCACCCCGACGGGCAGGGCGGTGCCGAGCGCGTCACGGAGTCGGGCAGCGTCCTCGATCGCGGCCCAGCGGTCATCTCCGCCGACACGGACGGCGATGACGCGCCTGGCTGCCTCGAGCTCCTTCAGGGCGGTCTCGACGGCGGTCGGCGCGAAGCCCTCGGCGGCGCGGGCCACGATGTCGCGCACCGAGAGCGGGCCGAGGACGCGCAGCAGGTCGGCGACGTCCTCGCCGTCGCGGGCTCCTCGCTCGGGCGTCAGCCGCTGCAGCTCGGCCTCGGTGCGCGCGACCGCCTCGGGGTCGAGCAGGTCGCGCAGTGCGAGCGCCTCGCCCTGGCCGAGCAGCTCGGAGAGCAGCGACGGGTCCAGCGCGAGCGCAGCGGCGCGTCGCTCGGCCAGCGGCGAGTCGCCCTCGTAGAGGTACTGGGCGACGTAGCCGAAGACGAGCGACTTCGCGAACGGGCTCGGCTGGCTCGACTCGACGTCGACGACCTTGACGGCGCGCGACCGGATGTCGCCCATGAGCTCGACGAGTCCCGGCACGTCGAAGACGTCCTGGACGCACTCGCGCACGGCCTCCAGGACGATCGGGAAGCTGGGGTACTGGCTCGCCACCTCGAGCAGCTGGGCAGCCCGCTGCCGCTGCTGCCACAGGGGCTGGCGTCGGTCGGGACGCCGACGCGGGAGGAGAAGGGCACGCGCCGCGCACTCCCGGAATCTCGCTGCGAACAGGGCCGATCCGCCGATCTCCTGCGTGACGAGGGCGCTGACCTCCTCAGGCTCGAGGGTGACGAGCTCGACGAGCTGCTGACCGATCGCCGCGCCGTCCTCGAACTCGAGGTCGGGCAGCCGGAAGACGATGCCGTCGTCGCCGTGCATGGCCTGGACGTCGATGCCGAAGCGCTCGCGCATGCGCGCCGCGACGCACAGTGCCCACGGGGCGTGCACCTGACCACCGAACGGCGAGAGCACAGCCACGCGCCAGTCGCCGATCTCGTCGCGGAAGCGCTCGACGACGATCGTGCGGTCGTCGGGGACGTGGCGCGTCGCCTCCTTCTGCTCCGTGAGGTAGCCGATGAGGTTGTCGGCGGCCCACTCGTCGAGCCCGGCAGCCGTGACCCGCGCCCGGGCCCGCTCGGGCGTCAGGCCGACGATCTCGCGGACGAAGCCACCGAGGGCGCGGCCGAGCTCGGCGGGCCGTCCCTGCTGGTCGCCCTTCCAGAACGGCAGCTTGCCGGCCTGACCGGGGGCCGGGGTGACGAGGACCCGGTCGTGGGTGATGTCCTCGATGCGCCACGTCGACGTGCCGAGGGTGAAGACGTCGCCGACGCGGGACTCGTAGACCATCTCCTCGTCGAGCTCGCCGACCCGGCGGCCGGGGCCCTCGCCGGAGGCGAGGAACACGGCATACAACCCCCGGTCGGGGATGGTGCCGCCACTCGTGACGGCGAGGCGCTGGGAGCCACGGCGGCCGGAGAGCGTGTCGCTGACCCGGTCCCAGACGATGCGGGGACGCAGCTCGGCGAACTCGTCGGACGGGTAGCGGCCGGCGAGCATGTCGAGGGTCGCCTCGAGGACCGAGCGTGGCAGCGAGGCGAAGCTCGCCGCCCGGTGGACGAGAGCCTCGACGTCGGCGATGGTCCAGTCGTCCATGGCACACATGGCGACGACCTGCTGGGCCAGGACGTCGACCGGGTTGGCCGGGACGCGGAGCGACTCGATGGCGCCCGCCCGCATGCGCTCGACGACGACGGCGGTCTGCACGAGGTCGCCGCGGAACTTCGGGAACATCACGCCCTGGCTGACGGCGCCGACCTGGTGGCCCGCGCGGCCCACGCGCTGGAGGCCGCTCGCGACCGACGGCGGGCTCTCGACCTGGATGACGAGGTCGACGGCGCCCATGTCGATGCCGAGCTCGAGGCTGCTCGTCGCGACCACGGCAGGGAGGCGACCGGCCTTGAGGTCCTCCTCGATGGTGGCGCGGTGCTCCTTGCTGACCGAGCCGTGATGGGCGCGGGCCAGCACCGCAGGCGCGCCCCGCGAGGCCCCGGCCTGGGCCATCACCTGCGCGGGCGGCTGCGTCGAGAGGGCCGCGAGGGTGGGGACCGGCAGGCCCTCCTCCTCGGCGAGCCGCTCCTCCCAGATCTCGTTGAGCCGTGAGGTCAGCCGCTCGGCGAGGCGACGCGAGTTGGCGAAGACGAGGGTGGACCGGTGCTCGGCGATGAGGTCGACGATGCGCTCCTCGACGTGCGGCCAGATGCTCGCCTGCGGGGCGTTGCCCGCGGCCGGTCCCGACAGGTCGGGCACCCCGGGCGAGATCTCGGCCGCCGACCCCGAGAGCTCGCCCATGTCGGGGACGGGCACGACGACGTCGAGCTCCCACTGCTTCGTCGACTTCGGCTGGACGATCTCGACCGGCCGGCCGCCCGCGAGGTAGCGCGCCACCTCCTCCACCGGACGCACGGTCGCCGAGAGCCCGACGCGCTGGGCCGGCTTGGGCAGCAGGGCGTCGAGCCGCTCGAGGCTGAGGGCGAGGTGTGCTCCGCGCTTGGTGCCGGCGACGGCGTGGACCTCGTCGAGGATGACCGTCTCGATGCCCTTGAGGGCCTCGCGCACCGACGAGGTGAGCATGAGGAAGAGCGACTCGGGCGTCGTGATGAGGATGTCGGTGGGCGTGCGGGCGAAGGCCCGACGCTCGTTGGCCGGGGTGTCGCCCGAGCGGACGCTGACGCTGATGTCAGGTGGCGGCAGCTCGAGCCGGGTGGCGGCGTGGCCGATGCCCACGAGGGGCGCCCGCAGGTTGCGCTCGACGTCGACCGCGAGCGCCTTCATCGGCGAGACGTAGAGGACGCGGCAGCGCTCGAGCCGCTCCTCGGGCACTGGCTCGCTCGCCATGCGGTCGATCGCCCAGAGGAAGGCGGACAGGGTCTTGCCCGAGCCGGTCGGGGCGACGACGACGGTGTGGTGGCCAGAGCTGATCGCGTCCCACGCCCCCGCCTGGGCGGTCGTGGGCGCGCTGAAGCTGCTCCGGAACCACTCGGCGGTCGCCGGAGAGAAACGGTCGAGCACGTCGGCCCGCTTGCCCTTCGCCATCGGGCTCAGCCTGCCACCCCGCACCGACATCCCCCAGCCGGCACAGGCCGCGTTCCCGCGCCGAGCCCGGTCAGTCCCGGTCAGTCCCGGTCAGTCCCGGTCAGTCCCGGTCAGTCCCGGTCAGTCCCGGTCATGGAGCACGAGCACCGGACAGTGCGCGTGCTCCGAGCACGCCGAGCTGACCGAGCCCAGCAGGAGCCCGGCGAAACCCCCGTGCCCACGGCTGCCGACGACGAGGAGCGAGGCACCCCTGCTGGCGTCGATGAGGACGGTGCGAGCCGAACCGTGGACCACGCGCGCTTCGAGCTCGGCCGGCCGATCGTCGCCGAACACCTCGTCGAGCGTCTCCCGCATGACGGTTTCGGCGTCGAGGTCGGGGCGCCAGTTGACGTCCACGGGGGCGTTGAAGCTCGGCGGGTAGTCCCACGCGGTGACGGCCTCTATCGTGCTCCCCTCGCTCGTGGCGAGCCGAACCGCCCAGCGCAGCGCCTGCTTCGACGACTCGGACCCGTCGACCCCGACCACGACCCGACCCGGCGGGGTGTCGCCGCCCGCGTCGACCGTGCTCTCACGGCTCTCGCGGCTCTCGCGCTCGGCCATCCCCGTCCCCCTCTCGTCGCCCCCAGCCTGTCACGGGGGGCGGCGGACGCGCAGGGGCTTTGGTCCCCTCGCCGACCGACACGGCATACGAGCACGTATGCCGTGTCGGCTCAGCGGGCGACCTCGCGGTGCGAGCCGTCGAGGCGTCGCGTCCAGCCCCGACGGTCGAGGTGCTCGAGCAGGGGGATGACGATGCGGCGGGTGCTGTCCAGGGCCTTGCGGGCGTCGCTGGTGGTGAACGGCTGGGGCAGGGCCGCGAGCTGCCGCATGGCGAGCGCCGGCGCGTTCGGCAGCAGGACGACGTCTCCGGGGAGCCGGAGGATGCGGCCGTTGCCCTCAGCGGCTGCCAGCTCGCGGGGCCCGAGGCCGGCGGCGTCGAGCTCGTGCTGCTCCGGCGCCGTGAACGGGCTGCGCCGCAGGCGCTCCTCGATCCTGCCCAGGGCGGCCTCGGGCCCGCTCGCCAGGACCGCGGCACGGCCCGGGAGCCCGACCCGACCGTCGCGGACCTCGAGCCCGGCCGCGACGGCGAGATCGGCCACGAGGGCCCGGTCGGGCGCACCCGCGGCGGCTCGGGCCGCCTCCAGTGCCAGCACGGGGTCGATCGGTGCGGCATCGGCGCGCCGCTGCACGGCCGCGTGCAGCCGGTTGGCCGCCGCCAGCCACGCCCCGTCGTCGACGAGCCAGGCGCCACGACGCGTGACCGTCGCGGCAGGACGCTCGCCGGGCGGGACGGGAATCCCGAGCGACACGGCGTCGGCCGGCGTCATCCAGCCGCGGCGGGCGACCTCACGGGCGAGGTCGGGCGCCCCGTCGAGGCCGCGGACGACCTCTGCCCGCCGAGCGGCCGAGCCCCGGCGGTCGAGCACCGGCGGGTCTGCGTCCACGACGACCGCGCCCACGACGTGGCGTGAGCCGGGGTCGCGCAGGAGGATGCGGTCGCCGCCGACGACGGGCAGGGACGCCGGAAGGGCGAGACGCACCGCACCCGGGCCGAGCGGGCGCACCCTCGCCTCGACCGCGAGGGTGCCGAGATGGACCATGACGTGCGACGGGAGCGGGTCCGAGTCGACGGGGTCGTGCTCGTCACCTCCGGCGCCAACAAGCCGTGCGTCGAGCGTCGTCGTGACGTGCCAGGCGCGGGGCGCGAGCAGCGCGTCGCCGCGGGTCACCTCGTCGACCCCGACCCCACGCAGGTTGACCGCGACGCGGGCCACGGCGGGCACCTCGTCACGGGTTCGACCGAGACTCTGGAGACCGCGCACGGTGACCGACTGCGAGGCACCGGTCGTGCGGTGGACGACCAGCTCGTCGCCGAGCCGGATCGTCCCGGCGCCGAGGGTGCCGGTGACGACGGTCCCGCTGCCACGGACCGAGAAGGACCGGTCTACCCAGAGGCGCGTGCGTCCAGTCCGGTCGGGGGCCGGCAGCGAGGCGACGAGGTCGTCGAGGGCGACCCGGAGGGCCTCGATCCCCTGGCCGGTGCGGGCCGACACCGCGAGCGCGGCGCTCCCGGCCAGGCTCGTGCGACCCACGTGCGCGAGCGCCTCGGCCAGGGCAGGACGCGGGTCGGCGAGGTCGCTGCGCGTCACGACGACGAGACCGCGCGAGATGCCCAGGGCATCGACGGCCGCGAGGTGCTCGGCCGACTGGGGACGCCATCCCTCGTCGGCCGCCACGACGAGCAGGACAGCCGGCGCGGGACCCAGCCCGGCGAGCATGTTGCCGATGAAGCGCTGGTGTCCGGGCACGTCGACGAAGGCCACCTCCGCGCCCGAGGCCAGGGTCGTCCAGGCGTAGCCGAGGTCGATCGTCATGCCACGACGGCGCTCCTCGGCCCAGCGGTCGGGCTCGATCCCGGTCAGGGCCCGCACCAGGGTGGACTTGCCGTGATCGACGTGCCCCGCGGTCGCGATGACGTGCACGGTCAGTGGCCGCTCGGGTCGTCGCCGCCGCGAACCGCGAGGATGGCCCGCTCGACGTCCGGGTCGCGGGCCGGCGGGACGCAACGCAGGTCGACGAGGCAGCAGCCCCGCTCGACGCGCGCGACGACGCCGGTCTCGCCGCGCCGCAGACGCTCGGCGTAGGCCTCGGGGAGCGCGACGGCCCAGCCGGGAAGGGGCAGGCCTGGCGCTCCCCCGCCACCGACCCGTCCCTCGACCGGGACGACCTCGCCCGAGACCGCGGCGGCCAGGCGCTCGGTGCGGGCTCGGAGCCGGTCGAGGTCGACGTGGAGGTAGTCGGTGACCGGGGGGACCGGCCCGCGCAGGGTCGCCTCGAGGGCCGCGAGCGTGAGCTTGTCGACGCGCAGCGCACGGGCGAGGGGATGGCGTCGCAGTCGCTCGACGGTGGCCGCATCGCCGAGGACGAGACCGGCCTGGGGTCCGCCGAGCAGCTTGTCGCCACTGGCCGTGACCAGGGTCGCGCCGTCGGCGAGCGCCGTTGTGGCGTCGGGCTCGTCGGGCAGCATCGGGTCGGGGCGCAGCAGCCCGCTGCCGATGTCGACGACGAGCGGTGCGCCCAGTGTCGCGAGCTCCTGCACGGACGCGGCGCTCGTGAAGCCCTCGACGCGGAAGTTGCTCGGGTGCACCTTGAGGACGCAGCCGGTGTCGGGTCCGAGCGCGGCGGCATAGTCGGCGAGTCGCGTGCGGTTCGTCGTGCCCACCTCGCGCAGGCGGGCGCCCGTCGAGGCGATGAGGTCCGGCAGCCGGAAGCCGTCCCCGATCTCGACCATCTCGCCGCGGCTGACGAGCACCTCCCGGCCCGATGCCAGGGCGGTCGTGGCGAGGACGAGCGCAGCCGCGCCGTTGTTGACGACGAGGGCGTCGCCCGCAGCCGGCACGGCGGCGCGGAGCGCCTCGAGCGTTCCCCGACCGCGCCGGGCACGCGCCCCCGTGACCGTGTCGTACTCGACGTCGACGTATGCCGCGGCCGCCACGACCGCGTCCACCGCGGCGTCCGAGAGGGGCGCCCGGCCGATGTTGGTGTGGACGACGACACCGGTGGCGTTGAGGAGAGGCCGGAGGGTGGTGCTCCTGGCCGGCAGAGCCGCCCGCGCGGCCGCGACGACGTCGTCCGGGGCGATCTCACCCGAGCGGACGAGTGCCTGCGCGGAGCGCACCGCGGCCTTGACCGTCGCGGCACCGTGCCGGGCGGTGGCCGCGACGAGCTCCGGGTGCGCCATCAGCACGTCGGTGCGTGGGACCGTCCGCCGCGGATCTGCCTGCGCCACACCGACTTCCTCTCCCGCAGAGATTTGGCGGAGGTGGACGGGAATCGAACCCGCCAGGCCGAGATGCTCGGCCTCACCGGTGTTGAAGACCGGGGGGACCACCAGGTGCCCGGACACCTCCACGCCCACCGTACCCATCGCCCGCTCGACAGGCTCAGGGGGCCGGACGGCATACGCCCGTCGACGGTGGGGTATGACTGCTGGCGTGGACACGGTGCGACTGACCCAGTTCGCGCACGGCGGCGGCTGTGCGTGCAAGATCCCGCCCGGCGAGCTCGAGGAGATGGTGCGCGGCCTCACCGGGATCGCCGACGCCGACCTGCTCGTCGGCCTCGACGACGGCGACGACGCGGCCGCCGTGCAGATCACCGACGGCCTGGCGGTGCTGGCGACGGCCGACTTCTTCACCCCGGTCGTCGACGACGCGTACGACTGGGGCCGCATCGCTGCGGCGAACGCGCTCTCCGACATCTACGCCATGGGCGGACGCCCCGTCCTGGCCGTCAACCTGCTCGGCTGGCCCCGCGACGTCCTCCCTCTCGAGCTGGCCGCCGAGGTCCTGCGCGGTGGCCTCGACGTCGCGCGCCTCGCCGGCTGCCCGGTGGCGGGCGGCCACAGCATCGACGACCCCGAGCCGAAGTACGGCATGGCCGTCACCGGCGTGGCCGATCCCCATCGCCTGCTGCGCAACGACGCCGCCGCTGCCGGTCTGCCGCTCAGCCTGACCAAGCCGCTGGGGGTCGGCGTGCTCAACAACCGGCACAAGGCGACGGGTGAGGTGTTCCCCGAGGCTGTCGCGTCGATGGTCGCGCTCAACGACGTCGCGAGCCGGGACGCCCTGGCGCACGGCGTGCAGGCGGCCACCGACGTGACAGGCTTCGGCCTGCTCGGGCATCTCTTCAAGATGGCGCGCGCGTCGGGCGTGACGGCCGTCGTCGACGCCGCCGCGGTGCCCTATCTCGACGGTGCGCGCAGCTCCCTTGCGGATGGCTTCGTGCCCGGCGGTAGCCGGCGCAACCTCGACTGGGTGCGCCCTCACCTCGACGCCTCCGTCGACCTCGACGAGCTCCTCCTGCTGGCCGACGCCCAGACGAGCGGCGGTCTGCTCGTCGCCGGCGAGATCCCCGGCGCAACCGTCATCGGCGAGCTCGTGCCCCCCGGCGAGCACGTCATGCGGGTGCGATGAGCCGTCTGGACGACCTGCTCGAGCAGGCTCGGGCCGGCCTGCGGCGGCTCACGCCGGAGCAGGCCCGGGACGCTCAGGCGCGTGGGGCTCTGCTCGTCGACACCCGCACCGAGACGCAGCGCGCCAGGCAGGGAAACCTGCCGGGTGCGCTCGTCATCGACCGCACGGTGCTCGAGTGGCGACTCGACCCCAGGAGCCCGGCCCGGATCCCAGAGGCCAGAGACCTCGACGTGCACGTCATCGTCATCTGCCGCCAGGGCTACAGCAGCTCGCTGGCCGCCGACTCGCTGCGGCGACTCGGGCTGACCCGCGCCACCGACGTCATCGGTGGCGTCGAGGCCTGGCTGGCCGCCGGGCTGCCCCTGTCGGAGGAGCCGCCCGACGTCCGTGAATGACCCCAGCGGTCAGCGGCGCCTGTCGGCGGTGGCCTCGGGGGTCGACGCGGAGGCGGACGAGGTGCCCGTCCGGGGCGCCGGCTTCTTCGTCAGCATGGGCAGCGCCATGCCGACGAGGGCGATGATGCCGACGACGGTGAAACCGAGCGTGTAGGCCTTCTGCTCGCCGATGAGCGAGGAGATGAGCAGCGGCCCGACGATGCCGCCGATGCTCCAGCCGATGAGCATGAGGCCGTAGATCGCACCGGCGTTGCGGACGCCGAAGAAGCGACCGGCCGTCGAGGGCATCGTGCCGAAGGCGCCGCCGTAGCAGGTGTAGACGAGCGCGGCGAGGATCGCGAAGAGGATCGGCGACGCGACGTGCGGGATGAGCAGCAGGCAGACGCCCTGGATGCCGAGGATCCCCATGAACGCCGGCATCTTGCCGATCCGGTCCGAGAGCCAGCCCCAGAGGATGCGGCCGCCGCCGTTGAACAGGCCCAGCACGCCGACGAGGCTCGCGGCTGCCGCGGCCGAGTAGCCGGCGACGTCGCCGGCGCTGCCGGCGGCCACCGAGATGAGCGAGATGCCGGCCGTCACGCTGAGGGTGAGGATGGCGGTCAGGAGGTACCACTGCGGGGTGCGCAGGGCTTCCTCGGCCGTGAAGTCGACGTCGGGGACCGGGTCCTTCGTGTGCGCCTCGGCGCCGTGGCCGGCCGTCGCGGGCGCCATTCCTGGCGGGACGTAGCCGGCGGGCGGGTTGCGGAAGAGGCTGGCCCCGATGACGACGGCCACGAGGTAGCCGATCCCGAGCGGCAGGAACGCCTTGGTCGGCATCGACGGGTCGGCGGCGATGAGCCGCTGGCCGAGCGGAGCGGTGATGACCGCGCCGAAGCCGAAACCGGCGACGGCGATGCCGGTGATGAGGCCCGGCTTGTCGGGGAACCACTTCTGCAGCATGGCGATCGGCACGATGTAGGCCATGCCGAGGCCGAACCCGCCGAGGATGCCGTAGCCGAGGATGAGCAGCCAGAACTGGTCCTTGTCGGCGAACGAGGCGAGGATCACGCCGAGGCTGTAGATGATGCCGCCGGTGAGGGCGACGGTCCGCGGACCGCGGCGGTCCTGGATGCGTCCGCCGATGTAGCTGCCGACGAAGATCATGCCGATGGCGACCTCGAACGGCACGGAGGCCTGCGCCTTGGACCAGCCGAAGGCGTCGTGGCTCTGGATGGCCTTGGCGAAGACGCTCCACGCGTAGACGGCGCCGATGGCGAGCTGCACGAGCACGCCCGCCACGAGGATGAGCCACCGGTTGCCGCCCGGTGAGGCGGTGCTGTCGTTCCGAACCGCACTGGTGCTCATGAGGCTCCCCTTCTCGTCCTGGTGGTCCGGCGCGTCAGCGCGCCGTGGTGATGGAGTCGTCGACGACGCCGTCGGCCCGACGCTTCTCCAGCCGCTCTCGCTGCGGCTCGACGGTGTACTTCGGGTCGATCGCCGAGACCATGCCGGCCTCGAATACGCCGAAGCGGGTGCACGCCGAGGCAGCCATGAGGGCCGCCCCGCTCAGTGCTGCGGTGACCCGGTTGCCCCCGAGGGCGACGGCGCCGATGGCCCCGCCGATCGTCAGGGCCCGGCTGGCCTTGAGCAGCCGGCCGGCCTTGCCGGTGCGCAGCGGCTCCGAGAGCGTGGGCCCGAGCTGGTCCTGCATGCGTTCGAAGGCCACCAGCTCGGCGACCGCGCTCACGGCGGCGAGCTTGCGCGCTGGGCCGTTCTCGCGCGACGGCACGGTGACGAGTGCGAGCCCGGAGGCCGCGAGATTGGCGGAGTTGACGAAGACGAAGGGCAGCTCGCGGTAGGACTCGTGCCACGTCGGGGTGGCCGTGTCGGCGAGCAGCACCGCGGTGTAGGCGGCGAGCGGGGGCGCGAAGAACGCCGACCCCACGGTGGCCGGTCCGTCCGCGAGCTTCAGCACCTTGGAGACCAGGCTGAGGACGCCGGATCCGCCGGCACCAGAACGCCGCTCGAGCAGCGGGCGCCCGATCTCCGAGGCGAGAGCCGCACTGGCGAAGCTGCCGAAGGCGGTCAGGATCCACGACCCCACCGACATCGGCGAGGTGAGCTTGACGGTCCGCATCATGTTGAGGGCGCGGCTCGGCTTGCCGAGGTCCTTGGCGAGCGCCGCCCCACCGAGGGCTGCACCGGCGACCGCGCCGATGCGCCCGACGCGCTGCAGCGCGGGGTAGCCGCGAGCCGCGCCGCCGGCACCGAGCAGTGCCGAGCCCGCCGCGATGCCGCCGAGGAAGAGGTATGCCGCCACCTCCTTCTCCCACGGCGCGGGCTTGACGATGTGGCGCCCGTAGTAGCTGTCGAAGCTGACGTCGGGGACCATGATCGACTCGTCGCGGCGCTTGCCACCGTTGCGAGCGCCGCCTCCGTTGCCGCGACGGCGCGGTCGCTCCGGCGGGCGGTCGGCGTCGAAGGGGTTGGTCGTCACTTTCGCCTCCCGACGAAGGAGGCCGCTGCCATCGCGAGCATCGTCAGCCCCGCGTAGCCGGCCTTGCGGAACATGTCGGGCAGGTCGGCGGTCGTGACCCGCGGGTCCGGCGGCAGGCCGTAGACCTCGGGCTCGTCGAGGAGCAGGAACGTCGAGCCGGTGCCACCGACACCGTCCTTGTCGTCGACGCCGTAGAGGCGCGCCTCGCTGTAGCCGAGCTCGTGCAGCTGGGCGACACGGGCCCGCGCGGTGGCGCGCATCTCGTCGAGGTCGCCGAACTTGATGGACGTCGTGGGGCAGGCCTGGGCGCACGCGGGCGTCTGTCCGGCGCCGAGCCGGTCGTAGCAGAGCGTGCACTTCTGGGCGATGCCGACGTTCTTGACCTCGCCGTTGGTCTCGGCGTGCGACGGCGGGTTCTGGTGCGAGCCACCGCCCTTGTTGCCTGATGCACCGGCGGCCCCGGTGCCCTCCGACCCCTTGATGCTGATGCCGTGGGACTGCGGGCCCTTCTCGTGGCCCTCGTGGCCGCTGCGGCGCTCGATGACGCCGAAGGGGCAGGCCGCCACGCAGTAGCCGCAGCCGTTGCAGACGTCGTCCTGGACGACGACCGTGCCGAACTCGGTGCGGAAGAGCGCGCCGGTGGGGCAGACATCGAGACATGCCGCGTGGGTGCAGTGCTTGCAGACGTCGGAGGCCATGAGCCACCGCACGTCCGGCAGTGCCGTGTCGGTCGGGCCGGGGCCAGCCGCAGCGCCCTGGCGCAGCTCACCGGGAGCCGTGAGCGTCGCGGTCGCCGTGCCCCCGCCACCGGCGACGGCGGGCTCGTCACCCGAGCGCACCGACGGCATACCGAGCGAGACGAGCTTGCGCCCCGACTCGCGAGCCTGCTCGATGCGGTCGGTCGTCTGCTCGACGAACGCGACGTGGCGCCATGTACTGGCGCCGAGGGCTCCGGTGTTGTCGTAGGACTGGCTCAGCAGGTCCAGGCCGTCCTCGGGGATGCCGTTCCACTCCTTGCAGGCCACCTCGCACGCCTTGCACCCGATGCAGATCGAGGTGTCGGTGAAGAAACCCTTGCGTGGCTCGTGCCGGTCCCACGCGGCGTCGGCCGCCGGGTCGGTGGGGCCAGAGAGCTGGTTGCGCCAGAAGCCCATCGTCAGCCTCCTCTCGTGTCGGGGGTGGACTCGGGGTGGCCGGTGCGCAGCTCGTTGCTCGTCATGACGGTGCTTCCGGCGCGCGACTGGTGCTCCGCGACGAGCCGCAGCAGCGCCTCACCTGCCGGTCGGCGGCCGGGCATGATGTCGCACGAGCCTGCCTTGCTCTCCTGGATCTGCACGTTGGGGTCGAGCGCGATGCCGAGCAGGTCGTTGGCGGCGTCGCCGCTCACGACCGCGTTGCCGCCGACACCCCAGTGGTAGGGCAGCCCGATCTGGTGGATCGTGCGGCCCCGGATCACCAGAGGCGTCATGCGCTCGGTCACCATGACGCGTGCCTCGATGGCCGCGCGGGCCGACACGATGGTCGCCCACCCGCCGTTCTCGAGACCCCGCTCGGCCGCCAGCTCCGGCGAGACCTCGCAGAAGAACTCCGGCTGGAGCTCCGAGAGGTAGGGCAGCCACCGGCTCATGCCACCGGCCGTGTGGTGCTCGGTCAGCCGGTAGGTCGTGAAGACGTACGGGTAGACGTCTGCGCCGGGCGCGTCACCCGACGGGCTCCAGAGGTTGTCCTTGCGCGGGAACACTTTGCGCGCAGGGTTCGACTGCTGGGCGTAGAGCGGGTTGCTGACCGGGGACTCCTGCGGCTCGTAGTGGGTCGGCAGCGGCCCGTCGAGCATGCCCTTGGGCGCGAAGAGCCACCCCTTGCCGTCGGCCTGCATGACGAACGGGTCGTCACCGGCAAGACCGGCGGGACCGCCCGTCCCCGGCTCGGGGCGGAAGGAGGGCGCCTTGTCGGGCACGAAGTCGGGCACGTCGTGACCGGTCCACTTCCCGGCCTCGGCGTCCCACCAGATGTAGCGCTTGCGCTCGCTCCACGGGTTGCCCTCGGGGTCGGCCGAGGCGCGGTTGTAGAGGATGCGGCGGTTCGCTGGCCACGCCCAGCCCCAGTCGAGGGCGGTGAGGTCCTGCTCGCGCCCGGGCCTGCGGTCGGCCGCATGGTTCTTGCCGTCGGCGTAGACGCCGGTGTAGATCCAGCAGCCGCCATCGGTGGAGCCGTCGGCCTTCATCTCGGTGTAGGCCGAAAGAGGCTGTCCCGCCTTGTCGCCCGTCAGGTGGCGGCCGTTGATCTCGGCGAGCACCGCCTCGGCGTCGGGGTCGCCGTGCTCGTCCGTGGGGTAGTCCCACGTCAGGTCGAGCAGCGGACGGTCCCGCTCGTCGGTGGAGTCGGCGAGCAGCTCGCGCACCCGGCGACCGAGCTCGTAGAAGAACTGCAGCTCGCTCTGGCAGTCGCCCGGGGGCTCTACCGCCTGGTGGTGCCACTGGAGCATCCGCTGGGTCTGGGTGAACGACCCGCTCTTCTCTGTGTGCGCGGCCGCGGGGAGGAAGAAGACCTCGGTCTCGATGTCCTCGGTCTTGAGCTCGCCCGAGGCGATCTCGGGACCGTCCTTCCAGAACGTGGCGGACTCGATCATGTTGAAGTCGCGCACGACGAGCCACTTGAGGTGGGCCATGGCCTGCCGCTGCATGCGCCCGTGCGCCGAGCCGACGGCGGGGTTCTGGCCGAGCAGGAAGTAGCCCTCGACCTGGCCGTCGAGCATCGCCATCGTCGTCTGGTAGGTGCCGTGCGCCCCGCTGAGCCTCGGCAGGTAGTCGAAGCACCAGTCGTTCTCGGCGGTCGCGGCCTTGCCCCACCACGACTTGAGCAGGCTCACGGCATACGTGTCGGCGTTGGCCCAGAAGCCCTTCTGCTCCTTGTTGCCGATCGCCCCCAGGTAGTCGTCCCACGTGTCGTGCAGGCCCGCGACGGGCATCGCGAGGTAGCCGGGGAGGATGTTGTACAGCGTCGGGATGTCGGTCGAGCCCTGGATGCTGGCGTGCCCGCGCAGCGCCATGATGCCGCCACCCGGGCGGCCCATGTTGCCGAGCAGCAGCTGCACGATGGCGGCGGTGCGGATGAACTGCGCGCCGAGCGTGTGCTGGGTCCAGCCCACGGCATACACGAACGCGGTCGTGCGCTCACGGCCGCTGTTCTCGGTGACCGAGCGCGCGAGGTACTTGAAGTCGTCGACGCTGATGCCGCACGTGTCGGCCACCATCTCCGGGGTGTAGCGGGCGTAGTGCCGCTTGAGGATCTGGAAGACCGTGTTGGGGTCCTGCAACGTCTCGTCACGCAGCACCCGGGCGTGCTCGAGCGCCGGCCCACCGGAGCCGTGCTCGTCACCGGCGGCGCGCTCGGACTTGGTGTGGCCGTGCTCGTGGCCGGCCGCGGGACCGCCGATGGTGCCCGGTGTCTCGTCGTCGTCCCCGTCGGCGCTGGCGTAGGCCCACGTCTCCTGCGAGTAGTTGCCCTTCTCGTCGTCGTAGCCGGAGAAGAGCCCGTCGAGGTCCTCGGTGTCCTGGAACTTGTCGCTGACGATCGTGGCCGCGTTGGTGTACGCGACGACGTACTCCTTGAAGTACAGCTCGTTGTCGAGGATGAACTTGATGAGGGCGCCGAGCAGCACGACATCACTGCCGGCGCGGATCGGGATGTGCTTGTCGGCCGTGGCCGACGTACGCGTGAAGCGCGGGTCGACGTGGATGACCCGGGCACCCTTGAGCCGCGCCTCCGTCACCCACTGGTAGGCGACCGGATGGCACTCGGCCATGTTCGATCCCTGGATGACGATGCAGTCGGCGTTGGACAGGTCCTGCACGTACTGCGTGGCGCCGCCGCGCCCGAACGAGGACCCCAGACTGGGGACCGTGGAGGAGTGTCAAATACGCGCTTGGTTCTCGATCTGGATGGCGCCCGCGGCGGTGAAGAGCTTCTTGATGAGGTAGTTCTCCTCGTTGTCGAGCGTCGCTCCGCCCAACGAGGCGATCCCCATGGTGCGCCGCAGCGGGCGCCCGTGCTCGTCGTGGTCCTGCCAGGTGCGACGTCGCGACTCGACGAACCGCTGCGCGACCATCTCGACGGCCGTCGACAGCTCGATCGGCTCCCAGTCCGTGCCGCCGGGACGGCGGTAGAGCGCCTTGCGCTGGCGGCCCGGGTTGTTGACGAGCTGCTCGCTCGCGGATCCCTTGGGGCACAGACGGCCCCGCGACACCGGCGAGTCCGGGTCGCCCTCGATCTGGACGACGCGGCCGTCCTTGACGAAGACGCGCTGGCCGCAGCCGACGGCGCAGTACGGGCACACGCTCTGGACGACCTTGTCCGCGGTGGCGGTGCGGGGTGCGAGCTCACGCGTGTGGGCTGAGGTCACCGCGGGCCCACGGCCGAGGAAGTCACCGGAACGCACCTGCCGGACGACCGGCCAGGACAAGAAGGTCTTCTTGGGATCCACCGCTGCACCTCTCTGGACTGGGCGACCGCACCATGAGAGCACGACTGTCTGCGAGACGCCACAGAAGCAATACCCATTCCGGCGACGTCGCACACGGGCGCCCTTCACGCGCTGACTAGACTCGACCACAGATGACGAGCGAGCCCGAACCGACCCCTACCCGCGCGCCCGGACACGCGAGGTCCGAGGGCTGATGGCCCTCGGGCCTCACCGAGGTGCCCATCGCGTCGCGATCCGCGCGGGGGTCTCCGTCCTCGTGCCCCTCCTGGCGCTCGTCCTGCTCGGTCACGTGGAGTGGACGGCGTATGCCGCGTTCGGTGCCTTCACGTCGCTGTACGGCCGCAACCACGCCCGACCCGAACGAGCCGGGATGCAGGCCGTGGCCGGCGGGTTCCTCACGCTGGCAGTGACCCTCGGCGTCCTGGTGTCCCTCGCACCTGACTCACGCTGGCTCGTGGTGCCCGTCGGCGCGCTCCTCGCCGCCGGCGGCTCGCTCACGTCCGACGCGTACGGCTGGCACCCACCGGGACCGCTCTTCCTCGTCTTCGGCTTCGCCGTGAGCGCCATGGTGCCCGCGACACCGGCGACGGTGCCCGTGGCCGCAGGCATCGCCGCCCTCAGTGCCCTCTTCTCGATGCTCGTCGCACAGGTCGGCGTCCTGCGGGAGCCGGCGTCGTGGTCACCACCCGTGCTGCCCGTGCCACGATTCCGGGACGCGCTCGCCTCACCCGGCGCCGTGACCCACCTGGTTCGCTACGTCGTGGCGCTCTCGGTCGCGGGCGGCGTCGCCACCGCCCTCAACTGGCAGCACCCGTACTGGGCCATGGTCGCCGCAGTGGTCGTCCTGTCGGGCCCCGACCTGCTGTCCCGGCTGACCCGGGGCGTCCAGCGCGTCGTCGGCACGCTGCTCGGGCTTGGCGTGGCCGCCGTGATCCTGCAGTGGGGGCCCCAGGGCGTCGTCGCGGTGCTGGTCATCGTCGTGCTCCAGGTCCTCACCGAGCTGTTCGTGGGCCGCAACTACGCCGTCGCCCTGCTCTTCATCACCCCGCTGGCCCTGCTCATGGGACAGCTGGCCCACGCCTCGCCGACCGTTCCGCTCCTGCGTGACCGCCTGCTCGAGACCGTGCTCGGCGCCCTCGTGGGAGCCGTCGTCCTGCTCCTCGTCCCGGATCGCCTTCGAGCCGCCACCGCCTGACGACGGTTGGGAGCATCAGCCTGCCGGGCGGCATACTCACGTGGTGACGAAGAACCTCAGCGAGCGCATCCCGCGGGACCCCGATCCCGACGGCCTCTACGAGGTCTTCACCGAGTGGACGACCGAACGCGGCCTGACCCTCTACCCGCACCAGGAGGAGGCGTTCCTCGAGATCCTGAGCGGCAGCAACCTCATCCTGTCGACGCCGACCGGCTCCGGGAAGTCGCTCGTCGCGACCGCCGCGCACCTGACGGCCCTCGCCGACGACCGGGTCAGCTTCTACACCGCGCCGATCAAGGCGCTCGTCTCCGAGAAGTTCTTCGCCCTGTGCGAGCAGTTCGGCGCCGACAACGTCGGCATGATCACCGGCGACGCGTCGGTGAACGCCGACGCCCCGATCATCTGCTGCACGGCCGAGATCCTTGCCAACCTCGCCCTGCGAGAGGGGAGCTCGGCCGACGTGGGCCTCGTCGTCATGGACGAGTTCCACTTCTACTCCGAGCCCGACCGCGGCTGGGCCTGGCAGGTCCCGATCATCGAGCTGCCGCAGGCGCAGTTCGTCCTCATGTCGGCGACCCTCGGTGACGTCACGATGTTCAAGGACGACCTGACGCGGCGCACCGGCCGCTCGACCGCCGTCATCACGGGCACCGAGCGTCCCGTCCCCCTCGAGTTCTCGTATGCCGTGACGCCCCTCCACGAGACCATCGAGGAGCTGCTCGAGAAGGACCGCGCGCCCGTCTACGTCGTCCACTTCACGCAGGCGGCCGCCCTCGAGCGGGCGCAGAGCCTCATGGCCGTCAAGATCACGACCCGTGAGGAGCGCGAGGCGATCGCCGCCCGGATCGGCAGCTTCCGCTTCGGGTCCGGCTTCGGCCGCACGCTCTCGCGCCTCGTCCGGCACGGCATCGGCGTGCACCACGCGGGGATGCTGCCGAAGTACCGCCGCCTCGTCGAGCAGCTCGCGCAGGACGGCCTGCTCAAGGTCATCTGCGGCACCGACACCCTCGGCGTCGGCATCAACGTCCCGATCCGCACCGTCCTGCTGACGGGCCTGACGAAGTTCGACGGGACGAAGCAGCGCACGCTCAAGGCGCGCGAGTTCCACCAGATCGTCGGCCGTGCGGGTCGCGCCGGCTTCGACGCCCGGGGCTGGGTCGTCGCCCAGGCACCCGAGCACGTCATCGACAACCTCCGTGCCGTCGAGAAGGCGGGCGACGACCCCAAGAAGCAGAAGAAGATCCAGCGCAAGAAGGCGCCGGACGGCTTCGTCAACTGGTCCGAGGAGACGTTCGAGCGGCTCATCGTCGCCGAGCCCGAGCCGCTCCAGCCACGCATGCGCGTCTCGCACTCGATGCTCGTCAACATCCTTGCGCGAGAGGGCAACCCGGTGGCCCACGCCGCACGGCTGCTCTCCGACAACCACCACGAGGTCAAGGACCAGCGCCGGCTGCAACGGCACGCGCTCGTGCTGGCCAAGGAGCTGCTCACCTCGGGCGTCGTGGAGCGCCTCGCCACGGTCGAGGAGTCCGGTCGTCGGCACGCCCTGACGATCGACCTGCAGCGCGACTTCGCCCTCAACCAGCCGCTCGCCCCCTTCGCCTTGGCCGTCATGGACACCCTCGACCCGGAGTCCGACTCCTACGCAAGGGATCTCGTGTCGGTCATCGAGGCCATCCTCGAGGACCCCCGCCAGGTGCTCTGGGCCCAGGAGTTCAAGGCCCGCGGCGAGGCCGTCGCCGCCATGAAGCTCGACGGCATCGAGTACGAGGAGCGGATGGAACGGCTCGAGGAGGTCACCTGGCCCAAGCCGCTCGCCGACCTCCTCGAGGTGACGCTGACGGCCTACCGCCAGAGCCACCCGTGGATCTCGCAGGACGCCCTCTCTCCGAAGTCCGTCGTGCGCGAGATGTACGAGCGCGGCATGACGTTCAACGAGTTCGTCTCCTACTACGGCCTGTCCCGGTCGGAGGGGCTCGTGCTGCGCTACCTCACCGACGCGTACCGCGCGCTGCGCCGCACCGTCCCGGAGAGCCACCGCACCGAGGAGCTCGAGGACATCATCGAGTGGCTCGGCGAGCTCGTCCGGCAGACCGACTCGAGCCTGCTCGACGAGTGGGAGGACCTCGTCAACCCCTCGGACGCCGTGGCCCAGCAGGCCGACGTCGCTCCCCCGGCCCGGCCGGTCACCGCCAACGAGCGCGCCTTCACCGTGATGATCCGCAACGCCATGTTCCACCGGGTCGAGCTCGCCTCCCGCGACGAGTGGGAGGCGCTCGGCGAGCTCGAGGCCCGCGTCGCCGAGCTCACCGACCCGCCGCAGAAGGTCGTCATGGACGCCCAGGCGTGGAACGACGCGCTGGGCGCCTACTACGACGACCACGACGCCATCGCGACCGACCAGGGCGCCCGCTCGCCCGCGCTGCTGCAGGTGGAGCGCACGCCGACCGAGTGGCGCCTGCGCCAGGTCGTCGTCGACCCGGAGGACGACAAGGACTGGGGCATCACGGCCGTCGTCGACCTGGCTGCCAGCGACGACGCCGGCGCTGCCGTGCTGACGGTGACCGGCTTCGAGAGGCTGGGTGGCTGAGCGTGGGACTGCGTGAGACGCCCCGCGAGCACGACGGAGTCCTCGTCGAGCCCGAGGGTGGCGGCAACGGCACCGGCGTCCTCGTGCTTTCCGGGTCGAGCGGCCGCGTGGAGCGCGACCGGGCCCGACTGCTGGCCGGGGCCGGCGTGTCCGCCGCCCTGACGTACCGCTGGTTCGGCGGTGACGGCCAGCCGGCCGGCATCTGGGAGTACCCGCTCGAGTCCTTCGCCCCCGCTGTCGCCTTCCTCGCCGAGCGCTGCGACCGGGTCGTGCTCCTCGGCGTCTCCAAGAGCGCCGAGGCCTTCCTGCTGTACGCCGCCGACGACCCGATCGTCGACGCCGTCGTCGCGCTGGCGCCGAGCCACGTGGCGTGGGCGAACGTCGGACCCGGGCCCGACGGTGAGCTGCGCCCGCAGCACTCGTCCTGGTCGCGGAACGGCGAGCCGGTCCCCTTCGTGCCCTACGACGACGACGCCGAGCCGGTCGGCGACCCACCAGCCTTCGCGCCCGTCTACACCCGGAGCCTGCGCACCGCCGCCGACCGGGTCGCGGCCGCGACCATTCCCGTCGAGCGCTTCTTCGGCGACGTACTGCTCGTGGCGGGCGGTGACGACGAACTCTGGCCGTCGGTGACGTTCGCCCAGGCCGTCCAGGCCCGGCGGCGCGCCCTCGACCTGCCGACGACTCTCGTCACGCATCCGGAGGCCGGGCATCGCGTCGTCCTCCCGGGCGAGGCGGTCGCGTCCGGTGGACAGCGAATGGCGCGCGGCGGCACCGAGGCAGCCGATCGCGCCCTCGGCGAGCGGGCCTGGCCGGAGATCCGGCGCGTGCTCGACCTGTCGTAGCCCACGCCGTCGTAGCGCGCCGGAGGAGCATCCTCGGCGGGTATGTTCCCCAGTGGCCTCATCGGGCACCCTCAATCGACAGGATGGCGTTCATGGACTCCACCGACCTCAAGTCCGCGTCACGGCGCGCCGGCGACCACCCTGCACTGGAGACGGCGGCCCGCGTGGGCTACGCCGTCAACGGCGTGCTCCACATCGTCATCGGCGTCATCGCCCTGCAGCTCGCCCTCGGCTCCAAGGGCAAGAGCGCCGACCAGTCGGGAGCCCTGGGCTCGATGGCCGACAACGGGTTCGGCCTGCTCCTGCTGTGGGTCGCCGTCGTCGCGTGGCTGGGTCTGGCGCTGTGGCAGGTCACCGAGGCGATCACGGGTGGGTGGCAGACGAGCGACCGCGTCAAGGCAGCCGCGAAGGCGGTCGTCTACCTCGTCCTGTCGTGGACGGCGTTCAAGTTCGCGAGCGGCCATGGGAGCTCGAGCAAGAGCCAGACCACCGACTTCACGGCGAGCCTCATGAAGCAGCCCGCGGGCCAGTGGCTGGTGGCCGCCGTGGGTCTGGCCGTCGTCGGTGTCGGCGTCTACCACGTCGTCAAGGGGTGGAAGAAGAAGTTCCTCCAGGACCTCGAGTCCCACCCCGGCGAGTGGATCGTCAAGGCTGGTCGCGTCGGCTACATCGCCAAGGGCATCGCCCTCGTCATCGTCGGCGGCCTCTTCGTCCTGGCGGCGGTCCGTCACAACCCGAGCGAGGCCCGCGGCCTCGACGGAGCCCTGCGCAACCTCCTCGGCGCCCCCGGCGGTCCCGTGCTGCTCGGTCTCGTCGCCCTCGGACTCATCGCCTTCGGCGTCTACTGCTTCGGCCGCGCTCGCCACGCCGACGTCTGACGCTCGCCGCACGCGGCTCGCACGCCGACGGCCGGGAACCCCAAGGGTTCCCGGCCGTCGTCGTCGTGAGGGGGCGGCGTCAGCGCGACACGGCCTCGCGGACCGCTCCCGTCACACGGTCGCCGCTCTTCCGGCGCCGCAGGTAGTTCCACGCCAACAGGGCGCACACGATGCCGTTGACCATCCCGACGAGGATGTCGAGGAGGTGGTGCATGCCGCGGTAGAGCCGGGCGTAGCCGACGAGGAGCGGGATGATGACGCAGACCGCTGTGACGAGCCGTCGCAGCCAGGCCGTCTCGATCCGCTGGGCCATCAGCGCGAAGGTCAGGTAGAGCGCCGTCGAGGCGCCCATGTGGCCGCTGGGGTAGCTCGACGTCGGCGGGGCCGGGTCGAGGTGCTGGACCGTGGGACGCGGCCGGTCGGCGATGGCGGTGGCGGCGACGAACACGCTGGCCTGGATCGCGATCGCGATGGCCGGCACGACGGCATACCACCACTGCTTGGTGCGCCACCAGATCAGGGCCACGGCGATCACACACACGCCGATGACGATCTCGGTGTTGCCGATGTGCGACCACACCATCGTCACCGAGTTCATCAGCTCGGTGCGGCCGGCCGCGACCGACTTGCTGAGGTCGTTCTCGGCGGGCAGGCCACCCAACGGGCCCATGATGAGGAAGCCGATGCCGACGATCGCGGCGAAGAGCACGAGCGCCGGCGCCAGCGCGCGTACGGCGAAGTCACGAAGAGCTGACCCGACCGAGGGTCGCGACGAGTCCAGCTCGTAACGGTGCACGAAGGTGTGGTTCACGTGGTGCCTTTCGATGACTCGGGCCCGACCTTGCCCTCCGGCGGAGGGGAGTCGTCCGGGCCGGGGTTCCACCCGAGATAGCCGGCGTAGGAGGCCGTGGCCAGCCCCACCCCGTAGATCAGACCGCCGACGACGTCGGACGGGAAGTGCACGCCGAGCAGGACGCGGTCGAAGCTCGTCACGACGACGTATGCCGTCAGGACGGCCACCAGCACGCGGCGTCCCGTCGTCGACAGCAGGGGCCAGAGGAAGATCGTCATGGTGGTCGCGATGGCGGCCGCGCACGCGACGTGTCCGGACGGGAAGCTGTACCCCGGGGCGTGCGAGACCGGGTCGCTGACCACCGGCCTGGCCCGCTGGACGATCGCCTTGATGTCGAGCTGGAGGTTCCAGGAGACCATCAGCGTGACGAACGCCCAGAGGCAACGAGTGGCGAGCTCACGGTGGCGGCGCCAGACGACGAGGCAGACCGCCGAGGAGACGATGTAGAGCCGCCACGGCTGGGTGAGCTCCTGCCAGAAGAGCAGGAAGGTCTTGAGGCTGGGGTTGGCCCGGGTCAGGTCCGTCGCGGCGACGATGAGGCGCTGATCGAGGTCGATGACGGGCGAGAACTTCTCGCGTACGACGAAGGCGAGCGCCGTCAGGGGGACGGCGAAGACGAGGCCGTAGCCGACGCTCTTGAGCAGGCGGCGGCCCCGACCGGCCGGCCGGGTGCGCCGCCCGGTGAGTTGGTCAACCAACGCGGACCACCAGCGACTCGGGCAGGATCCGGACGCCCAGCGACAGGTGCTCGCCGATGGGGTCGCCGTCGATCTCCGCCTCGACGGGGCGACCGGCAGTGACGGTGAACTCGCGGCCTCGCAGCCGGTCGAGACGACGGTGGCCGGCCCGGTGGCGGGTCACGAGGTCGGAGATGACGGAGAGCCAGCCGAGCGCACCCTTGGGCGCGACCACGACGCCGTCGAGGAAGCCGTCGTCGACCTTCGCGTCAGGCATCAGCTCGAGACCACCCTGGAGCGTGCCGCAGTTGCCGATGACGACGGTGCGCGCGTGCCGGCTCACCGAGCCGCTCGGCTCGTCGTGGTCGCGCTCGTGGTCGCCCTGCTCACCGATGACCCCGGCGCCACCCTTCGCGCTGACGTCGACGCGGAAGCCACGGCTGAAGAGCTGGCGCAGCCCGCTGAGGACGTAGGCGACCCAGCCGACGACGGCCTTGACCTTCTCGTTCGTGCCCGCCATGACCTGGCCGTCGAGGCCGAGACCCGCCATGACGAGGAAGACCTCCTCGTCGTCGTCGACCTGCGATCCGCCGTCGTGGGTGCCGTGGCTGCGGCGCGGCTCGATCGGCCGGTCGGACACTCGCATGAGCCCGACGTCGATGCGCCGGTCGGTGCCGCCGAGCAGCGCGCCGACGGCGTTCTCGAGCGAGTCGACGGGCAGGTCGAGGTTGCGGGCGAGCAGGTTGCCGGTTCCTCCGGGAAGCAGCCCGAGAGCCACGTCCGTGCCGACGAGCGCAGAGGCAACCGCGCGGACGGTACCGTCGCCACCCAGCGAGGCCACGACGTCCGACCCGGCCCGCACCGCTTCACGGCCCTGCTTCTCGCCGGTCTCCTCGGCGGTCGTCTCGATCCACGACGGGTCCTCCCAGCCGTGCTGGGCTGCGGCCTTGGCCACGAGCTCCTTCGCCGCGTCGAGGTCGTCGACCTTGACGGGGTTGTAGACGACGGTGAGGCGGTGGCGAGCGCTGGGGGCGTCGGGCATGTTCGGGATCCTAGGGCTCAGGGCATGGGGCGAGGCGGCCGTCGGACTCGACCAGCCCGTGACATACCCGGACTCCACACCCAGCCGACCACCAGCACACCCCCAGTCCACGCCCAGCCGCGGGAGGCGGCACAGCGGTAGCCTCCGGACGTGTCCACCATTCGCCGGCGCCTGGCCGTCGCCCTGCTCGTCGGGGTCCTCGCCGGTCTCGTCGTGCCCTTGGGCCCCGCCGGCGAGACCCTCACCCACGTGCTCACCGGGTTCGTGGCCGGCGGCCTCGCCTTCGCCGTGCCGTTGCTCGTGCACGTCCTCGGACATGACGCCCCCTCCACGCGAGCCCGGGTGCAGGGGCGTGACGGCGACGCTGCGTGGTACGACGTCGTCGTCATCGTCGTCGGCCTGGCCAGCTTGGCAGGCGTGGGCGTCCTTCTCATCGGCGGTCAGTCGAAGGGCGTAGCCCCCGTCATCGACGCCCTCATCGGCGTGGGCGCGGTCGCGGTCGGCTGGCTGTGCGTCCACACCGTCTACGTCCTGCGCTACGCCCGCGTCTACTACGCGAGCCCGACGCCGCCCATCGACTTCAACCAGGACGAGGACCCGACCTTCTCGGACTTCGCCTACTTCTCCTTCAACCTCGGTATGGCCTACCAGGTCTCGGACACCGACCTCAAGACCTCCGACATCCGGCGCGTGGTGCTCGGGCACACACTCCTCGCCTACCTCTACGGCACGATCGTCATCGCGTCGACGATCAACCTCGTTGCCGGCCTCGGCGGCTCAAGCACGGGGGGTTAGTCGACCACCGGGCTGCTCACGGGCGTCGCCGTCGCCGTCATGGCGTCTCCGCTACACCGCAGCCGACTCGAGGGTGGCACGGGCGGCATCGCCGTCGGTGCCCGGTGGCAGGACCGTGAGGACCAGCCGCTGGTAGTTGCTCAGCGACAGCATGATGTGGTCCGGGTAGCGGCTGTGCTCGAACCAACCGAGGTGGGTGATGCCCAGGGGCGTGTGAACCCTGCTGGGTGCGTCGTCCCATGGGCCGCGCTCGTAGCCGATCCGGGCGATCCGCGCATGCACGCGCTCCTGAACGGCGACGTCCAGCAGCGGCACCTCGATCCCGAGGTCGGTCGTTCGCGGCCACCACACGCCGTCGGATGCATCGACCCCCAGATGCCGCGACAGGGCGAGGCGACTGGGAGGCCCGGTCGCAGGTGCCGTCGGATCGGTGGCGGACGGTACGGCCACGGGAGGGGAAGTGGCGTCGGGCGTCGGCACGGGCATGGCGTTCACAGCGGCTCCTCGGGAGCGGTGGTGTGACGGGTGGACCGCGGCTCGCTCGTCACTTCCCGCCGTCGAGGCCGACACCGCGCAAGGATCGGACCCTCTGCCGTCTGCCGACGCTGATGACCCCGGTCGGGCCATCACGTCTCCCTTTCAGGCTACGCCCGGTCGGCCGACAGGAGCAGGCGCCACGGTGCCCAAAAGCGAGACGTCAGCCTTCGCCCCCCTCGTCCGGGTCGTCGTCGTCGTCGTGACGTTCCGTCTCGTAGCTCTCCACGAGATCCCACGCCCGCTCGTCGCGGCCCACGGTGTCATCGTCGTCGCGATCGTTCATGGCCTGTCCGAGAGCCCATTCCGGAGGTGGGGGCCGGGCGGGATCCGGCTCTGACGTCGCGGACATGTCCCTCACCCTCCAGGCGATGGCGCGGGCGGCAGCCCGCGCCACCATTGTCTCACCGCGCGAACCGGCGCCACAGGTCCTCGGCCCCCACCACCGGGACACGTCAGGCGTAGGCTGCGGACTCAGGGTTGACGCACGGTGCGCCGGCAGATCGGAGTCCGCGATGTCAGGCGATGCGCGGTTCGAGCCGCCACCCGGTTTGCAGCTCGTGGCGCTCAGGTCGGCCGTGCATGCGGCGCGCTGCGACGTGGACGCCCTGAGGTCCGGAAAAGTGGATCCGGCCCTGCTGGTGGCCGCTCGCGCCGTGCTGCTCGACGCGCTGGAGAGCCTTGCGGCCGAGCTGGTCAGACGACGGCTACCCACGCCTCCGGCGCTCCGTGACGACCTGCGTCTCCAGCGGGGCATCCACGGCGCTCGCCGCCTCAGGTAGCAGCCAGCCGCGCCTTCTCGTCCTTGACCCACAGACTGAGCAGGCCGCCGAAGTGCGCGAGGAACCGGTCGCGCTCGTGCGCCGGGTAGGTCGTGACGACGGTCGAGCGCAGCAGGCTGTCGAACGCGTCGGACTGCACCCACTCGAGGACCGCGGCGTCGAGGTGCGGGAGGTACCGGTCGCACCAGGCCCAGTAGGCGTCGGTGTCGAAGTACTCGTCGGCGATCGCGAGGTAGGCGTCGAGCTTCTGCTCGTCGGTGAGGTCGTCACGGTCTGCGATGTCGAAGTAGCGGCGCATCTCGAGGTCCATCGGCCCCTTGCGCCCGGTGACGAGGCAGAAGGTCGACCAGCGCACGAGGGCCTTGATGGCCCAGGGGAAGTAGTAGTGCAGCGACGTGACGGCGACGTCGGGACAGGCGTTGGCGTAGTCGATGGGATAGACGTCGTCGCCCTTGACGAGCATCTCGCACGAGTTGAACTCCCAGCCGAACATCGCGTTGACGATGCGGCTGATGGCGGCGGTCTGCTTGCCCGCGGAGGGCTGCAGGAAGTCGTAGCTCACGGCATACCGGTTGTGCATCGGCTGCTCGGGACGGAAGTCCATGACCATCGTCTCGGGCCCGATCGACAGGGCGCGCGCGAAGTGGTCGTACTCGATGGTCGACTGGAGGTGCATGAGCATCTCGCCGGACTCGTCGTAGGCCTTGATGAGGTCGGTCTCGTCGTTGATCCGCGAGACACCGCGCCAGCCGCCGCCGTCGAAGGGCTTCATGTACATCGGGTAGCCGAGCCGGTTGGCGATCGCCTTGAGGTCGAACGGCCGGTTGTACTTCGCCGACGTGTAGGCCCAGCGGACGTTGTCGACAGGGTGCTTGTAGGGCACGAGCCAGGTCTCGGGGACCTTGAGCCCCAGACGCATGAGCGCGACGTAGGCGCTGTGCTTCTCCATCGACTGGAAGGTGAAGGGGCTGTTGAGCAGGTAGGTGTCGTTCATCAGCGCGGCCTTCTTGAGCCACTCGCGCGGGTGGTAGTACCAGTAGGCGAGGCGGTCGATGACGAGCTCGGTGCGCACCGGTTGTCGCAGGTCGAACGGCTCGATGGTGAGGCGCTCGCTCGTCAGCTCGTGGGTGACGCCGTCGTCGGTCGTGATCGGCCCGACGAGCGCGAGCAGCGACTCGAACGCGGTGGGCCAGTCCTCCTCGGCCCCGAGCAGCAGCCCGATGAGGTGTGTCCTGGTCGTCGATGTGGTCGACGGGATGGACTGGTCCTGCCGTGCGGTGTCGGTCATCGTGCTGCTCCTACCGTCGGGGGCGGGTCATCGACTGCGATCCTTGCAGGAACGGCGACATCTGTCGCTGGTCAGTCGTGGTGTGCTCGGGCGAGCAGGTCGGGCAGGTGGGGATGGAAGGCGGCCTTCCACGAGCGCCAGTCGTGCCTCCCCGGCACCTCCGCGAACGTCACGTCGTGACCACTCGCCGCGAGCGTCTGCGCCATCTGCCGGTTGTTCCTCAGATTGCCCTCGTCGGCCCCGCACGTCATGACGATGCGCGCGTCGGTGCGACGACGACGCGCCCGTCGTACGTGGGTGACGAACGTGGTGACACGGTCCCAGAACTCGAAGTCCTCCTCGTCGTCGACGCGCTTGCGGAAGAACGACCCGGACTGGAGGAAGAGTCCCCCGAACGTGCCCGGGTGGCGCCACTCGGCCTGCAGCGCGGCCAAGCCGCCGAGGCTCGCGCCCATGACGGTGGGCCGTCCCGCGGTGGCGTATGCCGTCTGCAGCACCGGGAGCACGTGCTGGGTCAGCGCTTCGGCGTGGTCGGGGTTGGCGGCATACCGTTCGTTGCGTGGACCCGGCTCGAGCAGGGCGACGCGGGTGGGCGGGATGCGTCCGGCGTCGGCCGCCGCCCGCAGGGTCGACGACAGGTGGGCCCGCCGTGAGTACTCCGGGCCGTCGAGGGCCACGAGCAGCGGCAGCGGGTCCGACCGCCGGGTGCCGACGGGCGTGACGACGGTCAGGTCGACGTCGCCGACGGGCGTGCCGGTGACGATGAGCCTCGTTCGCGCCATGCCATGACCCTATGCATGGGACCTCGGCACGGGCCACCGCCACCGCCTCGCGATCCAGACCTTGCGACGGATGCGTTTGTGCCCGAACCACATTCGCTGTCCACAGAGCGATCGGAAGCATTGACGTCGAGTCGAACAGGTGTTCTACTTGTGGTAGTCGCCGATCGAGAGGGGGGCCTCGTGCCGTACGTCGCATCCTCCCGCGCGGGCCTACTCGGGGTCGAGGACGACCAGGTCCGGAGCGCTGCCATGGCGGACGTGCAGGGCAGTCTCACGGCGATCGGTGAGCGGGCGTTGCGGACCATCGAGGCACTGGAGGCGGAGAAGGCGCGGGTCGAGGCCCGACTGCTCGCGGCCTACGGCGCGCTGCACACGATCGAGTCCCAGCAGGTCCAGACGCTGGCGCTGACGCTTGGGTCCCTGCACGTGTCTGCTGACCGGGTCGTGACCGAGGAGATCGCCCTGGCCACGGGGGTCGGCATGGGCGAGGTGGCCCGGCGACTGTCGCTCGCCACGTCGCTCCGACGGCACCGGACGATCCTCGCCGCGCTCCGGTCCGGCGCGACGACACTGCACCGCGCCCTGCAGGTCGCGTCCGAGACGACGGCTCTGTCCGACGCCGACGTGGCGGCCGTCGAGGAGGCCGTGCTCGCGCCCTGCCGGGACGGACGGGCCCTGCCACAGCGGACGTTCGTGACCCGGCTGCGGCGTGCGATCGCCTCCGTCGACGGCCGCGGGTCGGACGAGCGACGGGCCCACGCGCGGTCGCGGAGGGGCGTGTTCGGCCGCCTCACCGGTGACGGCATGGGCTGCCTCACCCTCGTCGCCGACGCCGATGCGATCGCTGCGGTCATGGACCGGCTCGACGGGGAGGCCCGCGCGGCACGAGGTGCGGGCGATCCCCGTACTCTCGACCAGCTGCGCTGCGACCTCGCCACCGAAGCGCTGCTCCGGAGCCACCTCGAGGCGCCGCAGCCGGTGACCGGGACCGGCTCCAACACCACGTCGAGCACCGCACCAGCTGCCGCATCGCATGCCGGCGGGCCAGCCACCTCGGACTCTCCGGACCGGCCCGTCCCGGGCGACCCCGTGAGGGGTCAGCCGGCCGGCATGGTCTGGCTCATCGTGCCCTTCGAGGTCGCGATCGGGTCGTCCGACGCCGCCTGCGAGCTGCCCGGCCACGGTTGGGTCACGGCCGCCCACGCCCGCGAGATCATGACGCGCCCCGGGTCGGCCTGGCGCAGCCTCCCCGTCGACCTGCGCACCGGCGAGGCCCTGTCCCGGCCCACGCGCTCTTACCGCCCGACCGCGGCGATGGTCGAGCACGTGCAGTCGGTCGACGGCCGGTGTCGCGGGCCGGGCTGCGAGGTGGTCGCGACCCGCTGCGACCTCGACCACGAGACACCGTGGCCGAGCGGTGAGACGTCGGTCGACAACCTCTACTCGAAGCATCGGCCGCATCACAATCTCAAGACCGACAACGTGTGGACCTCAGCGCCCGTTGCCGAGGGCGGGCTCGAGTGGACCACCCTCACCGGCCGCACCTACGTCACCTATCCCAAGGACTGGCGGGAGGGAATCGCCCCGCCTGCGCCTGATGCGCCGCCAGACCCCCCGCCGGCTGACATGCCACCGCCTCCATTCTGAGACGTAGTCTGAGCCGACTGCTGCTGCGCCACGAGGAGCCGACGATGGATCCACGACCTCCCCTCCCGCCCTTCACCGAGGAGACGGCACGCCAGAAGGTGCAGGCGGCCGAGGACGCGTGGAACACCCGCGACGCGGAGCGCGTCGCGGGGGCGTACACG
Source organism: Terrabacter sp. 2YAF2 (assembly GCF_052114705.1). Classification (NCBI taxonomy): domain Bacteria; kingdom Bacillati; phylum Actinomycetota; class Actinomycetes; order Micrococcales; family Intrasporangiaceae; genus Terrabacter; species Terrabacter sp. 2YAF2. The sequence goes on from NZ_JBFRFG010000001.1 coordinate 471,646, forward strand.
GAGGACACCTCGTGGCGCAACCGCGGCGAGCACGTCCTCGGCCGGGCGGCCGTGGTCGAGTTCCTGACCCGCAAGTGGGAGCGTGAGCTCGACTACCGCCTGCGGAAGAACCTGTGGGCCTTCTCCGGCAACCGCATCGCCGTCTGTTTCCAGTACGAGTCGCGTGACGCCGACGGGCAGTGGTGGCGGTCCTACGGCAACGAGCAGTGGGAGTTCGACGACCTCGGCTACATGCGCCGCCGCGAGGCGAGCATCAACGACGTGCCCATCGACGAGTCCGAGCTGCGCATCACTCCCGGCGAGGGCGAGCTGCCCGTCTTCTGACCATCGCTTCTGAGTTGCCCATCCCCGTGCGTTCCACGGACGTTGTCCACACCCCCCAGTAACGGCGGGGGCCCATCCACCGGGTCCCGCCGCGGTCACGGTGACACGTCGACCGAGTGACAGCATGGGGCCACGAACCGAGGAGGATGCATGGGCAAGGCACGTCGCAGGCAGCGACAGGGGGCGCGACGCAGCTCTGGTGACCCGTGGGCCGGGTCCGCATTCGGTCCGGCCGCGTCCCGCGGTCCTGCCTTCGGCAGGTCGGCGTCCGGCACCAGCACGACCGACGCGGAGCCGTCTGCCGCCGAGGTGCGCGGCGTGCTCTTCGAGCTGCTCGGCGAGGCGTCCGACGCGCTCGACCGGGCGGACGAGCACGGCCTCGACGTCGTGGCGGCCTCGGTGGCCGCCCTGTGCTCCGCGCCGACCACTCAGCGGACGGTCGTGATGGCTCTGGTCGACTCGCTGACGACGGCGACCACGCACGCCTGGCAGCTCGGCTGGCAGCCTGCCGACCTCCACCGACTCGTCGGCCGACGGCTCGGCGCCCCGGATCAGCAGGTCGTCGTCGACGTCATGAGCCACGAGCTGGCGCAGTACGCAGCCGCAACGGTCGACCGCCGGTGGTTTGCCCAGCTGCGCGAGCTGGACGACCGGCCGCCCGCGCCGCGGTCCAGCACGTGGATCGACGCCCGGCGAGCAGGTGGCACCGACTGGTTCACTCTCGTGTCACAGATCGTCAGCCTGCTGCACCTCCTCGCCCGCCTGCCCGCCCTCGAGCGCCTGACCTCCCTTCCGGGTGAGGCCCTGCCCGGTGAGGCGGCGCCGGGCCAGCAGGAGCCCCGCGACGCCGCCTCGCCGGCTGCCGATGAGCGCATCCTCAGCCGCGTCCGCATGCTCCTCGCCAAGGCGGAGTCGACGACGTTCGAGGCCGAAGCTGCCACCTTCACTGCCGGCGCGCAGTCGCTCATGGCACGCCACAGCATCGACGCGGCACTGCTCGACCGGGACGCAGACCGCCCCGACCGGAACGGCCCTCAGGGCAGACGCATCGGCATCGACAACCCTTACGAGGGCCCCAAGGCCGTGCTGCTGCAGGCCGTGGCCTCGGCCAACCGGTGCCGCATGGTCTGGTCACGTGAGCTGGGCTTCGGCACCGTCGTCGGCTTCGAGCCCGACCTCGACGCGGTCGAGCTGCTCTTCACCTCACTGCTCGTGCAGGCGACCCGCACGCTCGCCGCCGCGGGTTCACGCAGCACCCTCCACGGTGGCAGCCGCACCCGGTCCTTCCGGCAGTCCTTCCTCTCCGCCTTCGCGGACCGCATCGGTGAGCGGCTGCACGAGGCCACAGCGCATGAGGAAGAGGCCGCGGTGGCCGCTCACACCGGTGGACGCGAGCTCGTGCCACTCCTGGCCGCCCGGGCGGAACGGGTCGACGAGACCCTGGGCTCCTGGTTCCCCGAGGTGCGCCAGGCCAGGATCAGTGCGGCGCGCGACGCCGAGGGCTGGCACTCCGGTCGGTCGGCGGCGGACCGGGCCGAGCTCGGCGCAGCGCGCGGCTTGGAGGGGAGCTAGCGTTTCGGCTTCTTCACCTTGGGCGGCAAGGTCGCGACGTGGTCGCGAGCACGGTCGAGCCACGCGGACTGCGTCTCGTCGTCGAGCTCCGCGGGCAGTGACAGGTAGCCACCCATCGGTCGCCCCTCCGGCCCGAAGGGCCCACTGCCCGGCAGCGCCCGCAGCTCCTCGAGCCCGGCCTCGTCGAGCTTGACCCCGACGTTCGGACCGAAGAGGCCGGCGAACATGTTGCCGTTGACGAAGGCGCCCAGGCTGCCGAACATGGGCTTGACCTCGACCCCCGGAGCGTCCTTCACGAGGGACCGGAAGTGGGCCTTGGCCTCATCGGAGTGCTTGGGCATCTGCATGGCCCCATGACACCACCACGCGCCACCCCACGGGGTCGGTTCAGTGCCGTCCGGTGTCGCGGACCACCGCCAGGAAGACCGCAGCGACGAGCGCCGTGACGCCGCAGATCGCCCAGACGACGAGGTAGCCGGACAGGGACGCGTGAGCCGTCGCCTCGGCGTCGACCGTTCCGGAGGATGAGAGCGCGATCGCGAAGACGCTCGAGGCGAACGCTCCGCCGATCGTCTTGGTGGTGTTGGTCAGGCCGGTCGTCAGGCCGGTGTGCGTCGGCGGCGCCTGGGCGGCCGCAGCCGTCGGCAGACCCGCCACCAGCGCGCCCGAGCCCAGACCGGCGACGACCATGTTCGTCATGGTCTGCGCGAGAGTGTCGTGGAACGGCAGGAAGAGCAGGTAGCCCACCGCGACGAGCACCGCCGCCACGACCATCGCCACGCGCGTGCCGGTGCGGTGCGCCAGGAGGTGGAGCAGGAGCGCGCCCACCGCGAGCGACAGCACGTAGCCACCGATGATGATCGAGACCTTGCCCGCCGAGGCGCCGAGACCGTAGCCCGTGACGGCCGGGTCGGTGCGGGCGAAGGTCGACAGCGGGATCTGCGCGCCCAGGACCGAGACCCCGAAGAGGAAGGCCGTCAGCTGCACGGGCCACTGCCCGCGCGCGCCCAGGACGCGCAGGTCGACGAGCGGTTCCGGGTGAGCCAGCTCAACGAGCGCGAACGGCACGAACGCCGCACCCCCGCCAACGAGCAGCACCCACGGCCACACACTGCCCGGGCCGACGACCCGCAGGAGGACGAGTCCACCCATCACGAGGGCGAGAGCGAGGGTCACGAGCCAGAAACCGCGCCAGTCGACCGATCCGTGGGCCAGCACGGGCGACTCCTCGACGCCGAACCAGATCGCGACGAGGGCCAGCGTCACGACGACGGCCGGGAGCGCGAGCAGCGCTGTCATGCCGAGGGACTCGGCCAGTGCGCCACTCGTCAGGGCTCCGGCGATGACACCGAGCTCGAGACCCGCGACCAGCAGTCCGGCCGCGCCGCGCACGCGACTCTCCGCTCCCCCGGTGCGGCGGTGGATGATCGCCACCTCCATCGGCAGCCACACGACGTAGAAGCCCTGGACTGCCCAGGCGACGAGGAACACGCCGAAGCTCGGCGCGAACGCGACCCCCCACGAGGCGAGCGCCGTGACGACGGTCGACAGCAGGAGCACGCGTCGGTGGCCGATGAGGTCGCCGAGTCGAGCGAGCAGCGGCACCACGAGTGCCGACACGATGAGCTGTGCGGCCTCGAACCAGTTGACGTCGGCATCCTTGATCGACAGGTGCCGTGCGATGTCGGTGAAGATCGGGGTGTAGTAGCCCTGCAGCACCCCGCTCGCGAGCTCGACGCAGATGAGGAAGCCGACGACCCTGGCGATCGGGCTGCGGGCAACGGCCCGGGCGGCATCCGTGACCGCCGTGCTGTCTGACATGCGGGTCCTGTTCTCGCTCAGAGCTGTTCGATGAGACGTCGGTACCACGCGACGCCGTCGCGGAGGTCGTCGATGCCGATGCGCTCATCGGCCCCGTGGATCGAGGCACGCTGCGCGGCGGTCATCCGGAACGGGGTGAATCGGTAGACCCGCGGCCACACACGGTGGAAGTGGCGCGAGTCGGTCGCCGCGAGCATGACGTACGGCACCGCGACCGTGCCCGGGAAGACGTCCCTCAGCGTCGACTCGAGGAGGGCGTATGCCGCGTCGTCCGTCGGCGACACCGGGCTCGGTTCGTTTCCGCTGACCACCACCACCTCGACGTGAGGGTCCTTGATGGTGCTTCTGATTCGCGCGACCGCGCCGTCCACGGTCTCTCCGACCATGACGCGCATGTTGACGTGGGCGCGTGCCGTCGCGGCGATGACGTTCGCCCCCGGCGAGCCCGAGAGCTGGGTGACGGCGACGGTCGTCCGTGCCATGGCGGCGGTCTCGTGGCCGAGCTGCGGCAGGACCCGGGAGAGGACGGGGCGCAGGCGTCGCGCGTGACGGAACGCCACGGCATACGGCATACGCGCGTGGGAGCCGGCGCGCTCGAGCATGTCGAGGGTGGCGTCGGGCAGGTGGCTCGGGAACGGCTTCCTCTCCAGGCGCAGGATCGCGCGTGCGAGCCGGCTCGTCGGGCCCATCCGGCGCGGCGCGGAGGCGTGACCGCCGTCGCCGCGAGCGATGAGCTCGACGTCGACGGTCCCCTTCTCGGACACCCCGACGACGGCCATCGGCGCGTCGACACCGGGCAGGGCCCCCTGCACGATGGCGCCGCCCTCGTCGAGGACGAACCACGGCTCGACCCCTCGCTCTCGCAGGACCGCCACGGCATCCTGGGCGGCCCGGCCCGACACCTCCTCGTTGCAGCCGAACGACAGCCACACGTCCCGTCCGGGCGTGACGCCGTCCTCGATGAGGTCCTCGACGGCCTGGCACGTCGCCACGAGCGAGCCCTTGCAGTCGAGCGCCCCACGGCCCCAGACGTGCCCGTCGGCAAGGTCGCCCGCGAAGGGTGGGTGCGTCCAGGCGGACGCCTCGCCGACGGGCACGACGTCGAGGTGCGCCATGAGCACGACCGGCGCCTCACGCGTACGACCCGGCCAGCGCACGAGCAGCGCGTCCCCGCCGATGCGCTCCACCTCGCAGGCCGCGTGCAGACGCGGGAAGCGCTCACGCAGCTCGGCGAGGAGCGCCTCGAAGGCCGACCGGTCCTCCCGCGCCGGGTCCCAGTCGGAGACGGTCGGGATGCGGATCAGCGCCCTCAGCGCGTCGACGGCAGCGTCGTGCCCCTTCATGAGCCGGAGCGTATGCCACCCTGCCCACCAGGACCATGGACGCGACCGGCGCCCGCTCCACCCGCGAGCGCGTCACGGGTGGAGCGGGGTCAGCCCGAGGCCTCTGGATCAGGCGGACGGCGCCGCCGTGGCAGCCGCCGAGCCGTGCTCCAGCGCCTCGACGACGGCTCCGCAGAAGTCGGGCAGGTCGTCGGGGTTGCGGCTCGTGATGAGGTTGCCGTCGACGACGAGCGACTCGTCGACCCACTCACCGCCGGCGTTGCGGATGTCGGTCTGCAGGCTCGGCCACGACGCGAGGCGACGGCCCTTGACGACATCGGCCTCGATGAGCGTCCAGGGTGCGTGACAGATCGCGGCGACCGGGCGACCGGACGCGACGAAGTCGCGCACGAGCGCCACGGCGTCGGCCTGCATCCGCAGGCTGTCCGGGTTCGCCACGCCGCCGGGCAGCACCAGGGCGTCGAAGTCCTCGACCTTGGCGTCGGCCACGGTCATGTCGACCGGCTTGGTGTCGCCCTTGTCGAGGTGGTTGAACATCTGGACCTCCCCGGCCTCGGGGCTGACGACGACAGCCTCGTGCCCGGCGTCGGTGACGGCCTTCCAGGGCTCCGTCAGTTCGACCTGCTCGATGCCCTCGCTCGCGACGAGAAATGCGACTCGCTTGGCCACGTGGCCCTCCTCTGCTCGCCCCGGACGGGGCGCTCGGTGTGCTTCGGTGTCTCAGGTGGCGTCCGGCGCCACCTTCGGCTCCTACCCGCACCGCGTGCCCTTGTCACCTGTGGCTCACCGGACGCCGCTCATTCCGACGACCTCGACGAGGTCCGTCCACACCCTGTCCACAACTGTGGACAGACCTTGGACACTCGAGAAGCCGGGAATGGGTACGAGCCGTTCGTGACGAACTTCGGATACACCCTGATGACCGAGCAGAGCGGCCCCAAGGACCTCGTCCGGTGGGCCCTGCGCGCCGAGCAGGCGGGCTTCGACTTCGAGGTCTCGAGCGACCACTACTCGCCGTGGCTGACCGAGCAGGGCCATGCCCCGTATGCGTGGTCGGTGCTGGGCGCCGTCGCGCAGGTCACCGAGCGGGTCGAGCTCATGACCTACGTGACGTGCCCGACGATGCGCTACCACCCGGCTGTCATCGCCCAGAAGGCCGCGACGATGCAGCTGCTCGCCGACGGCCGCTTCACCCTCGGGCTCGGCAGCGGCGAGAGCCTCAACGAGCACGTCGTCGGCGAGGGCTGGCCGGGCGTCGTGACGCGGCAGGACATGCTCGTCGAGGCCATCGAGATCATCCGCAAGCTGCACTCCGGCGAGCTCGTCACGCACCACGGCGACTACTTCGACGTCGACTCCGCCCGGGTCTGGGACCTGCCCGACATCCTCGTGCCCGTGGCTGTCGCGGTGAGCGGGGACATGTCGATCGAGCGGCTCGCCCCGCTGGCCGACCACATGATCGCCGTCCAGCCGGAGGCCGAGCTCGTCGACACCTGGAACCGGACCGAGGGCGCCGAGCGCATCGGCGCCGGGGCTCGCGCCATCGGTCAGATCCCGATCTGCTGGGACCCCGACGAGGAGGCCGCCGTCGCCCGCGCCCACGAGCAGTTCCGCTGGTTCGGCGGCGGCTGGGCCGTCAATGCCGACCTGCCGACGCCGGCGGGCTTCGCCGGGGCGACGCAGTTCGTGCGCCCGGAGGACGTGGCCGAGTCGATCCCGTGCGGACCGGACCTGGACCGGATCGTCGAGGCGGTGAGCGCCTACTGGGAGGCCGGCTTCACCGACATCGCCCTCGTGCAGGTCGGTGGGGACGCCCAGGAGCGCTTCCTCGACGAGGCCGCCGAGCCGCTCCTGCAGAAGCTGCGTGCCGCCGCCGGCTGACGGGTCAGGCCGCCTGCCGGTCCGCGCGCTCGAGGGAGAGACGCTCGCGGCGCTTGGTGATGTCGGCGCACTCGAGGCAGACCTCCTCGGGGACGAGGCCGAGTCGGATCAGGCCGGAGAAGAGGACGCAGCCGACGCAGATCCCGAAGACGGACTCGAGTGCCGGGAAGATCACCATGACCACGCCGATGGCGACGACGCCGACGATCGCACCGGACGCCCCGGTCAGGAGGGCGAAGGCCCAGAGGGCGGTCGCGGCGACCGTCATGACGGCGCCGATGGTCGCCGCGAACCGCTTGGGCGGGCCGGCAGTCGGCCGCTTGTCCGCGGAGACGGCGGGTCGGATCCACCGCTGCACGAACCGGGCGATCGGGCTGGCCGAGGGTCCGAGCGCGGCCCGCAACGTGAAGTCGACGGCGAGGACGGCATAGAGCCACCAGGCCGACGAGACCAGGGCGACGACGCCGATGACGAGGACGACGGCGGCGATGAGCCGGACGGTCACGTCGTCGACCACGGCGGGGAAGCGCGAGGAACTCATCCCAGCATTATTGACTGCATAAGGCATGCTTATGCAAGTCGTTCATCATCCGGACCCGGCATACGCTGACGCCATGGCCCTACACATCGGTGCGCACGTCGACCAGGAGGACCCGATCGCCGAGGCGACGGCGCGCGGAGCGTCGCTCTCGCAGATCTTCCTCGGCGACCCCCAGAGCTACAAGGGCCCGGTCATCCGGTATGCCGGTGGCGCCGAGGCGCTCAAGGCCGACGCCGAGGCGGCGGGTGTCGACCTCTACGTCCACGCGCCCTACCCGATCAACGTGGCGAGCCTCAACAACCGCATCCGCATCCCCGGCCGCAAGCTGCTCCAGCAGCACCTGACGGCGGCCGGTGAGATCGGCGCCAAGGGCGTCATCGTCCACGGGGGCCACCTCGGGGCCGACGAGGACGCGTCGAAGGGCTTCGACAACTGGCGCAAGTGCATCGACGGCCTCGACCTGCCCGTGCCGCTGCTCATCGAGAACACCGCGGGCGGCGACAACGCCATGGCGCGTCGGCTCGAGGCCATCGCCCGGCTCTGGGACGCCATCGGCCAGGCGTCCGGCAGCGACAACGTCGGCTTCTGCCTCGACACGTGCCACGCGCACGCCGGCGGCAACGACCTCGGCACGGTCGTCGACGAGGTGCGCGCCATCACCGGGCGCATCGACCTCGTGCACGCCAACGACTCCCGTGACGAGTTCGATTCCGGCGCCGACCGGCACACGAACTTCGGCTCCGGCCTCATCGCCGGCGAGGCGCTGGCCGAGGTCATCCGCGCGGCGGGAGCGCCCGTCGTCTGTGAGACACCCGGCGGCCTCGTGGGCCAGACGGCCGACATCGCGTGGCTGCGGTCGCAGGTCGACTGAGCCCGTCGGCTGCCGACCTCCGGTCAGGAATTCTTGACCAACCCTTGACCCGCCGCGCCCTCCGGGGCCCGTAGGTTACTCATGGGTTGCGTTGGGGTCGTCGACGATGCCGGTCCCGCGCACCCCCTCGCGAGCGCCACGTCCCCCCACCTCCTCCTCGGTGGCGGGCCGCGGCGCTCGTGCGTCGGCCATCCGGTCGGCGAGGAGCGCCGCGACGCGCAGCTGCTCGGCGGTCGGCCGCACGACGTGCGTCGAGGCCGTCACCCGGAAGTGGCCGATGACCTCGGTGCCCCGACGGACGACGACGGCCGCGTAGCCGTCGGTGGGCAGGCCCACCCGCTCCACCCGGATCTGCCGGCCGCCTGTCGTGACCCGACCGTCTGCGTCGACGACGGCGTCGTTCCACCGGGGGTGGCCGGGTTCCCACGTGCACCGGTCGGCGCCGAGAACCGTCGTGATCGCGGTGGCGATGGCAGCGGCCCGGGCCTCCTCCGTCGTGTCGGCAGGGAGGTCGAGCAGGTGCGTGAGGCCCGAGATGTAGCCCTCCCGCCGTTGGGCAGCCGCCTGCTGCCGCCGCCCCCAGAGCGCGATCTCCGTCACGGCGAGCCCCACGACCACGAGGGCGACGGCGAGCTCCAGGTCGGCCTGGCGGTGGATCGAGAGCGAGTAGAACGGCTCGGTGAGGAAGAAGTCGAAGCTGCCGGCGGCAGCGAGGGCCGCGAGGACCCCTGCGATGCGGTCGCCCGTGGCGGCGGCAGCGACGACCGGCAGCACGAGCACCATCGCCGCAGTGCTCGGGTCCATCGTGTCGCGGAGGAGCCCGAGGACCGCGCCCACGACGATCGGCAGGAGCACGGCGCCCCACCGCATCAGCGTGCGGTGGTCAGCCAGCCAGTCGTTGGTCATGACTCCACGCAACACCCGTCGACGTGGGGACGTCAGCCCTTCGGGACATCCTGATGCGATCTTGACGCCGTCCTGACGAAGCGGGAGTACAAAGGTGGGGACGACGCCGACGAGGGAGGACGCCTGTGACCGGGACGGGGAGGGTCGATGACCCGTGGGTGCTGCGCACGCCACCGGGCACGTCGGACTACACCATGTACCGCGACGACGGCGCCACGCCGGCGCAGCTCGTCTGCCAGGTCGGGTCGACGCGGCTGACGTACGACGCCAGGGTCGTCGACGACCTCCATGCCTGGCTGCGCGAGCAGGGCGACTGGGTGCCGCTCGGCGCGGCCGACGAGCAGAAGCCAGCGAAGGAAGGCACCGTGGAGGCATGGGCGCGGTCCGAGTCCAACCCGCTCGGCGGGTGGTACGGCCTGCGCAAGGGCTACCGCGGCCGCGCCGGGATGTACCTGCCGCCGTTGCTCGAGGAGCTGGGCCTCGCCGAGCTCGAGCACCAACCGCGCAACAACCGCATGCGCGCCCGCTGACGCGTCGGGAACGTTCTATCGCAGGGACATTCGGGTCGCTAGCGTCGGCCACATGCTGAGCACCTCGACCTTCACGACGTCCGACTTCGACGTCACCGACTACGTCCCCGACGTGACGACGGCGCTGCCCACCGGGCACCTGCGCATGCGCAAGACGTATGCCGGCGACGTCGCGGGGCGCAGCGTCACCCAGTTCACGTCCGCCTTCGACCAGACCTCGGGGGTGGGCACGTACGTCGCGATGGAGTCCTTCGAAGGCACGGTCGCCGGGCGACGCGGCGCGTTCAACTTCGTGCACGCAGCCTCGACCAGCGGCACTGACCGCGCCAACGAGTACGGCCTCATCGTGCCGGGCAGCGGCACCGACGAGCTGACCGGCATCGCGGGGTCCGTGCGCCTGCACATCGACGAGGACGGCACCCACCGGATGGACTTCGACCACAACCTCGGCTGACACGGGTGTCTCGACTAGCCCACGGTGACCTTCAGCGAGGCGAGCACGTCGGACCGGGAGTCGGACACGAGCACTCGCACCGTGTAGGTGCCGGCGGCGGCCCAGGCGTGGCCGCCCTCGACGGTGGCCGAGCCGTCCGACGCGGTCGTCACGGCCGCGTCCTCCGTCACGGTGCCGTCGCCCCACTGGACGCGGGCCGTGTAGCCGGTCGACGCCGGGACGCCGCCCTTCGCCGTGCCCAGCGTGACGTCGGTGTCGGCGCCGGCCTTGGCCGTGGTGTCGGCGCCCGCCGCGACCTCGAGGGCCGAGCCGTTGTCGGCGACCGCGAAGACGTGGATCCGTCCCGCCGTCTTCGGGTCACCGGTCTGCGTCGGCAGCGTCACGGACTCGACCGTCTTGCCGGCCGGGACCGTGAGCGGCGCCGTGGCGAAGAGCTTCACCTGGCAGCCGTCGGTGCCCGTCCCGTTGAGGCGGTAGGCCATCTGGATGGCGATGACGTTCCCGAACTGGGGCGAGCCGCACCAGTCGCCGTACTGCACCTTGTAGCTCGTGCTCGAGCCGTCGGTGAAGTTGACGGTGGCGGTGGTGTCCTGGTTCTTCTGCGTCGCCGTGCCGATGAGCGACAGCTTCGTCGCCCCGGGGGCCAGGGTCACTGGGAGGGTCTGCCCCGCACCGGTGGCGTTGTCCTTGGTGCCGACCGGGATGCCCGGCATCGAGAAGCGCAGGTCGGTCCCGGGGACGCTCAGCAGCTTGCCAGGGACGCCGCCCGCGGCGACGAGCGCCTCACGGGACAGGCCCGCCCGGTCGCCGTCGCACGGGACCGAGTCACCGACGTTGCCGAAGCACACGGAGTCGAAGCCTGCGGCATACGCCGGCGTGGACGCCTGGTGCACGGTGGCGCTGCCGAGCGTGGAGGCGGTCTCCTTGCCGAGGGTCACGGAGACCTTCGGCTGGTACGGCCCGGGATCGGCATACGTGTGGCTCCCACGGACGGTGGACGAGCCGAGGTCACCGGCCTCGATCGTGCCGGCCGAGGTGCTCCCGTCACCCCAGGCGATGGTCGCCGTGGCGGAGGAGGCGTCCGTCCCCTTGGCGACGCCACCCGAGAAGGTGGCGACGGTGCCCGACCACGCCGTGTCCTCCGCGACCTCGAAGGGCTCGGCCGCCGAGACCTTCAGGCCGGTGTGCTGGGCCTTGGAACCGTCGGTGAGCAGCTCGAGCTCGGACAGGTTGGGCGCCGCGCCACCGGCCGTGGCCGTGACCACGAGGCGGTAGGTCGTGAACGTGCCCGTGTGTGCGATCTCGAACGGACGCGTCTGCACCCGCCACGGGAAGGTCTGGGCCGTCCTCGTGTCGAGCGTCTGCCACGTCTTGCCGTCGTCCTTGCTGCCCTCGAGGCGCCATGCCGACGGGTCGCCGGCCTTCGGTCCCGAGGTGACGGTGTACCAGGTGGCCCGCTGGCCGACGCCCGACAGGGCGAAGGTCACCGACGGCGTGGCCGACGTGAAGGCCACCGACGTGCGCGAGGTGTTGTCGAAGAGCGCCTTGGCGTCGTCGCCCGACGCGAGGTCGGTCGCCGTCGCGGTGCCGCGGCCGGGGCCGGTCGCGTCCTTGAGCGGGTTCGGCGCCTCGGTGCCCTGCGTCAGCGACGGCGGAGCGTCCTGGGCGCGGGACCCGAAGTCCGAGGGCTTGGCACCCATCGCGAAGTCGACCGTGGTCGGGCCCGCGATCTCGTCCTGGCTGATCGAGACGCTCTTGTGCTTGGCGCCGTTGACCGTGACGCCCTGGACGTAGATGTTCGTCTCGGAGTTGCCCGGCGCATTGACGACGAGGTCACCCTGCGTGCGCTTGACCCGGACCTGCTCGAACTTCGGCGAGCCGATGGCCCAGTTGGCCGAGCCGACCTGGAGGGGGTAGATGCCGAGCGAGGACAGGACGTACCACGCCGACATCTCGCCGTTGTCCTCGTCGCCCGGGTAACCCTGGCCGATCTCGCCACCGACGTAGAGCCGGCGCATGATCTCGCGGACCTTCTCGGCCGTCTTCCACTGCTGGCCGGTCCAGTCGTACATGTACGCGATGTGGTGGCTCACCTGGTTGCTCTGGCCGAGCATGCCCATCCGGACGTCGCGGGCCTCGAGCATCTCGTGGATGACGCCGCCGTAGCCGCCGGGCTTGGTCGCCGTCTCCGGCGTCGCGAAGAACGTGTCGAGCTTCTTCGCGAGCGCGTCACGGCCGCCGTAGAGGTTGGCCAGGCCGTTGCCGTCGAACGGGGCGTGGAAGGCGAAGTTCCAGGCGTTCGTCTCCGTGTAGTCGCCGCCCCAGGCCTCCGGGTCGAAGCTCGACGGGAACGTGCCGTCGGCGGCGCGACCCTGGAAGAAGCCGACCTTCGGGTTGAAGAGGTTGCCGTAGTGCGTCGCCCGCTCGAGGAAGTACTTCGACTCCTCGGTCAGCTGGGCACGGCGCGCCTCCGGCGTGGCCGGGTCCTTGGCGAGCTTGGCCGCCATGGTCCCGATGCCGAAGTCGTTGACGAGCCCCTCCAGTCCCCACGACACGCTCTCACCGGTGTTGGTGCTCGTGTAGCCGAGGAAGGTGGAGGTGTCGAGTCCCTTGCGACCCACCGCACTCGACGTCGGGAGCACCGTCGCGTTCTTCACGGCCGCGTCGTATGCCGCGAGCGGGTCGGGCAGCTTGACGCCCTTCGCGTACGCGTCGGCGAAAGCGACGTCCGAGCTCGTGCCGGTCATGAGGTCGGCGTAGCCCGGCGAGCTCCATCGAGCGACCCAGCCGCCGTCGCGGTACTGCTGCACGAAGCCGTCGGCGATCTCGGCCGCCACCTCCGGGTAGAGCAGGCTGTAGGCCGGCCACACGGTGCGGTAGGTGTCCCAGAAGCCGTTGTTGACGTAGATCCTGCCGTCCTTGACGGCGGCGTTCGTCGTCGTCGCGGTGGCCGAACCCGACTTGGCCGCAACGGGGCTCGCGTACTGGTAGCGCGGAGCAGCAGCCGTGCCGGTGTTCTCGAACTGGCTGTTGGGGTAGAGGTTGAGGCGGTAGAGGTTGGAGTAGAGCGTCGTGCGCTCGGAGTCGTTGGCGCCCTTGACGCTGACGACGCCGAGGCGGGCGTTCCAGGCCTCCTTGGCCGCGGCACGCACGGCGTCGAAGTCGCGGGACGCGAGCTCGAGTGCGTGGTTCTTCTTCGCCTGGTCGAGCGAGATGAACGACGTCGAGAGCTTGAGCGTGACCTGCTTGTCGGTGGTCGTGTCGAAGGTCGCGTAGCGGGTGCCCGTGTGACCGTTCGGAGCGGTGCCGACTGCCGTTGCGGGCCGGTCGAACGTGCCGTAGACGAACATCCGGCTGCGGCCGGCGGACAGGCCGCTGCCGTTGTCGACCCAACCGGTCATCGTGCCCGAGGCCGCGTCGACGGCGAAGGTGCCGTTGTCGTCGATGGTGTCGACGACGAGGTGCCCCTTGACGGCCGAGGCCGGAAAGGTGAACCGGTAGACACCGCCGTGGTCGGCCGGGGCCGTCTCGGCGGTGAGGCCACCGGCTAGAGCGACCTTGTAGTAGTCGGGGTGGGCCACCTCGGTCGCGTGGTCGAAGGCGAGGCCGCGACCTGAGGCGCTGCCCGTCGGCGTGCCGGTCGCCACGGACGGCATGACCGACATCTGGTTGCGGTCACCCATCCACGGGCTCGGCTCGTGCGAGACCGCAAGACCTTGCAGCACAGGGAGGTTCGCCGCATTGTTGGCCGACTGGTAGTAGTACTCCCACGACTGGGAGGTGGCGTTGGTGACCGGGGTGAAGAAGGTGAAACCGTTGGGCAGCGCGCTGATCGGCAGGTTGTTGCCGCGCGAGAAGCTGCTCGATGCGTTGGTGCCGCGTCGCACGTCCACGTAGTTCGTCAGGTCGGCGCCGTCGATGACCGCCGACTTCGCCTGCACCGAGACATCATCGATCCAGCCGCCGAAGCGGGTGTCCTTCGTCGCCCCGCCGGTGTTGTCGTAGCCGACGAGAACCCGGTCGATCGTCTTGCCGGCGGCGACCTTGCCGACGTCGAGGGAGACGGCGTTCCACTGGTTGGCGTAGAGGATCTTGCCCTTGCCCTGGCCGCTCGGGCTCGCGGCGACTCCGTGCTGGTCGTCGGCGCCGAGGTCGGACAGGTAGGTGCCGTCCGTGAAGCGGACGTCGAGGGCGGCATACGTCGACGGGTACTCGAGGTCGCCGGCGATCATGTCGGGGAAGATCTTGTAGCTGAGCCGGGTCTGCGCGGTGACCGGTAGGTCGACGTCGAACAACCGGTTCCACGCGTAACCACGGCCGTCGGCGGTGTGGCCGCCGGAGTAGCGCAGCGCCTTGACGCCGGTCCAGCCGACGAGCGGCTTGATGTTGAACCCGGAGATCGGGCCGGAGCCGACGACGGTCTTCATCGGTGTGGCCGGGCCGGATCCGGTGCTGCCGTCGGAGAGGTCCCAGTCGGCGAGCTGGACGATGCCGCCGGAGTGGACCGCGGTCACGTCGAGCCGGTAGTACGCATACGTCGCCGGCGTCGTGACATCGAAGGTGCGCTTGGCGAAGCGGCCCGAGAAGTCGATGCCGGTCCGGCGGTCGAGGTCGGTCCACGTCGTGCCGTCGCTCGAGCCCTGGAGGGTGAAGTCCTTGGGGTCGCGCTCGGGCGAGTCGTTGGCCGAGGTCAACGAGTAGCGCAGCGCCTTCGCCGGCGTGCCGAGCTGGTAGCGCACCCAGCCGGCCGAGGCGAAGGCGAGCCACTTGCTGTCCGGGTTGGCGTCGGCGAGGTTCGAGGCGACCTCACCGGGCGTGTTCTCCGCGCTCGCCGTGACCCCGACGACCGACCCGAGGAGGCTCCCGTCCGCGCTCGCGGTGCCGGAGACGTTCTGCTGTCGCGGTCCATGGGCGCCCACCTCGACGGTGGAGAGCTCGGGCTGCGGTTGCCCGGTCTCGAACGAGGTCGAGAAGTCACCCGCACCGGCAGCGGCGGCGGGTGCCGACCGCGGCGCCCCGGCAGTGCCGCCGAGCGCACCCGCCTGGGCGGGACCGGCGATCGCCCCTACCGTCGCCGTGGCCAGGACTGCCAAGGCGATGACGCCCCTCTGGATCCCGGTTCTCTTGGACATGGGTTCCTCCGTGCTCGTCGTTGAGCCGCTCGTCTTGAGCCGTGCTGAGTCTGAGTCGGCACCAGCGACCCCGAGCCGCGTTCCGACCCTGCGAGACTTCCCCTACCGGACAAAGGGCGTCAACCGCTCAAAACGATCCTGTCCGGTCCGGACATCGAATCAGACAGAACTTCGTGTTTCGGGCCGGCGCCGGCACGCTGACGTTGCGATCCCTGCCGTCCTCTGGTCAAACTGCGGGCATGACAGCGTTGTCTGACCACCGGACAGCCACCCGCCCGACCATGGCCGACGTCGCCGCCGAGGCCCACGTCTCCGTCAAGACCGTCTCGCGCGTGGTCAACCACGAGCCCGGCGTGCGTCCCGACACGGCCGAGCGGGTCCGCGCCGTCATCGAGCGGCTCGGCTTCCGTCGCCACGACGGCGCCCGCCTCATGCGCCAGGGCCGGACGTTCACCATCGCCCTCGTCGTCGAGGACCTCGCCAACCCCTTCTACTCGCAGATGGGTGCGGCCGTCGAACGCGAGGCGCGCATTCGGCAGCACCAGCTCATCACCGCCTCCGCCGAGGGGTCCCCCTCCCGCGAGCGCGCCGTCATCGAGGCCCTGGTGGACCGCCGGGTCGACGGCATCATCGTCGTCCCCGCCGACGAAAGCGCATCCTCGGATGCCGTCCTCGAGGCGAGCCACACCCCGATCGTCTACATGGACCGTCCGGTCCGCGGCACCCCCCGGGACACCATCCTCAGCGACAACCCCGGCGGCATCCGCAGCGCCGTCGAGCACCTCGTGGCGCACGGCCACCGCAACATCGCCTTCTACGGGGACGACCCCGCCTTCTGGACGGCGCGGCAGCGCCGCGACGCATTCGTCGCGACCCACGAGGGCCTCGGTCTGCCCAGCAGTCCGCGGGTCTCCATGGGTCCCCACACGGCCGCCTCGGTGCAGGAGACCCTGACGCAGTGGTCGCGGGGCCGCGAGCCGGTCACCGCGGTCGTCACGGGCAACAACCGCATCACCATCGCCGCCCTGCTGGCCCTGCGGGAGCTGCGCCTGCCGCTGTCGCTCGTGGGCTTCGACGACTTCGAGCTCGCAGGCCTCATCGACCCTCCGGTCACCGTCGTGCACCAGGACCCCGCTGCCATGGGGCAGAAGGCCGCCCAGCAGCTCTTCGCACGCCTGCTCGGCGACGAGTCGCCGGCCCAGACCGTCGTCATGCCGACCCGGCTGATCGTGCGCGCCTCCGGCGTGCGACGTGCGACATCACAGCGCTGAGTCGCCGAAGGCGTCCCAACCGACCCGAGGAACACCTGCCCGTGTCCGAGACGACCGTGCCAGACCCGACCCGCCTGCCGAGCCCGCTGTCGCTCAACACCCCCCACCGCTTCTACCGCGGCAGGAGGCGGATCCTGGCCTTTCGTCGGCTCGACGTGCCGTCGGACTCCGACGGACACCGGCCCGAGGACTGGCTGGTGTCGACGCCGGCTCTTCGCCGAGGGAGGCGACGGTGTCACGGTGCTCGAGGACGGCACGACGCTGCCGGATGCCCTCGCCGCCGACCCCGACCACTGGCTCGGTCCCGTCCTCGACGCCGAGCCCGGCGCCTGCGTCTGGGTGGCTTCCGCGAGGAGCTCCCGACGGGGCACAGCTGGCCGAGCACGTCGAGGCTCAGGACGAGCGCCTCCTGGGCGCTCTCCACCGCATCGAGGTGTCTGCCGGTGACACCGTGCCCGTGCCCGGCGGCCAGCCCCATGCCATCGGCGAGGGTGTGTTCGTCCTCGAGCTGCAGGAGCCGACCGACCTGTCGGTCATGCTCGAGCACCGCCGGTTCGGTCTCGAGGAGGCGCACGCGTTCCTCGGGCTCACCGTCCCCCGCGCCCTCGAGAGCGTCGACCGTGGTCCTCAGTCAGTCGTGCGGCGGATGAAGGCCCGCACCGCCAGCGGGGCGACGACGGCGGTGATCGCGACTGACCAGATCACCGTCGTGAGGACTGGATAGTGAAGGGGCAGAGCGGCGTCGGGCAGGGCTGCCGGACCGTTGCCCCACAGCTCACGCATGGACTGGACGAGTGAGCTGATCGGGTTCCACTCGGCGATGGTGCGCAACCAGCCGGCCATGCCCACCGTCGGTGCAAAGGTGTTGGCCAGGAACGTGATCGGGAAGATCGTCGTGAACATCAACCCGTTCACCGCCTCGGGCGAGCGCATCGACGAGCCGACCAGTATGCCCACCCAGATCATGGCGAAACCGAAGAGCAGCAGCAGCGCGAAGGCGAGCAGCGCCTTTCCGACGCCGTTGTGGATCCGCCAACCGATCGCCACGCCCGTCAGCGACATGACGAAGATGCCGATGCTCGAGTGGATGATGCTGTAGATGCTGCGCCCGACGAGCACCGAGCCCCGCGAGATCGGGAGTGAGCGGAACCGGTCGATGATCCCCTTGCCGAGATCCATGTTGAGGCCGATCGCCACGATGAATGCGGAGAAGGCCATGGTCTGGGCCATGATCCCCGGCATCAGCCACTCCCGGTAGTTGAAGCCAGGGATGACGATCGAACCTCCGAAGACGAAGGCGAAGAGGAGCACGAACATCACCGGCTGGATCGTGACGTCCGTGAGCATCTCGGGCTGGCGCTTGATGTGCTTGAGGTTGCGCCACACCATCATCGCGATCTGCCGCGCGCGGCCGGGTGGCTCGTAGTCGTGCGGCGCCGTCCGCGCGCTCGTGGGGGCCACGCCGGTGGTGGAGGTGGTGGTGGTGACGGTCCGGTCGGTCATCGGGACTCCTTGGCGGAGGCGGAGCTGGTGTCGGGGGACTCGCCGGAGCCGGGAGCGTCCGGCTCGGTGCGGTGTCCGGTGAGGCTGAGGAAGACGTCGTCGAGGCTCGGACGCTGGAGGCCGAGATCGTCGAGGACGATGTCGCTGCGCTCGAAGACCGCGGCGACCCTGGTCATGTCGTGCAGGCCCTCGGCGGGGGCGGTGAGGCGTCGCGCCGGGACGTCGACGTGGACCCCCTCGACATGGGCGGCGAGCAGGGCGCGGGCGGCCTCGACCTGGTCGGCGTGCGAGACCGTGAGGACGATGGCGGCCTGACCCGACTGGTCCTTGAGCTCGAGCGGCGTGCCCTCGGCGATGATGCGGCCGTGGTCGATGACGACGATCCGGTCGGCGAGCTGGTCGGCCTCCTCGAGGTACTGCGTCGTGAGCAGCAGCGTGGTGCCGTCGCGGACGAGGCCGCGCAGCACGTCCCAGAGCTCGACGCGGCTGCGCGGGTCGAGGCCCGTGGTCGGCTCGTCGAGGAACAGCACGGGCGGCGTCGCGATGAGGCTGACCGCGAGGTCGAGCCGACGACGCATGCCGCCGCTGTAGTCCTTGACGACCCTGTTGCCGGCGTCGGTGAGCGAGAAGCGCTCGAGCAGCTCGCCGGTCAGCCGGCGCACCTCTCCCTTGGGCAGGCCGTAGAGCGAGCCCATGAGCCGGAGGTTCTCCCGGCCGGTGAGCAGCTCGTCGACGGTCGCGGCCTGGCCCGTCAGGCCCATGCTGCGGCGGACCAGCTCGGGCTCACGGACGACGTCGTGGCCGGCGACGCGGGCGGAGCCGCTCGTGGGTTGGCTCAGGGTCGTCATCATGCGGACGGTGGTGGTCTTGCCGGCGCCGTTGGGGCCGAGCAGACCGAGAACCGTGCCCTGCGGCACGGAGAAGCTGACGTCGTCGACGGCCGTCATGTCGCCGAAGCGTTTGACGAGGTGCTCGGCCTCGATGGCCGGGCCCGAGGACCGTTCGCGCGCGGCGCGCGCATCGGAGGTGATGGTCATGTGAGGGCTCCCCAGAGAGTCGTGCGTGAGGTGTGAGCTGCCGCGTTGACCACGGTAGGCGTCATTACCGACAGCCTCGATGACGAAGTGAACGCCGTCAACATCTTTCTCCTCCAGCACCCACCCTCGGCACGCCGCTCCGTGAGTTCGCCCACGGCGTACGCCCTCCCGAGTCTCACCGGGCACCATCCTGACGCTCCCGTGCGACGCTGGACGAACGCACCCAGATCGGAGACGGCCATGACCCAGATCGCCCCGCGCCCGCACCCCGGCGTCCGCACCCCGCTGCTGCGCGAGGTCTACGGCCGGCTCCTGCGCGGCCTGCGCACCCGCCAGGGCCGCACGCTCGCCGAGGTCGCCGCCCGCGCCGGCATCTCGGTCGCCTACCTCTCCGAGGTCGAGCGCGGCCTCAAGGAGCCCTCGTCCGAGGTGCTCGAGGCGGTGTGCGTGGCGCTCGGGTCGAGCATCACCGGCCTCGTGGGCGCGGCCCACCGCGAGCTGCGCGACCTCGCCGGCGACGTCCCGAACGGAAGACGTGTCCTGGACCTGACGTCCCGCGCCGGGTCGAGCATCGCGTCCCCTGCGGAGGCGCCGGCGCCGACCGGCACCCTCGCCGACACCACACGATCGGTGCTCCTCGCGGCGTGACGATCGACGGAGCCCCCGGTCAATCCCCGTCGAGGCGGACCTCCGTCGCACGCTCGACGACGTGGTCGACGACGCCGAACTCCACGGCCTCCGCGGCCGTGAGCACCTTGTCGCGGTCGGTGTCGAGGCGCAGCTGCGCGACCGAACGCCCGGTGTGCAGGCTCAGCACCTCCTCGACCTGCGCGCGCACTCGCAGCAGCTCGTCGGCCTGCAGGGCGAGGTCGCTGACCGTCCCCTGCCCACCCGCGGACGGCTGGTGGAGCAGCACCCGGGAGTGTCGCAGCGCGAAGCGCCTGCCGGGCTCCCCTGCCGCGAGGAGCACGGCCGCGGCGGATGCCGCTTGGCCGAGGCAGTACGTCGCGACGGGCGCCGGCACGAACTGCATCGTGTCGTAGACGGCCATGAGCGCCGTGAACGAGCCCCCCGGGCTGTTGACGTAGAGCGACACCTCCCGGTCCGGTGCGACATCGGCGAGGTGGAGCAGCTGGGCCATGACGACGTTGGCGACCCCGTCGTCGATCTCCGTGCCCACGAAGATGATCCGCTCCTGGAGCAACCGGCTGTAGATGTCGAAGCTGCGCTCCCCGGCCGGGGTGCGCTCGACGACGTAGGGGATCGTGTAGCTGCTCACCGCAGTCCCACCTTCCGCTCGACACCGACCGGGCGGACGTCGGTCAGCGCGCTGACGACGTGGTCGACGATGCCGTATGCCGCGGCCTCCTCAGCACTGAACCAGCGGTCGCGCTCGCTGTCGTGGGTGATCTGCTCGACGGTCTGGCCCGTGTGTTGCGCCTGCAGCTCGTTGACCCGGCGCTTGACCGCCTTGAGGTTCGCGGCCTGGACCTCGACGTCGGCGGCGGTGCCCTGGATGCCGGCGGACGGCTGGTGCATCATGATCCGCGCGTTGGGCAGGGCGAAGCGCTTGCCGGGGGTCCCGGCGCCGAGGAGGAACTGTCCCATGGAGGCCGCGAATCCCACTGCGAGAGTGGAGACGTCGTTGGGGATGACGCGCATCGTGTCGTAGATGGCGAGACCGGCGGTGACGGAGCCTCCGGGGCTGTTGACGTAGAGACTGATGTCGGAGCGCGGGTCGCGCGCCGAGAGCAGGAGCAGCTGGGCCGTGATCCGGTTCGCGATCGGGTCGTCGACCTCCGCCCCGAGGACGATGATCCGCTGGTGGAGCAGCTGCATCGACAGCTGGTCGTCGAGCGCCGCTGGCATGGGTGAGTCGGTCATCCAGCCATCATGGGCGTGCACGATACGGACGGGAATCCTGCTCTGCCACGGGCAGATCCGCCGAGAGCAGATGAGACGTGGTGCCCGCCGGTCCGGTTGGTGGCATGCTCGGGGCCATGGAAGCCGACGTCGTCGTCGTGGGAGCCGGTCTCGCCGGACTCGTCGCCACCGCTGAGCTCGCCGACCGCGGGAAGCGGGTCGTGCTCGTCGACCAGGAGGGCGAGCAGTCCCTCGGCGGCCAGGCCTTCTGGAGCTTCGGCGGGCTCTTCCTCGTCGACAGCCCGGAGCAGCGCCGGATGGGCATCAAGGACAGCCTCGAGCTCGCGACGCAGGACTGGATGGGTTCGGCCCAGTTCGACCGGGACGAGGACTTCTGGCCACGCAAGTGGGCCGAGGCATACCTCCACTTCGCCGCCGGCGAGAAGCGCGCGTGGCTGCACGAGCAGGGCCATCGGCTCTTCCCCGTCGTCGGCTGGGCCGAGCGCGGCGACGGGCGCGCCGACGGGCACGGCAACTCGGTGCCCCGCTTCCACATCACCTGGGGCACGGGCCCCGGGCTCGTGGAACCGTTCGTGCGACGGGTCCGTGCCGCCGTGGCGAGCGGTCGCGTGACCTTCGCCTTCCGCCACCGCGTCGACGAGCTCGTCCTGACCGTGGGCACCGTGACGGGCGTACGCGGTCGCGTCCTGGCGCCCGACGGCGTCGACCGCGGTCGGCCCAGCAGCCGCGAGGAGGTCGGCGACTTCGAGATCACCGCCCAGGCCGTCGTCGTGACGAGCGGGGGCATCGGCGGCAACCACGACCTCGTGCGGCAGGCCTGGCCGGAGCGGCTCGGCGCGCCACCGACCCGCATGGTGGCCGGGGTGCCCGCCCACGTCGACGGCCGGATGCTCGGCATCACGCAGGCGGCCGGCGGTCGGGTCATCAACCCCGACCGGATGTGGCACTACACGGAGGGACTGCGCAACTGGGACCCCGTCTGGGACAACCACGGCATCCGCATCCTGCCCGGCCCGTCGTCCCTGTGGCTCGACGCGCGGGGCCGCCGCTTCCCGGCGCCGTACTTCCCCGGCTTCGACACCCTCGGCACGCTCCGTCACATCACGCGCAGCGGCCACGACTACTCGTGGTTCGTGCTCACCCAGCGGATCATCGAGAAGGAGTTCGCCCTGTCGGGCTCCGAGCAGAACCCCGACCTCACCGGCAAGGACGTCAAGCAGGTGCTCGGACGGGCCCGCAGGGGAGCGCCCGGGCCCGTCGAGGCCTTCAAGCGTCATGGCGAGGACTTCGTCGTGGCGGACACCCTCGACGAGCTGGTCCGGGGAATGAACGCGCTCACCGGTGACGACCTCATCGACGTCGAGTCGCTGCGACGCACGATCGTGGCGCGCGACAACGAGATCGACAACGACTTCACCAAGGACGCGCAGATCACCGCAGTCCGCGGGGCGCGGAACTATCGCGGTGACAGGCTGATTCGCGTGGCGAGTCCGCACAAGCTGCTCGACCCGAAGGCCGGCCCGCTCATCGCCGTACGGCTCAACATCCTCACCCGCAAGACGCTCGGCGGCCTCGAGACCGACCTCGCCGGACGCGTGCTCGGGCCGGGCGGCGAGCCGCTCCCGGGGGTGTATGCCGCGGGCGAGGTGAGCGGCTTCGGCGGGGGCGGCATGCACGGCTACAACTCGCTCGAGGGCACCTTCCTCGGCGGCTGCCTCTTCAGCGGGCGCACGGCCGGCCGGTCGGTCGCCGCCGCGCTCTGAGCGTCCCCCGCTATCCCTCGAACCGGTGTCAGCTGACGTGGGCGGGGACGTCCAGCTGCTCACGCTTCTCGACGGGACCGGCCTCCGTCGGCTCGGGTGCCGCCCTGCGCTCTGCCGCCGTGGCGCCGAGGAGCACGAGAAGCCCCGACGTCGCGAAGCCCGCACCGACCCAGAGCGGCGAGGTCCAGCCGAGCCCGGCGCTGATGGCCAGGCCCGAGATCCAGACGCCGAGGAAGTTGCCGACGTTGAAGGCCGCGATGTTCGCCGAGGAGGCCATCGTCGGCGCTCCGGAGGCGTGGCCGAGGACCCGCATCTGCAGGCCGGGCACGGTCGCGAAGCCGAAGAAGCCCATGGCCAGCAGCATGGCCGCCGACCCCGCCTCGTTGCCCGACAGCAGCGCGAAGGCGACGAGCGAGACCGCGAGCGCGAACGTCAGCGTGACGAGCGTGCGAGCCAGGGCGCGGTCGGCCCAGCGGCCTCCGAGGAGGTTGCCGGCGAAGAGGCCGACGCCGAAGAGGACGAGCAGCCACGGCACCGCCGACTCGTCGAAGCCGGTGACGCGGGTCAGGAGCGGCTCGACGTACATGAAGGCGCCGAACATCCCGCCGAAGACGAGGACGGTCATCGCGAGCGAGAACCAGACCTGGCGGTTGCGGAAGGCTGCGAGCTCGGCCCGCAGGGTTGCGGCACGTTCGGTGGGCTCACCGGACTCCGTCTCTGGGGCGGCGTCCGGGACGAGGACCGCGATGCCGACGGCCGCAACGACCCCGACGACGGCGATGAGTGCGAAGGTCGCGCGCCAGCCCCACTGCTGCCCGACGAACGTCCCGAGCGGGACACCGAGCACGTTGGCGAGGGTGAGCCCGCCGAACATGATGGAGATCGCGCCGGCCCGACGATCGGGTGACACGAGCGAGGCTGCGAGCACCGAGCCGATGCCGAAGAAGGCGCCGTGGGCGAGGGCCGCGACGACCCGGCCGGCGAGGAGCATGCCGTAGCCGGTCGCCACCGCGGAGAGGGCGTTGCCGACGATGAACAGGACCATGAGGGCGAGCAGGGCGCGCTTGGGTCGCCAGGCGCCGAGCACGAGCGTCAGACCCAGCGCGCCGACGACGACGGCCAGGGCGTAGCCGCTGATGAGGTAGCCGGCCACGGGGATGGTGACCCCCATGTCGGTGGCGACGGTGCTGATGAGGCCGGCGATGACGAACTCCGTCAGGCCGATGCCGAAGCCCCCGAGGGCGAGGGCGATGAGACCGAGTGGCATGGGTGCCGAGTCCTTCCTTTGACAGGATGCGGGCGCCGATCCGAGCCTCTCTGCTTTCGCCGGTATGCCGCGTGTGCAACTAAGTGAGCTTGAGTGACGTTAGTTGTAGGCGCGGTATATTGCAAACGCGCGTTATGATGGTGCGCATGGGAATCGCAGACTCCGCCGTCGAGGTGCGCGCCTCCGGGTGGCGCACCCTGGCCGCCCTGCACGGACACATCGAGAGCGCCCTCGAGCGAGAGCTCGTGCGCCGCCACGAGCTGTCCGTCGTCGAGTTCACCGTCCTCGACGCCCTGTCCCGTCAGGACGGCTGGCACATGCGGATGAGCCAGCTCGCCCGCGCAGCCGCCCTCTCGTCGTCCGCGACCACCCGGCTCGTCAACCGGCTCGAGGACCGCGGGCTGCTGACCCGGGTGCTCTGCGCCGATGACCGCCGCGGCATCTACACCGAGCTCACCGACCAGGGCTGGGCGCTCTACCGCGAGGCCGCACCGACCCACGACGCGGTGCTCGAGCAGTCCCTCGAGAGCGCCGGCGAGGTGCCCGAGCTGGCCGCGCTCGTCCAGTTCCTGCACGGGACGCCCGGTGGCGGGACCCGTCGGGCCGCGGCGCGCTCCACGACACCCGCCTGAGCGGCCGCGTCATTCGGGACCTTCAGCCCTGTTGGGCCACGAGCCATCTGGGCAGTCTGGGGTGCTGAGGCCGGGGCGCCCGGCACGAGGGAGGAACCATGAAGCTCGACGAGCTGCTCAGCAAGGCGAATGACACGATCACGGTCCGACGCGTCTACGGCGAGCCGTACGAGAAGGACGGCCTGACGGTCATCCCGGCCGCCGTCGTCACCGGGGGCGGGGGTGGTGGCTCCGGCCACGACGAGAAGGGCGAGTCGGGTGAGGGCGCGGGCTTCGGCATGGCCGGGCGGCCGGCCGGCGCGTTCGTCATCAAGGACGGACAGGTCACCTGGCGGCCTGCCGTCGACCCGAACCGGCTCATCGCCGTCGTCGGGCTCGTCGTCGCCGCCTACCTGGTGAGCCGTCCCCGGTTCTTCCGGGCCAAGGCACGGGCCGTCCGCGAGATCAGTCGCGCCCGGCGCCACCACTGAGGTCGGCGAGATCCGTCAGAGGCGGCCGCGGACCGGGGTGCGCTCGACGGGGTCGCCCCCGTCGGGCATGACCATCTCGGCCCGGACGCCGAGCAGACGCACCTCACGCCCCGGGTCGAGCGTCTGCGCCAGGGCGACGGCGGCCTCGATGACGTCATCGCGTTCGGTCGTCGGAGCCGGGAGCTTGCGGGCCTTGGTCGAGGTGTGGAACGGGGCGTAGCGCACCTTGAGCGTGACACGGAAGACCGGACGCCCCTCCTTGACGGTGTCGTCGAAGGCCTGGGAGGCGAGCTCGCGAACGGCGTCCCGCACCTCCTCCGCCGTCGTGAGGTTGCGTTGGTAGGTGGTCTCCCGGCTGTGCGCCCGCGCGATCCAGGGCGAGTCGTCGACGACGGCCGACCCGATGCCGCGACCCAGCTGGGAGTACCAGAGGCCCATACGCGGCCCGAACTCGCCGACGAGGACGGACTCGTCGGCGTCGGCGAGCTCGCGCACCGTCGTGACCCCGTGTGCGGCCAGTCGCTTGGACACCTTGGACCCGACGCCCCACAGGTCGATCGTCGGCCGGTCGCCCATGACGTCGAACCAGTTCTCCCGGGTCAGGCGAAAGGTGCCGCGCGGCTTGCCGAAGCCCGTCGCGATCTTGGCGCGCACCTTGTTGTCACCGATGCCGACGGAGCAGTGCAGCTCGGTCGCCTCGAGCACCGCCGCCCGGACTCGCTCGGCGAACGCCTCCGGGTCGTCAGCGTCGACCCCGAGGAAGGCCTCGTCCCAGCCCAGCACCTCCACGACGACCCCGAGCCCGCGCAGCGTGTCCATGACCCGCTCGGACGCCTCGGTGTAGGCCGGGGCGTCAACCGGGAGGATCACCGCGTCGGGCGCCTTGCGCGCGGCGAGGCGCAGCGGCATACCGGATCCGACGCCGAACTGACGGGCCTCGTAGCTCGCCGTGGACACGACGGCGCGCTCGGTCGGATCACCACGACCGCCGACGATGACCGGCAGGCCCGCGAGCTCGGGGTGACGCAGCACCTCGACGGCGGCGATGAACTGGTCGAGGTCGACGTGCAGCACCCAGGTGGTGCGACCTGCACTCATCCCGTCATTGTGCCCGGCGGGTGCGACGACGGCGCGCGGTCAGCCCTGTGCGGACCGGTCGCGTCGGGCACGCCGGGCCGCTCGCTCGCCGACCGGCTCACCTCCGCGGAAGGTGTAGGCGGCCGGGCCCTCGGAGGCCACCTCGCGGTCGGGGACCTCGGCGGCGTCCTCAGCATCGGCCTCGGCGACGTCGATCTCGGGAGCGGGTCCGGCGGCGGCATCCTGTGCCCGAGCCGCCAGCATGACGCCGTGGAAGAGCATGGCGGCGGCGAGCGCTGTCAGGGCGAAGGCCGAGATCATGAGGGGCATCTCCGTGTGCGAGCCGCCGATGGCGGAACGGAGCACATGCAGGCCACCGGCGATCGCCCCCACGATCGCGGCTCCGACGAACCAGATGATCGTGACCGGTGTCATAGGTGTACCCACGGAGTCACTGTCGCACAGGTCCGCACGGACCGAGCGCAGCCAGGGCACGACGCAACACGACCGGCGCCGCGCCTGTCCTGCCGGGACAGGTCGTCACCGGATGCGCTGGCCTCGCGGGCTTCGCGGGCTTGGACGCCTTCTCGGGCTTGGACGCCTTCTCGGGCTTGGACGCCTTCTCCGGCTTCGACGCCTTCGTCGGCTTCGCGGCCTTGACCGGCTTGACCGGCTTGGCCGGCTCCGACGTCCCCTGGTCGTTCGCCCGGCCGGAGCTCGGGGTCAGCGCATCGGGCGAGAGGGTCGGGACTCCACCACCCACCATCGAGCGCGCGACCGGCGCCGACGTGTCGACCTCGGCGCCGAACGCCGATGGCGTTGGCGGCACTACCGGAGCCACCGGCATCCTCGAAGACGAGGCGACCGGTGACGGCAGCACGGCGGCTTGCGTCGAACGGGCGTCGGGGACCCAGCTCGAGCTGACCGGGACCAGCGCCGTCGCGACCTCGTCCTGGCGGGCGGGGCGGTCTCGCGGCATCACCGAGGCCGCCATCAGGGCCACGACGGCGACGCCAAGGAAGAGGCCGGCGCCGCGTTGGCCGCCGACCAGGGAGAGCGAGATGTGACCGCTCACGAGGGCGGCGCTGGCTGCCAGGAGGGTGGAGACGCCGATGACGACGAGGGCGCCCGTGACGCCGCCGACGAGGAAGCTGACGACGAGCAGGACGGCGAGCGCTGCGAAGCCCCGGACCATCCCCGCGGGTGCTCGATGCGGAGCCCGGTGAGAGGCTCGAGCCTCTACGAGCAGGTCGACCACCACCGGCTGGCCCGACGTGTGGTCGACCAGGAGGCTCGGGCGGCTCGGGCGGCTCGGCAGCGTGAAGGAGGCGTCCTCGATGGCCGCAAATCGGTCTATTTCGGACAGCACACGGTCAGTGTGGGGCATCTCGGGCTGGGCTCGCACCTCGAGCTCGCCGTCAGGGGCGCGTCCGGGCCGCGGCGCTGACCCGGCCGCCGCCCACATCTGCCAGCCGCGTGGGGGCACGGGCCAGGACGGGTCGGGCAGCCAGCGCTCGGGATCCCCGTTCATGGGCGTCATGCTCGTCGTCACCGGACTCACACCTCCTGCGCTGGCACAAGGCACCGTGTCGCACCTGGTGCCCCTACGCGAGCACAGTAGGGCGGAACGTCAGGCTTTGTCCTGTAAATGGTAAAGAGAAGGCAAAATTCAGCGTAAATCGCTGTGCAGCGGCTCGAGAGGTGCCACCGGGTGCAGGTCGCCCGCGAGCCAGGCTCGGGTCTGGTCGGCGAAGTGCGGGTCGCGCGCGTCGCCGCTCGCCCCGAACGGCACGACCCAGCGGCTCGCGTCCCGGTCGCCGAGGTCCCAGACGTAACGCGCCACGGGACCGCCGTAGCAGTGGTCGGTCACCCCGGGCGCACTCGCGGCGGCGAGCACGCACCCCTTGTCCCCGCCCACGGGGTCGCGAGGCACGGCAGGCGCGCCGCCGGACCTGGTGAGCGCGTGGACGGGGTCGAGCCAGTGGCGCTCACCCCACGACGTCAGCGAACCCGCTTGAGCGGCAGCACGTTCGAGCGCCACGCGTACGCCCTTGCTGACCTCGATGCCGTGGTCCGGGCCGAGTCGGGCCATCGAGTGCCAGCCGGCACCGATCTGGGTCACGACGTCGGTCCACGCGGCGAAGAGGCTCGAGTGACCGCTCGGCTCGTGCAGCACCGCGAGGAGCGGATGCTCGGAGAACCAGTGCACGAGCGCCGTGCGCCAGGCGGCGAAGAGCGCCGCCCCCGTGCTGCCGGCGTCGCTGCGCCCGTCCCAGGCGAGCAGCTCCGACCGCACCGCTGCGGCGTCCCCGGTGACGTCCGCCGACCCGACGAGCTCGCGCATGAGGTCGGCCTGGCCGTTGAGGGTGTCGACGTGGATGGCCCCGCAGTGGTCCGCCGTCAGCCGCTCCCCTCTCTCGGCGGGCGACTCGAGGAGCGACCGGATGCGGTCGGCCCGGAACGACGTCGCGTACTCGATGCCGAGGCCCCCGCCGCTGCGCCGGTCGTTCGCGCTCACCATGACGTCGGGCACGTCGCGAGCGGGTCCGGTCCGGTAGCCGCGCCACTCGTGCCTCGGGTCCCAGGCCGCCACGGGAAGGACGGCGCCGATCTCGTCACGCTCGGGCACGCGACCGACGACGAGGTGCCGCATGCGGCCCGAGACGTCGGCGACGAGGGCGCTGTTGACCGGCTCGACCCACCGCGCCAGCGCCGCCTCGACGTCGGCGACCGTGCGCGATCGAAGAAGCGGCAGGAAGGCGCTGAAGCCGAGGTCCTCCTCGACGTGCGTCGGGGTGCGCAGGCTGTAGGCGGCCGGGACCGCGCCCGACGGCGACGCCTGTACGTCGCCGACAGCCCGCTCCATCTCCGCCTCGAGCCCGGTGACGACCGGCCCGCGGGACGTCACGCCGACGGGCACGGTCACGTCGGCCCCGCCCCGCAGGCGCAACGTCTCGGTGGTGGCGCGCACCGGCTCCCAACCGCCCGTTCCCCTGGCCTCGAAGACCGGCGAGCCGTCCGCTCCGGTCCCCACGTGGCGGAGGGACTCGAGCGTCAGGTCCTGGTAGTCGGCCATGGCGTTCGTGATGCCCCACGCGACGGTGCCGGTGTGCGCGAAGTGCTGCACGCCGGGCACGCCGGGGAACGTGAAGCCGACGACGTCGAACTCGGGGCACGCGAGCCCGACCTGCTGGTAGCAGCCGGGCAGCTCGATGGTGCGGTGCGGGTCGCCGGCGATGAGCGGCAGCCCGCTCGCGGTCCGGTCCCCACCGATGACCCAGGCGTTGCTGCCCGACGCCTCGGCGCGCTCGACGCCCTCGGCGTTGAGCAGCGCCAGGGCGTCCGTGCCGAGACGCTCGGCGACGTGCGCGTTGAACAGCTTCGACGGGAATGTCCCGAAGACCAGGTGGATGCCCCAGAAGATGCCGAGCGGCGTCCACGGCTCCCAGGGGCGCGGCGCCGCGGCATACGACCCGAGGTCGAGCAGCGCGACCTCCGGTGTCCCGGTGAGCCCCTCCGCGAGCGCGTCGTTGACACCGTCGACGTATGCCGTCAGCCACGTCCGCGTCTCCGCGTCCAGCCGCTCGAAGCAGCGCCGCACCGTCGGCTCGAGCAGCACCTGCCGGGCGAAGCGGTCCCACGCGAGCCCGTCGGCCCCGACGTACTCGGCCGTGCGACCCTCCATGCGCCACCGGTGGTGCTCGATCTGCCAGGCGCGGTCGAGAGCGGTGACCCGGCCCTGGAGCCAGGCCAGCTCCAGCAGGTCGTCGGCGCGCAGGTGTGGGACGCCGACGGCGTCGCGCCGCACCTCGGTGGTCACGTCGCGTCCTCCTCCGACCTGCTCGATCCCGCGGGGGCCTCAGCGTAGCGACGAGGTCTGACCAGCAGCTCGTGGAGCGCCTGCCCTCGGCCGCTCGACCACTAGGTTTGGAGCATGGCAGCGCGGGAGCGGAACGTGCTCGGCGGCGAGCTCGAGGCGTGCGGCACGGACCCCGTGACGGGCTTCTACCGCGACGGCTACTGCACGACCGGACCCGAGGACCGGGGCAGTCACACCATCTGCGTCGTCGTGACGACCGAGTTCCTCGACCACCAGCGCAGCGTCGGCAACGACCTCGTGACGCCTCGTCCGGAGTGGCGTTTCCCCGGCCTGACGCCCGGCGACCGGTGGTGCGTCGTCGCCAGCCGATGGCTCGAGGCGCACCAGGACGGCGCTGCTGCGCCGGTGTTCCTCGCGGCCACGCACGCGCGCGCCCTCGAGGTCGTGCCGCTCCAGCTCCTGCAGTCGTATGCCGCCGACGTCCCCGACGACCCGAGCTCGCTGCTGTGAGACGCCTCGAGGCCGACTGCGCGCAGTGCTTCGGCCTGTGCTGCGTCGCCCTGCCCTTCACGCGGTCCGCCGACTTCCCGGTCGACAAGGCGGAGCCCGCGCGGGCAGCCCCGACGAGGTGCTCGCCGTCGACCTGAGGACCCGGGTGGGAGGCCTGCTCCGGAGCGCGCGCGCCGCGGTGGGGACGGTTCGCGCATAGCGGCACGCGACAGCCGCGCACCGACGACAATCGAGGCACTGTCCACGTCGAGCACCGGAGCCGACCGTGTCTCGAGCCAGGGTTGCCGCAGCGCTCGCGCTGTCGTGCGCCCTCACCCTGGGGGCGTGCTCGTCCGGCACGCCCGTCATCGAGCTGAGCCAGGTCGCCGGAGCGTCCGGCACGCCGGTGCCGACGGAGACGGTGACGGTCACCGAGATCGACAGGCAGACCGTCACCGCGATGACGACGGTCGTGGCCACGGCGACCGTCGTGGCGACGCCCACGGTCACCGTCACCGCACCGGCGGCGCCGACCCTGACGACCAGCACCGTCTTCAACCGGCCCGTCGCGCTCGCCGACTGCACGAGCCTCGTCATGGACGTGCGGCTGCTCGACCGGATGTCCTTGTCGGGCAATGCTGCAGCCCTCCAGCTCG
The DNA here is from genome assembly GCF_052114705.1 of Terrabacter sp. 2YAF2. Taxonomy (NCBI): domain Bacteria; kingdom Bacillati; phylum Actinomycetota; class Actinomycetes; order Micrococcales; family Intrasporangiaceae; genus Terrabacter; species Terrabacter sp. 2YAF2. Next base: position 502,890 of record NZ_JBFRFG010000001.1, read on the forward strand.
ACCTCATGGCCCAGCACCTGGCCCGGCTCGGGGCCAACGGTCCGCCACCGGGCCTCGACGCCCCCAGCTACTACGGCCGGCTCGCCTCCCTGGGGCTCTTCGCCCGGGCCGCCTCGGACGAGGCCAGGGCGAGCTCGCCCGTGGCGGCGAGCCGTTATGCCGTCATCCGCCAGGAGACCGGGGTCCTGCTGGCGCTCGTGAACGGAGCCCTGTCGACGACCTTCACGCTGCCGGCGCCCCCACCGCGACCGACGCCGACCACCACTCGCTGACGCGGCTCAGCGGGACGGCGGCTCGGCGTGGATCCGGCGACTCAAGCGAGTGTGCGACGGCGGCGCCGGCACCCGTGACCAGACGGCGCGCTGCAGCGCCAGGGTGACCCACCCGGCGAGGGCCATCCCGACGACGTTGATGACGAGCTGGAGACCGCTGCCGCGCACCTCCGCCCACGCGCCGAAGGCGAGGCCGAGCGCGACGTTGCCTGCGGCGGGGATGGTCGTGACCGAGATGAAGACGCCGCTGAGTCCTCCGAGCTTGGCCGACGTCAGGGAGAGCACCCCGGCCGCAGCAGCGAGCACGGCGACGATGAACGACCACTTGTCCGGCGCGTAGATGAAGTGGGTGCTGGGACGGTTGCCCGTGATGTCGTCGAGGGTCACCCAGCCGAGGGCGCGTCCGACGAGCCCGGCCAGGCACGTGACGACGATGGCGACGAGGAAGCCGACGACGAGAGCCCGCGCCGCGACGGCGAGCAGGAGCGGTCGCCGCCGGACGAGCGCGACCCCGAGCGCGGCGATGGCGCCGAACTCAGGACCGAGCACCATGGCGCCGATGACGAGGATCTGCGAGTCGAGGACGATCGCGATGCCGGCGATGAGGGTGGCGAGCGACATGAACGACAGGAACGTCCAGTTCAGCTCGCTGTCGTCGTAGGACCGCTGCGCGACCTGCGCCCACACGACGGCGTCGGCGCTGCTGCCCGGCGTCGCCTCGTCCGCCTCGAAGCCGGCCCGCGAGACCCACGTCGTGACCGGCTCGATCTGCAGGGTCCCGTCCCGGTGCACGCCGAGGTCGTGGAGCCGGTCGACGAGGACGTCGGCGCCCTCCCGGGCTACGTCGGCCTGAACCACGTCGCCGACCGGGCGCACCGCCGCTCCGCGCAGGACCGCCAGCGTGCTCACGGCCGAGGAGTCAGAGAGCACCTGCATGACCTGCTCGGTGAGCTCGTTCGGGATGGTGACGGTCAGTCTCAGCATGTCGGACAGTCTGCCGCCCGGTTGACAGGTGTCGCCTGCCGCCACGACAGTGACATCTGATCATCCGAACAGATGAAGGGGGTTGCCGTGAGCACCGTCGCCGGACTCGACGGGTGCGCCGCCCCCTGCGTGCACCCCGAGAAGGTCGCCCTCGCGGCCGACAACGCCCCGGGCGTCGAGGAGCTCGCCCGCGTCACCAGCGTCTTCAAGCTGCTCGGCGACCCGACCCGCGCCCGACTGCTCTATGCCCTCCTCGAGGCCGGTGAGCTCTGCGTCTGCGACCTCTCCGCCGCGACCGGTACCGCCGAGACGACCGTCTCCCAGGCCCTCCGGCTGCTCCGCGCCTCGGGTGTCGTCACCGGACGGCGCCAGGGCCGCAACATCTACTACCGCCTCTCCGACGCCCATGTCAGGCTGCTCCTCGACGTCACCCGCGAGCACGCGCTCCACGACGGGGGTCGGCGTCGATGAGCCACGGGCACTCCCACGGGCGCTCTCCCGGACACGCAGGCGCACGACACCGCTGGCGCCTCGCCGTCGCCGCCGGCCTCGTGGCGGCCTTCTTCGTCGTCGAGCTGGTGGCCGGCCTGACGTCGGGTTCGCTCGCCCTCCTGTCCGACGCGGGACACATGGCAGCCGACGTCGTGACCCTGGGGGCGGCCCTCGTCGCGACGCGGATCGCAACTCGCGCCGACACGACCGGACGCCGCACCTTCGGCTCCTACCGGGCCGAGGTCTTCGCCTCCGGGCTCGCGGTGCTGCTCATGCTCGGCGTCTCCGTCTACATCGCCGTCGAGGCCGTCAGGCGCATCGGGTCGAGCCCCGAGATCGCCTCGGGCACCATGCTCGTCGTCGGCGGGATCGGTCTGGTCATCAACGTCGTCGCCCTGTTCCTGCTGCGCGGCGGCGCCGCCGAGAGCCTCAACGTCAAGGGCGCCTACCTCGAGGTCGTGGCCGACACCGTCGGTTCGGTCGGCGTCATCGCGGCCGCCCTGCTCGTCGCCGCGACCGGGAGCGCCTGGTGGGACACCGTCGTCGCCCTCGCGATCGCCGTCTTCGTCGCGGTGCGCGCAGTCGCACTCGGGCGCGAGGTCGTGGCCGTCCTCGGCCAGCACGCACCCACCGGCATCGAGCCGACCGACCTGCTGACCGCGCTCGGTGAGGTGCCGGGAGTCACCGAGGTCCACGACCTGCACGTGTGGACCCTGACGTCGGGCATGGACGTCGCGACCGCGCACCTCGTGACCTTGCGCCCCGACACCGGACCGGAGGTGCTGGAGGCCGCCAGCCGGATGCTGCGCGAGCGCTTCCACGTCGCCCACGCAACCCTCCAGGTCGAGACGACCGACCGGTCCACCTGTCAGGGTGCCGACTGGTAGGACTGCCGCCGCGACCCTGGAGCCTTGACGCCAGGACCCGCGACCGACAGTGTGACCCAGCGTGACCTCTCAGGCCGAGTCCTCCCCCGCGCTGCGGGCTCGGCTCGCCGCCGGCGCCGCCTTCTTCGTCCAGGGCCTGCTCTTCATCTCCCTGACGACCCGCCTGCCCCAGGTCCAGCTGAAGTGGTCGCTCGACGAGCTCGCGGTCAGCGGGCTGCTCCTCATGGTCGTCCTGCTCGCCGGCGTGGGCTCGGTCCTTGCCGAGGTCGTCGCGGCACGCTCGTCGAGCGCCGTGGTCGTACGCGTGGGGCTCGTCGTCGCGACGCTGGGCTTCGCGGTGCTGCTCGTGGCGCCGGCCTTCGGCGTCTTCGTCGCCGGGCTGGCGGCCTACGGGCTGGCGCTCGGGCTCGTCGACGCCTCCTCGAACATGCAGGCGGTCACGGTCGAGCACCTCTACCGTCGCCCGATCCTGCCGTCGTTCCACGCGTTCTGGACCGCCGGTGGCATCCTCGGCACCCTCGTCACGCTCGCGACGTCGGGTGTCGAGCTGGGCCCGGCCCTGCTGCCGCTGCTCGCCTTTCCCGTCGCGGCCCTCGCCGCGCCCTTCGTCCGCCGTGACCGGCTCGCCGCGACCGACGCCACGGTCGACGTGCCGTGGCGGCGCATCGCCCTCCTCGGGGTCGCCATGGTCCTCTTCTACATGGTCGACACCGCGGCGACGACGTGGGGGCCGGTCTACCTCGACGGCACCCTGCACGCCCCGTCCGCCCTCACCGCCCTGGCCACGCTCCCCTACCTCGTCTCGACGCTCCTGGCCCGTGCCGTCGGCGACCGGCTCGTCGACCGGCACGGCGCCGTGTGGCTGCTCCGGATCAGCGGGGTCGTCGCCGCGCTGTCGCTGGCGGTCATCGTCTTCGCCCCGACGTGGGGCGTGGCCGTCGTCGGCTTCACCATCCTCGGTGGCGCCGTCGCGACGATCGCGCCGCTCAGCTTCTCGGCGGCGGGCGCCATCGCGGGAGGCGAGGACGCGGGCTCGTCGGGCGAGCGCATCGACAAGACCGACCAGGTGGTCGCCCGGTTCAACCAGTTCAACTACGTCGGTGCACTGCTCGGCGCAGTCCTGACCGGCGCCGTCGGGTCGGACAACCTGCGCCTCGGCTTTGCCGTACCGATGGTGCTGATCCTCGGGATCATCCCGCTCGCGACGCAGTTCGCGATCATCCGGCGGCGGGGCGTCCCGGCCGGCTCGAGCTGAACACCCCTCGCAGCGCGGTGAGCGCCGGCCCGACTCCGTCCCGGGGTATGCCGCCCACACCGAAGGCGAGCCCGTGGCGGGGCGGCTGCTCGAGGTGCCGGACTGACAGCGGCTCGACGTGGACTCCTGCGGTCAGGGCCGCCACGGCGATCGTCACGTCGTCGAGAGCCGGGTCCCGGAACAGGGTGCACAGGTGCAGGCCCGCGGCCGAGGGAACGACCTCGAGCCAGTCGGCCAGACCGTCGGGAGCCGTGAGACCGTCCAGGAGCGCCTCGCGCCGGGCCCGGTAGACCCTCGTCGCACGCTTGACGTGGGCAGCATGGTGCCCCTCGGCGAGGAAGGCGGCGAGAGCGCCCTGGGTCACCGCGTCACCGTCCCAGACGGTGACGCGCTTCGCCTCGCGCAGGGCGGCCGTCAGCGTGGTCGGCGCGATGGCGTAGCCGACCCGCAGGGCCGGGAGCAGCGACTTGGAGAAGGACCCGACGTAGACGACCCGGCCGTCACGGTCGAGGCTCTGCAACGGCTCGAGCGGCCGGTCGGCGAAGCGGAACTCGCTGTCGTAGTCGTCCTCGACGATGACGGCGCCGTGACGGACCGCCCACTCCAGCAGCGCGATCCGCCGTGCCAGCGACATGGCCACGCCGGTCGGGTGCTGGTGCGAGGGCGTGACGTAGACGAGGCGGGCGGTGTCGGGCAGGGCGTCGACCACGATCCCCTCGCCGTCGACCGGCACACCGCGGACGACCGCGCGGTGGGTCGCGAAGAGCCGCGCCACAGCCGTGTAGCCGGGGTCCTCGACGGCGACGACGTCACCCGGCTCGACGAGCACCCGCGCCACGAGGTCGAGAGCCTGCTGCGCGCCGGCAGTGGCCACCACGTCGCCACCTGAGGCGACGACGGAGCGGGACCGGCCGGCATACCTCGCGATCTCCGCCTCCAGACGGCTCCCCGCCGCACCGGGACCGGGCGCGTCGTAGGTGCCCGCCGACAGGCGGCCCCGGCGCAGGGTGGCGCTGACGAGGCGGCGCCACGTCGCGAGCGGGAAGAGCGAGGCGTCCGGGACCCCCACCGAGAAGTCGAAGGCGACGCCGGACGGGCCGGGTGGCGGCGCCACCGGGTTCGCCCACAGCGCCGTCGGCGTGACAGCTCCCGGGCGGGCGCGGCGGGCCGCGGGCGTGGGCGGGACGCAGCCGCTCGCGACGAAGGTGCCGGCGCCGCGGCGGCTCTCCAGCAGCTCCTCGGCGAGGAGGCGGTCGTACGCCGCCGTCACCGTGCCGCGCGAGACGCCGAGGCTCGCCGCGAGGTCCCGGGAGGCCGGGACCCGGTCGCCCCCGGCCAGACGGCCGTCGAGGACGGCCGCCCGCACCTGCGCGTAGATCTGGGCGGAGAGGTCGCCCGAACCACTGAGACTGAAGTGGAGGTCCACCACCACAGTCTGGATTGGCCCAAACAACCTGGCAAGAAGTGGCGCTTCAGATCGGTCCACTCGGACCGGATGCTGGAGGCATGGCCACAACCGCAGGTCTCACCCGCACCAGCCCTGCCGTGATCGGGGGTTCGCTCACCGTCGCGCAGGGAGCCGCCCTGTCGGTGGGCGCCGTGCTCGGCACCGGGGTCATCACCCTGCCCGCGCTCGCGGCGGCGGTCGCGGGACCCGCGTCCCTGCTGGCCTGGGCGGCGCTCGTGCTGCTGTCGGTGCCGCTCGCGAGCACGTTCGCCGCGCTCGGGGCGCGCCACCCGGACGGTGGCGGCGTCTCGACGTACGTGCGACGCGCCTTCGGTGAGCGGGCGGCCGGCGCGGTGGGGTGGTGCTTCTTCTTCGCGATCCCGGTCGGTGCGCCGCCTGCGTCGATGATGGCCGGTGGCTACGTCGCGGACGTCGTCGGTGGCGGCCGCACCACCACGGTCGTCGTCGCCGCGGGGCTGATCCTCGGGACGGGGGCGATGAACCTGGCCGGCCTGCGGTTCTCGGGTCGCGTGCAGCTCGCGCTCGCCAGCGTGCTCGCGCTGCTCATGACGGCGACGGTCGCGGTCGCACTGCCGCACGGCAGCACGGCGTCGCTGACCCCCTTCGCCCCGAACGGGTGGGCCGCCACCGGCACCGCCGCCGCCGTCCTCGTCTGGGGATTCGCCGGCTGGGAGGCGGTGGCCTCGCTCGCGGGGGACTACCGCGACCCGCGCCGGGACGTGCCGCGTGCCACGGGCATCGCCGTGGTCGTCGTCGGCGTGCTCTACCTCGGCCTCGCCACGACCAGCGTGCTCGTGCTCGGGCCGGCGACGGGCCGGAGCCAGGCGCCGCTCTCGGACCTCATGGCCATCTCGCTGGGCGAGCAGGCCCGCGTCGTGACGGCCGTCGTGGCCGTGCTGCTCACGATCGGCGCGATGAACGCGTACTTCGCCGGCGGGTCGAGGCTGGGAGCGGCGCTGGCCCGCGACGGGGCCCTGCCGCGGCTGCTGGCTCGCGGTGGCGACGCCGGTGAGGTGCCGCGCCGCAGCATCGCTCTCGTGACGGTCACCTCGGCGCTCTCGCTCGTCGTCGCGGTCGTGCGGGGCCTCGGGCTCACGCCGCTCATGCTGCTCGCGACCGGCTGCTTCACCCTCGTCTACGTGCTCGGCACGGCATCGGCCCTGCGCCTTCTCCCGCGCGGCACCGTGGCCTGGTGGACGGCCCTGGTCGCCTTCGTGTCGGTCACCGCGCTGCTGGTCGTCAACGGGGTGCACGCCCTGTGGGCCCTCGGGCTGGCCGTCCTCTCGCTCGGCTATCGGTCCGGTGTCCGAGGATGGGAAAGGCGTCCCAGCGCAGGCCCCTAGACTTCGCCGCCGTGACGACGACACAACGCGCGGAGCGCACACCACTGACGCGGTGGTTCCTGGACGCCGAGGAGACCGACCCGGGCGGGTACTACGAGCCAGAGAGCGAGGCCAGGGCCCAGCAGCACGTCCAGCCCTGGTGGCGCGTCATGTGCCTGACCGGTGTCGACTACTTCTCCACGCTCGGCTACCAGCCCGGCATCGCGGCGCTGGCCGCCGGCGCCCTGTCGCCCGTCGCGACGCTCGTGCTCGTGCTCATCACGCTCTTCGGCGCGCTGCCGATGTACCGCCGGGTCGCGGCGGAGAGCCCGCACGGCGACGGCAGCCTCTCGATGCTCGAGCGACTGCTGGCCTACTGGCCGAGCAAGATCCTCGTCCTCTGCCTCCTCGGGTTCGTCGCGACCGGCTTCGTCATCACCATCACGCTCTCGGCAGCGGATGCGAGCGCCCACCTCGTCGAGAACCCGTACCTCAAGTCGACGCTGACGGGCCGCCAGGTCGGCGTGACCCTGACGCTGCTCGTGCTGCTCGCGGGCATCTTCCTCAAGGGCTTCAAGGAGGCCATCGGCATCGCCGTCGTCCTCGTCGTCGCCTACCTCGGGCTCAGCTCGGTCGTGCTCGTGCGCGGCATCCTCGAGATCGGCAACCACCCGACCGCGTTCCACGACTGGATCGCGGCCATGACGTCGGCCCACTCGGCGCCGTTCGGGATCATCGGGGCGTCGCTGCTCGTCTTCCCCGCGCTGGCCCTGGGCCTGTCCGGCTTCGAGACGGGTGTCGTCGTCATGCCGCTCGTCGAGGGCGACCCCACGGACACGGCCGAGAAACCGGCGGGCCGCATCCGCAACGCCCGCAAGCTGCTCACGACCGCCGCGCTCATCATGAGCGTCCTGCTCATCGGCTCCTCGCTCGTGACGACCCTGCTCATCCCGCCCGCAGAGTTCCAGCCGGGCGGTGGCGCCAACGGTCGCGCCCTGGCCTACCTCGCGCACCACCTCCTCGGCGAGGGCTTCGGCACGGTGTACGACGTCTCGACCATCGGCATCCTCTGGTTCGCCGGCGCGTCCGCCATGGCGGGCCTGCTCAACATCGTGCCGCGCTACCTGCCCCGGTACGGCATGGCCCCGGACTGGGCGCGGTCGACGCGACCGCTCGTGCTCGTGCTGTCGTTCATCGCCGCCGTCGTGACGCTGGCCTTCGGCGCGAACGTGGACGAGCAGGCGGGGGCGTATGCCACGGGCGTGCTCGCGCTCATGACCTCCGCCGCGATCGCCGTCTTCCTCACCGAGCTGCGGCGCGGTCACCGAGCAGCCGCCGGCTTCTTCGCCGTGGTCAGCGCGATCTTCGTCTACACGATCACGATCACCATCAAGCAGCGTCCCGAGGGCCTTGTCATCGCGCTCATCTTCATCGCGCTCATCGTCGTCATCAGCGTCTGGTCACGCATCGTGCGCTCGACCGAGCTACGGGTCCAGCGGGTGGTCTACGACGACAGCGCGAAGGCCATCCTCGACGACGCGGCGCTCGGACCGCAGCCGCTGCGCTTCATCGCCAACAAGATCAACGAGGGCGACCGGGACGAGTACCGTGCGAAGTCGCTCGAGGTCCGGATGCACAACCACCTCAACGCGCGTCAGGGCGCGATCTTCCTCGAGGTCGAGATCAGCGACGCCAGCGACTTCGCGACGACCGTCCACGTCGGCTCGGCCGTCGTCGGCGGCCACTACATCCTGCGGGCCACGGGTCCCTCGGTGCCGAACGTGCTCGCGGCTGTCCTGCTCGACGTGCGCGACCGCGTCAGCAAGCCGCCGCACATCTACTTCGAGTGGAGCGAGAAGGCGCCGGGGCAGAACGTGCTGCGCTTCCTGCTCGCCGGCGAGGGAGACATCCCCCCACTGACCCACGAGATCATCCGGCGGGCCGAGCCCGACGCGGACCGGCGTCCGCAGGTGCACGTCGGCGGCTGAGCGCGCTGACGGCAGCACGCGGCATACCTAGGCTCGGTTGGCCCAGCGCTCGGGCGTCGTCCGGTAGACCCGCGACTCCTCGTCGTACCACTTCTCCAGGACGCCGAGGTCGTCGAGACCGAGGCGACGACAGACGGCCTGGGACCGCTCGTTCGTCGTGTGGGTGATGGCATACACCTCCGGGAGGCCCGCGTCGAAGCCGTGCTGGATGACGGCGGTCGCGGCCTCGGTGGCGTAGCCGTGGCCCCACGAGTCAGGGTGCAGGTGCCAACCGACCTCCGCCTCGGCGTCGTCGGCGTTCGGGAGCGTCAGCAGGATGACGGAGCCGGCGACCACTCCGGTCTCGCGCACCTCCACGGCCCAGACGCCGAGCGGCGGGGTCGCGCTGCGCTCCGCGTAGCGGTCGATCCGGGCGTGCGCCTCGTCGAGGTCCTTCATGAGGACCGGCTCGCCGTCGCCGAGCCACTTGACGACCTCGATGCGGCTCTGGATGTCGAGCAGGCGGTCGGCCTCGTCGTGGCTCCAGGGGCGGATGGTGAGGCGGGCGGTCTCGAGGTGCATGGCGCCACGCTCGCACCCCGCCGGCCGCTGCGTCCACGCCATTCCCGCTCCCCGTCGCGCGCCCGCAGCGTAGCTGACGTCCTGGAGCTGGTGCCGGCGCGGACTGCCCCCTACCCCCTGTGCATTGGGTCGTCAGGTGACGCAGCCGAGTGGCCAAGCCGACTGGGTCAACGTGCGACCCAATGCACAGTCAATGGCAGGTGACCAGGGCGCGCGCCGGCATCGTCCACATCCCGTCGGCCGCAGGGCCCTGCATCCACAGGCGAGCTCGACGTCCTCGACAGCCGTCTGCACGGACTGCAGCGTGGACCCATGATCGTCCCGATGGGCCACGGACCCGACGCCTTCAGCAACGCCCTCAGACACGTGCGCCGGACCTACCTGCTGAGCCAGCGCGCCCTGGCTGCCCGTCTCGGCGTCCCGCACAGCCGCATCTTCCGCCTCGAGGGCGGCCACCACGGCATCACGCTGGAGTCCGCGATCTCGCTCTACCGAGCGCTGGGCTTCAGCATCGGCCTGGTCCACACCTTCGCGTGCCCCAGAGGGGTCAAGCCCGGCGTGCCGACGTGGTGGGGGGTGCGCCACGGCTGGGGAGCGTCCGACCGAGAGGATCTCTGGTGGTTCCGGGACTACCGGTCGCCTCCCGTGCTGGGCGCACGGCAGGATGGCCGCATGTCCGACAGCGATGACGTGAGCGCGACCAGCGAGCTCAGTGAGGTCAGTGAAGCCGCGGCGGCCTATGCCGCCGTACGGCCCGAGATCGAGGCCGCGACCGCGCTCTTCGTCGAGATGGTCACCGGCCTGCTCGACGACGCCGGCATCAACTACCTCAGCGTCAGCGGCCGCACCAAGTCCGTCGCGTCGTTCGCGTCCAAGGCGGAGCGACGCGACGAGAACGGGCTTCTCTACCCCGACCCGCTCGTCGACATCACCGACCAGATCGGCGTCCGCGTCATCACCTACGTCCACGACGACGTCGCAGCCGTCGCCGAGCTGCTGGCCGAGGAGCTCGCCGTCCTCGACGACCGTGACATGGGCCTCGAGACCGCGCGGGCCGGACGGTTCGGCTACGCGAGCCGCCACCAGCTGGTCTCCGTCGACGCGAGCCGCACCGTGCGCCCGGCCTACGAGCCACTGCGTCGGCGGAGCGCATCGGTGCAGATCCGCACGGTGCTGCAGCACGCGTGGGCCGAGTTCGAGCACGACATCCGCTACAAGGGCACCGTGCCCGAGGAGCACGCGCACGAGCTCGACCGCCGCTTCACCCTGGCCGCCGGTCTCATCGAGCTCGCCGACCGGGAGTTCTCCGCCATCCGCGACCGCCTGCAGATGGCCCTGCCCGCGGTTCCACCCCACCCCGACGAGCAGGACCAGCGGATCAGTGCGCAGGACCTCGCCAAGTTCCTCGCATCGAAGTACGCCGGTGCGGGATGGGCACGCACCGACCACTACACCTGGGTCTCTGGTCTGCTGCTCGAGCTCGGCATCACCTCGGTCGACGCCCTCGATGCGGTCATCGCGCCCGTCGACGGCGCCGACCTCATCGAGCGGATGGGCTACAAGTACCCGCCGGGCGCGGTCCGCCGCCTCGATGACGCCCTGCTGGCGACCTTCGGCACGCGCTACCTCGACCTCGAGGGCAACGCCCACCGCCGGGCCTCCCTCGAGGCACGTCTCGGGCGACTCGCCGCCGACTGACACCCGCGAGTCGAAAAACTTGCGCCGCGTGTCGATTCCTTCGGGTCGAGTTCGTCAGGATGATGTGGCGAGGGTCGCCACCTGCGCAGGTCTCACGGCTGCGCACCTGATCGAGAAGGAGCCGGCCATGGCCGACACGTACGTCTACCTGATCCACGAGGGCGACTGGGACTCCGACGCCTACCTCGGCGGCCAGCCCGAGGCGAGCCCGGAGGGCAGGGACCCCGGCGCCCCGGGTGCCACCGGCGCCGCCGCCGACATGGACGCCTCGTTCCCCGAGCACAAGGCCTTTCAGAAGGCCGTCGTCGACCTCGGCGCCCGCGTCGTCGGGGGCGCAGCCCTGCAGCACAGCCGCCACGGTGGCACCGTGACCCCGGGCGCCAAGGGTCGCCTCGTCGAGGACGCCGTCTACACCGACGGCCCGTTTCCCGACACGTCCGAGGTGATCACCGGCTTCTACCTCGTCGAGACCGACGACGAGGACACGGCACGTCGGGTCGCCGCGCTCGTGCCGACCGGTGGCCACATCGAGTGGCGCAAGGTCTTCCCGACGGGGATGTGAGTGCCGCTCGGGACGGGTGAGTTCGAGGAGGCCTGGCCACGCATCGTGCGTGCCCTCGCCTCCTTCACCGGGAGCCTCGACGACGCCGAGGAGTATGCCGCCGAGGCCGTCGCGCGCGCCGCCGCCCATGAGCGGGACGGCGGGCGTCCCATCGAGTCGTATGCCGCTTGGTGCACCTCGGTGGCCAAGCGGGCGTGGCTCGACGACGCCCGGCGACGCACCGTGGAGCGCCGGCTGGCCCCGGAACTGGCCACGGAGCTCACCCGTCCCGAGGCGGAGCACACCGCCATGGACGCCGACGACCTGGCCTTCCACGCAGGGGACGGCCTCGACGACCGCCTCGCCCTGCTCTTCGTCGCGTGCGACGAGGCCATCTCCCCCGCGTCCCGGATGGTCCTGGCGCTGCGCGTCGTGTGCGGCCTGACCATCCCGGAGATCGCCGGTCACCTGGGAGTCCAGGAGACGGCGGCGGCAGCGCGCCTCACCCGCGCCAAGCGCGCGCTCGGCGAGGCTCGAGGGGCTTTCCACGTGCCCGACGAGGTCGAGCGCGAGCGCCGCCTGCCGGTCGTGATCGCTTGTGTGGCAGGGATGTTCACGGTCGCACACCGGACGGTGCTCGACCCGGCCGACGCACTGGCCGACACCGGACGGCAGGCACTCTCGATCGCCGACGCACTCGTCGCGGCTCACCCGGCCGACACCGAGGTGCGCGGTCTGCGTGCCGTCATCCGCCTCGGCCTGGCGCGGCGCCCAGGCCGCGTCGACGAGTCGGGCACCGGCCTCGCGCTCGACGAGGTCGACCGCGCCCGCTGGGACGGTCCACTGCTGCGAGCCGGGCTGGAGGACGCCACGCTCGCGGCTGCCGGCGACGGCCGCTTCGCCATCGAGGCCGCGATCGCCGGGCTGCACTCGAGCGCACGGTCGTTCGAGCGCACCGACTGGCCGCGCATCGCCCAGCTCTACGGTGCGCTCGAGGACCGCTGGCCCTCCCCCTCGGTCCGGGTCGCCCGCCTCGTCGCCACGGCCCACGCGACGCTCCCCGAGGGAGGCGGTCTGGACGCCGTGGAGGCCGAGCTCGCATCACTCGAGAGGGGCGCCCCGGCATACGCCAGTCGTGACGCCAGCCTCGCCCTCGCCGACCTCGAGTGGCGCACGGGACGGCGGGAGGAGGCCGCGGCGCGCTACCGCGACCTCGCCGAGGTCATCGCGGTGGAGCCGTTGCGGCGCTTCTGCCTGCGCCGGTCCGTCACTCCCCCGTGACGCCGTCGAGGGCCTCGCGGAGGAAGTCCGCGTGGCCGTTGTGCCGGGCGTACTCCTCGATCATGTGCAGCAGGATCCAGCGCAGCGAGAACTGCTGGTTCTCCTTGCGAGACAGGCGTGCCGACCGGAACTCGAGTCCGCCCTCGGCGAGCGCCGCATCGATGTCGCGACGGGCCTGCTCGACCGAGGTGTCCATGAGCCGGCGCAGCCCCTCGGGGCTGTCGTCCCGCGCGGACGTCATCTCCCAGTCGCGGTCGGCGTCCCAGTCGGCACTCGCCCACGGCTCCGGCATGGGGCGGCCGTGCAGCACCTCGCCGAACCAGCTTGCCTCGTTGAGTGCCACGTGCTTGAGGAGCGCGCCCAGGGTGAGCGTCGAAGGCGCGAGCGGCTGGGCCAGCTGCTCGGCCGTCAGGCCCTCGGTCTTCCGACGGAGCGTGTCGCGGTGGTAGTCGAGGAAGGCGACGAGGGTCGTGGCCTCGTCGGCGGCGAGGGGCGGGTCGGTGCGCCCCGTCTGCGGGGGTGTCGTCATGGCCACCGACGCTAGTGTCCGAGCCTCGATATCCGCCTGCTGATCTAGCCCGCGGGCGAGCAGACTGGGCAGGTGCCAGCATCGAACCAGTGGATCGCGTTCCTCATCGCGTCGATCCTCTTCATCCAGGTCCCGGGCCCCAGCCTGCTCTTCACCATCGGTCGCGCCCTGACCGTCGGGCGCCGGGAGGCGCTGCTGTCGGTCGTCGGCAACGCCATCGGGGTGACGGCCCAGGCCCTCTTCGTGGCCGTCGGCCTCGGAGCGGTCGTCGCCGCGAGCATCACGGCCTACACGGTCATCAAGGTGGCCGGTGCCGCCTACGTCATCTGGCTCGGCATCCAGGCGATCCGGCACCGGCGCGAGGCGCGCGAGGCCCTCGAGGCACAGGTGTCGGCCAAGCGCGGCCACGCCCTGCGCATCGGGTTCATCGTGGGAGTGACCAACCCGAAGACGATCCTCTTCTTCGTCGCTTTCCTCCCGCAGTTCACCAACGCCCGAGCGGGACACGTCGGGGTGCAGATGGCGGTCCTCGGCGCCGTCTTCGGCCTCATGGCGATCTGCAGCGACAGCCTGTGGGCGCTGCTCGCGGCGCGGGCACGGGAATGGTTCGCCCGCAAGCCCGACCGCCTCGAGAAGCTCGGCGTCACGGGCGGCGTCATGATGGTGGGCCTCGGCGCGACCATGCTTGCGCGCGAGTAACCCCCGCACCCCGACGAGATCTGTTTGACTGAAACGGTGGCTCCCCTCCACGTCGCGTCTGCCGCAGCCGGGCTCGCACCCCTCCACCGGGTCCGCGAGCACGAGCGTGCTCTCGAGCAGGTGACGAGGGCGTATGCCGCCCTGCCGCCCGACCGGCCCGTGCGGCTCGCCAAGCGCACCTCCAACCTCTTCCGCACCCGTAGTGCCACCGACGCGCCCGGACTGGACCTGTCCGCGTTCCGCGGCGTCGTCGAGGTGCGGCCCGGCCTCGACGGCGGGCCGGCCACCGCCCTGGTCGGTGGCCTGACGACCTATGAGCAGCTCGTCGACGAGCTGCTCCCGCACGGCTACGTGCCGCTCGTCGTGCCGCAGCTGCGGACCATCACGATCGGCGGGGCCGTGACCGGGCTCGGCATCGAGGCGTCGTCGTTCCGCAACGGCCTGCCCCACGAGTCGGTGCTCGAGATGCGGATCCTCACCGGTGACGGGGAGGTCGTGACGGCGTCGCCTGACGGCGAGCACGCCGACCTCTTCCGCACGTTCCCCAACTCCTACGGGTCCCTCGGCTACGCCCTCGACCTCGTCATCGAGCTCGAGCCGGCGCGGCCCTACGTCGCGCTGCGCCACGTGCGGTTCGACTCGGTCGGCAGACTCACCGCCGCGGTGGGCGACGTCATGGCGTCGCAGACGTGGGACGGCGACCGGGTCGACTTCGTCGACGGCGTCGTCTTCGGCCCGACCGAGGCCTACCTCACCCTCGGCCGGTGGACGGACCACCTCGAGGGCCAGGCGCGACCGAGCGACTACACCGGCGGCCAGGTCTTCTACCGCTCGATCCAGCACCGCCGCACCGACGTGCTCACCGCCCACGACTACCTCTGGCGCTGGGACACCGACTGGTTCTGGTGCAGCCGGGCCTTCGGCGCCCAGATCCCGACCGTGCGCCGACTCTGGCCCAGCCACCTGTTGCGAAGCGACGTCTACTGGAAGATCGTCGCCTTCGAGAACCGGCACCGCGTGATGGCGCGGGTCGACCGGCTGCGCGGCCAGCCCCGACGTGAGCGCGTCGTGCAGGACGTCGAGATCCCGCTCGACCGCACGGCCGAGTTCGTCGACTGGTTCCTGCGCGAGGTCCCGATCGAGCCGGTCTGGCTGTGCCCGATCCAGCTGCGCCCGACGCCCGACTCGCCGCCCGGCGAGGCCCCGTGGCCTCTCTACCCGATGGCGCGCGGCGAGCGCTACGTCAACGTCGGCTTCTGGTCGAGCGTCCCGATCGAGCCCGGCGCGCACGACGGCGATGTCAACCGCAGCATCGAGGCCGAGGTGACCCGGCTCGGCGGCCACAAGTCGCTCTACTCCGACGCGTACTACGACGAGGCGACCTTCAACGCCCTCTACGGCGGCACGGCATACGACCCCGTCAAACGCAGGTACGACCCGAGGGGACGGTTCCCCACGCTCTACGAGAAGGCGGTGCAAGCTCGATGACCTTGACGGTGGGACAGGCATTCGACCGTGTGTTCGGCTCCGACGCCCCGGTGCGGGTCGTCGCGTGGGACGGCTCCGAGGGTGGCAGTCCGGACGGGCTCGTGCTGCGCCTGACGAGTCCCGAGGCGCTCAACCATCTCCTCACGGCGCCCGGTGACCTCGGCCTGGCGCGCGCCTACCTGCTCGGTGACCTCGTCATCGACGGGATGGACGAGGCGGACCCCTACGACGTGATCCGCCTCATGAGTGAAGGGCTCACGGCGCGCCGGCCGAGCGGGCACGACGCTGTCGAGCTGGCCCGGTTCCTCGCCCGCCACCGACCCCACCCGCCGACCCTGCCGCCGGAGGAGACACCGGGACAGCTGCGGCGGATGGCCCACGGCCTGCGGCACGGCAAGGGCCGCGACGCCGCCGCGATCAGCCACCACTACGACGTGTCGAACGCCTTCTACGAGCTGGTCCTCGGGCCCTCCATGACCTACACCTGCGCCTGCTTCCCCACCGACGGCGCCTCCCTCGAGGAGGCCCAGGCGTACAAGTACGACCTCGTCGCGAGGAAGCTCGGCCTGCAGCCGGGCATGCGGCTGCTCGACGTCGGCTGCGGCTGGGGTGGCATGGTGCGTCACGCCGTCAAGCACTACGGCGTCACCGCCCTGGGGGTCACGCTGTCCCGGGAGCAGGCCGTCTGGGCCCGGGCCGCGATCGAGGCGGACGGCATCGGCGACCGCGCCGAGGTCCGGCACGGCGACTACCGCGACGTCACCGAGCACGGCTTCGACGCGATCAGCTCGATCGGCCTGACCGAGCACATCGGCGTCGCGAACTACCCGGCCTACTTCCGCTTCCTGCGCGAGCGCCTGCGCGACGAGGGGCGTCTGCTCAACCACTGCATCACCCGGCCCGACAACCAGCACGCGGGCCTGCCCGCGCGGGGGTTCATCAACCGCTACGTCTTCCCCGACGGCGAGCTGACCGGCAGCGGCGACATCGTGCGGGTCATGGAGGACGAGGGCTTCGAGGTGCGCCACCACGAGAACCTGCGCGAGCACTACGCCCGCACCTGCGCCGCCTGGAACGCGAACCTCGCGAAGAACTGGGACGAGTGCGTGGAGCTCGCCGGGCTCGGCCGCGCCCGCGTGTGGGGGCTCTACCTCGCGGGCTCACGACTCGGTTTCGAGCGCGGCGGGATCCAGCTCCACCAGGTGCTGGCCTCCCGCACGACCGGCGAAGGGGTGTCGGGCTTCCCGTTGCGTCCGCGCTTCGAGCCGGCCGACGGCTGAGCGGGCCGCGGGCGCCCTCCGTCAGTCGACGGTGGCGGCTCGGGCCCGACCGCTGACGACGGCACCGCCGACGATGACGACGATGGCCGCCGCCCAGGCCAGCGTGATCGCGCCGGTGCCGAGGCCCAGGCCGCCTCGCACCGACGAGACCCCCATCCAGTCGGCGACGGAGGCCCCGAGGGGCCGGGTGATGATGTAGGCCGCCCAGAACGCCACGACGGGGTGGAGACCGAAGCGCAGGTGCGCCACCGCGGGCACCGTGAACGCCACGGCGAAGAGCACGGCCGAGCCGAGGTAGCCCAGGCCCACCGAGACCGCGGTGAGGTCGCCGGCGGCCGTGCCCAGGGCGAACGTCGTCAGCACCGTGGCCCAGTAGAAGAGCTCGCGCCTCGTCGTGTCGATGCTGTGCACCGAGAGGGTGCCCTCGGTGCGGTGCCAGAGCCCGAGCACCACCGCGAGCGCGACGGCGAAGGCGACGGTCGACACGGCATACGGCACCCCGAGGCCGACGTGCGCGACGTCGGCGGCAACCGTGCCGAAGACGCTGACCATGGCGACGGCCGTCCAGTAGACCCACGGGACGTAGCGCCTGACGGCGAGCTGGCCGGCGAGCGCGGCCGCCAGGGCCAGACCCGAGAGGCACACCGCGAGGACGGGACCGATCGTGTGCGCCAGGTAGTCGGAGGCGGTCTCGCCCATGCCGGTCGTGAGGATCTTGAGCACCCAGAAGAGCACCGTCAGCTCGGGGACGCGGGCCAGAAGGGCCCGTGGTCGTGCCGTCGGTGGGGCGGTGGTGGTCTCACTGGTGGGCTCGGGGGCGGTCACGCCGCCGATGGTGCCAAGCGCAGGTGGACGTTTCCTGACATGTACGTCAGATCTCGTTGATCGCTCGACGGCGTCAGTCGGACCCGCCGAGGTCGACGTCGTAGGCCTCATAGACGAGGTCGCCGCCCTTCTGCCGGTGCCGGACGAGCCGGCCGACGAGGACGGTGAGCTCTTCACGGAAGACGGGCAGGTCGGCCATCGTGCCGCCGTACTCGAGGACTGCGAGGTAGCCGTGGATGGCGCCGTGCAGGTCGCGGTGCTCCTCGAGCAGTCGCGTCACGCGACCGGACAGGCGCGGCGCGCTGCGGCGGGCGCGGTCGTAGATGCCGCCGGGGCTCTCGGTGAGCGCGATGTGGTCGTCGAAGTCGTGGGCCAGCTCGGCGAGGGCCGCACGCACCCGCTCACGCCACGCCCCGCCGCGCGCGATGGGCGCCTTGAGCGCGAGGTCGACGGCCGCGACGGACTCGCGCAGCTCCGACCGGTGCCGGCGGACCCGGTCGAGGTAGATCGCAAGGTCGACGGCTGTCTCGACCCGGTCGCGGTCGAACCCCCGCACGTCGATCGGTCCCGGCGCAGCACGGGGTGGAGTGGCAGCATTCGGCTGGACGTTCATGGGGGACCTCCGGTGCCCTCAATGGTCGCCCCACGGTGCCCGCCTCGTCCAGAGCCCGGGACGACCATGATCGGCGGCCCCAGGCCCTACCGAATTCGTTCTGACATACCCCCTGGGGTATGCTTGATCCATGGACCACATCATCATCGGCGGTGTCGCCGGGGGCATGAGCGCCGCCACGCGCCTGCGCCGCCTCGACGAGGACGCCCACATCACCGTCGTCGAGCGCAGCGGCCACGTGTCGTTCGCCAACTGCGGCCTGCCCTACCACGTGGGTGGCGTCATCGCGGACCGTGAGTCCCTGCTGCTCCAGACGCCCGCCTCGCTCGGGCGGCGGTTCGGTCTCGACGTGCGCGTCGGCACCGAGGCCGTGCGCATCGACCGCGAGCGCCGGGTCGTCGTCGTCCGCGAGCTCGCCACGGGAGCGGAGTCCGAGCTGCCCTACGACCACGTCCTCCTCTCGCCAGGCGCTCGCCCCGTGCGACCGCCGATCCCCGGAGTTGAGCGCGCCCTGTCGCTGCGCGACATCGAGGACACCGACGCGCTCGTGGCCGCAAGCGCGCCCGCCCGCACCGCAGCCATCATCGGTGGCGGCTTCATCGGTCTCGAGCTGGCCGAGAACCTCACCCGCCGCGGCATCGCCGTCACCGTCGTCGAGGCTGCCGACCAGGTGATGGCGCCGCTCGACCCCGAGATGGTCGCGCCGGTCCAGGACCACCTCCGAGCCTCGGGCGTGACGCTGCGGCTCGGCACCTCGGTCACCGCGATCGGACCCGACACGGTCGTCCTCTCGAGCGGCGAGCAGGTCGGTGCCGACCTCGTCGTCGCCGCCGTCGGCGTGCGCCCCGACACGCGCCTCGCGGCCGATGCCGGTCTCGCCACCGGCCACCTCGGCGGCATCCTCGTCGACAGCCGGTTCCGCACGAGCGACCCGCGCATCCTGGCCGTCGGCGACGCCGTCGAGAAGCGCGACGCGCTCGACGGGGAGCAGGTGCTCGTGCCGCTCGCCAACACCGCGAACCGCCAGGGTCGGATGGCTGCCGACGTCATGGCGGGGCTTTCCGCCCACGACCGCCCGGTCCTCGGCACCGCGATCGTCGGCGTCTTCGGCCTCCAGGTCGCGACGACCGGCTGGAGCGAGAAGCGTCTCGTCGCCGCCGGCCGCCCGCATCGCGTCGTCCACACCCACCCCGCCGCGCACGCGACGTACTACCCGGGAGCCGAGGGGATGAGCCTCAAGCTGCTCGTCGACCGCGACACCGACGCGATCCTCGGCGCGCAGGGCGTCGGCCGCGACGGCGTCGACAAGCGCATCGACGTCATCGCAACGGCGATGACGGGTGGCCTCATGGCGAGCGCCCTGGCCGACCTGGAGCTGGCCTACGCGCCGCAGTTCGCCTCGGCCAAGGACCCCGTCAACATGCTCGGCTACATCGCCGACAACCTCCGCACCGGCGTGGCGCGCTCGATCCAGTGGCACGAGCTCGCGGACGCCGTCGCCGACGGAGCCGTCCTCGTCGACGTGCGCACGCAGGCGGAGCACGAGGCCGGGGCGATCCCGGGCGCCCTGCTCATCCCCGTCGATGAGCTGCGCCAGCGCCTCGACGAGGTCCCCGCCGGCCGGGTCGTCGTGCACTGCGCGGTCGGCCAGCGCGGCCACACCGCGGCACAGGTCCTGAGCCACGCGGGGCGCGACGTGCGCAATCTCGACGGCGGCTACCGCACGTGGCTGGCCGGCACGAGCACGCGCGAGGCGGCGCTGACGCACTGAGCCGCTGAGCCGCGAGGCGCTCAGACCGTCAGGCCAGGGAGAGGAAGAGCTTCTCCATCTGCGCGACGTCCATCTCCTCGCCCTGCGGATTGGTCAGGCACTCACGCAGGCCGGTGGCGATGACGGCGAACCCAGCCCGGTCGAGGGCCTTGGAGACCGCGGCGAGCTGGGTGACGATGTCCTTGCAGTCGCGCCCCTCCTCGATCATCTTGACGATGCCGCCGATCTGGCCGCGGGCGCGGTTGAGGCGACGGATGACCGACTGCATCTCGTCGAGGTCGAGCTCCACGGCATTCTCCTGGGGTCGTCGGGGGTGACGTCCCATGATACCCCCCGCCGTATGCCGTCACCTCTTCCCGCCGTCGACGCTCAGCTCGAGCGGGGTGCGTACATGATGAGAGCGACCCCGACGAGGCACACGAACGCGCCCGCGACGTCCCAGCGGTCAGGCCGGAAGCCGTCGGCCACCATGCCCCAGAGCAGCGAGCCGACGACGAAGACGCCGCCGTAGGCAGCCAGGATGCGCCCGAAGTTGGCATCCGGCTGCAGCGTGGCGACGAAGCCGTAGAGGCCGAGCGCGACGACCCCCGCACCGGCCCAGAGCCAGCCGCGGTGCTCGCGCACCCCCTGCCAGATGAGCCACGCGCCGCCGATCTCGGCGAGGGCGGCGAGCACGAAGAGCAGGATCGAGCGGGTGACGGTCACGCGGTCATCGTCGCACCGTCGCGCGCCTGTGGAGCCTCAGAGGTCCCCTGCCGCGCGCCGCTCGTCATCGCTGCGCAGGATGCAGAACTCGTTGCCTTCAGGGTCGGCGAGGACGACCCACCCGCGGCCGTCGTCGGTGCGACAGTCCTGCACGACCGTGGCCCCGAGGCCTGTCACGCGCTCCACCTCCTCGTCCCGCGGCCGGTCGGTCGGACGCAGGTCGAGATGGACGCGGTTGCGCACCTGCTTGGCATCCTCGACCTCGACGAAGAGCAGCCGGTGCGTCTCGTCGGGAGAGAAGATCATGCACTCCTCGCGCCCCGGCTCGTTGGGGTCGGCGGGATCCTCGTGGTAGCCGAGCAGGTCGGCCCACCAGACAGACTGCGCATGGGCGTCGAGGGCGTTGACGGTCGTGTGCGAGAGGGCGAGGGCCATGCGGACATCCTGTTCGGAGCCGCCGCAGCGGGCCACTGCTTTCCCACCCACTGCCGTCCACCCACACAGGGTGTCAACAGCGGTTGACGAGAGCGAACGGGACGGCATACCGTGTCAACAGAGGTTGACAGGCCGCGAAGGGTGACCACGGTGACGATGGAGGTCGACGACATGCTCAAGCTGGCTCGGGCCACGGGCGACGACGACCCTCGCGCCGCCCTTGCTGCCGCGAGAGAGCTGCGGCGCGCGGCCGACCGCACCGAGGCCGCCGTGGTGCGCCGAGCGCGCAACCAGGGCCTCGCGTGGGCGGAGATCGCCGAGCAGCTCGGCGTCAGCAGGCAGGCCGTCCACAAGAAGTACGGCCGCCGCTAGTCCGCCAGGGCGCGTCAGCCCTCGCGCCGCAGCACGACCACGGTGTCGAGCGCGATCTTCGTCCCGTCGACCGTCTCGACCGGGCGCTCCCGGATGCCCGACTGCAGGGCGGTGACCGGCAGGCCGTCGGCACGGTCGAGCACCTCGTCGGGGTCGTAGAGCACGGCTCGCTCGCTGGGGCCGCCCCACCCCTCGGCGAGGTTGCGACCCGCGTGGCCGATGACGACGACGCGGCCGCCGGGCCGGACCGCCTCCACCCCGGCCCGCAGCGCCTGCCGCCACTCGTCGGCGGGCAGCTGGAGATAGCAGAGCAGCGCGAGGTCGTAGGCCGCCGGGGCGCCCGGCGCCGGCTGGGTGGCATCCGCGACGACCGGGGTCAGACGGCTCGCGTCGTCACCGAGCCGGTCCGCGGCCAGCGTCCGCATCCGTTCGACAGCCACCAACGAGTAGTCCGACGCAACGACGGTCCACCCCTGCTCGACCATCCAGATCGCGTTGCGGCCCTCGCCCGCGGCGAGGTCGACCGCGTGCCCTGGGGTCAGCGGCCCGATGATCTCGGCCACGAACCGGTTGGGCTCGGCGGACCACACGAGGTCGTGGGCGGCATACCTCTCGTCCCAGTCCTTGGCGTCCACGTGCCCTCCTCGTCGTTGGCAGCGTCGCTCGACGCCGGCGAAACCCATTGTGCCGCCGCGGGTCTCGTGCGTCACGAAACCGGATCAGTCATTCCGGCCGCGCGTAGCGTGGATGGCGGAGAGGCAGCCACCCATGAACGTCCTCATCGTCCACGAGTCCATGTTCGGCAACACCCACCAGATCGCCTCGGCCGTCGCGGAGGGGATGCGTCAGGGCGGAGCGGACGGCGACGTCCGTGTCGTCCACGTCGACGATGCGCCGACCGCGATCGCCGACGACGTGGGCCTGCTGCTCGTCGGCGGCCCGACCCACGGGTTCAGCATGACGCGCCCGCAGACCCGTCAGGACGCGGCGACGAAGGGAGCCACGCCTGCCCGCGAGGGCGTTCGCGAGTGGATCGCGACGGTCGCGCCGCGGCCGGGGCTCCCGGTCGTCACCTTCGACACCCGCGTGCACGTCAAGATGCTGCCCGGGTCGGCGGCGAGCGCCGCGGCCAAGGCCCTGCGGCATCGCGGATTCGACCGCGCCGAGCGCGGCGAGACGTTCTGGGTCGAGGACGTGGCCGGTCCCGTCGTCGAGGGCGAGCTCGACCGGGCCCGCGAGTGGGGCGTGAAGCTCGCAGCCCGCGTCTCGCACGGCGTCTCCTGACCCTTCGGCCCCTCAGCCGAGCGAGTCGAGCGAGTCGAGCGAGTCGAGCCAGGGCTCGAGGTGCCCGAGCACGTCCTCGGGCGCCTCGAGCTGCGGCGTGTGACCGACCCCGTCGAGGTAGGCCGTGCGCCAAGCCGGGTTGAGCCGTGCCGCCCGGCGCGCGGCGGAGATCGGCACGAGCCGGTCGTGCGTGCCGTGGATGAGCAGGACGGGCACCCGTAGCTCCCGCATGATCCGGTCGTACTCCCGGCGCCCGCGCAGCACCCGCAGGAGTGAGCGGGCCGCGCCGAGGAACTCGGCCTCGGGGTCCGGGAGCGAGCGTCGCCAGGCGGCGAGCTCGATGCCCGCCGCCACGACGTCCTCGTCGGCCCGGGAGGGGTCGGCGAAGCACAGCGCCACGGTGCCGAGCACGCGCTGGCGGTCGCTGAAGCGGGTGTTGTAGTGCGTCAGCACCAGCTCGCCGACCCGCGGCACGGCATACATCGCGAAGGTGGCGGCGACCTGCGGGTCGGGGCGGGCGCCGGGGTTCGGCAGGGCCGGGTCGACGAGCGCGAGCCCCGCAACCTGCTCGGGGCGACGGTCGGCGAGCAGCAGGCTCACCATCCCGCCCATGGAGTTGCCGACGAGGACCACGGGACCTCCGAGCACCTCGTGGACGAAGCGGCTGAGCAGGGCGGCGTTGTGGTTGACGCTGGTGTCCCGGCCGAGCGCCGGGGTCAGCCCGAACCCCGGCAGGTCGAGCGCGACGACCCGGCGACGCTCGGTGAGCGCGGGCGCGATGCCGACCCAGTTGAGGTGCGACCCACCGAGTCCGTGGACGAGGACGACGGGCGGCAGCTCACGTCCCTCCTCGGGTGGGGTCTCGGGGCCGCCGAAGTCGACCCACTGGACGGGACCGTCGAGGTCGGCGGTGCGGCTGACCCCGCCCCACCGGGAGGCGAGGTCGAGAGGCGTCATGGACGGCGGCGTCGTCATGACGGCAGGTTACCGCCGGTCACTTGCGTTCCGCCGCGGCGGCCGCCGCCCGGCGTCGCAGGTGGCGCGCTTGCGGCGCGTTGTCGCTGAGCTGCGCCGCACGCTCCCACGCGGCCGCCGACTCGCCGCGTCGTCCCAGCCGGCCCAGCAGCTCCGCTCGCACCACGTGGAACGGGGCGTATGCCGTGAGGTCGAGACCGTCGAGCAGGCCGAGCGCCGCCTGCGGGCCGTCGAGCTCGGCGACGGCGACGGCCCGGTTGAGCCGGACGACGTCCGTCGGTGCCAGGCGAAGCAGGTGGTCGTAGAGGGCGACGACCTGGGACCAGTCGGTGCCCGCGGCATCGGCGGTGTCGGTGTGGACGGCGCTGATCGCGGCCTGGAGCTGGTAGGGACCGGGGGCGTCCCGACGCAGGCACCGGCGTACGAGCGCGTGGCCTTCGGCGATCATGGCCGCGTTCCACAGCGAGCGGTCCTGGTCGGCGAGCGGCACGAGCTCGCCGGAGGTGTCGGTGCGCGCCGGACGGCGGCCCTCCGTCAGGAGCATGAGCGCGAGGAGACCGACGGCCTCCGGTTCGTCGGGCATCAGCTCGACGAGCACGCGCCCGAGCCGGATCGCCTCGGCAGCGAGGTCGGGACGGCCGAGATCGTCCCCCGCCGTCGCCGTGTGCCCCTCCGTGAAGATGAGGTAGATGACGCGGAGCACCGGTGTGACGCGGGCCGGGAGGTCCTCGTCACGCGGCACCCGGTACGGGATGCCAGCTGTGCGGATCTTGTTCTTGGCCCGGACGATCCGCTGCGCCATCGTCGCCTCCGGGACGAGGAACGCGTGGGCGATCTCGGGTGTTGTCAGGCCGCCCAGCAGTCGCAGGGTCAGCGCCACCTGCGCCTCCCGCGAGAGTGCGGGGTGGCAGCACGTGAAGACGAGGCGGAGTCTTTCGTCCTTCACGGGTCCCTCCTCGTCCGGGCCGTCAGTGGGATCGACCGCGTGGAGCGCCGCGGCCTCGGCCTGGCGCGCCTCCCGGGTGGACTCGCGCCGGAGGCGGTCGATGGCGCGGCGGCGTGCGGTCGTGATGATCCAGCCGGCCGGGCCGGGCGGCATACCCTCGCGGGGCCACCGCTCGACGGCCACGGTGAACGCGTCCTGCACCGCGTCCTCGGCGAGGTCGATGTCCCCGAGGGCCCGGATGAGCACGGACACCGCCCGCCCGTGCTCGGCACGGAAGACCCGGGCGATGTCCGCACTCGTGACAGCCATGGCGCAGGGTGCCGTCAGCGGTCGGTCGGCGCCTGGCCGGGCTCGTCCTCGCCCTGGAACGGGCGCACCTCGACCGGCAGGCCGGTCGCCTTGGCGATGCGCTCGGCCCAGCCGAGGACGACGTCGTAGTCGCCCGAGCGCACGATGGACAGGCCCCCGAGGTGCTCCTTCGCCTCGACGAACGGTCCGTCGGTGAGCACGGCGTCGGTGACCCCGCCGGACGTGCGGATCGTCGTCGCGCTGCCCTGGTCGGCGAGCCCACCGGCGAACACCCAGCCGCCGGCGGCGCGGATGTCGGCGTTGACGACCTCGAGGTCGGCCATGACCCGCGTGAGGTCGAGGTCCTCGGGCGGCGGCCCGTCGGGCGAGAAGAGGCTGATGAGATAGGTCTTCACGGTGATCTCCTCCTGCCGGCGCTGCCGGCCGGTCCCGGGTGCACCCTCCGTGCACCTCCACCCTCTACACGAACGCGGTCCCGCGAAATCGACAGGTCGCCGGACGGTCTCGGCGATCAGGCGCGCGGGCGCTGCTCGACGAGGCCGACGAGGTTGCCCTCGGAGTCGACGACGAAGGCCATCCACTCGTCGGTGCCCGCCGGGCCGAGCGTGTCGTCGTCGTGACCGAAGATGACGTGCGGCTCGCTGCGCACCTCGACCCCGGCCGTGCGCAGCCGGGCCACCGTGGCCTCGAGGTCGTCGACCTGCAGGTAGTGCAGGGCGCTGGGTGCGCCGGCGTCGAGGAGCAGTCGCACGCCGTCGAGGTCGAAGAAGACGAGACCCGGCGGGTCGTAGGTCGCGAGCGGCTCCGCGCCAAGGAGGTCGCGGTAGAAGGCGGTGGCCCGGCCGAGGTCGTCGGCGTGCTGGGCGATCTGGACGAGTCCCATCCACCGAAAGTAGCCCGGCCCACCACAATGGGTCCATGACCGATCACCGGCCCGTCGAGACCTGGCTCACCGACATGGACGGCGTCCTCGTCCACGAGGAGGACGCGATCCCGGGCGCCGCCGAGTTCATCACGGCGCTGGAGCAGTCCGGCAGGTCCTTCCTCGTCCTGACGAACAACTCGATCTTCACGCCGCGCGACCTGCGGGCCCGCCTGCTCATGAGCGGCATCGACGTGCCGGAGAAGGCGATCTGGACCTCCGCGCTCGCGACGGCGCAGTTCCTCGCCGAACAGCGGCCCGGGGGTTCGGCCTACGTCGTCGGCGAGGCCGGCCTGACGACGGCGATGCACGACGTCGGCTACGTCATGACCGACCGCGACCCCGACTACGTCGTGCTCGGTGAGACCCGCACCTACTCGTTCGAGGCGATCACCCGCGCGATCCGCCTGATCGAGAGGGGTGCCCGCTTCATCGCGACGAACCCCGACCCGAGCGGCCCCAGCCCTGCAGGCACGCTGCCGGCCACCGGCTCGGTCGCGGCCCTGATCTCGACGGCAACCGGCCGGCAGCCCTACTACATCGGCAAGCCGAACCCGCTCATGATGCGCAGCGCCCTCAACCGGCTCGACGCGCACTCCGAGACGACGATCATGGTCGGCGACCGCATGGACACCGACATCATCAGCGGACTCGAGGCCGGCCTGCGCACCGTCCTCGTGCTGACCGGCTCGACAAGCCGCGAGCAGGTCGAGCACTTCCCCTACCGGCCGAGCCGCATCGTCGCCTCGGTGGCCGACCTGGTGCAGTTCGTCGCCCACGAGGACCGCGAGCAGCGCTGAGCCGCTGTCAGCTCCGGCCGAACAGCCGGCGCCACCACGGGCCCTGCGTGTCGAGCTCGGCGGCGCGAGCGGCGGCTCGCTCCTCCCGCGCCCGGCGGTGCTCCTCCTCGAGCTCGGCGCGCAGCGGTCGCCAACGCTCGACCATCTCGTCGACGTCGAGGGTCTTGGCGATGAGCGGCGGCAGGTTGCCGACGGCCGGGCGCAGCCGGTCGGCGAGGACGCGCTTGTTGTAGTCCTCGATGATCTCGCGCACCTGCGCCTCGGTGCGGACGTCGGCGAGGGACTCGGGGTAGCCCGACGCCTCCTTGCGGAGCGCGAGCGCTCCAGGGAGCGCACCGCCGAGGTCGAGGTTCTCGCGCGCAGCGAAGCGCTTCACCCACCAGTCAGGGTCGCCGGAGTCGCTGAGGTCGAGGGGCTTGCCGGCACCAGGCAGGTTGTCGAAGTCCCCGCGCTCCTGCGCCTCGCGGATCTGCTTCTCCACTGGGCTCTCCCAGTACGGCTGGCCCGTCATGCGATCCACGCTAACCGATGCGATATCCGGATGCGCGTCCTGCCGCGGTCGGGTAGACCAGAGGTGGGTCAGCGTCCACGACGACAGGGGAACCCGTGCTCGGACTCATCCGCCACCAGTTCCGCGTGCATCCGCTCGGGGTGGTGCTCGTCGTCGTCAACGCGCTCTTCGTCGCGGGCGTCGCCATCGGTGTGCCCTGGCTCGTCGGGGGTCTCGTCGACGACCTCCCGGCAGCGGCGGCCGGTGGTCCGCTCGGCACCATCGGTCTCGAGTTCGGCGCCCTCGTCGCGGTGCTGGCGGCACAGGTCGTCATCTCGGGTGCGCAGGAGCCGGTCTTCCAGGACCTCAGCCTGCGCACGGAGAAGGACGTGCTGGTACGTCTCGCCCGCCTCTTCGTCGCACCCGCTGGGATCGAGCACCTCGAGGACCCCGACTTCCTCGATCGCGCACAGCGGGTCCGTTCGCGCCTCTGGGAGATCAACCAGGGCCTCATGCAGGGCGGCATCGCCGTCACGGGCGTGCTGACCCTCGTCGGGGCGACGGTCTCGGTCGGCGCCGTCGTCGGATGGCCGAGCGCCCTGCTGCTCCTCGCTGCAGCCGTGGCCGTGGCAGTCGTGCGCGCGGTGCTCATGCGTCGTGAGCTCGACCAGTGGGTCGGGGCCACCGAGGACCAGCGGCACGCGGAGTACGCCTTCGCCTTCGCCACCGGACTTGCGCCGAAGGAGGTCCGGGTCTTCGGCCTGGCCGACTGGCTCGGTCGCCGCTACTGGCACCGGATGGAACTGTCGTGGAAGCCCTTCTGGCGCAAGCGCATCCACAACTCCGCCTGGACCCTGCTGCTCGACGGAGCCCGCGCCGCGATCGCCGTCGGCGTGGTCGTCCACGTCGTCGACGGCGCTCTCGGCGACGAGGTCGCTGTCGGCGCCGTCGCAACCGCGATTCCGCTCGTGCTGCTCCTCGCCCAGGTCGAGATCGGCGGCCTTCCGCTCTTCGTCCGCGGCGCAGCCGTGCTGTCCGACCTCGTGGAGACGGAGCGCCTCTACGGCCGGCCGCTGCCCGAACCACCCTCTCGGGCAGTCGTTGGCGCACCCAGCACACGGCGCGGGCGCCCGCCCATGGTCGAGCTCCACGACGTCACCTTCACGTATGCCGGCCGAGACGTCCCCGTGCTGGACGGCCTCTCGCTGCGCATCGAAGCAGGCGAGAACGTCGGCCTCGTCGGGGTCAACGGTGCCGGCAAGTCGACGCTCATCCGGCTCGTCACCGGGACCACGCGCCCCGACCGGGGTCGAGTGCTCGTCGACGGTGTCGACCTCGCATCGATGACCGACGCCGAGGTGGTGCAGTGGCAGCGGCGGGTCGCCGTGCTGACGCAGGAGTTCTGCCGCTACCCGCTCACCGCTCGCGACAACGTGACCCTCGGGGCCGGCCGTCGGTGGACCGCGGCCGACGCCATCGACCTCGAGTCGACCGGCAACCGCTCCGGTGCCACCGACGTCATCGCCGACCTCACCTCGGGCTGGGACACCGTGCTCGACGCCACCTACCCCGGCGGGCAGGACGTCAGCGGCGGGCAGTGGCAGCGGATCGCGCTGGCACGAGCGACGTTCGGCGTCGCCCGGGGCGCAGGGATGATGGTGCTCGACGAGCCGGCAGCCGCGCTGGACGCGCGGTCCGAGGCCCACCTCGTCGAGCGGCAGCTCGCCCTGACCTCCGGCATCACGTCGCTCGTGGTGTCGCACCGCTTCTCGGTGTTGCGGCCCATCCCCCGGATCCTCGTGCTCGAGGACGGGCGCATCACGGAGGACGGCTCGCACGACGAGCTGATGGGCGCGGGCGCCACGTACGCGCGACTCTTCACCCTCCAGTCGTCACGACTGCTCGCCGCGGAGGGCTTATGAGCACGCTGCTCCGTCGGGTGCACCTCTGGCTCGTGCTCGGGCTGGCCGCCGCACCCTGGCTCGCGGCCGTCGGGCTCGCCATCTCGGTTGCGGCGGCCGTGCTCGCCCCGCTCGCGACGCTCGGAGTGGGCCGTGTCGTCGACGGCCTCGGAGCGGGCGATGCCGATCGCGTGGCCAGCGGCCTCTGGCTCGTGGGTGCGGGGATCGTCGTCGCGGTCCTGCAGTCGGTATCGTGGCCGCTCGTGTGGTTCTTCGTCGAGGACCTCGGGGAACGCTATGCCCACCACCACGTGCTGCGCGTCATCGCCGGCATACCCACCATCGCCCACCACGAGATGCCGGAGATGGCCGACCGGGTGGCCCTGGTCCGGCGCCACGCCAGGCAGCTCGGCAACGCCGGGCTCCGCCTGTCGACCGACGTCTCGGCGATCATCGGGACCGTCACCCTGGCGGGCGTTCTGGCGTCTATCGCCTGGTGGCTGACCCTGCTCATCCCGGCTGCTCTCTTCCCCGCCTGGGCGTCGGGTCGCGTCTTCCGGGCGCGCATGGACGCAGAGCGTGACAACGCCCAGACGATCCGGGTCGCCGATCGCCTCCTCGACATCGCACGTGACCCCGGCACCGGGATCGAGGTGCGGTGCAGCGGTGCGCCGGCGGCCCTCCTCGAAGCCCAGGACGCTGCCCTCGACCAGCGGCTCGCGGCCGTGGCAGGGGCGGCCCGCCGCACGCGTACGCTCGCAGTGCTCGCTCGACTCATGTGGATCGCGGTGCTCGCGGTAAGCCTGCTCGGGGTCTTCACGCTGGTGCGGGCCGGGTCGGTCGGCGTCGGATCGCTCGTCGTGCTCGTCCTCCTCGTGCCACAGGTCGAGAGCATGGTCGGCATGCTGCAGGGCCTCGTCGCGTATGCCGTGCAGACGTCCCAGCACATCGCGCGTCTCGACGAGGTGGAGCAGTATGCCGCTGGGTTCGTCACGCCGTCCGGCTCCGTGCCCGCCCGACTCGGGCAGGGCATCGAGCTGCGGGACGTGTCGTTCACCTATCCGGGAGCGACGGAGCCGAGCCTCTCGGGGATCGACCTCGTGCTCGAGCGCGGCACGACCGTGGCGCTCGTGGGGGAGAACGGGGCTGGCAAGTCCACACTGGTCTCGCTGCTCGCGCGCCTGCACGACCCGACGACGGGCGCGATCCTCGTCGATGGTCAGCCGCTTGGCGACATCCCGCACGCCGCCTGGCACGCGCGGCTCGGTGCCGTCTTCCAGGACCACGCCACCCCGCACGTGCCGCTGCACGAGGCCGTGTCGATGGGCGACCTCGCCCACGCGAGCCCCGACCGGGTGGCGGCTGCCCTCGAGCGGGCGGACGCGACCCGGTTGGTGGACGGGCTCGCGCGCCGCGTCGACACCCAGCTGGGCAGACAGTTCGCCGGCGGCACCGAGCTCTCCGGCGGCCAGTGGCAGCGGCTCGCGATCGCCCGAGGGATGCTCCGTGACGCCCCACTGCTGATGCTGCTCGACGAGCCATCGTCGGCTCTCGATGCCCAGGCCGAAGACGTGATCCTCGGCGGCTACGTCGATCGGGCGCGGGACGTCAGCGCCCGCACCGGTGGGATCACGGTGATCGTCAGCCATCGCATGTCGACGGTGCGGGCGGCCGACCGCGTCATCCACCTCGTCGACGGGCGAGTCGCGGAGGACGGCACGCACGACGAGCTGATGACCGCGGGAGGGGCGTACGCCGAGCTGTTCGAGCTGCAGGCCCGCGCGTATCGTTGAGGGCCCGGATTTGGCGAAAAACATTGTGCTGCAAGTGATTCCGTGGGGATATCTCTTGATCTGACTAGTCGAACACCTGTACTATTGGGGTATGAGCCAGAGCGCGGAGCGGATCGAGCAGGACTGGGACCACGTCGCGTCCCTGGCCGCCGATCTGCACGATGCGCACGCCCGGCTCGTGGACTTCGTCGCCACCGTCCTCGCTGACGGATCGTGGCAGGCGGCGGGGCTGCGTTCACCAGAGCACTGGCTGATGCTCCGCGCCGGACTGTCACGGGGTCAGGCTGCCGCGATGATCCTGGTGGGCCGTCGTGCCGGGGAGCTTCCCGCCACTGCTGCAGCGCTGCGGGAGGGCCGGATCAGCCTGGACCAGGCCGCGGTCGTCGCCCGGCACACTCCAGCCGAATTCGATGCGACCGTCGCCGAGTTCGCCCAGCACGCGACCGTGACGCAGCTACAGCGCTCGGTCAGCCGCTATGCCTTCACCCTCCAACCCGACAGCGTCGACGACGAGGACGGTGTCCGACCCGGTGAGCTCGTTCCTGACGGGCAGGACCGCGGCGTCGACGACCAGCAACCGGAGCCGGCCCCACCGGCCCACCTGAGCATGGGCGTCGACGCCGACGGCAGGTTCCGGTTGCACTATGACGCGCCGGCCGAGGTCGGCGCCCTCGTCGAGGCAGCCCTCGCCGAGGCGAAGGACCATCTCTTCCACACCCTCAGCCCTGACGGTGACGGCGTGAGTGACGAGCAGAAGCGGGCAATGGACGGTGACGTCATCGACCCGACCCGGTGCGTCACCGACGGTGGCCGCCCGCGCGTCACCTGGGCTGACGCCCTTCACCTGATGGCCACCCGATCCCTCGACGCAGCAGGCTCGAGCGACTCGGGTGGTGCCGCGCGTAGGGCGCGCTACCGAGTGCAGGTCCACCTCGACACCGACGGCGGCTGGCTGACCGGTCGACCCCGCCTCCCCCAGCACATCGCCAACCAGCTCACCTGCGACGGGACCCTCACCCCCGTGTGGGAGACCGACGGGCGCCCGGTCAACGTCGGCCGCACCCAACGCGTCGTCCCGCACCGCACCCGCGTCCTGATCCTCGACCGGGACCGGGGCTGCCGCTTCCCCGGCTGCGGCTCCACCCGACACCTCGAGATCCACCACCGAATCCACTGGCGAGACGGTGGACCCACCGACGACACCAACCTGCTGGCGCTGTGCACCTTCCACCACGACGGTCACCACCGCGGCGAGTTCACCATCACCGGCGACCCCACCCGCCCCGACGGGTTGGTGTTCACCACCCACGCCGGCCTGCACATCGGCCCACCCCGACCAGCACGCCCGAACCCGGCCGACGACCCCGACCAAACTGAAGCGTCAGACCGTCGCAGGCCACGACCCCGTCTCGGCCGGCGCTATCCCGCCCCCACCGGCGGCCCCCTGCACCTGCACCTCGTCGACTTCACCCCGACCTGACCACGCCTGGGTCATACTCCCCACGTGACAGGGGTCGATCCGAGCCTTCTCAGGGCGATGACCGCGGCAGACGTGGAGGCGGTCGTCGAGGTCCCAGGAGCCGGGGGCGGTCCTCGGGTTGGCCGCGGTCTTCCCGCAGGACCAGCACCCGTTCCCGCGGGATGCCATCGCCGAACGCTGGCTGCGCGAGATCGACCTCCCCGGGACCGACTGCTTCGTCATCCTGCGTGACGGAGCCGTCGCGGGCTTCGCCGCCACGCGTGGCGACGAGTTCCTGCACTTCGGCATCGCCGTCGAGCACTGGGGCACGGGCCTGGCGACGCTCGCCCACGACGCCGTCCTCGACCACCTGCGTCAGCGGGACGTCGGGCGGGCCCGGCTCCGCGTCTTCACCGCCAACGGCCGCGGCCGCCGCTTCTACGAGAAGCGGGGGTGGCGCCCGACGGGGGAACGCAGCCACAGCTCGTTCGCCCCCTGCCCCGAGCTCCTCGGCTACGACATCGACCTCTGACCGCGCGCAGAGGTCGCGGTAGCTGGCCATCGGCGTCCTGACGACGGTCTTCCTGGCCGGCCTGGCGTTCGCGCTGCTCGCCGTGCATGCCCTCACCTATGGCTTCACCCGCGTGCTCGGTGTCGGATCCGTCGACGACCCGGTCGTCGGCCGCTACGAGCTCGCGCTGGCAGTCGGCATCGGCATCAACGTCGTCGGCGCGGTGGTGCTGTCGCGACTGGCGTTGCGGACCCGAGCCGCCGCGTGGTCGCCCGTGCTGGAGGCCTTCCCGATCGCCGTGGTCACCGGGGTCGTCGCAGCTGCGGGAATGTTCGCCGTCCTCGGGTACGACCCGTTGGTTCTCCTCTGACAGCGGGCTCCGCCGGAGTCAGCCCTCGGATGCGTCGGCTTCGGTGCTGTCCGTCATCCCAGGCGCCTCGCTCGCTGCCGCGCGCGGGTCACGCCGGGCGCGCACGACCGAGATGACGACGCACACGACCAGCCCCAGGAGGATCAGCGGACCGGCCGCCATGAGGCCGAGGAGCACCACCGCCTCCGAGGGCGGCAGGGAGCAGCCGAAACCGATGCCGCTGCACCCGCCGGCGGCGTTGTGGTCCGGGAGCGCCAGGTGCAGCACGAGCACGAGGAGTGCCGGAAGGAGCCAGAGGACGCCAAGGGCGAGGAGGTACGGCCGAACGCTGCGTGGTGCCACGGCGCCACCCTTGCCCACCGTGACCGGTCCCGCATCAGCGTCCCTACTCAACCGCTACGGTTACAGCTCCTTGCGGAAGTGCACGTCCGCTGCGTCCGGCGTCGGGACTCCGTCCCAGCGGAAGATCTCGCGATAGCCCTGCTTCTCGTAGAAGCCCGGTGCCTGGAAGGTGAACGAGGTGACGAAGACGTGGGTGCAGCCCCGAGCCCGGGCCTCCCGCTCGAAGTCGGCGAGCAGCCGCTCCCCCAGGCCCGTCCCCCGGGCGTCCTCCCGGACCCATGTCATGCCGATGCCGGCGGCGACGCCCCACGTCCACCCGCTGACCCCCGCCGCCAGCTCGCCGGACTCGTCGACGAGACGGACGGTCAGCTCACGCGCCGCGGGCGTGCCCGCAGTCGCTGCGGCGTTGACGGCGTCGAGCTCGTCGGACAGTCGCTGGTCGAGGGCCGCGTCGGCCTCGCCGACGACCGAGCGGAAGCGCGTCGTTTCTGTCACGGGCCGTGATCCTGCCACGGCCGCGCTCAGAGGCGCGCGATGACCTCGTCGAGCATCGCCTCGGTGAGCTTGCCTGTGAAGGTGTTCTGCTGGCTGACGTGGTAGCTGCCGACAAGCCGCACCGGGTGGCCGGCCGCCGTCCTCAGTACGGCCTCGGCCCCGTGGCCGAACTTCGGCTTGGGCCGTGGCACGAGCCACCCGCGACGGCGAGCTGCTCCCAGCGCCGCATCCCAGGCGATCGAACCGAGCGCGAGCATCGAGCGCAGGCGCGGCTCCGACAGCTCGAGGTCTCGGTCGAGCCACGGCGCGCACGTCGCCTTCTCCTCGGTCGTCGGCTTGTTGGCCGGTGGCGCGCACCGGACGGTCGCGACGATGCGCAGTCCCGTCAGCACGAGGCCGTCACCCGACGCGACCGACGTCGGCTGGCTGGCATACCCCCCGCGGTGGAGGGCGGCATACAACCAGTCGCCGGAGCGGTCGCCGGTGAACATGCGCCCGGTTCGGTTGGTGCCGTTGGCTGCCGGCGCCAGACCGACGATGAGCACCTCCGCATCGGGGTCGCCGAACGACGGCCCCGGACGTCCCCAGTAGGGCTGGTCGGCGAACGCCGCGCGGCGTCCCCGGGTCGCGACCGACTCACGCCACTCCACGAGCCGCGGGCACGCGCGGCAGACGCTGACACGGGCATCGAGCTCGCGTATGCCGTCCGCCGCCTTCGCGAGCCGGCGCACCTGCGCGGGGGTGGCCGCCACGGGCGTCTCGGCCGAGGCCGGGTCACCGGGCCATCCGGTGCCGGCGGGGACCGGTGACAGGAAGAGGCCTCCCGTGACGGGGTGCTGGGCCGGGTTCGGCATGGCGGCAGGGCACATGGCCCCCACGGTAGGCGGGACCCGCGCAGACGGCATACGGACCCGGCGACGTCGTGAGACGGTGCAGGGAGTTGACCGCTGAACCGGAGTCGGCTCGCAGGCGTCTCCGGTTCTGGGAGCACGAGTGAGGAGGTGGCGGCGGCATGCCGCTCGACGACGATGCGGTCGCGGAGATCTACCGCGAGCACGGGCCGATGCTGCGGCGCGTCGTGTGGCGCGCGACGAGCGATGCCAACCGCGTCGACGACATCGTCCAGGAGGTCATCCTGCGCGTCTGGAAGCAGGCGCCCGAGGCCGAGAACCTCCGCGCCTACCTCATCACGACCGCCCGCCACCTCATCGTCGACCAGTACCGCGCGGCTGGTCGCCGTCCGCAGCAGGCCCAGCTCGTCGACGTCGCCCAGCAGGACTCCGCGCTCGACCGGGCGCTGGACCAGGTGCTCGTCGAGGAGGCCCTGGGCCGGCTGCAGGCCAACCACCGTGAGATCGTGCGCTACCTCTACTACGAACGGCTCAGCGTCGCCGAGACCTCGGAGCGGGTCGGGGTGCCGCAGGGCACCGTGAAGTCTCGCGCCTACTACGCCGTGCGCAACCTGCGCGTCATCCTCGACGAGATGGGAGTGAACCGATGAACCCCGGATCGGACGACGTGCACGTCCTGCTCGGCGCGTACGTCCTCGGTGGCCTGTCAGACGAGGACCACCGCACCTACAGCGAGCACCTGCGCACGTGCGGACCGTGCCAGGCGGAGCTCGGCCAGGTCTCCGGGCTGCCCCGTCTGCTCGACCTGGCCGGACCGGAGGGCGGTCCGCACCTGGCCCATGGTCCCGCAGCCGCGCCGGAAGCCCTCTCGACCGAGCAGGGCGACGCGCGCGTCACGACGCTGCTCGGCGAGGTCGCGCGACGTCGTCGCCTCCGGCGAGCCTGGCTCACGGCCCTTGCGGCTGCGGCAGCGGTGATCTTCTTCGCCGGGGGCGCGTGGCTCGGCCCGTCGCTCGTCGCGACGACCACGCCGGCGCCGGCGGCGTCGGCAACCCCGGCAGCGGCGCACGTGGCGGTGGCGGCGGTCCCCGGCAGCTCGGTCCGGATCGACGTCGCGCTCGTGAAGCGCGGCTGGGGCACCCAGCTCGACATCGACTGCGAGGACATGCCGACCAACGGCGAGCTCGCCCTCTGGGTCATCGACGCGAAGGGCAAGGCCACGACCGCCGCCTCCTGGCGCGCGACGGCAGCCGGATACTCCCGCGTCACCGGGGCAACGGCGTTGAGCCCCAACGAGATCCAGACCCTCGAGGTGCGGACCGGCACGGGGAAGGTGCTCGCCTCCGCCCAGACGTGACCGGGGCCAGGCGCCGCGTGGAGTTGGTCACTGAACGGTCCCTTCGGTGAGGCCGATGCAGTGCCATGGGGTGGGCCGCAGGGTTGCCGCGAGGGTGGTGCCGTCGGCGCCGTCGACCGTCGCGTCCCCCGGACGTGGGACGACTCGGTCGGGCTGTGCCTCGGTGTTGGTCGTCGAGGTGTCGTCGTCGTGCAGCTGGAGGTGCTCGACGAGGGCGTATGCCGTGGGGGCGCCCTCCACGACCGCCGCGACGTCGAGCGCCAGCTCGGCCGGCTCGGTGCGGCTCCGGTTGACGACGAAGACGGCGAGGTCACCGGTCTCGGGGTCGTGCGTCGCGGTGACGACGACCTGGTCGACGGGCCCGAAGGCCGTGGTCTCCACCGTGTCGCAGGCGACGGCAGGGCGCAGCACGGTGCCACGGGCATACTTCGCCGTGAGCGCGAAGGGGTGGAAGATCGTCTGCCTCCACGACGCGCCTCCGGCGCGGTGGCGATGGGCGCGATGACGTTGACGAACTGCGCCTGGCACGCCATCGAGACACGGTCCGTGTGCTGCAGGAGGGTGATGAGAAGGCTGCCCACGACGACGGCGTCGGTCACGTCGTAGACGTCCTCGATGAGCTCGCGGGCCTCACGGATCTCGAGCGAGCTCTCGCCGTGGAAGCGGTCCTGGAAGCACACGTTCCACTCGTCGAAGGAGACCATGATCCGCTTGTCGGCCCCCCTGACGGCGGCGACGTGGCCGGCATGCGGCGGTTGGACGACCCGCACGCGACGAGCTCGAGCGTGTCGTCGACGCGGCGCATGGCGCGGGCGGTCTCCTCGGCGACCCGGGCATACTCCTCGGCGGCCTTGTGGCCCATCTGCCAGGGGCCGTCCATCTCGTTGCCGAGGCACCAGACGCGGATGTCGTCCGGCTCGACGTGGATTGCAACGGTTACCGAAAACTGTCCAGAGCCTGCCCGCGGTCAGAACGGGCGGCGCCGCCGGGCGCTAGCCTGTTGCTCGGACGAGGCGGTCGAGGAGCGGGAACGGACGGAGGCACGGTTGGCGGCGCGGCTCAGGGACGTGGCAGAACGGGCAGGAGTGTCGGTCAAGACGGCCTCCAACGTCCTCAACCACCATCCCCACGTCAAGGCGAGCACGCGCGAACGTGTCGAGGCCGCGATGGCCGAGCTCCACTACCGACCGAACCTCTCCGCCCGCAGCCTCAAGCACGGACGGGCCGGCTTTCTCGCCCTGGCCGTGCCGGCGATGGACTCCCCCTACTTCGCCGAGCTCGCGGCCCGGATCACCGAGGAGGCGGCCGCTCTCGGCTTCATCGTCCTGCTCGACGTGACCGGCGGTGACGCCGACGCCGAGCGGGTCGTCCTCGAAGGCATGCGCTCGCACGTCATCGACGGCGTCATCTTCTCGCCGCTCGCCCTGTCCGCCGACGAGATCAGCAGACGTGCAGACAGCCTGCCCATGGTGCTCCTCGGGGAGCGCCCGGTTCCGACCGGCTTCGACCACATCGCCGTCAACTCGGTCGCTGCTGCCCGCGCCGCGACGGAACACCTTGTCGCACAAGGGCGTCGACGCATCGCCGCCGTGGGCCGCGAGTCCGTCAAAGGCACGGCCTCGGCGCGGTTGCGTGGCTACCGCCAGGCCCTCAAGGCGGCCGGCCTGCCCTACGACACCGACCTCGTCATCGGGGTCCCGCACTTCGAGCGCGCCGACGGCCACACCGCGATGCAGCAGCTGCTCGACCTGCCCGAGCCACCTGACGCCGTCTTCTGCTTCAACGACCTCATGGCCATCGGGGCGCTGCGCGCCTGCGTCGAGGCCGGCGTGCGGGTGCCGGAGGAGGTCGCCATCGTCGGGTTCGACGACATCGCCGAGACCCGCTACGCCAACCCGACCGTCACGACGATCTCTCCCGACCTCACCGGCCTGGCCCGGGCCGCCCTCGAGCTGCTGTCACGCCGGATCGACGGCGACGACGGCCCCGCCGAGGACGTCGAGGTCGCGTGGACGCTCGAAGCGCGGGAGACGACCCTCGGGGTGCGCCGCCGGAGCAACTCACGAGGAGATGACTGAGAACACCAGCGCGTCCGACGATCCGCCGTCGAGGGTGAGGAAGTTCCGGAGACGCCCCTCCTGCTGGAAGCCGGCGCTGCGGAGGACGTGCTGGGACGCCTCGTTGTCGGGCTCCACCCAGGCCTCCAGACGCCGGAGGTCCAACGCCTCGAGCGCCCAGGGGGCGACGAGGCGAACTGCAGCCGTTGCAGCCCCGCGTCCGCGGGCCTCAGGGACGATCCAGTTCCCCAGTCCGCCCACGTGCGGTTGTGGCCGCACGGCCACCCAGACCAGCCCGATGGCATGGTCGCCGTCGACCTCCAAAGACGGCTTGCGACACACCCTCGCGGCTCTCGCCTCGAGTCCACTGCCGATGGATGAAGGCCAGCCCCTCAGCGGGCGTGAAGGCGGCCGGGACGGTCGTGCCTCTCGAGATGCTGGCGTCGGCCCCGGCGAGCCGGATGCAGTCGACGTCGGTCTCCCGCCACCTCCTGAGGGCGATGCGCCCGTCACTCAGCGGAGGGTCCGGATACGGCAGAGGTTGACCTGTCACGGCTCGATCCTGTCTCACCGGTCGCCTGGCGTCAGCGTGGGTCGGAGTGCGCCCTGGTGCCCTTGACCGTCGTGACGGCGTCGCCGCGGTCGCGCCATCCGCGCCGTGCCTGCGCCACGGCGACCGCCGCGATGAGTCCCGGGACGAGGAGCAGAAGCTGGGCCACGCTGTACCGGCGGATCTCGGCGGCGATGTCCGCCCCGTCGAGCT
The DNA here is from genome assembly GCF_052114705.1 of Terrabacter sp. 2YAF2. Lineage (NCBI taxonomy): Bacteria > Bacillati > Actinomycetota > Actinomycetes > Micrococcales > Intrasporangiaceae > Terrabacter > Terrabacter sp. 2YAF2. The sequence continues at coordinate 541,981 of NZ_JBFRFG010000001.1, forward strand.
CCGCGGCCAGCCTGGTCGAGGGATAGACGTGACCGCCTGCGCGGCAAGGGCTCCGTAGCCGAGACCGCACCCGATCAGCCACACGCCCCACCATCCGCCGCCGTGCGCGGCCAAGACGATCCCGAGCAGGATCAGGCACGCGGTCCCTACGACGAACTCCGCCAGAATGAGCCGGCGCCTTCTCAGAGTGCCGGCAGCTCCGTGCATGTCGAGGGCCACGAACCGGCGAACGCTCCATCTCGACGTGGGCATCCGACCATCATGCACCCCGTTCCTCCGTCTTCACTCGATCGGCGAGTCCGAGAATCTCACCGACGCGCGAGGTGTCAGCAGTGGATCTTCTGACCACGCCATTCGCGTGCCAGGACTGCGTACTGATACTCGTCGACCCACCCGAGCTCGGTGTGCCAAAGGGCCTCCACGGCGTGCTGCTCACGGCGCATGCCGGCCCGCTCGAGGACCCTGACCGAGGCACGGTTGTCGGCGTTGCAGGCTGCCGTGACTCGCCGCAGGCCGAGCCCGTCGAACGCGGCAACCAAGAGCGCTCGGGCCAGGGCAGTCCCGACCCCTCTGCCGGAGGCGGCAGGATCGACGATGTATCCGATGACCCCTTCGGTGCGCTTCGGCATACCGGGCTGGCCGTAGCCGTCGACGACGTCGAGGAAGCCCATGGCCACGACCTGCCCGTCCTCGTCAGCGATGCACGAGTAGTCGGTGTCGCTGGCCGGAACCTCGAGCCATTCTTGACGGAACATGACGGGGTCGACGTGATTGCGGACCATGAAACGGTTGACGCCAGGCTCATTTCGGAAGGTCAGAAGAGTCTCGATGTCGGCAGGACCGGCCTCGCGAAACGTGAGCGACCCATGACGGATGGGCCACGGGCTTGCCTTCATGAGAAGGCATCATGGCCCGAGCCGTGATGCAGGGCAACGGCTTTCGAGGTTCAGTGACCCGCTACGACCACCTGGGACCAGGTCTCGCCTCGGTCGATGCTCTTCCAGTAGGCGCCTGATCCGTCGCCGGAAAGGGCGTAGAACGTCGCGCCGCCCGGGGCGCCGACCCACGCCCACCCGTGGTCGGGCAGCGGCGGGGCCGACCTCGGCTGGCGCCAGGTGGCGCCTCCGTCCCTGCTGAGGCTCATCGAGCCGTGGACGTCGGGGCTCCCGCCGGAGACGGCGAGAAGGGTCCGCGCGTCGGCGGCCGCGAAGGAGGTCGTGCCCGCGTTGACGAGCAGGAGTGGCTCTCCCAGGACCGGACGCCAGCTGGCGCCGGCGTCGCTGCTCGACTGGACGGCATACCCGATCTGTCCTGCGGCACCGCCGGAAGGGCACACGGTGAAGAGGGTCGTCCCGGCTGCTGCGGTGACCAGCCGGACCGTCTGCCCGGTGCCGCACGAGGTGGGTGCGGCGCGGTGGAGGCCGTCGGGCGCGACGACGACAGGCGTCGGGGCCGGTCGCCCGGCGACGGGCACGACGACCGGCGAGACGAAGGCCTGCCCGCCCTGCCAGGAGATCGGGGCATCCTGCACGCCGGAGCCGCCGTCGATCGTGCCTGCGACGTCGGTCGCCGAAGCGGCGGTGACAGGGGCCCGGACGACGCTGATGGCGCCGTGGCACGTTCCGTCCGTGCACCCCGGCGCCGTCGTCAGCACGACGTCGGTGCCGTCGGTCTCGAGGCCGATGACCTCCCCACCGGGGTGCGGGTAGTCCTGCCAGGTGGCACCCCCGTCGGTGGTGCGCATCGCGGCGCCGCCGAAGGCCCATCCGACCGATGCGCTGGCGAACCGCACCTGGGTCAGCGTTCCCGCACCGCCGAGGCGACCGGTGGTCGACCCCGGGGCGGCGGTCGAGGCGGGGAAGGTGTGCCGGAGGTTCCAGCTGGCGCCGTTGTCGCTCGATCCGGCCAGGGCAGGACACTGACCGCCCGGGCAGGCGACGGTCCCGAGCGCGAAGAGGTGGCCGGGCGCACCGGTGGTGAGCGAGCGCACGGCGAACGATGCCGGCACGGGTGCCCCCGACGGCGGCAGCGACGGCGGCAGCGACGGTGACACCGGCGTCGACGTCGAGGGGGTCGGCGTCGGCAGGCTGGAGCTGGTTGGGCGAGGCGACGGCGGGGGCGACCCGACGACCGATGACGACAGGACGGGTCCGGCCGGCACCGGCGTTGTGCCACCCCGCCCCAAGGTCGCCACACCGACCGCCCCGAGCACCACGGCCGCGGCGGCGGCGCCGGCGGCATACCGCAGCCACGGGCGTCGCGACCGCGCCGAGGCCTCGACGATCTCCTGCCACCGCGCCGGGTCGGCGTCGAGGGTCGGGGCGGCGGTGCGCTCCCGGGCGAAGAAGTCGCGCACGAGGGCAGCGTCCGGGTCGGCGGGGGTGCCCGCCGGGTCTCGGGGGGTGCCGCCCCGCGGCTCGTCACTCATCGCACGTCCTCCAGCTGTGCCGCCATCCGGCGGCGCGCATCGAACAGGTCCCGCTTGATCGCCCCTTCTGACTTCCCGAGCCGCTCGGCCACCGCGGCCACGGGCAGGTCGGCGTAGTAGTGCAGGATCACGGGCAGTCGCAACGCGTCGGGCAGGGCCAGGACGACCTCGCGGACGGTCAGCACGGTCGCGGAGTCTCGGTCGATGCTCCCCGACGGCGCCCCGAGCCGGCCGTAGGCGGCTCCCTCCCGGGAGCGCTTGCGCCAGTGGTCCCTCACGAGGTTGGCCGTGACGGTGTAGAGCCATGCCCGCGGCTCGTGGACGGTGCCGCCGTCGCGCACGAGCCGCGCGAAGGCCTCCGTCGCGAAGTCGTGCCCGAGCTCGGTGTCACCGACGAGGCGTGCGGTCCAGCCGGCGAGCCTGCCGTAGTGGGCGTCGAAGAGCTCGCTCACGTTGGCATCGGTCTCGTTGGCGTCCGGCTCGTGGGCGCCGGCCTCGCGGGAGGCGCGCGGATCGCGCATCGCGGCCTCCCGAGGATCGAGCCTCACGGCTCTCGTCTGCTGTGACACGCCATTGTGACGCCGCAGCACGGGCACCGGTTGGTTCTCCGTGCCGACTCGTCGGCGTCAGCGACCGAACCGCGCGTCGTAGACGGCGTGCAGCTGGCCGTCCTGCTCCGCGGCGTTGCCGACGGCAAGCGTCAGGGTGCCTCCGTTCGCATCGTCGTGGTAGGTGACGTACGTGGTTCCGGCCGCGCCCTGGGCGAAGATCCGCCGCCAGTGGCCACCGCCCGGGTCGGCGTGGCGCCAGAGGGCACTGGCCACCATCGTCGTCGCGTAGCGCTGCACCGCGGCGTGGTCGCCACGGCCCCAGGCCCGCACCAGCTGGTCGGCGTAGCCCACCGGCCCGATGGGACGTGCCTGCGAGAACCGCACGTCGTATGCCGCCTGCTCGACTCCCTGACTGAGCAGCACGTCGCTGACGGCGAGCGTGACCGTGCCGCCCCGGGCGTCGTCGTGGTACGTGACGTAGATGGTGCCGGCGGCGCCCTGCCACTCGATCCGTCGCCAGCTCACGCCTCCGGGGGTGGAGTAGTCGAAGAGGGCTGCGACGACCGATGGGGTTGCGAGAGCGGCAGCCCCGGCCCGGTCACCGCGACCCCAGGCCCGGACGAGCTGGTCGGCGTGGAGCACGGGGTCCGTGGTGCTGGCCTGTGCCGCGGTGGTGACCGGGGACGTGGCCGCCGAGGCGGGCGCCGACCCGGCGGCCACGGCCGGGGCCGCCAGAACGGCGCCGGAGGTCAGCAGGGCGATGCAGGGATAGGTGATCTTCATGGCGGTCTCCCAGAGGACTCCGGACGGTGTCTCCGTCCTTGCTACTGAGACGCCGCGGATGGCCAGCGGGTTGGGGTCGCTCGACACCGACTTGTCGATGGCAGTCACCGTTGCCGGACTGCGTAGGTCAGGTGGGTCACCCGCTCCGTCGGCTCCGCCCGAATCGGCTCCAGGGCCACGCGGCCCGCGTCGACGCCCTCGAACAGCCGGATCCCGGAGCCGAACAGCACCGGCGAGAGCGCGATCGAGAACTCGTCGACCAGGCCGGCGTTGACGTACTCCAGGATCGTCGCGCCGCCGCCGGCGATGCGGACGTCCCGGTCGCCGGCCGCCTCACGGGCTTGGTCGAGCGAGGACTCGATGCCGTCGTTGACGAAGTGGAAGGTGGTCCCCGGACGCTTCCACGGGTCCCGTTCCTCGTGCGTCACGACGAAGACCGGCGTGTGGAACGGCGCTTCCTCCGGCCACGCCTGCTCTCCGGCGTCGAACATGCGCTTGCCCATCACGCTCGCCCCGGTGCGCTCGAACGTCTCCCGCAGGATGTCGTTGTCGCGCCCCTCCTCGCCGCCCCCGCCGAGCTTGAGGTTCTCCCGGAAGAACCGCTGCGGGAAGACCCACCGCTGCAGCTCCATCCACTGCCGCCCCATCAGCTCCTCGGCCGACTCGGGCGCGATGAAACCGTCCAGCGACATCGACACGCTGAAGAACACCTTCCCCGCCATCAGCCCTCCGCCCCTCTCCGGACGATCTCGCTGACGTAGGCAGCGAGGTTGTTCAGGGTCTGCCGGCCGCCCTCGATCGCGTGGTACTTCTCGACCGCCTCGTCGCGCAGCTCCCTGGTGGGGAACACCGTGCCCATCTCGAGCCGGGTCGCCGCCCCGTCTGGTTCGAACCTCAGGACCGACTCGAAGGCGTTCGGGTCGCCGCGAAACTCGCCGTGCAGCAACGCGATCCGCTTCGGCGGGTCGATCTCGGTCCAGGTGATCCACTCCTGGTAGTCCGTCCCGTCCGGTCCGTGCATCACGAAGTCCCACTCCCCGCCGACCCGGAACTCGAACGCCCGCGTGGTGGTGGTGAACCCTTCCGGCCCCCACCATCGCGACAGGTGCCGCACCTCGGTGAACGCCTCGAACACCAGCTCCCGCGGGGCGCTGATGAGCCGTGAGATGACGATCTCCCGGTCGGTCGTCGCCGACTGCGTATGCGTGTCGCGTCCTGTCGCTGCCATCGGTCACTCCTCCTGTCGTGCCTGCTCGAGGTCCTGCACGTACTCGTCCAGCCGGTCGAAGCTCTCGTTCCAGAACCGCTCGAACCCGCCGGTCCACTCGTGAACCGGTCGCAGCCCGCGGGCGTCGAGGCAGTACAGCCGCTGCTTGCCGGCCTTGCGATCCCGCACCAGCCCGACCTCACGGAGCACCCGCAGGTGCTTGGATGCCCCCGGCTGGGTGATCCCCAGCTCTTGCGCCAGCTCGGTCACCGGCCGCTCGCCCCCGCGAAGGAGCACCAGGATCTCCCGGCGCTGCGGCTCGGCCACCGCGTTGAAGACGTCCGACGTCGTCGCTGCACGTGCCATGAAGCCATCATATTCCGATATCGGCATGCGTCAACAGCCTCGTCACGGGTTTTGATGAAGGGCCATCGTCGCCGACCACGAGCGCTCAGGGCGTGGACAACAGGTAGGCCGCCACCTCGGCCGGCCGCGAGAGGGCGGCGAGGTGACCACCGGGCAGGACGTCGACCTCGAGGCCGAGTCGGTCGCGGGCCACGCGACGTTGCAGCTCGAGCGGGAAGAAGCGGTCGTCGGCACCAGCGACGACGCGAGTCGGGACGTCGGGCCACGCCTCGATGTCGCACGGCGTCTCGAAGGCGCGCTCGACCTCGGGACGCTCGTGCTGCGCCCCACCTGCGGCGACGACCGGGTCCACGTCGTGGAGGAAGTACGTGCCGAGGTCGAACTCTTCGTCGTAGCCACCGGCCCGGGCCGCCGCGACCCGCGCCCCTTCGGCTCCGACAGCCTCCCACCAGGCGCCGGCCGTCTCCCCCGGCAACGGCACCATCGCGTTGAGCAGCACGAGTCCGGCGACAGGGCGACGCGCGGCGACGATGGGCGCCGTGAACCCGCCCATCGACTGCCCGACGACCACCACGTCGCCACGGCAGGCGACCGCGTCGAGGACGAGGGCGGCATACTCCCCCAGGCCGGCGGCCGGATCATCGCCGGGAAGGTCGATGGCCAGGGCCTCGTGGCCGGCCTGCTCGAGGAGCGGCACGACGCGGTGCCAGTACCAGGCGGCCCCGCCGGCGCCGGGGACGAGCGCGAATGTGGTCACTGTCCACATGCTAGACCTCGACGGCGCCGTCGCGCCGTGCCAAGGTGACGACATGGCTGACGACCCCTCGATCCAGGACCGCATCACCTCGCTCATCGACGAGGAGCACCGCCTCCGGGGCGCGCTCCAGTCAGGCGAGATCACCGTCGACGAGGAGCACGCACGACTGCGCAGCGTCGAGGTCGAGCTCGACCAGTGCTGGGACCTGCTGCGCCAGCGACGGGCCAAGCGCGAGTTCGGCGACAACCCGGACGACGCCCAGGTCCGCTCCGAGCGCACCGTCGAGGGCTACACGGGCTGAGCGGGCCCTCCCCAGGACCGCTCAGATCGTGAGGCCGTGTCCGAAGCGGAAGAGCGGGTCGTCGTAGCCCGGCACGTCCTCGCCGTGGGCCCGCACCTGGTCCATGGAGCGGGGCAGGTCGAACGGCAGGCGACCCACGGGCGCGATGGTGCCGGTCAGGGCGTCGAGCAGGGCGTCGTCGCTGCTGCCGAAGCTGCCGACGACCGCCGAGGCGAAGCGGAGCAGCGGTGTCACAACGGCGGGCCGGTCGAGCACCACGTCGATGACCAGCGGGCAGACGGCGGCGATCCGCTCGAGCCGGGCGATGAGACCGGGCGGGAAGTCGAGCGACCCCTGGTGGAACCAGGACTCGAGGAAGAGGTCAGAGCGCGGGTCGAAGGGCGCCGTGAGTCGCACGACCGCCACGTCGGCGTCCTCGGGCCGCTCGACGAGCTTGCCGTGCCGGACGACCGCCTCGGGTGAGAGCCGCTCGGCGTAGATGCGCAGGCCCTGCTCGAGCGGGAGGCGACCACCCTCGTTGTGCAGCACCGTCACCGAACGGGACTGGGCGGCATACCCCTCGTCGCGGAAGTCGCCTCGTCCCACCGTCGCTGCGGCGGCGTCCTCGTCGACGTAGGGGTCGTCGAACAGGCCGAGCCGGAACTTCACGGCGAGGATGCGGCGTGCCGACTCGTCGATGCGCGCCTCGGTGACCCGGCCGTGCGCCACGAGGTCGAGGAGGATGTCGACGCACTCCTCGCCGCCGAACTGGTCGGCCCCGGCCTCGAGGATGAGCTCCATCCGGCCGTGCGGGTCGAGGTGCTCGACGCCCCACGCGCGGGCCGGCAGCACCTGGTCGCCGACGTGGTTGTCGTTGACGAGCTCCCAGTCGGTGACGACGACGCCGTCGTAGCCGAGCTTCTCGCGGAGCAGGCCCGTGACGACCTGCTTGTTGTAGCCGAAGCCGATCGGCTCGATCTCGACGCCGTCGACGACGAGGTCGACCGGCATCCCGTAGTACGGCATGATCCCCGCCGTGCCGGCCTCGATGATCGGCGGGAACGGCTTGAGGTGGTCGGCGAATCGCCCACCGGGGTAGACCTGCTCGCGCCCGTAGGGGAAGTGCGCGTCCTCGCCGTCCTTCTGCGGTCCGCCTCCCGGGAAGTGCTTGCTCGTGCACGCGACACTGCCCGGCCCGAGCGAATCCCCTTGGAAGCCCTTGAGATACGCGACACCCAGCTCTGTCACCAAGTCAGGGTCCTGACCGAACGTGCCCGCCTGGCGCGCCCAGCGCGGCTCCGTCGCGAGGTCGAGCGTCGGGTGCAGCGCGGCGCGGATGCCGACCGCGGCATACTCCTGCCGGGCGATGTCGGCGAAGCGCCGCACCGCGTCCGCGTCGCGCAGCGCCGCGAGCCCGAGCGGCTCGGGCCACTGCGAGAAGGCACCGGCGGAGAAGGAGACCCCGACGTTCTCGATGAACGCGTGCCGCGGGTCGGTCGACACCGTCACCGGTATGCCGTGTGGTGTGCGTTCGGCGAGCGCCTGCAGGGCGTTGCTCCACCGCGCCGCCATCCGCGGGTCGTCGAGCGCGTGGACGTTGAAGTGGTTGAGGTGCTTCTCGAGCACGACGGTGCTCGTGGGCGACTTGCTGATGGCACCCGGCTGCTCTAGCACCGTTCCGTCCGAGCCGGCCTCGATGACGGTCTGGAACATCAGCCCGACCTTCTCCTCGAGGGAGAGGCGACCGAGCAGGTCCTCCACACGCTCCTCGACGGGCCGGCGCGGGTCCTCGTAGGGGTCCATCCGGCCGTTGCCGTTCAGGTCTCGGTAGGCGACGCCGTCCTCGGTGGTTCGGAGCTCGGGGCGCACGGGTGAAGCCTTTCGTTCGGTGAGGGGCTCGTGGCCGCCCGACGCGTGCGGTCGGGCGGCCACGAGGTCTGGGGGGCGGTCAGGCCACCGGGCTGGCGCCGAACTGCTCGATGCCGATGACCGGGCGCAGTCGGCTCTCGACAGCCTTGGTGCTGAACGCTCGTCGGATCACGTCCTGACCGAGGACGTTGCCCACCGAGCCCATGATCATCGCTTGGTCGAGGGAGAGGTAGCGACGCGCGACGGTGCCCGACCGCACGGCCACAGCGTCGAAGAAGCCACCCCGGCCGTAGGAGTCGAAGTCGGCCTGCAGCTTCGCCAGGTTGGCGTACGCCTCACCCGGCTCGTGCATCATCGCGAGGAAGGACGCGTGCGGCGTCACGACACCGTCGCCGTAGGTCGGCGTCGGGTTCGTCGCCGGACGGCAGTCGCCGAAGCCCGCGTCGTAGTTCGTCTTCTGCTCGTCGGAGAAGTAGCCGTCGGGGTTGAGGCCCAGGGCGTCCACGCCGTACTCCCGGTAGCCGCCGAAGGGGTCGCTCGACGGGCTGAAGCCCCAGTAGCCGTAGCCGGCCTCGACGAGACCGTGCTCGCGCTGGGCTCGGACGTGGAGCGGGTGGTTGCGGCCCCAGCTGTTCGGTGCCCAGCGGGCCTCGTCGACGAAGACGTCCGGCATGAGCTCCTCGAACATCGAGCCGCCCCAGCCCGGCACGATGTGCATGCCGCGGTAGGTGTAGGCGCCCTCGTAGACGTCGACGCCGAAGTACGTCCGGTTGACGCCCGTCGGGCGGGACTCGGGCCACGACCAGTCGCACGCGTCCGGGAAGGTGCGCCACGTCGCGTAGTACGCCGTCGCCGGCACCTGGCCCGTGAGGATCCCGAGGTAGGTCGTGATGCGGGTCTCGGAGACAGCCGTGTCGTAGTGGTGGTTGGTGTACCAGACGTCCGGACCGACGCCGATGTGGTTGCCGGTGTAGCCCGCGAAGCCGGGAGGCGGCGGGGCGTCATAGAAGCCGCCGTGCATGAGGCCGCCGGGACGCACCCCGGGGTGCGCGGTGTCCGAGTCGTAGAACATGTCCCAGCGCATCCGGTCGAAGATCCGCTTGGCCCACTGGCCGGCGGCGCGATCGGAGTTCATGACGACGACGAGGGCCGCTCCGAGCCAACCGTTGTCGACGCTCGAGAGGAACGGGTAGACGCGATTCCCGTCGTCCGGCCACGTCGTGAGGACCGCGCCCGTGGCAGGGTCGTACCAGTTGTAGTACATCCCGCTCGGCGTGTGGTGCTGCATCCGATCGACCGTCTTGAGGGTGCCGATCATCCGGGCCGTCGCCTCGCCACGCGTGATGATGCCGAGCTCGCGGGCTGCGATGGTCGACCACAGGTAGCCGCCGATGTTGGTCGGCGACGTGTAGCCCGAGCGGTCCTTGGCGGCGAGCGACTCCGGGATGTTGTCGGCCGGCAGGCCGGTCCTCGGGTCGGTCATCGCGACGATGCTGCGCCACGTGTCGGCGGCCCAGCCGTGCAGGCGGCGGCTGTCGAGGACGGGGGCGCCGCGTCGGATGAGCGCGGGCGTGGACCGGGCGGGGGCCGTTTGTGCTGCGGCCGCGGGAGCCAGGGCGAGCGCCGCCACGGAGGCGGCGCCCCCGATGAGCAGGCTGCGCCGGCTGGTCGTGGGGATCGTGAGGTCGGACATGGGCTGTGCTCCGTTTCAGGTTCGGTTCACGCTTGCGTCGAGGGGTCGGAAAATGGGGGGTCCCGGCGCGTTACTTCAGGCCGGTGGTCGCGATGCCCTCGATGAAGCGCTTCTGGAAGATGAGGAAGACCACGAGGATCGGGATGATGACGACGGTCGCACCCGCGAGCAGCAGCCCGTAGTTCGTGCTGTTCTGGCCGGTCGAGTAGAGGGCGAGGGCCACCGGGAGGGTGTACTGGTCCTCGGACTGCGCCACGACGAGCGGCCACAGGAAGTTGTTCCAGCTGCCGAGGAAGGTCAGGATCCCCAGCGTCGCCAGGGCGGGGCCGCAGAGCGGCAGGATGATGCGGAAGAAGATCCGCAGCTCTCCGGCGCCGTCGACACGTCCCGCGTCGAGCAGGTCCTTGGGCAGCCCGAGGATGAACTGGCGCATGAGGAAGACGCCGAACGGGCTGACGAGGAACGGCAGGAAGAGGCCGGGGATGGTGTCGATGAGACCGGCGTTCGCGACGAGGACGAAGAGCGGCACGAAGGTCACGACGCCGGGGATCATCAGCGTGCCCATGACGGCGATGAAAATGGCCTTCTTGCCCTTGAAGTCGAGCATCGCCAGGGCGTAGCCGAGCATCGAGCAGAAGATGAGGTTGCCGGCCGTCACGACGACCGCGACGACGATGGAGTTGGTGAAGTACTTCCCGAAGCTCAGCTTGCTGAACAGCTGGGTGTAGTTGTCGAGCGAGGCGTGCTGGGGCAGCCAGGTCGGCGGGATCTGACGCAGCTCGCCCTCGCCCTTGAAGCTGCCGAGCACCATCCAGGCGAACGGGGCGATGACGGCGACGAGCGCGACCACGAGCACGAGGTAGAGCCACCAGCGGCCGCCCTGGCTCGCGCCGACCATGCCGGACCCGGTCCTGCCCGAGCGGGTCCGCCGGTTGGCCCGGCCCGGTGCGGGAGCCGGTCCGGTCGGCCGCGTTGCGGTGTCGACGGACATGGTCAGGTCCTCTCTCGGAGCAGGCGGAACTGGAGGGCGGTGACGATCGCGATGACGACGAAGATGAGGTAGCTCATCGCCGATGCGAGGCCGTAGTTGCCGAAGCCGAACTGCTGGTAGGTGTACATCGACAGCGAGACCGTGCTGTTCAGCGGTCCGCCCTGGGTCATGACGAACGGCTCCTCGAAGAACTGGAGGTAGCCGATGGCGGTCGTGACCATGACGAAGAGCAGGGTCGGGCGCAGCAGCGGCATGGTCACGAAGCGGAACCGCTTCCACGCGCTCGCGCCGTCGATGGCGGCCGCCTCGTGGAGCTCGGCGGGCACCGCCTGCAGGCCGGCGAGGAAGATGATCATCGCCGTGCCGAAGTTGCGCCACGACGCCATGAGGATGAGCGAGGGCATCGACCAGTGCGGGTCGCCGAGCCAGTTGGGCCCGGTGATGCCGACCCAGCCGAGGGCCGTGTTGATGAGGCCGCCCGGGTCCTGCAGGAGGAAGCGCCACACGACGGCGACGGCGACGATCGAGGTGATGACCGGCATGTAGAAGCCGAGGCGGAAGATCGCCCGGAAGCGGGTGATCCCCTTGTCGAGCGCGACCGCCGCGGCGAGGGCGACGACGAGCGTCAGCGGCATACCGACGAGCACGAAGTAGGCGGTGTTGCCGGCCGCCTTGCGGAAGGTGGGGTCCGACAGCGCCTTGGTGAAGTTGTCCAGCCCGATGATGTTGACACTGAAGGGGTGTCGCAGGTCGCGGGCCTTGGTGTCGGTGATGCTCATGAAGAGGGACTGGATCACCGGCCAGGCCGTGAAGGCGAGGAAGAGCAGGCAGAAGGGGATCGCGAGGATCCAGGCCGCCCGCCCCTCCCGTCGGCGGGCCGTGCCGGCCCGCCGACGGGACCCTCCGTCGCCGGCCTCTCGGGACGACCCGTCGTCGGGCCGTCCCGGGGCGGTGATCGGAGGTGGCGTCACGGGCCCGGTGGGGGACCCGGTCGTGCCGGTCTGGGCGGTCATCGGACTACAGACCCGTCCCGATGGAGTCGGCCTGCTGCTGGGCCGTCTTGAGGCCGGTGGCCGGGTCCTCACCGGTCTTGGTGATCTTCTCCATCTCGGTGTCGAGAGCCTTGACGGCCTGCTCCCACGTCGGGAACGACGGCGGCGCCTTGGCCGTCTCGAGCTGCTTGCCGAAGACGGCGAGCTTCTTGTCCGAGGACAACGCGGGGTCCTTCCAGGCGCTCTTGACCGAGGGGAGGTCGGTCGAGATGGAGTACCACTTCGACTGGACCTTCGGGTCGGCGAGCCACGAGACGAACTTCCAGGCGGTGTCGCGGTTCTTCGTGTTCTTGAAGACGACGAAGTTCGAGCCACCGACGAACGAGGACGACCCGGCGGAGCCGGCGGGGATCGGCGCGACGTTGTACTTGTCCTTGAAACCGGCGCCGCCGACCTTCTCGACCGCGGACATCTCCCACGGGCCGGAGATGAACATCGGGACCCGGCCGCTGGCGAAGTCGGGCTCGGTCGTCGGGGTCGCCGGGGCGCTCTTGTCGGAGATGCCGTCGGTGAAGAACGACTGGTAGTACTGCGTGGCCTTGAGCAGCTGCGGGCTGTCGAAGTTGTACGCCTTGCCGCCGTTCTTCGTCAGGTCCGCACCCTCGCTCCACGCGAAGGGCATGACGGACTGCCACGAGCCCTCGCCGCCGGCCTGCAGGCCGATGCCCCACTTCGCGCCGGCCTTGGTCTGCATGGCCTTGGCCATGTCGTGCAGGCCCTTCCAGTCCGTGGGGACGGACTCGTAGCCGGCCTTCTTGGCTAGGTCGGAGCGGTAGTAGACGACGCGCGTCTCGACGTACCACGGGATGCCGTAGGAGGTGCCGTTCACCTCGGTCGTCTTCTGGGCGCCGTCGAAGAAGGCGGACTTGTCGATCTGGGCGGGCGTCGGGTCGAGCGCGTCGCTGCTGGCGAACTCACCCATCCACGTCGTGCCGACCATGGCGACGTCCGGCGTCTTGCCGGCGGTGATGGCGGTCGTGAACTTGTCGTGTGCGGCAGACCACGGGATGGCCGTGACCTGGACCTTGACGCCGGGGTTGGCGGCCTCGAAGTCCTGGGTCAGCTTCGACAGGTTGTCGCCCTCGGCACCCATGGCCCAGACGGTGATCGTGCCGGTGGCCTTGCCGCTGCTGACGGCGGCCCCGGTCTGGCCGGCGGCGCCGCCGTTGTCGGCGCTGCGACCGCAGGCGCTCACGGTGAGGGCCGCGGCAGTCATGCACGCGACCGTGATGGCTGTGGTGCGTCTCATCGGTGTCTCACTTTCTCGGTGTTCTCCGACGGCTGTGTCGGGAGCGTGGGGTGGGGTCGGGTTCAGGTTTCGGGGAGGCGGTCAGCGATGGCCGCAGCCGCAGGATCCGCGGATGACGACCTCGGTCGGCAGGATCTGGGGCTCCAGCCGGGGCTGGTCTCCGCAGACGCGCTGGTGCAGGCGCTCGGCGGCGATGACGCCGAGCTCGTGGACGGGCTGGCGCACGGTCGTCAGTCCGGGCCGCACGTAGCGGGAGGTCATGACGTCGTCCCAGCCGACGACGGCGATGTCACCGGGCACGTCGCGGCCGGCGTCCTGCAGGTGGGTCATCACCGCGAGGGCGAGCTCGTCGTTGGCGCAGACGAGGGCGTCGGTGTCGATCTCGCCGGCGAGGACGCGTTCGGCGACGGCCTCACCCTCCCCCTCGCGGAAGGGGACCCGGACCGGCTCGGCCGGTTCGAGGCCACGGGCGCGGTGGGCGGCGACGAAGCCGGCGTGACGCTCGTCGATGTCCGGGGCGCCCCCGGGGTCACCGACGAAGACGAGCCGGGTGCGGCCGTGGGCCAGCACGTGCTCGGTGAGCTGCTCGGCGCTGTGGGCGTTCTCGGCGCGGACGCTCTCGATGCCGTCCTGGGGTGCGCCGGCGATGATGACGACGGGCTTCTGACCGTGCAGGGCGCGTGCGACGGCCGGCGGCATGGCGGCCGAGCCGAGGACCGCGATCGCGTCGACGTGGGTGGCGAGCTGGCGCACCGCGCGGGCGATGTCGGCCTTGCCCTCGGTCAGCATCAACGTCACGCTCTGGCCGAGCTCGGCAGCGCGCGACTCGAAGCCCATGAGCAGCTCGGAGTAGTAGGGGCCGGAGAGCTCGGGCAGGACGAGGCCGTGCGCCTCGTGGTGCCGGACGGCGAGGCTGCGGGCCGCGCCGAGCGGCACGTAGTTGAGCTCCTCGACGGCGTCGAGGACCTTCTGCGTGGACGTCGCCGAGACCGTTCCGGCGCCTTGCAGGACCCGGGAGACGGTGGCGATCGAGACGCCCGCGCGCTCGGCGACGGAGTAGATCGTGGCGCCGGCCGGCGTGGTGGACGAGGTGGACGACGTGGTGGAGCCGGAGCGTTGGCGTGGGGTCGTCGCCACGGGCCACCTCCTTCGTCTCGTCGTCGAGTCGTCTGGCGCGCTTTGTCCATACCCACCGGGGAGCGGTCGGCACCCGTTGTAAGCGCTTACATCGGGAACACCAATAGTGCACGGGTCGGGCCGATCGCGCAAGACCGGGCCGCGACTCGGGGCAGCCAGGAGGGGCCGGCCAGGGCGTCGTCGACACCCCGCCCGGCCCCTCGTCGCCAGCCGTGGCCCATACCCACTGGCGTATGCCGTGACGCCGCCACGCCGCCCTGGCACAGGCACCCGGCGGGTCAGCTAAACGCTTGCCGCAGAGCCGAATTCAGCCACGGGCGAGAGCGGTCACGCAGGTCATCCCTGCATCAGGCCGATCATGTTGCCGTCGGTGTCCGCGAGGACGGCGACGGTGCGGCCGCCACCGACGTCGGTGGCCTTCTGGGCCACCGTCGCGCCGGCCTCGACGAGGGACGCCAGCGTCGCCTCGAGGTCGTCGACCGACCAGTACGGCGTGCCGCCCGTCAGGCCCTTGCGGTGCCCGTTCGGGTCGAGGGCGATCTCCTGGCCGCCGACGTTGTAGCCGACGTAGTAGGGCTGGTCAGTGTGCGGCTGGGCCCCGAGCAGGGTGGTGAAGACCTTCTTCGCGGCGTCGAGGTCGGCGACGGGGTAGATGAGCGTGTTCACAGCAGACATCGGTCTCTCCTTGGTGATGGTCATGGTGGTGGTGGTGGTGGTGATGATGATCGCGGTGTCACATCGGGTGGCACCGGTTCGTCAGTGCTATGACGGACCACGACCCGAGGATGTGACCAGATGGACGACAGCCCCCGCGAGCAGTGGCTGGCCCGCGACTTCGAGCAGCAGCGACCGCGGCTGCGCGCCGTCGCCTACCGGGTGCTCGGCTCGGCGGCGGACGCGGACGACGCCGTCCAGGAGGCGTGGCTGCGCCTCAGTCGGAGCGACACGAGCGAGGTGGCCAACCTCGCCGGCTGGCTGACGACCGTCGTCGGGCGGATCAGCCTCGACATGCTGCGGTCCCGCGGCTCCCGCCGCGAGGACAGCTGGGACGCGGGCCTGGCCGACCTCGTCGGGACGGGCGAGGGCCGTGTCGAGGCAGGTCCCACGGGCCGGCACGCGCCCGACCCGGCGAGCGAGGCCGAGCTCGCCGACAGCATCGGACTGGCCCTGCTCGTCGTCCTCGACACCCTCGCCCCCGCCGAGCGGCTCGCCTTCGTGCTGCACGACCTCTTCGGCATGCCGTTCGAGCAGATCGCGGACATCGTCGACCGCTCCCCCGCCGCCACCCGCCAGCTCGCGAGCCGCGCGCGGCGACGCGTCCGGTCCGCCGACGCCGCCGAGACGAGCCCGGCCCGCACGCGCCAGCGCGAGGTCGTCAGCGCCTTCCTCGCCGCGGCGCGCGGCGGGGAATTCGCGGCACTGCTCGAGATGCTCGACCCCGATGTCGTGCTCACGGCCGACGAGGCCGCCACGGCCATGGGCGCACCCGCGCAGCTGCGCGGCCCGGACGCCGTGGCCCAGCGCTTCAACGGCGGCGCGAAGTCGGCGCGGCTCGCAGCCTTCGACGGCGGCGTCGGCGCGGTGTGGACGTTGCACGGTGAGCCGCAGGTGGCGTTCCGCTTCACCGTCGAGGGTGACGTCGTCACCGGCATCGAGATGGTCGCCGACCGGGCCAGGCTCAGGACCATGGAGATCTACTACCTGCCGTCCTGACCGCATCGACCCGCACTGACCCACACGGACCCACACGCACCCACACTGACCCACACCAGGGCCCCTTCGGGTGGTCGTATCGTCTGGGGTGTGGCAGAGGGGATGCGTGCGGCGGTCGTGCTCGGCTCGGGAGGGGCCCGGGGCTACGCCCACGTCGGCGCGCTCGAGGTGCTCGCCGAGCGGGGCTTCGAGGTCGTGTCGATCGCGGGCACCTCGATGGGCGCGCTCGTCGGCGGAGTCGCCGCGGCCGGCAAGCTCGAGGCCTACACCGACTGGGCGCGGAGCCTGACGCAGCGCGAGGTGTGGCGGCTGCTCGACCTCAGCATCACCTCCCCGAACGGGGCGATCCGGGCCGAGCGGATCATCGCGAAGGTCGGTGAGATCCTCGACGGTGCGACGATCGAGAGCCTGCCGATCCCCTACACGGCGGTCGCCACCGACATCAACGCGCGACGCGAGGTGTGGTTCCAGCGGGGGCCCGTCGAGCACGCGATCCGGGCCTCGATCGCGATCCCGGGCGTCATCACCCCGGCGGTCATCAACGGGCGGGTGCTCGTCGACGGCGGCCTCATCAACCCGATCCCCATCGAGCCGACCGCCGCGGCCTCGGCGGACCTGACGATCGCCATCTCCCTGTCGGGGATGCGCACCTCAGGGGGTGGTCCGACGACCCCGGTCAAGGAGTCGTCGGAACCGGTCCCGCGCGAGGAGTGGACGACCCGCCTGCGCCGCAGTGCCACCGAGGTGCTCGAGTCCGAGCGGGTCCGGGCCATCACGAGCCGGTTCGGGGGCCATGCCCGGGACCTCGACCACAACCAGACGATCCCGCCTGAGGCCCTCGACGACCTCCCGCAGTCCCCGGCGGACGCCCTCGTCGTCCGGTCCGCCGACGTCGGGCTCCTCGACCTGCTCAACATGTCCTTCGACACGATGAGCGCCCTCATCTCCCGCTACCGGATGGCGAGCAACCCCCCGGACGTGCTCGTCACCGTCCCGTCGAACGCGGTGCGCACCCTCGACTTCCATCGCGCTGCGGAGATGATCGAGCTCGGCCGCCAGCTGACGACCGAGGCCCTCGACCAAGCGGGCTACTGACCATCACGCGCCTCGTCTCGGCCGGGTGTCGGTGCCGCGAGCGAGACTGACCCTGTGGTTCTCCTGCACGCCGACGCGGACGCGTTCCTCGCCTCGGTCGAGCAGCGCGACGACCCCTCGCTGCGCGGCCGGCCGATGGTCGTCGCCCACGAGGTTGTCGCGTGCCCGTCCTACGAGGCGCGCGCGCTCGGCATCCACGCCGGTATGCCGCTACGTCAGGTGCAGCGGCGCTGGCCCCAGGTGCTCGTGACGGGCTACCGCACCGAGGCCTACGAGGAGGCGTCCGCTCGGCTGTTCGAGATCTTCCACCGGTTCACTCCCCTCGTCGAGCCCGGCTCGGTCGAGGAGGCGTTCCTCGACGTCACCGGGCGCGACCAGGGCGACCCGAGGGGGATCGCCGTCGCCCTGCGCACCGCCGCTCGAGCCGAGATCGGGCTGCCGGTGTCGGTCGGGGTCGGGCGCACCAAGCTGATGGCCAAGCTCGCGAGCCGCCGCGCCAAGCCCGACGGCCTCCTCGTCGTCGACGCAGAGCTCGAGGCCCGGGTCCGACCGCGCCTGCGCCTCGACGAGCTGTGGGGTGTCGGGCCCACGACCTACGACAAGCTCCACGCCGCAGGGCTCTTCGTCGTCTCCGACCTTCATGGCCTCGACGAGGGCGACCTCAAGCGCATCGTCAGCACGGCGATGGCGCGTCGCCTCCTGTCCATCGAGCGCGGCACCGACGACGCGACGATCCGTCTCCCTCGAGCCCGCCGGTCGGTGAGCGCCAGCCGCTCCTTCCCCGCCACGCGCACGCGGTCGAAGGTCGTCGCGGTGCTCGACGGCTGCGTCGACCGGGCCGTGACCCGCGTGCTCGACCTCGACGCGCCGACCCGGCTCCCGAGCCGCCTCGAGGTGCTGGTGCGCTACGACGACGGCGCCCAGATGCTCGAGCGCGGGCGGCTCGACGCCCCCACCCTCGACCGCGCCGCCCTGCGGACTGCCGCGGCGCTCCTGCTCGAGCGCACGGCATACGAGCGGGACGGGCGAGGCGTCACGATGGTCGGCGTGACGCTGCCGCTGCCGGCTCCTGCTTGACCTCACGTCCACTCGAGGTCGCAGGATGACCGGGTGACCACTCCGACCACGACCGACGCCCTCTCCCCCGACGAGGCCGCCGCCTACCTCTCGCGCATCGGCGCCCCACCCCCGGAGGCGCCGACCTCCGCGGCGCTCGCGTCACTGCACCGGGCGCACCTGACGGCCGTCCCTTTCGAGAACCTTGACATCGCGCTCGGCCGACCCATCCGCCTCGACCGGGCTGCCTTGCTGGACAAGGTCGTCCGCGCCCGGCGTGGTGGCTACTGCTACGAGCTGAACGGCCTCTTCGCGCTGCTGGTGCGCAGTCTCGGGTATGCCGTCGACCTCGTCTCCGCGCGCGTGGCCACCGCGGCCGGCGGGCTCACCGACGACTTCGACCACGTCGCGCTCGTCGTCTCCGGCGGCCGCCTCGAGGAGCCCGTGCTCGCCGACGTCGGATTCGGCGAGGGGTTCATCGAGCCGCTCCCGCTGCACGACGACTTCGAGCGGCGCGAGCGCGGCCACACGGTGGGGCTGGCCCGGCGAGACGTCACGTGGGCCTTCCGCGAGCGCCGCGACGGCGAGGACTGGCAGGACCGCTTCGTCTTCACGACGACGTCACGCACGTTGGCCGACTTCGCCGATCGCAACGAGTGGCAGCAGACCTCGCCCGAGAGCCACTTCACCAGGTCGCGTGTCGCCTCGCTGCTCACCCCGACGGGGCGGGTCACCCTGAGCGGCACCCGTCTCATCACGACGACCCATGGCCGCCGCGACGAGAGCGAGCTCCCCGACGAGGACGCGGTCCGCGCGGCCCTCGCCGAGCACTTCGGCATCGTCCTCGATTGACGGACGCGCCGGCCCGGCCTCGATAGACTTCGGCCCATTCGGTGGCCGAGAGGGTGACATGACGCAAAACCCCGCCCAAGGATCGGATCCCGACGCCTCGGGGAGCCGCCGCCTGATGCTCCTGCTGGCCATGGCGATGTTCGTCCTCGTGGTCGACACCTCGCTCATGAACGTGTCGATCTCGGCGGTCGTCGTCGACCTGGACACGACCGCAAGCGGCGTGCAGTCGGCCATCGCGCTCGAGGCGCTGGTCTCGGCCGCCTTCATCCTCATCAACAGCAAGGTCGGCGACCTGATCGGGCGCAAGCGGGCCTACGTGCTGGGCCTGCTCGGATATGCGGTCGGCGCGCTCGCGATGACGCTCGCCCAGAGCCTCACGGCGATCATCATCTTCTGGGCGATCATCGGTGGGCTCGGAGCCTCGTTGCTCCTGCCCGCGATGCAGTCGCTGATCCACGGCAACTTCGTCGGCGCCGCCCAGAAGCAGGCCTACGCACTCGTCGGCGCCTCAGCCGCCGTCGCAGCCGCGATCGGCCCCCTGATCGGCGGGTTCGTCACCACGTACCTGTCGTGGCGGGTCGGGTTCGCACTCGAGGTCGTCATCATCGTCGTCGTCCTGAGCCAGATCCGGTTGGTCCGGGACGTCGCCTACACCGGTTCGCGCAAGATCGACGTCGTCGGCGCGGTCCTGTCGGTCATCGGCATGGGCGGGGTGGTGCTCGGGATCCTCGTCTGGCAGGAAGGCGGTGAGCTCGTCGGTCTGCTCATGGCTGTCGGGGCCGTGGCCCTCGTGCTCCTGGCTCGGTGGCTGATCAGGCGCAAGCGAGCCGGTCGGGTCACCCTGCTCGACCCGGACCTGTTCCGTCACCCGAACTTCACGGCCGGGGTCTCGGGGCAGCTGCTGCAACAGGTCACGCTGGGCGGCGCCATGATCGCCCTCCCGCTCTACTTCCAGATGACGCTCGAGTACAACGCCCTACAGTCCGGCCTGTCGCTGGCCCCGCTGTCGCTGAGCATGTTCGCGGCCGCAGTGCTGGCCGGGAAGAAGGCCGGTGACCGACGCCCCGCCGCGATCATTCGCGCCGGCTTCTTCCTCACGAGCCTCGGGGTGCTGGCCATCATCCCGTTCGTCCCCCGCGCCGACAACGGTTGGTACTTCGTGGTGCCGCTCGCCGTCACGGGGTGCGGCCTCGGCCTGCTGGTGTCACAGCTGAACAACTACACGCTCGCTCCCATCGCGGAGGAGCGGGTCAGCGAGGCCGCCGGGGTCAACTCCGCCGCCGGGTCCTTCGGCCTCTCCTTCGGCCTGGCCCTGGCGGGCGGCCTCATGCTCGCCGCCCTGTCGTTCAGCTTCACCCGGCTGGTCGAGAACAGTCCCGTCATCCCCGCCGCGCAGCAGCAGCAGATCGCGCAGGCCCTCGAGCACGACGCCGAGATCATGAGCAACACCCAGCTCGACCAACAGATCACCGGGCAGCCGCCGGCCGTCGAGGCCGAGGTCCTGGCCATCAACGACGAGGCCCGGAACAGGTCCCTGCAGATCGCCCTGCTGGTGCCCCTGCTCGCCGGCCTGCTGGGACTCGCCAACTCGTTCCGGATGCTGCGCCTGCCCGACCAGAGGCCGTCGTCCTCCCTCGAAGGCCTCGACCTCGGCTGAGCGTCGGCTGCACGTCCAGCGCTCAGCCCCACGCGTCCTTGGTCGGACGGCACAGGCAGAACGGGTGCCCGGCCGGGTCGGCATAGACGCGGAAACCGCGCTCGGGCTGCGGCTGGGGCGGCTCGACGGGGTCGAGGGCCGCGCCGCCCAGGGCGAGCACCCGCTCGTGGGCGGCCGCGATGTCGGCGACGACGAAGTCGAGGTGCGCCTGCTGCTGGCCGCGCGGCCAGTCGGGCGACTCGTGGTCGGGCGCGAGCTGGGTCGCGATGCGCGGGCCGTCCCACACGACGTTGAACCAGTCCCCGTCGGGGTCGGCGTCGACCGTCCCACCGAGCAGGTCGGCATAGAACTGCGCCACGCCGGCCGCGTCGGCGCAGTCGAGCGCGACGCAGTCCCAGCCGATCGTCGATCCAGTGGTCTCTGAGGTCATGCGCTCACTCAACCACCAGTCGCGGACACCACGTCGCGATGGAGGGCGGGCGAGGCGGCTCAGTGCGTCGGCTCGGGCCACACGAGGGTCGTCGACACGACAGGTCGCACCGTCGACTCGGGGCTGGAGCCCGCGATGGCCACCGTGTGCGTGCCCGGCGGCAGGTCGGCGAACGTCGCCACCCCGTGGCCCTGGCGCAGCGCCGGCTCCGCCGTGGCGAGCACCTTCCCCTTCGCGCTCCGCACCGTCACGGTCACGGCCTTGTGCGGCGGGTCGGCGCCCGGCTCGTCGGACTCGAGGTCGAAGGCCACCTTGAACGACTGGCCCGCCGTGACGAGGTCGGGCACGACGGCCCGCACGCTCGTGTCGGTGATCTCGCGCCGGCGGATGGGCACGGCCGTGAGGATCTCCTGCACCTGGTCGAGCACGAACTGGTTGCACTGGAGGTTGGTGTGCTGCTCCGGCACGCGCACGGCGAGGTTCGTGTCGAGCGCCTCGCCGAGGCCCACCGCGCCGGTCAGCGAGACCGTGCCGTCGCCGTAGTCGTTGTCTGAGCCGAAGGTCTGCGACGTGATCGCGTGCCCGTCCTGGAAGGTCACCGTGGTCTGGCTCGGCTGCCGGATGCCGACGACCATGTGCGTCATGGTGTGGCTCGCCGGGCGCGCTGCCTCGGCGGCCTGGAGGTCGGTGTGGAAAGCCATCGCGTCGGCGACCATCGCGGTGCTGACGTTGGGCACCGACACCTCGGTCGTCTTGGCCCACCCGCCCGCGTTGCTGATGCACGCATACTCCGGGAGCAGCTGGAAGAGGGAGGGCATGCTCCGAGAGAAGTCCGTCAGGTCGACCGACAGCGGCCCGATCCCCTTCTTGACGCCGTTGACGAGCTGCTCGAGCGCGTCGGTCGCACCGCGCCACGGCGTGCCGAGCGTGATGAGCTTGCGGGTCACCTCGGCGCCGCCGCACTTCTCGATGTACCAGCGTGCGACGAGGCCACCCATGGAGTGGCCGATGAAGACGACCTTGGCGTCGGCATACGCCCCGCCCTGCGCCCGCAGCTGCTCCAGCGCGGGCTCCACGACGGTCCCGAGCCGCTCGCCGTTGTAGCGGTTCGACAGGCGCCAGTCGTAGGCGTACGCGATGAGCGACGCGGGCCTGCCGCTCCCGTCCCCGCCCCGCCGGTAGCCCTGCGTCTCCAGCGCGCTGACGAGGACGTCGTAGCCGCGGATCGGCGTCCAGATCCCGGGCAGGGCGTGGACGTCGGGCATCAGCGCGACCGGCTCGACGCCGTCGTCCGGATGCCCGTCGCCGATCCCCTCGGGCAGCGCCTTCTTGAGGATGGACTGGCCGCCCCGCAGCAGCTTCCACACCGCTCCGCCGCTCGGCGCCCAGATGAGGTTCTTGCCGGCCGGCGAGCCGTCGTCACCCCGGACCCCGAGGGTGCTGCCCGTGATGCCCGGCAGCACCACGACCAGGTCGTTGCTCGTCATGCGGACCCACCACCCATCGTGCGTCGGTGAACTCTCCCGACCAACGGTGGCACCAGGCGTGCCCGCGGATACCCGAAACGGCCCAGCCCACCGGGGACAACGGGTATGGATGCGGCACAGTGGATCCGGAACCCCCGGACGACAGAAAGGCCCCCCTCGTGGACATCACCGACGTCATCCTCCGACAGCACGACGAGCAGCGACGGATGTTCGCCATGCTCGAGGAGTGGCCGCGCGACGACCACGAGGGCCTCGCCGCGATCTGGAAGCGGCTCGAGATCCTCCTCGAGACGCACGCCGAGGCGGAGGAGAAGTACTTCTACCCCGAGCTGCTCCGCATCGGCACCGGTGGCGCGGACGCCGAGTCCGTCGACGAGGAGGTCGAGGACGCCGTCAAGGACCACAACGACATCCGCGAGTCGGTGCGCCAGGTCGGGCGCTGCCGCACCGGTTCGGACGAGTGGTGGACGGCCGTCGTCGACGCCAACGTCCACAACAGCGACCACATGGGCGAGGAGGAGCGCCAGGACCTCGCCGACTTCCGCCAGCGCGCGAGCCTCGAGCTGCGCCACGAGATCGCGATCCAGTTCCTGCGCTACGAGGCCGTGCGCGCCGCTGAGGGGATCACCCCGCGCGACAAGGACCCCGAGGCCTACGTCGAGGAGAAGAAGACGGGCAGGGCCTCCGCCACGGCCGAGAAGGCTGCCAGCAAGGCGAAGAAGGCGGCGAAGACCGCGCCCGCGAGCTCCGCCCCGTCCAAGAAGGCGTCGCCCGACGCTTCAGAAGAGGAGTGACCCCGTAGGGAAGTGGGCACTCGACTGGAAGGTTGCGTCGAGTGCCCAGTTGCCCACGGGTCAGGGCAGGTGGGCGCTCGAGGCGAGCGCGCGGCATACGTGGTCGTATGCCGTGGGGCTGCCGGCGGCGACCAGGCCCGGGGGCGCGGTGTCGCGGGGTGAGTAGGCCACGCCCTCGGTCGTGCCGAGGAGGCCACCGGCCTCGGTGAGCAGCAGCGAGCCGGGCACGTGGTCCCACGGCGCGGCGGAGGCGTAGAGGATGTAGTCGGCCTCCCCCTCGACGAGCTTGGGGTAGTCGATGCCGCACGACACCCACGTCAGCGTCATCGGCTCGAGACCGGCGAGCGCCCGTCCGACCCAGGCGCGGCGGGAGGTCCGGCCCCGCAGTCCCGGGTCGGCGGGCTCCGGGATCGTCAGGCGCTGCGCCCCGTCGGCGTCGTGGCGCCACGTGCCGGCGCCCCGCTCGGCGACGTAGCCGAGCCCGTGCTGGGGCTGCCAGATCCACGCGCGGACGGCCTCGCCGGCGACGGTCTCGCTCACCATGACGGCGTGGTCCTTCGAGCCGTGGACGAAGTTCTTCGTGCCGTCGACGGGGTCGACGGTGAAGGCGTGGTCGGCGACGGCATACCGCTCCATCAGCGCCGGGTCGCCGGCGAAGGTCTCCTCGCCGAGCACGACCGCGTCGGGGTAGGCGTCGGTGAGGGCCGCGGTGATGAGCACCTCCGCCTCACGGTCGGCATCGGTGACGAGGTCACCGGGCCGCTTCTCGTGGATCTCGCCGTCGGCGAGCGCCCGGAACCGGGGGTTGATGACCTGTTCGGCAACGTCCATGAGCAGGCCCAGCACCTCGTCGGTCTCCACCCCACCAACCTAGCGAGCCCCGCTCGAGGGAGCAGACGCAGGTCGTCCGGCGCGCGGACGCATCTCGCTTGTTCGCGCTGAGCACCGAACGGGTAGGTACGGCTCGGTACGCAGCCTGTGGAGGGGAAGCGGGCCACTGGACCGGGAGTCGTCTTTGCCGACTCCCGGTCCGCCTTCTTCCCCGGGACCCGCGACGACCAAACCTCGGTGACGAGGGCGTATGCCGGATGGCAGGCTGACGCCGTGACCGACACCTCCCCGCCGCCCGCCGTGATCCCGACCGCGACACAGCCCGTGGCCCCCGTGGTCCCGCTGACCGACGGGGTCGTGACCCTGCGAGCGCACTCGCGGGACGACGCCGACGCGATCGTCGAGCAGAGCACCGATCCCGCGAGCCTGCGCTGGACGACGGTCCCGCGGCCCTACTCGCGCGATGACGCCCTGGGCTGGGTCGAGCACAACCTCAGCGCGTGGGGCGAGCCCGGCGGCACGCGCTCGTGGGCCATCGAGTGGACGGACGAGACGGGCGCCCCGCGCTACGGCGGCACCATCGACCTGCGTCCGGGGGCGGCGCCCTCCGCCGGCGAGCTGGGTTTCGGCCTGCACCCGGACGCCCGTGGGCGGGGGCTCATGTCGCGTGCGGTGCGGCTCGTCGTCGCGCACGCCTTCGCGACGCCGGTCTGGGGCGCGCCGGTCACCCGCGTGCACTGGCGCGCCGTCGTCGGCAACTGGGGCTCGCGCCGGGCGGCGTGGGCGGCCGGCTTCACCTTCCACGGCACGATCCCCGGCAGCCACCCCGACCCGGACGGCGGGGCCGAGGCGCTCGACACATGGACCGCCAGCATCACCCCGGGCGACGCACTCTCGCCACGGACGCCGTGGTTCGCCGCGCCCGTGGTCGAGGGGGAGCGGGTCCGCCTGCGTCCGTGGCGCCCCGCCGACGTCGACGCCATCGAGCCACGCGACGACCCCGAGCACTGGATGCCGCCCCGGTCCATCCTGCGACCGGAGACCTTCGCGGCCTGGCTGCTCACGCGGCAGGAACGGATGTCCGAGGGGGCGGCCGTCGACTGGTGCGTCGCCGACCTCGAGACGGACCGCGCCCTCGGCAGCGTGACCCTCTTCAGTCGCGGCGGCCCGATCGGCGACGCGGCCGAGCTGGGCTACCAGTTCTTCCCGAGTGCCCGTGGTCGGGGCGCGGCCAAGGAGGCGGCCCGGCTCGCCGTCGCGCACGCGCTGGCCCCCGCCGGCGAGGGCGGACTCGGGGTGCGCCGGCTTGTCGCCGAGACCGCGGCCGACAACGCGGCGAGCAACGCCGTGCTGCGTTCCGTCGGCTTCGTCGAGTTCGGTCGCGAGCACGCCGTCGACCGCGTCGCCGGAGGCGGCTGGGGCGACGGGCTCTACTGGGAGCTCCTGCCGGCCGGCGCGACGGACTGACGCGGGCTCACCCGGTCTGACGCGGGTCGGAACCGGGCGAGCCACGTGCTGGACGGGGCCGCCCCTGCCCGCACCCGTGCGGGTATGCCACGGTGGACCATGCGCCGCCTGCCACCCGCCGGGCGGCGCGGCCGACGGAAGGACACGCGATGAGACTCGGTCACGAACAGGAGCTCGACGCACCGCAGGCCGTGGTCTGGACGAACTTCATGGACCTGCGTCGGATCGGCCGGTGCTTCCCCGGCGCCAAGGTGACCAAGGTCGACGGCGACGACTTCGTCGGCGAGATCAAGGCGAAGCTCGGTCCGCTGTCGATGTACTTCGACGGCACCGGCTCGATGGTCGAGCGCGACGAGGACGGCGGCCGCGCGCGCCTCACGGCGACCGGCCAGGAGCGGCACGGCCTCGGCAAGGCGACCATCGACATCACGCTGAGGCTGCACCCGATCGACAAGGGCGAGCGCACCCGCGCGCACCTCGTCACCGACCTCGTCTTCCTCGGCTTCCCGATGGACTTCGGCACCGGTCTCGTCCAGCGCGCCTCCGACCCGCTCATCGAGCGGTTCCTCACCTGCATGGCCGTGTCCGGGCCGGTGGCGGACGCCGAGGCGGACGACGACGGTTCGCTCGACCTCGTCCGCTCCGCGACCGACCTTCTCGGCTCCTTCCGGCGCGACCGGCGCGAGCGCAAACGCCGATGAGGGTCGCCGTCGTCGGTGCGAGCGGCTACGTCGGGTCGCGGCTCGTGCCGGAGCTGCTACGACGCGGCCACGACGTCGTGGCGACGCACCACCGCAGCCCGTCGACGGCATACCCCTGGTCGGGTGACGTCGAGTGGCGGCGGGTCGACGTGCAGGACGAGGACCGTGTCGTCGAGGCGCTGCGCGGGGTCGACGCGATCTGCTACCTCGTGCACGGGCTCGACGACCCGGACTTCATGCGGCTGGACCGGCAGGCAGCCGACAACGTCGCGTATGCCGCGGGCGTCGTGGGTGCCTCGCGGCTCGTCTACTTCTCGGGGATCGTGCCCGACCTGCCCGACGACGAGCTCTCGGACCACCTGCTCTCGCGGCTCGAGGTCGAGGAGATCCTCGCGACGGCGGACTGCTCGGTGCTGACGCTGCGCGCTTCGATGGTCGTCGGCGCCGGGTCCACGAGCTTCGAGGTGATGCGCCAGATATCGCACCGGCTCGGCGTCGTGCAGACCGTCCCGGCGTGGATGGGCGGCTCGGTGATCCAGCCGGTCGCCGTCGCGGACGCCGTGTGGTTCCTCGCCGAGGCGCTCGAGCGGCCCGACGTGACCGGGCACCTCGACGTCGTGGGCCCCGACCGGCTCAGCTACGTCGCGCTGCTGAGGACGTATGCCACCCGTGCCCGGCTGCTGCGCGTGCAGGTCCCCGTGTGGCTGGCCCCCGTCGAGACGGTCGCGCGCGTCGCCGGTGCCCTCGTCGACGTGCCGAGCGGCACGGTGCAGTCGCTCATCCCGAGTCTCGGTCACGACATGGTCGGCCATCGCGACGCCGCCGACGTGATCGGCGAGCCCCCCGGCGGACGGCTCAGCGTCACGGACGCGGTGACCCGGTCGCTCGCCACACCCCGGGCCGGCGACGGCACGCCGGACGGCGCCGCGGTCGACGGTGACCCGCAGGCGCCGTCGGTGGGCGACCCGGGATGGTCGAGGCACCGGTCGGTCCTGGCGTGGCTGTGGTCCGCCGCCCGCGGCCGGTAGGCCGGCTGCCCGAGGGACTCGGTGGCGGACCTGCTCACCTGGCGATGTAGCCGCCGTCGATGTAGAGCTCGAGCCCGGTGACGAAGGCCGCGTCGTCGCTGACGAGGTAGGCGACGCCGGCCGCGATCTCCTCGGGCCGTCCCAGGCGCCCCATCGGGGTCAGGTCGATCATCGTCTGCTCGAAGGCGGTGCCGCGCGCGGCGTCGAGGATCGGGGTGTCGATGAAGCCCGGGTGGATCGAGTTGACCCGCACGCCCTCGGTGGCCCAGTGGAGAGCGACATTCTTCGTCAGGGTCCGGACCGCGCCCTTGGCCGCGTGGTAGGCGGGCGAGGTGCCGAAGCCGCCGCTCGTGCCGAAGATCGAGCTGATGTTGACGACCGCGCCGTGACCCGAGGCCTTGAGGTGGGCTGCCGCCGTCTTCATGCCGAGGAAGACCCCCGTCTGGTCGATGGAGATGGTGCGCTCCCAGTCGGCGAGGCTCGTGTCCTCGATCGTCGCGAGGTCACCCATGCCGGCGTTGTTGACGAGGATCCCGAGAGAGCCGAACTCCTCGACCGCCTTGGCCACAGCAGCCTCCCAGTCGGACTCGCTCGCGACGTCGTGCCTGAGGAAGTCGACCTTCGCGCCGGTGCCCCGCAGCTCCTCGGTCGTCGTGGCGCCCAGGGACTCGTTGACGTCGGTCAGTAGCACGGCCGCGCCCTCCTCGGCGAGGCGTCGAGCAGTCGCCTTGCCGATGCCACTCGCTGCGCCCGTCACGAGCGCCACCCGCCCTTCGAGCCGCTCCATGGTGATCACTCCAGTTCAGTTGTGCGACAGGCCTTTCCCGCGCACTTTCAGTCTCTGCCTGTCGCCGCGACATCGCAGTTCATCCGCTCCCGGACATCTCGGGCATCCCGCCGATTCCCGCGTCGACTCAGGGTCGGTCGGGGTCGAATTGGGGGTGGATCCCGGTTGCGGCGAGCGACCCGGGGGTATGACTGTGGAAGCAGTGAGCCCGACGTGGGTCGGGCCAGTGCGAGACGAGGAGACACCGTGTCATTCGGTGAGCAGCTGAAGCACAAGGCGGACGAGGTCCACCTGCAGGACAAGGCCAAGGACTTGGGCGACGCGGTCGTCGAGGTGGTCAAGGCCGCGGTCTCGGCCGTCGCCGGCTACGCCCAGCAGAACCGGGACAAGGTCGAAGGCGCGCTCGACAAGGCCGAGGCCAAGATCGACGAGAAGACGGGCGGCAAGCACGCCGACACCGTGACCAAGGTTCGTGCCTCGGTCGACAAGGGCATCGACAAGCTCGTCGAGCAGCACGACAGGACGGCACCTCCCACACCGGCCGCCTCTGCCGTGCCCGACGACAAGCACAGTGCCTTCGACGAGGACACCCCCGCCGGCAACCCCACCTGAGCCGGCACCCGCAAGGGCCGTATGCCGCCGGACCCCTCCCCCTCGGCGGCATACGGCTCTTGTACGTCCGTTGTCGATCGAACCAGGCCGCACCGCACCCTCAGCGGTCGTCGACCGTGATGTCGCCCGAACCGCTCCTGATCCGCAGCCGCGAGGTGCTGGCCGGGTCGTCCGTGACGCGGACCCTCGTGTCGCCGGACCCCGTCGCGGAGTCGACGGCGTAGTGGGTGTTCGGCGGCAGGCGGACCGACACGTCCCCGGAGCCCGTCTTGACCCCGACCGTGGGGGGCGCCGTCGCGAGCTCGAGATCGACGTCACCACTGCCGTCCTCGGCCGTGACCTGGTCGGCCGCGAGGTTGGTCGTCCTGATGTCGCCGGAGCCCGCCTTGAGCGCGACGCCGCCCAAGGAGCCCCCGACGACGATGTCGCCTGACCCGGTGACGACGCTGACGTCGGTCGCGTCCGGGACGGTGATGACGTAGTCGACCGAGCACCCGCCGAACGAGCCGGTGCAGTTCGCGTCGATCGCGAGGGTCGACCCGCTCAAGGACTCGCGCGGGGTCGGCTCTCCCGATCCCGGACCCCACGACAGGTGCCGGCTGACGTGGACCGTGCCGGCCGCGCCGCCGCCCCGGACCTGCACGTCGCTCGCGCCGCCCTGGATCGTCAGCGCGCCGATGGGCCGGGCGTAGGTCTGCTGCTGGTCGGCGCTGCGCCAGAGGCCCCCGGTCGCGGCGCCCCACGTCGCGACGCCGGCGATGCCCGCGAGCACCAAGGTCGCGCCGAGCCCGGCGACGAGCCACCACGGTCGCGACGACGCAGCTGCCGGAGCGGACGGAGCGGACGGAGCGGACGGCACGTCGGCAGGCCCCTCGGGTTGCCGGGGCGCCAGCGTCGGGCGGAGCCAGGAGTCGCCGTACGGCCCTGCGCCCGGCAGCGAGTCGCCGTGGACCCGGTCGTCCGGGACCGGTGCGGGCGGGTCGACGGGTTCGTGCATGGTCATGTCGGTCCCCTATTCCGAGAGGTACTGAAGGACGGCGAGGACGCGGCGGTGGTCGCCCGCGGTCGTCGGCATGTCGAGCTTGGTGAAGATGGCCGTGACGTGCTTGGCGACGGCGCTCTCGCTGACGTGCAGCGCCCGGGAGATGCCGGTGTTGGAGCGGCCCTCGGCCATGAGCGCGAGGGTCTCGCGCTCGCGGTCGGTGAGCCGGTGGAGCGGGCTCTTGTCCCGCCGGAGCAGCAGCTGCGCGACGACCTCGGGGTCGAGCGCGGTCCCGCCGTCGGCGACCCGGCGGAGCGATTCGACGAAGTCGTCGACGTCGGCGACGCGGTCCTTGAGGAGGTAGCCGACGGCGGAGGTCGTGCCGGCGAGGAGGTCTGCGGCATACCGCTCCTCGACGTACTGGCTGAGGATGAGCAGCGCGACGCCCGGCCACTGGGCGCGGATGACGAGCGCGGCCCGCAGGCCCTCGTCGGTGTGGGTCGGCGGCATACGCACGTCGAGCAGCGCGAGGTCGGGTCGCTGCCGCTCGACGGCGACGAGGGCGGCCTCGGCGTCGCCGACGGCCTCGACCACCTCGATGCCGTTGGCCGCAAGGAGACGGATCAGACCGTCGCGCAGCAGGATCGAGTCCTCGGCGATCACGACGCGCACGGCATCTCCGCCCTCAGCACGGTGGGACCGCCGACCGGGCTGGTCACGGTGAGGGTGCCGTCGACGGAGGCCACCCGGTTGGTCAGGCCGGTGAGGCCGGAACCTGAACCGGTCGCGGCGCCGCCATGCCCGTTGTCGCTCACCTCGACGACGAGGCTTCGGGCGTCCGAGGTGACCCGGACCGTCGCCGACGTGGCTCCCGAGTGCCGGGCGATGTTGGTCAGGGCCTCCGACACGACGAAGTAGGCCACGGCCTCGAGGGTGCGCGGGGGACGGTGGGCGAGCAACACGTGCAGGCTCGTCGGCACCGGCGAGCGGGCGACGATGCCCGACAGGGCGGCATCCAGCCCGCGCTCGTCGAGGACGGCGGGGTGCAGTCCGCGGACGAACCCGCGCAGCTCGGCGAGCGCCTGCTTGGCCTCGTCGTGGGCGTCCTCGATGGCCCGGCGCGTCGCCGGCGGGGCGTCGGTGGTGAGCGCGGACCGGGCCATCCCGAGGTTGAGCGCGAGGGAGGTGAGACGCTGCTGCGCGCCGTCGTGGAGGTCCCGCTCGATGCGGCGGCGCTCCGCGTCGGCGGCGTCGATGACGCCCGCGCGGGTCTGCTCGAGGGCGGTGACGCGCGGCGAGAGCTGCTCGCCCCGGGTCTCGCCGAGCATCGGGCGCAGGATCGCGAGGTCGAGCGCGGCGAGCCCACGGGCCAGCCGTGGGGCGATGACGAGACAGCCGAACCCGACTGCCGTCTGCGCCCAGATGCGGCCGACGCCCTGGAGCACCCCACCGGAGAGGGCCGCCACCTCCGGGCTGATCCGCGACCACAGCGGCGAGGTCACGAGCACGAGGCCCCCTCCCCAGCAGAAAGCGAGGAGGGCGGCCGAGGCCGAGAGCACGACCGGCGCCACGAGGGCGTGGTAGGCCAGCTGACGCCACGTCGTCGCCCGACCCAGCCGCGCCAGCCAGCCGCGCCAGCCCGGTGCGGCCGGGCCGGCCGGTGCGGCGACGGCGACACCCAGGAGGGCGGCTGCCCGCGCCCGGTGCCAGCGGCTCAGGCCCTCGGACACGACGAGGAGCAGTCCGACGACCGCCACGCCGACCACGAGGACGGCCAGTCCCGTCGCGAGCCCGGCGAGGGCCCACACGAACGGGGCGGCCACCGCCGCGACAACCCCACCCAGGACGACGTATGCCGTGTGGCGGGGTGCGAGGCGACGCTCGAGGCGCCTGCGGTTGGGGGTC
Source organism: Terrabacter sp. 2YAF2 (assembly GCF_052114705.1). Lineage (NCBI taxonomy): Bacteria > Bacillati > Actinomycetota > Actinomycetes > Micrococcales > Intrasporangiaceae > Terrabacter > Terrabacter sp. 2YAF2. The sequence continues at coordinate 573,741 of NZ_JBFRFG010000001.1, forward strand.
ACGCGACCACGGTAGGACTCAGGGGGCGGGTCGGACCATGACGTTTGTGACCGATCCGGGGTGGAGAAAAGTTCAGGGCGCCGCCGGCTCCAAAGGGCTGCTGGCAGCATCGCGGTCGTCCATGCTGGGGTGGAGACCCGGTCCGGCTGTCGACCGCCCACTCCCTCGGAGGCCACCATGACCCAGCAGCCCGAAGAGCCGACCACGCCCACCCAGCCGCCACCCCGCGAGATCCCGCCCGGCTGGTACCCGGACCCCGAGGGCAAGCCGCAGTCGCGCTACTGGGACGGCGACTCGTGGACCGACCAGGTGGGTCCACAGCTCCCGCCGGCCCAGCCCCTCCAGCCCGTGCAGGCCGCACCATCGCTGGCCGCCGCCTTCGTTCCGGTGGCCCTGGACACGGAGGGTCGCCCGGTGAGCGACCGGTCCAGGCTCGCGGCGGCGCTGCTCTGCTTCTTCGTCGGGGTCTTCGGCGTCCACCGCTTCTACGTCGGCAAGATCGGAACCGGCGTCCTGCAGCTCGTGACCTTCGGTGGGCTGGGCATCTGGTCCCTCGTCGACCTCGTCGTCATCCTCGTGGGCACCTTCCGCGACAAGCAGGACCGGTTGCTCATCAACTGGTGACGCGGATTTGCCCGCGTAGGAACGGGTTTGCTCTAGGTAGTTGGACTCAGGCCGGCGACGAGGCGTATTTCTCGCGGCCCCGCTCCTTCTGAGGTCTCGACCGTCCTACCTCAAGGAGCAACCGCCATGTCCCAGCTCGTCATCGACCACCCGGCCACGACCGGCCTGCGCGAGTTCGCGACCCGAACCGCCACGGCCGCCGTCGACCGGCTCCAGGCGTTTCTCGTCGCCCACAGCCTGCAGGTCCTGCGGATCTGCCTCGGGCTGGTCTTCCTCGGCTTCGGCGTCATCAAGTTCGTGCCGGGTCTCAGCCCGGCCGAGGCCATCGCCTCGGCGACCTTCGACCGGCTCACCTTCGGGCTCGTCTCCGGTCACGCGGCCGTGCTGCTGACGGCCGTCACCGAGACCGTCATCGGCCTGACGCTCGTCACCGGCAAGTTCCTGCGCGTCGGGATCGTCGTGCTCGGCGGCGCCCTCATCGGCATCATGTCGCCCCTCGCCCTCTTCACGGCCGAGCTCTTCCCGCACGGCCCGACCCTGATGGGCCAGTACGTCCTCAAGGACATCGTCCTGGCCGCGTCGGCCCTCGTCGTCGCCGCCTACGCCCTCGGCGCCCGGCTGCACCCCGGCTCGGACGACTGACGAAAGACCTTCCGGCGGGGGACCGCTGGGTGCACCCTGACAGGGACGGGGCACCCAGCGGTCGGCCGGTCACTCCACGTCCCGACCGAGACAGAGAAGGAGTCGGCTGATGTCCGCGCTGACCACGACGGCCGTTCTGCCCGCTGTGCCCGTTCTGCCCGCTGTGCCCGCTCTGCCCGCACTGCCTGCACTGCCTGCGCTTCCTGCCGTGTCAGGCTCGGACGCCGCGCCACGTCCGCACCTCGTCGACGCACCGTCGGACTACCGGCCCCACACCCGGGGCCGCCGTGGCGGCACGCACCGCTTCCCGGCCGCGACTTACCTGTGCCGCAGCGTCGCTCGCGAGGAGCGTGCCCTGGCCCAGGAGGCGCTGGCCGCGAGTGACCGGTCGGCCTCGCGCCGCATCGGCGGACTCGGCGGCGCCGTCGCGCTGCTCTTCGCCGCCATCCTCTTCCTGCTCGCGACCGGGCGTGGTGACACCCGGTCCGGTGTCGTCGCGCTCGTCACCCTGGGCGCCCTGACGGTCGCCACCATCGTCGCGCTCGTCGTGGTCCTCCGCAGCCAGGAGCGCGAGCACGACATCCTCGCCGAGCGGGTCCGCATGTACGACGCGCGCCTGCTCGACCTTCGTCCGCGGCGCTGACCGGCCCCCCGACATACTGGCGGCATGACCGAACACGTGACGATCACGACCGACGCCGGCGAGATGCCCGCGCACCTCTGGCTCCCCCCGACCGGCCACGGACCGGGCATCGTCGTGCTCCAGGAGATCTTCGGTGTCAGCGACTACATCCAGCGGCGCGGCGCCCAGCTCGCCGAGCTCGGTTACGTCGTCGTCGCGCCGGAGATCTTCTGGCGCCTCGGGGTCGTCTCGCCGGTCGAGGGCGACGACGCGCTCCAGCAGGGCGTCGCGCTCGTGCAGCGCCTCGACTGGGACGCCGCCGTCCGCGACGCCGCCGCGAGCGTGAAGTGGCTCCGTGACCGTGACGAGGTCACGGCAGGGGTCGGCACCGTCGGCTTCTGCTTCGGCGGGGGCCTCGGCTTCGCCGTCGCGGCGCACCTCGAGTCGGGGGACGCCGGAGACACCACACCCCTCGACGCGCTCGTCAGCTACTACGGCTCCGCGCTGCCGGACCTGCACGAGACCCTGACCGTGACCGCCCCGAGCCTGCACCACTTCGGGCTGGCCGACTCCTTCATCGACACCGAGACCGTGCGGCGGATCGAGGCCTCCGTGACCCAGCAGCCCGCCACCGTCTTCGAGACGTATGCCGGCGCCGACCACGCCTTCGACAACGACGACATGCCCTGGCACGACCCGAGCTCCTCGACCCTCGCCTGGTCGAGCACCGTCGGCTTCCTCCGGGAGCGCCTGCCGGTCTCGTGAGCCGGTCCCGGGCCCGCGACGCGCCCGGGCACCGGGTGGGCGCGGGGTGCATCGGGTATGGCCCACAGGGCTGCTCCTGCAGCGCCGACCAGTCACGAACGAGGAGTGCCCGTGGAGCTGCACCAGCTCGAGGCGGTGGCCCCCGGGCTCGCCGCACGGATCGCGGGTGCCGACCCGGGGCACGCCCGGGTCTTCGCCTTCCGCGTCGCCCGCCTCGCGTGCGCCGTGACGGGGGTCCACGACGCCACCGCCCTCGAGGTCGCCCGGGGTGGCCTGGAGCGCTATCCGGAGGTGGCCGAGCTCGTCCAGCTGTGGAATCTCGAGCGCGACCTCGACGCCGCCTGCGAGAGCCAGCTCGAGGGCGCCCCGGTCCCGCCCTCCCTCGATCAGCTGCAGCTGACCTCCGAGTGCGTCGAGGCCCGAGCCGTCGCGGCAGTCATCGCCGCCCTCACCCCTGACGCCCGCGAGGCGGCTCGAGGCGCGACCTACGAGGCCCTCGCGGCCGGGTGCGACGGCAGGGCGCTCGAGGCCCTCGCCGACGGGCTCTTCTGACTCAGACCGAGTCGCGCACACCCGGTTCGCGCACACCCGAGTTGAGCACACCCGAGTTGAGCACACCCGCGTCAGGCGCATCGGAGTCGGTGTGCGGGTCGGGGCGACGTGCACGACGGCTGAGCCGGCGCGACCAGCGGTAGGCGGGCTCCCGCACGGCCACGACCCAGGCCGGCGCGGTGGTGCCCTCGAGCTCGTCGACGATCGGGTCGAACCGCATCGTGGCGTCGAAGCGCTCCTCCCGCAGCTGGAGCAGGCCCACGGCGTCCCAGGCACCGCGGTCGACGGCGATGGCCAGCTCGAACTCCTGCGGGACCGTCGCGTCGTCGACCGGACGCAGGAGCAGCGCGACCGAGCGGCCCCCCGCTCTCGTGGGCAGGAGCGTCGTCAGCGGACGACCGGCGGCCCGTCGCACCGGCCGCAGGACGTGCCGGCTGACGTGCCCGGTGCCCGTCGTCGCGAAGAGCAGGTCCGCCGGGCGACCCAGGGCGCCGGCCCCGGGCAGACGCAGGGCCAGACCGCCGATGTCCCACCACCCGTCGGGTGTGCCGACCGCTCGCGACACCCGGGCGGTGCACGGGTGGACGCCCCGCTCCCTGAGGACCGGGACCCCGAGGTCGGGCTTCGGCACGTCGATGCGCAGCTGGGCGCCCCACGTGCGACCCGCCGCGTGGAGCGGCTTGCGTCCGGTCATCAGGGCGACGAGACCGAGTCCCGCCGCGAGCGCGACCCCGGCCACCCGTGCGGGCGGGGTGGGCATGCGCGGCGGCGCCGGACGCGGAGTGGAGGTGGCGGTCACCCCCTCCACCTACCCAGCGCGGGAGCGAAATGTCATGGCGGGCGGGAGGTCGGCGGGATCGGCCTTCGGCCAGGCGGACGGGTCGGGTCCGAGAGCGTCCAGCTCGGCCACCTGCTCGCGGCACCACGTCGACACCGAGCGCCGCCCGGAGAGGACGTCCGCGGCGAACGCCTCCCACGCCACCCAGCGGACCTCCTCGACCTCGGCGGGGTCGGGGAAGGGCTCAGGCACCACCCCGGGGACCCGTCCGGCGAGGACGGGGCACAGCTCCCACTCGACGGTGCCGTCCATCTCGGCCCGGTAGGAGAAGCGCGGCAGCACGAGACGCAGGTCGCGCACGTCGAGACCCAGCTCGTCCCGGGCCCGTCGGAGCACCGCGTCCTCGACGGCCTCGCCCGGTGCCGGGTGCCCGCACGCCGAGTTGGTCCAGATGCCGGGGAACGTGGCCTTGGAGCGGGCGCGCCGCGTCACGAGCAGCGACCCGCGGTCGTCGAAGAGGTAGACGGAGAAGGCGAGGTGGAGCGGGGTGTCGGCGTGGTGGACCGTCGCCTTGGGCGCGGTGCCGGTGGCGTGACCGTCGGCAGACACGAGGACGACGAGCTCCTCGGGCCCGGTCGTCGTCATCGGCCCGGCCTCGCGAGCTCGTTGACGGCGCTCCGGAAGACCGGCGGGAGCGTGGCGGCGGCCGGGACGAGCAGCCGACGGGTCCACGCCGGACGCGTGACCTGGACGAGCCCGTGGGTCAGGAGCGAGTAGCGCCGGGTGGCGGCACGCCACGACCGCTCGTAGGACTGCGGGTCGTCCGCGGCAATGGCCGCGACCGCCGCGCGAGCGTGGGCGAGACCGAGCGAGATGCCCTCCCCCGTCAGGGCGTCGACGTAGCCGCTCGCGTCACCGGCGAGCAGGACCCGTCCGGCGACGCGGTGCGTCGTCCGTTGCCGCAGCGGTCCCGCGCCGCGCACCGACGTGGCAACGGGTGCCCCGTCCAGCCGCTCACGCAGCTGCGGGAACTCGGCCAGGCTCTCCGACAACGGGATCCGCCGCTTGCTCAGCACGGCGACGCCGACGAGGTCGTCGGCCACGGGCGTCACGTAGGCCTCCCCGTGGGCGGCCCAGTGCACCTCGACGTGGTCGCTCCACGGGCGTATGCCGTAGTGCTGGCGCAGTCCGTAGCGGCGCAGCGGACGGGTGTCGGCTGCATGGTCGCGGTCGAGCCCGAGGGACGTGCGCGTCGGCGAGTGCAGCCCGTCGGCGGCGACCACCCAGGGAGCGGTCAGAGTCGGGCCGGCGCCGGACGGTCCGACGGTGCGCACCGTCACGGCACCGTCGTCCTGGGTCACCTCGGCCCCGCCGAACGGCACCACCTCGACTCCGGTGTCGGCCACGGCCCGGGTCAGGGCGTCGTGCAGGGTCGTGCGCCGGACACCGCGCCCCGGCCCCACGGTGAAGTCGGCCTCGACCTGGCGCCCCCGGGCGACGTAGCGGATGCCGCGCAGGCCGTGGCCGGGCGGGTCGACCCCGAGGTCGGTGAGCGCCACGAGGCCCCCGGGCATCAGCCCCTCGCCGCACGCCTTGTCGATCGTCCCGATCCGCGGCTCGAGGACGACGGGAGACAGACCCGAGCGGACGGCATACAACACCGTGGCCAGCCCGACGGGCCCTCCGCCGATGACGACCACGTCGGCGCTCACCGAGCGGCCTTGGTGGGCGCGCCTGCGGGAGAGGCGATCTCGCGCAGCGCGGCGTTCTCGCACCGGATGCGCACGGTGAGCAGGGCCGCGTTGGCGACGGTGAACACCAGGGCCGTCATCCAGGCGCTGTGCACGAGCGGCAGGGCGAAGCCCTCGACGACGACGGCGACGTAGTTGGGGTGCGGGATCAGGCCGTAGGGGCCTCGGCGCACGAGCGGGAGGCCGGGGACGACTATGACGCGGGTGTTCCACTGGTTGCCGAGGGTGGTGATGCACCACCACCGCAGCGCCTGGCTCGCGACGACGAGCGCGAGCATGACCCAGCCGAGCGTCGGGACGAAGGGCCGGTCGGCGACCCAGACCTCTGCGACCGCGCCGACCAGCAGGCCGGTGTGGAGCGCGACCATGACGGGGTAGTGCGACTGGCCGCGCTCGATCCCGCCGCGCGAGAACGCCCACGCTGCATGGCGTTTCGAGACGACGAGCTCGGCAAGACGCTCGAGCCCGACGAGCACCACGAGCCCGGTGAAGAGCCACTGCGACGTCATCGGCGCCTCAGTCGGCCGCGCGGAGCAGGACGAGCTCGAGGCAGAAGCCGGGGCCCATCGCCATGAGGACGCCCCACGTCCCGGGCTCGGGAGTGTGGTCGGCGAGGGTGTCGGCGAGGACGTGGAGCACCGAGGCCGAGCTGAGGTTGCCGATCCGGTCGAGGGAGCGCCACGTGACGCCGAGCGCCTCGCGGTCGACCTCGAGGGCCTCCTGCATGGCGTCGAGCACCTTCGGGCCGCCGGGGTGGGCGACCCACCAGCCGATGTCGGCCCGCGTCAGCCCCTGGTCGGCGAGGAAGCGGTCGACGTCGTCGCGGACGTTCGCGCGCACGAGGTCGGGCACCTCGGCGCCGAGGACGATGCGCAGTCCGGTGGCACCGACGTCCCAGCCCATGGCCCGCTCGGTCTCGGGGTAGAGGCGGCTGCGCGTGGCGACGACGCGCGGCTGGCCGGACGCCAGGGCGGCGGCACGGTTCGCGCCGACCATGACGACGGCGGCCGCGCCGTCGCCGAAGAGACCGCTCGCGACGAGGTTGGCCACCGACCGGTCGTCGCGCTGGACCGTGAGGCTGCACAGCTCGACGGACAGCAGGACGGCGATGTCGTCGGGGTGGCCGAGGAGGTAGTCGTGGACCCGCGCGACCCCCGCGGCGCCGGCCACGCAACCGAGCCCGACGAGCGGGACGCGCTTGACGTCGTCGCGCAGCCCGATCTCGGCCGCCACGCGGGCCTCGATCGACGGGACGGCGAGACCCGTGATCGTCGTCGACACGATGAGATCGACGTCCCGCGGAGTGAGACCGGCTGCCGCGAGCACCTTGGTGACGGCGTGCGAGCCGAGCTCGGTCGCGACGCGGATGAACTCGTCGTTGGCCTCACCGAAACCCTCGAGCTCCCAGTAGCGCTCGAGCGGCAGCGCGAGATGTCGCTGGCTGACCCCCGCGTTGGCGTGGAACCGCTCGAGCAGGGCCCGGTCGGGCCCGACGGAGCCGAGCACGTCGGCGAAGGCCGCCGTCACGTCGGCCTGCGCGTAGCTGTGCTCGGGCAGGACGCCGCGGACGGCCGCTAGGTGGCTCACCGACCCAGCCTAAGCGGAGGCGGTCGCGCGGGTGTCGCTCATGCTCGGACCACGAGGGCGACGACGTTGGCGAGCGCGATCCCGACCGCCGCCACGAAGGGCAGGCGCCCCCGCGCGACGACGGCCACGACCGCGAGCACCGCGCAGACCGCGAGCAGCAGCACGCCCTCCGCGTCGATGCCGGGGCCGTAGGCCGCCACGGCCGTCCCGGCGAGCAGCACCCCGGGCGCCAGCCACCGGACGAGCGTGGCACCCAGCCGCTGCGGCAGGCCGCGGACCCCGGTGGCCTCGTCGTCGGCGAGGTCGGGCAGGGCGTTGAGCAGGTGCGCGCCGACCCCGAGGAGCGCGCCCGTCACCATGACCCACGCGGGCGGCCACACGGGGACGGGCAGCGCGAGCGTCACGACGGCCGGCAGCGACCCGAAGGCGACGGCATACGGCAGCGGGGAGAGCACCGACCGCTTGGTCCAGAGGTTGTGCACCCACCCCGACGTCACCCCGAGCAGGAGGTGGACGAGGCCGGACGCCCACCCGCATGCGAGGGACAGCACGACGCAGGCCGCGAGGGCGACCGCCGTGGCGGCACGGACGACGCGCTCGGAGACGTCACCGGCCGCGATCGGCTTGTCAGCGCGGCCGACCGCCCGGTCGCGGGCGGCGTCGATGAGGTCGTTGCTCCAGCCGATCGACAGCTGGCCGGCGAGGACGGCGGACGTCACGAGCAGGCCGCGCCCGAGGGTGTGGCCGGCGGAGCAGGCGAGCAGGGCGGTGAGCACCGTGACCGCGAGGGTGGGGCCCGGGTGGCAGGCCAGGGCCAGCCCCCGCATCGTCGCACCTCGGCTGACCGGCACGCGCCTGAGCCTACGGCGGCGAATCGCGCTTTCCTGCCAGCCCGGGCCGCCCGGGTCTAGCCTGAAAGGGCCGGTGTGAGGGGCCTGCGCCGGATTCGCGGAGACGATGCGGTCGGGGTTGCCGATGCGTGAGTACCCCTACGCGTTCCACGTCGCCCTCGACGGGAACGGTCTGAACGGGCTCGAGGGCCGGGCCGGCGTGTGCCTCTTCCGCTACGACCCCGGCACCGGCGACCACTCCTACAAGGTCAGCTACTTCACGGGCGCCTCGGGCGGCCACGCCCCGAGCGTCGACCCGAGCCGACGAATCGGCTTCCTGGGCAACACCGGTCAGCATCTCCTCTTCTACGACCTGGCCACCCTCGAGGAGGTCGACCGCGTCTCGACGCTGCGCTTCGAGGTGCCCGACACGACGATCAAGGGCAGCACGCACCTCGTCTGGCTCGACGACACGCAGTTCGTCACGGCCATCGGCGAGCACCTGTGGAGGTTCGACGTCAACCGCCTCACCAAGGCGGAGGTCGTCGCTCCCCACGGGCTCAAGGTGCCGCACGCGATGAAGCAGACCGCGTCGGGGCGCTACATCGTCTACGGCGGCATGGACCACCCCGTTCGTGGGGAGGCCCGCGAGGTCGGCATCCTCGACACCCTGTCGGGTGAGGTCCGCACCGTGCTGCTGCCGACGACCTGCTGGCACGTCGTGTGCCACCCCGTGCTCGACGTCTTCTACGCGATCTCCTTCCGGGTGCACCCGGCCGACCGGACCGACTACGAGCACTGGGGCATGGCGTGGCTGCGGCAGTACGCCTTCGAGATCGACGCCGAGCACGGCCAGGTGCTGCGCCACTGGGTGGCCGACCGCGACGTGCCGGCCCACGTCAACTCCGACGTGACGATCTCAGACACCGAGCTCATCTTCTGCACCGGCGGCAGCCACACGGTCGTCCTCGTCGACCTCGAGACGATGACCCGGCACCGGATCGTCGACGAGCACCCGGGGAGCCTCGAGTCGTGGGCCTACCCGCGGCAGTCGCTGACGACGGTCGGCGAGAGCCTCATGCGGGCCAACGTGCTGAGCAACGCGAACCTCTTCGCCGAGTCGTTCCGGGTGAGCCGCGGGTCGCTCATCGACGGCATCTACGCCTGCCAGCTGTCGGCCGACCAGACCCTGCTCTTCACGGCCAACCGCGGCCAGAACCACGTCACCGTCTACGACTACCCCTCGCTGACCGTCCGCGACCGCGTCGTCATGCCGGAGCTCGGCGAGATCGACGGGAGTCTCTCGGACTGGGCCGACCCCCGCCTCGGCTTCCACCACTCCTACCTCGTCAGCCCCGACCCCGACCCCGAGCCCCACCCACCGTCTGGAGAGCACTGATGGCCGACTACAGCATCAACACGAACCTCAGCGGCGCGGTCAACGGCGACGTGACGGCGGACGTGACGAGCACCCTGGCCGGGCTCGACGCCATGAACCTCACCCTCGCGGGCGGAACGACGACGACGCTGGCGGGTGAGAACACGGTCAACACCGACTCGAAGGTCGCCCTCGCCCCGGTCACGACGTCGTCGAAGGTCGACTCGACGTCGTCGGTCGAGACGACGTCCAAGGTCGACTCGGCCTCGGTCATCGACCTCCGGCCTGTGGCGCTCGACTCGTGCGTACGCCTCGAGCTGGCCCCGCCCCCGGCGACCGAGGTGTGCACGCCCTACGAGCAGCAGTGGAGCTGGTCGGTCCTCGGGCTCGAGCTCTTCGCCGTCACCGTGCGCGGCAGCACGTCGACCCACGTGCGACCGGCCCGCACCGACCCCGTCGTCATCGAGCTCTGAGGCCACCATGCCGACGCCACGACGCAAGGCCGCGACGAGCAGACGGAACCAGCCGGCGGCCCCGGCCGAGGACGCCATCGTGCTCAGCGGGCCCCCGGGCCGGCTCACCACCACGGTGACGGTCGAGAACACGTCGGGCGCCCGGCTCGTCGTCCGCCAACCCACGCTGCACCTCGACGGACTCTCGGTGACGGGGTCGGCGACGGCGATCATCGCGACCGGCGCCACGGCGTCGGTTCCCGTCACCGTGCCCCTCGCCGCGTCCACCCCGCCGGGTCGACACGAGGCCGAGATGGAGCTCGGCGGAGTGCGCCGCCCTGTCGTCGTCACCGTCGTGGAGCACCTGTCGCTCGAGCTGAGCCCCAGCCGTGTCCTCGCGGCGCCGGGGCGTCAGGACGTGACCCTGGTCGTCAGCAACTCGGGCAACGTGCGTATGCCGCTTGCCTCGCGGACGATGGCCCGCACCGACGACGGGGGACCGGACCCGGGCCCCGACGTCGCCCTCGTGCTCGACGCACCAGCCGTCGTCGAGCCCGGACAGACCCTCACGCTCGAGGCCCGGCTCGAGGTCCCGGAAGAGCTCGAACCCGCCCGCCGGCACATCGCGACCATTCCTGTCGGCACCGCCGACCTGCAGGTCATCATCCTTCCCCGAGACGCAACGGAGACGACGTCATGAGCACGACCACCCCCGACCTGTTCACGTCGCTGCGCACCGGCTGGACCGATGCCGTGCAGCAGTGGATGGACTCCTCCCAGACCCTGTGGGACGACCTCGCCGCGTCCTTCACCACCGCCGGCACGCCGGGAGCCGGTATGCCGTGGGCAGGCACCCGGACGACGCGTCCCGCACGCGACCGGCACGACCGCCACCACCACCACCACGACCACCACGACCACCACGAGGGCGACCACCACTGCGACCACGAGGACCACCACCACCACGACCATGACCACCGTCATGACCACGGCTGCGGTTGCGGGGAGTCCTCCTGCGGCTGTCACGGTGCTTGCGACTGCTGCGAGCCCGACGCCGACGTCGTCGTGCACACCCGCGTCGGCGAGCGCCGGATCCTTCCGCTCAACCTGCACAACCCGTGGCGGCGTGAGCGGGACGTCAATCTCGAGGTCGGGCCGTGGCACGTCTGCTGCGGAGACGGCGTCACCGTCGTCGCTGTGCTCGAGGAGGAGCAGCTGACCCTGCAGCCGTGCGAGGACCGAGTCGTCCGGCTCGTCGTCGGGGTCACCCCCACAGCCGACAACGGCACGGGCGACACGGGCGGCACCGGCGATGTGCCTGGCACCCAGGAGGGGCCGGGCCGGGTCCAACTGCCCCATGACGTCGCAGCCTGCTCGAGCGCCTACGCCGACGTCCGGTTCGAGGGAGCCGCCCGGCCGCTCCGCGTCGCCGTCGTGGTGAGCCCGGCCGGGTGCGACCCGGTCGAGGTCGGCTCCGACTGCGGCTGCTGCTCCTGAGGAGGCGAGAGATGGCGACGAACCCGAGGAACCAGGACGAGACCCTCGCCCGCATCACCGAGCTGGCCCGCGAGGCCATGGCAGCCCAGGCGAGCTTCGCGCGTCAGTCGATCGAGATCGGCCGCGCCACGCTGTCCTCCGAGGTCGACGCGACGACGGCCGGGCGGGCGTGGTTCGACGCCGTCAGCCGTGAGGGCGCCCGCTACTGGAAGGAGGTCGGCGCGCTGGGCCTCGACGTCGCCGGGAGCCTCGTCGCCATCAGCAGCCGGAGCATGGCCCGGGTCATCAGTGACACCCGGGCGGCCTCACGCACGCACACCGGCCGACCGTCCTCCGGCACCTCGAGTGGCACCGCGACCGGCACCTCGACCGGCGCGCCCACTGGCAGCGCGTCCGGTGCCGCCACCGAGGGCATCGTCCTCTCGGCGGCATCCAGCGACGAGCCCGCACCGGCCACCGGAGAGCCGGAGGTCCGCCGGGCCGCCGTCACGCTCCACGGCCGCCCGGGCGAGACGGCGACCGGCACGGTCACGCTGGCCAACTCCCATCACAGGGCTCGCCGTGTGCTCCTGTCGGCAGGTCGGCTGCAGCCCGACACGGGGCGTCACGTCAGCCTCGAGCTGCGGCTCGACCCCGACGGGGTCACCATCCCCGCCGGTGCCGACCACGACGTGCAGCTCGAGGTGGACCTGGCGCCGGAGGTCGTGCGGACCGGCGAACGCTACGTCGGCATCATCGAGGTGACGGGCGGCGTCGAGGCGGTGCTGGACGTGGCGGTCGTCGTCGAGGAGTGACCGGCGCGGACGCAGTGTCGCCGTCCCCTCCGGACGGGTCCGGCACCGCTCTCGGCTGGAGCGGTCGGGCGGCCCGCACCTCGGGCCGCAGACGGAGCGACTCCCGCACGACGCGTGGGAGGTCCGGACTGACGGCCAGCCAGCCGAGGGAGGCCGCCACGGCCTCGCGGGCCGGGCGGGCGGCATACCCCAGCGCGCGAGCGGGGTCCGAGGAGTACCAGTAGTGCCGACCCACCGTCGTCGCCTCCTCCCGGGTCGACAGCGGCGTCGTCGACGTCACGCTGGCCCAGGCCTCCGCGGCCGCCGAGGCCAGCCACGCGACGCCGGGCGACAGCTCGGCCACGGGCTGCGGGATGCCGGCGAGGTCGGCGACGAGGGCGTGCAGGGTGCGCCACGTGACGTTGTCGCCGCCGAGGAGGTAGCGCTCGCCGGGCTCGCCGTGCTCGAGGAGGGTGACGTGCCCGGCCCCGGCGTCGCGCGCGTCGACGACGTTGCAGCCGCCCGGGAAGGTGCTGCGGGTGGGGTCGAGCAGGTAGCGCAGCACGATGGCGTTGCTCGGGCCGAGCCGGTCGAAGGGTCCCCCGAGCACGACGGTCGGCAGGGCCAGCACGACGTCCAGCCCGGTGCGGGCGGCCACGTCGAGGGCCTCGCGCTCCTGGCGCACCTTGCTCGCGTAGTACGCCGGGACGGGCTCGCTGCCGAGGTGGTCGCGCTCGGTGCGCTCCACCGGCAGGAGGCCGGAGCCGCACGTCACGGACGAGCTCGTCACGACGGCTCGGGTGGCTCCGGCGTCCGCCGCCGCCTCGAGGACGAGTCGCGTCCCGGTGACGTTGACGTCGGTGAGTTCCGTGACCGTCGAGGGGGCGTAGGAGTAGACCGCGGCGCAGTGGATCACGGCGTCGATGCCGCCCGCGCCGCCGAGGGCGCGAGCGAGAGACGTCGCATCGGTCAGCTCCGCACCGAGCCGCCGGACCGCACCGAGTGCCGCGAGCCGGTCGGGCAGGCTGCGCCCGAGCCGCGTCACGGCCGTCACCTCGTGCCCCGCGGCGAGCGCAGCAGCGGCGACGTGGTGGCCGACGAGCCCGGTGGCGCCGGTGACGGCGACCCTCATCGCGAGGTCACCGCGCCCTCACCGGGGTCCCTTGACGTGACGGAAGCCGTGCACGTCGAGGGCTGGGTCGGGATCCGCATCGTGGCGGCCCGCCTCGTCCCCGGCGGGTCGGGAGGTCAGGCCGTCGACGAGCATCCGCACCGACTCGGTCAGCAGCGGCTCGGTCGGATCCGGCGGGGGACGCCCGATGCGGAACTCGCGTCCCTCGAAACGGGCCTCGAGGTTGTCGAAGGTGGACGTGAAGAAGCGCCGGTACGCCTCTTCGAGGAGCGGACCGTGCAGCTCGGGCAGTGACGTCAGGTCTGCCGCGTCGAGGACGGGCGGCAGGGTGAAGAGCTGGCGACCGCGGATGGTCACCCGGGTGCCGGAGCCGCCACCCGGCCCCGCCACCCGCTCGAAGGTGAGCATGCCGTCGTCGTGGACCGCTGACCCGTTGGGGCTGTGGACGGTCCGCCAGAGCAGCCGGTGCCGGTCCGGTCCCCGCTCGACGAGCTCGATCTTGCAGACGTCGATGGGCTCCCCGCCCCAGGCGGCGACGTAGTTGGGCTGCGCGAGGTAGAGGTTGCGCTCGGCCTGCCGCTCTCGCGCCGGGTCCTCCCCCACGGCGACCCGCCGACCACCGACGTAGTCGGCCATGAGGCTGATGCCCTCCGCCACGTCGACCCGCTCGATCCAGGCGTCGAAGTCCGCCGCCACCACCCTGGTCACCTCGAACACCGTCGCGCCGTCGACGACGCACCAGCGCAGGTCCTCCTCGTCGGCGGGCTGCGGGAGGGCGTCGATGACCGCGTCGACCGCAGTCAGGAGTTGCGGCAGGTCGTCGTAGTCGGTGACGGGGTGGGCACCCGGGTCGAAGCCGAGCGGGACGACCCGGCGGTCGACCCGACCCTTGTCCATCGTGGCCGCCCAGGCCTGGCCGCCCTCCGTGAGCGCGCCGGCGACACCGAGCAGGCCCACGAGGGCCGCCTGCCCGACCGCGTCGGTCGCCCCCCGCACCGCCTCGGTGACGACCGGCCGCACGGCGGCCAGGACCGTGTCGGCCGGGGCGGACCCCGCGTCCGGGCCGCCGGTCGCGGCGCTCAGGACCCGCGCGAGGCGAGGGTCCCGGACCGCACGACGAGCCGCCCGGGTGGCGAGCGGGTGCGCCCGATCGACAGTGGCGAACGGCTGGAGGTCACCCTCGACCCGCCCCTGCGGGGGCCCGAGCGCGTCGATGGACCGCTCCACGAGACGGGACGTCGAGCGGTCGACGCCGAGCAGGGCCGCGAGGCTGGCATCGGCCAGCAGCGGGTCCGTGGTCACGACGACGGTGCCCGTCTGCCGTGCATCGAGGATGCGGTTGCCGTCCGCACCGCCGCTCGTCACCGTCGCGTCGACGACGGCCAGGTGCGGCGCGAGGTGCCTGAGCACGTCGACGGCGACGTCGGCCGGTTCGCAGCCGGCCACCTCGGGGACGACGCGCAGGAGCGTGTCGAGGCACCCGGCATACGCGTCGACGAGGTCCGTGACCGCGCGCCCGATGACGACGCGCGTGTCCGCATCCGACCACGTGCGTGCCACGACCTGCTCGGCCAGGGCGCCCGACGGGGGGACGGGCGCGGCGACGAGGTCGTCGGCGAGGTCGACGACGGCATACGCCCGGCCACGGTCCGTGTGCCCCGTCAGGCCGGCGGCGTGCGCGAGGGCACCGACCGATCGATGTCCCCGATCGCGCTCCCGGCTCGCCAGCATGGAGCCGACGGTGACCTCGCAGCCCGCGTCCGCGAGCGCGTCGACGACCGCGTGCACGACGACGGCGGACGCCGGCGTCGGCGGCGAGAGGCGGACGAGGACGACCGCCTTGCCGTATGCCGTGGGCACGAGTCGGCGCACCGCCTCGGCGAGCGCGGGGGAACCTCCCCGCACCACGATGCCGGCCGGGGGCCCGCCCGGGTTGGCGACGCCAGAGGGCCGCATACCTCCATGAAACCAGTGCGGACGACCGCCGGGGCCGGATCGTCAGGCGGTGGGGGTGATCCGCACGACGACGCGGTTGCTGTTGCCGCGTCGCACGACCCACTCGATGGCCATGAAGATGTGGAACTCGATGCCGTACTTGCGCGCGAGCCGGCGGTTGACCGCCTCGGACGCGGCGGAGTCGGTGATGATCTCGGCGCGGCCCTCGACGACCGGGGCGCCGGCGTCCACGTTGCCGCGACGGTCGCACGGCTGGACCGTGACGCGCGGGTCCTGGCGCAGCCGCTTGAGCTTGCCGGCGCCCTCGGGGGTGCTGACGATGGCGGCCCCGGCGTCGGGAAGCACCCACACGGGGGTCGCGACCGGCTCGCCGTTGCGGCGGTAGGTCGTCAGCAGCACGAAGCGTTCGCCGCCGAGATTGTGCAGTGTTGGTGCCTGGGTCATGGCGCAGACGTACCCACTGGGCGCGCAACGCCTGCTTCGTCTCACCCCGTGACTACGATCGGGCGGGTGAGCGCCAAGCCCGCCGTCGTCGCAGCGCCCAGTCCGTCGAGCCCTGACGGGGTGCGGGAGGTGCGCGTCTCGAGTCCCGACCGGGTGCTGTGGCCCGCGGCCGGGATGGCCGACGGCAAGCCGGTCACGAAGCTCGACGTCGCGCACTACCTCGTCGCCGTGGCCGACCCGATGCTGCGGGCGCTCGGTGACCGGCCGGTGACGCTGCAGCGTTTCCCCGAGGGCATCGAGGGCGAGGAGTTCTTCTCCAAGAACCCACCCAAGGGCGTGCCCGAGTGGACGCGCACCGTCATGTGTACCTATCCGTCCGGGCGCAAGCACCCGCAGCTCGTCATCGACGAGATCGCCGATGCCGTGTGGGCGGCCCAGATGAACACCATCACCTTCCACCCGTGGCCGGTGCGGACGGCCGACGTGGACCGGCCCGACGAGCTGCGCATCGACCTCGACCCGCAGCCGGGCCGGGGGTTTCGGGACGCCGTCGAGGCTGCTGTGGTCCTGCGCGAGGTGATGGCCGAGATCGGGCTCACCGCGTGGGCCAAGACGTCCGGCAACCGCGGCGTGCACGTCTATGCCCGGGTCGCGCCGACGCACGAGTTCCTCGACGTGCGCCACGGCGTCATCGGCATCGCGCGCGAGCTCGAGCGCCGCCTCCCCGACCTCGTCACGACGTCGTGGTGGAAGGAGGAGCGCGGCGAGAAGGTCTTCGTCGACTTCAACCAGGCGTGTCGCGACCGGACCATCGCGTCGGCTTACTCACCCCGTCCGCTGCCGGGTGCGCCCGTCTCGACGCCCGTGACCTGGGACGAGCTCGGGTCGGTCGACCCCAGGGAGCTCACGGTCCGCACGGTGCCCGAGCTCGTCGCCTCACGCGGGGACGCGTGGGCCGGCATCGACGACGAAATCGGCGACGTTGCTGTGGCCATCGCCCTGTGGGACAAGGACGTCAGCGAGCGCGGCCTCGGGGAGCTGAACTTCCCGCCGGACTACCCGAAGATGCCGGGTGAGCCGCCGCGGGTGCAGCCGAGCAAGCGGCGCACCGACAAGGCCGACGGGGAGTACATGGCCCCCAAGGCCGAGCGTGACGCCGACCTCCGCACGACGTGGGGTATGCCGGTCGTGCCGCCCGTGTCGCCGATGCTCGCCAAGCCGGTCAAGGACTTCTCGGCCGTCAAGGTCGACGTGCTCTACGAGCCGAAGTGGGACGGCTTCCGGTCGATCATCTACCGGTCGGGCGACCTCGTCGAGATCGGGTCCCGCAACGAGAAGCCGATGACGCGCTACTTCCCCGACGTCGTCGAGGCCGTGCTCGCGAACTTCCCCGAGAAGTGCGTCGTCGACGGCGAGATCGTCCTCGTGTCACCGTCATCCGGCGACCGCCTCGACTTCGACCTGCTCCAGCAGCGCATCCACCCGGCCGCCTCACGCGTCAAGAAGCTCGCCGCCGAGACGCCCGCCTCGTTCGTCGCCTTCGACCTGCTGGCTCTCGGCGAGGAGTCCTACCTGGACAAGCCGTTCGCCGAGCGACGAGCGGCCCTGGAGAAGGCGCTGGCCAAGGCCGAGACGCCGATCCACCTCACCGCCGCGACCGCCGACCGCGACGTCGCCAAGGGCTGGTTCACCCAGTTCGAGGGCGCCGGCCTCGACGGCGTCATCGCCAAGCCCGTCGACGTCGCCTACGAGCCCGACAAGCGCTTGATGTTCAAGATCAAGCACGAGCGCACCGCCGACTGCGTCGTCGCGGGCTACCGGGTGCACAAGAGCGGACCCGACGCGATCGGCTCGCTGCTGCTCGGTCTCTACGGGGACGACGGGCAGCTCGCGTCGGTCGGCGTCATCGGCGCCTTCCCGATGGCGCGACGCAAGGAGCTCTTCGAGGAGCTCCAGCCGCTCGTCGCGGAGTGGGACGAGCACCCCTGGAACTGGGGGGCGCCCGCGGAGGAGCCCAGCGGCGTACGCACTCCGCGATCGTCGGAGTACTCCCGCTGGAACAACCAGAAGGACCTCTCGTTCGTGCCGCTGCGGCCCGAGCGGGTCGTCGAGGTGCGCTACGACCACATGGAGGGCACGCGCTTCCGGCACACGGCGCAGTTCGTCCGCTGGCGCGAGGACCGGACGCCCGATTCGTGCACCTTCGACCAGCTCGAGGAGCCGGTCAGCTACGACCTCGCCGACGTCCTGTCCGCCGAGTCCGGCTGACGGTCAGTGACGGGGCTGGCGTTGCTGCCGCGGGCGGCGGTCGTGGTGCCGGTCGGCCGCCTCGCGCAGCTGCGACACGACCTTCGACTCGGCGTCGTTGAGCGCGGCCTGGGTGTCGGTCAGGTTCGAGACGCCGACGACGGTCGGCAGGCCGCTGACGCAGACCTCGACCGAGGTGTGCATGCCCGGCCGGCCGCGGTCCTTGACCCGCAGCCCGATCTGGACCATTGACGGATCGAAGCGCTCCAGCTGCGTGAAGAGCTGCGTCAGCGCGTGCTCGATGAAGGGGAGGTCATCCTCGTGGTACCCGTCCTCGAGTCGGACCTGATCCATGAAGAGGCTGGACGTGCCCATGGCGAGCTCCTTTGCCGCTCGGACGTCGTTGTCGACGCCCACGGCGAGTCTATCCAGCGCCCTTGTGAATACATCCGTTTCGTCCGAATGAGGCTGGTACCACCCGCATGAACTCGGTCACACGACACGAGTTCCTCGAGGCCGCATCAGAGCAGGTCGGTGAGCTCGGTCCTCGCGGCCTCGCGGACCGCGTTGAGAGCGTCCACGGCGGTGCGGGCACCACGGGCAGCCGCGGCGATCGCCTGGCAGTCGGCGACCGAGTGCAGCGAGAGCGCCAGGCGCACGACCGGGACCTTGCTCGGCGCCATCGACAGTGACGAGACGCCGAGCCCGACGAGGACGAGCGCGAGCAGCGGGTCACCGGCCGACTCGCCGCAGACGCCGATGGGCCGGTCCGCGCGGGCCGCACCCTCGCAGGCGAGGCCGACGACGTCGAGCACGCCGGGCTGCCACGGGTCGAGCAGGTCGGACAGGGCGCCCTGCATGCGGTCGGCCGCCATCGTGTACTGCGCCAGGTCGTTGGTGCCGAGCGAGCCGAAGTCGACCTCGCCGAGCACGTCGTGGGCCCGCAGCGCGGCCCCCGGCACCTCGATCATGACGCCGGCCTTGGGCAGCCCGTTCTCGCGGACGCGCCGCGCGAACCACGCCGCCTCCTCCGCCGTGGCGACCATCGGCGCCATGACCCGGACGTCGGCGCCCGTCTCGCGGGCCGCGATGGCGAGCGCCTCGAGCTGGGCGTCGAGCAGGTCGGGTCGCTCGGCCGAGAGGCGCAGGCCGCGACGCCCGAGCGCCGGGTTCTCCTCCGGCCCGAGGTCGGCGAACTTCAGCGGCTTGTCGGCGCCGGCGTCGAGGGTGCGCACGACGACGCGGCGCCCCTCGAACGGCGCGAAGACGCCGCGGTAGATCTCGGTCTGCTCCTCGACGGTCGGCGCCTTGGTCGCGGAGAGGTAGACGAACTCGGTGCGGAAGAGCCCGACCCCCTCGAGGTCCTGGGCTCCGGCAGCGACGGCGTCCTCGACGCCGCCGACGTTGGCGAGCAGCGCGATCTCGACACCGTCGGAGGTGCGTCCGGGACCCGAGAGATGGGCCAGCGCCTCCGCCCGACGGGCGGCTCGCTCCCGCTGGGCGGTGACGTGCGCCATGTCGGGGTCGATCGTCACCTCGCCGGTGTCCCCGTCGAGCGCGACGGGGGTGCCGGGCGGGATCTCGGTGGCGTCCGCGAGCTGCACGACGGCGGGGATCCCCATCTGCGCGGCGAGGATCGCGGTGTGGCTCGTGCGGCCGCCGGCCTCGGTGATGATGCCGACGACGAGCCGCCGGTCGAGCGTCGCTGTCTCGGCGGGCGCGAGGTCCTCCGCGACGATGACGCTCGGCTCGGAGAAGGAGGGCACGCCGGGGGCCGGGACCCCGAGCACCGCGGCGACCGCACGCGACCCGACGTCACGCAGGTCGGCCACCCGCTCGGCGAAGTAGCCGCCGAGCGCCTCGAACTGGGCGGCATACGTCTCCACGGCGTTGTCGATGGAGTGTGCCCGCCCGTGGCCGGCCGCGAGCTCCTTGGCCGCGGCCTTGACGAGGCCCTTGTCGCGCGCGATGAGGGCGGTCGCCTTGAGGATCTGCTGGGCCGTGTCGTCGACCCGCGTCGCCCGCTCCTCGAGCGAGACGGCGACCGACTCGAAGGCCGCCCGCACGTCGGCGAGCGCCGCCTCCTCGTCGTCGACCGCGCCCTCGCCGGCCGGCGGCCGGACCGGTGGCGCGACCTGCACCACCGGTCCGTATGCCGTCCCCGGGCTGACCCCGATGCCGTGCCGCGTCTGTGGCTGGGTCTCCGACTCGGCCATGGTCGTTACTCCGCGTCGAGGTCGCGCGAGAGGAGCGCGACCAGCGAGTCGAGCGTCTCGTCGGCGCCGTCGCCGTCGGCCGTCAGGACGACCTCCTCGCCGTACTTGGCGCCGAGGGCCATGACGCCGAGGATGCTCGTCGCGTCGACCGGGTCCTCACCGGGCTTGGCGATCTCGACGTCGAGGCCGGACTCGGTCGCGGCCTCGACGAAGAGGGCGGCCGGGCGGGCGTGCAGGCCCACCGACGAGGCGATGGTGACGGTGCGGGTTGCCATGGACGTGCTCCTTCGTTGGATAACGGGTGGTCGTGCTGTCGAGAAGGATCAGACGGCGATCGAGGTCACGCCCTGATCAGACGGTAGCGCTCGCGTCGACCTCTGCGAGGTGTGTGTCTCGGGACTTGAGGGCGACGACGATGACCGTCATCACGAGGACGCCGATGACCAGGGCGAGCAGGAAGAGGAGGAAGTTGCCGATGAGGGGCAGCACCCAGATCCCTCCGTGCGGGGCGCGGAGCGTCGCCCCGAACATCATCACGAGGCCACCGGTGACGGCCGAGCCGATCACCGAGGAGCTGATCGTGCGCACCGGGTCGGCAGCTGCGAAGGGGATCGCGCCCTCGGAGATGAACGAGGCGCCGAGCAGCCAGGCCGCCTTGCCGTTCTCCCGCTCGGGCTCGGAGAAGAGCTGCGGGCGGATCGTCGTGGCGAGTGCCATCGCGAGCGGCGCCACCATCCCGGCGGCCATGACCGCGGCCATGATCTTCAGCTGCGGTGAGTCGGTTGCCGTGCCCGCCGTGGCCAGCCCCGCCGTGGCGAAGAAGTAGGCCGCCTTGTTGACCGGGCCACCGAGGTCGAAACCCATCATCGCGCCGAGCAGGACGCCGAGCAGGATGGCGCTCGAACCGCTCATGTTGTTCAGGCCGGCGGTCAGGGCGTCGCTCAGGGCCTTGATCGGCTTGCCGAGAACGGCGATGAACAGTCCTGCGGTGATGAGGGTCGACAGGAGCGGGATGACGACGACGGGCATGACGCCGCGCACCCCCTTGGCGACCTTCCACTGCGAGATCCACCGTGCCACGAAGCCGCCGAGGAAGCCGGTGGCGAGGCCGCCGAGGAAGCCGGCGCCCATCGTGAAGGCGATCGAGCCGCCGACGATGCCCGGGACGAGACCCGGTCGGTCGGCGATCGCGAAGGCGATGAAGCCGGAGAGGATCGGGACGAGGAACCCGAAGGAGGCCCCGCCGATGACGAAGAGCAGCCCAGCCCACGAGGTCAGGCTGAGGGCGCTGAAGTTCTGGGCGATGTTGTACTGGTCGGGCGACGTCAGGTTGTACTTGACGATCTCGATCGGGCCCTCGGCGCCGAGCGCGACCTGGGCGAGCATGAAGGACAGGGCGATGAGGATGCCGCCGGCCGCGACGAACGGGATCATGTAGGACACACCGGTCATCAGCCACTGCCGGATCTTCGTGCCCGTGCTCGCGCCGCTCTCGACCTTCGACGTGAGGCCACCGGCTCCCCCGCCTGCGGAGGCCGCCGCGGCGGACGCCGCGGCCTTGCTGGGGTCGGCGTCCCACTCGGCGACGAGCTGCTCGGCCTGGCTGACGAGCGCGGGGCCGTCGGAGATGCCCTTCTTGACGCCGACGTCGACGAGCGGCTTGCCGGCGAAGCGGCCCGCGTCCTTGACCGGCAGGTCGTGGGCGAAGATCACCGCGTCGGCGGCGGCGATGACGTCGGCGCCGAGCGGCGTGGACCCGGCCGACCCCTGGGTCTCCACCCTGATCGTGTGGCCCGCGGCCTGCGCGGCGTTCTCCAGGCCCTCGGCCGCCATGTAGGTGTGGGCGATGCCGGTGGGGCATGACGTGACACCGACGAGGTTGAGCACGCGCTTGGCTGCCGGTGCAGCGGCAGCGCCGGTGCGGTCGGCAGTCGCTGCGGCGGCCGGCTGGTCGAGCGCGACCTCGTTGCTGACGATCCGGACGACCTCGGCCTCGGTCGTCGCGGCGGCGAGCGCGGCCTTGAAGTCCTTCTTCATGAGCGCGCGGGCGAGCTTGGGCAGCATCTGCATGTGGGCGTCACCGCCACCCTCGGGCGCCGCGATGAGGAAGATCAGGGTGGCCGGACCGTCCTTGGCACCCCAGTCGATCCCGTCGGCGGAGCGGCCGAAGACGAGCGACGGCTCGGTGATGGCGGTGCTCCGGGCGTGCGGGATGCCGATGCCGCCGGGCAGCCCGGTCGCCATGGTCTCCTCGCGCTTGCGCACGTCGCCCAGGAACGTGTCGATGTCGGTGCACCGGCCCGAGGCGACGAGGCGCTCGCCGAGCCTCCGGGTCGCCTCGTGGCGATCGGCACCGGCGAGGTCGAGGACGACCTGCTCTTCGGTGATCAGGGACATGGGATTTTCCTTTCCGGAGGGACGATCAGTGGTTCGGCGTCTGTGGGCGCGTCACGAGAGGACGCGGTCGAAGTCGGGCTCGCGGGTCAGCTCAGCGCGTATGCCGTCGAGGTCGTCGGGTGCGGGCACGCGGCTTCCGGGGAGGGTGACCGCCGCGGCCCCCCACGTCACCCCCGTCAGGAGGGCGTCCGCCGGGCCGCGACCGGTGGACAGGCCGTGGAGCAGGCCGGCGAGCATGCAGTCGCCGGCGCCCACGGTGGACAAGGGCGTGGTGATCGTCGCCCTGGCGTGCGCGCACTCGTCGGCGGACACGAGCAGGGCCCCGTCGCCGCCGAGGCTGACGGCGACGAGGTCGATGCCGCCGGCGACGAGCTCCCGGGCGGCGTCGCGCACGTGGGCCAGGGTCGGCAGGTCGTGGTCGACGAGCTCGGCGAGCTCCTCGTGGTTGGGCTTGATGAGGTGCGGTCTTGCCGCCACCGCCGCCGCGAACGGCGCGCCGGACGAGTCGATGGCGATGCGTCCGCCGCGCTCGCGCACCCGGGCGACGAGGGCGGCATACAGGTCGGTCGGTGCCCCCGGGGGCAGGCTGCCGCAGCCGACGACCCAGTCGGCGCGCTCGGCCCCGTCGGCACGCTCGAGGGTCGTGGCGAGCAGCGCCTCGACCTCGGCGGACGACAGGTCGGGACCGGGCTCGTTGAGCTTCGTCGTGGTGCCGTCTGGCTCGAGGACGCTGATGTTCATCCGGACCGAGCCGCGCACCGGCACGGACGCGTAGGCGACCCCGGCGGCGTCGAGCAGGTCCTCGAGCAGGTGGCCCTCGGGTCCGCCGCTCGGCAGCACCGCCACCGTCGCGTCGCCCTGGGCTGCCAGGGCGCGAGCGACGTTGACGCCCTTGCCGCCCGGGTCGATGCGGCTGCTGCTCGCCCGGTGGACCTCGCCGCGACGGAGCGCGTCGATGAGGACGGCGCGGTCGATGCTCGGGTTGGGCGTGAGCGTGACGATCATGCGGTCACCACTTCCGGTCCGGCCGCACGGATCTCGGCGGCGACGTCGTCGTCGAGGTCGGTGTCGGTGATGACGACGTCGACCTCGCCGAGCTGGGCGAATCGGTGCAGGTGGTCGTCCCCGGCCTTGCTCGAGTCGGTGAGGACCACGCACTTGCGGGCGGCGCCGACCATGGCGCGCTTGACGAGGGACTCGGACTGGTCGGGCGTCGTCAGGCCGCGAGCGACCGAGAGGCCGTTGGTGCCGATGATCGCCACGTCGACGACGACGTCCGAGAGGGGGCCGGTGGCCCAGTCGCCGACGGCGGCCCCGGTCGTGCCGCGGACGCGGCCGCCGAGGAGGTAGAGCGTGATGCCGGGGTGCGTCGACAGGACGGTCGCGGCGGCGAGGCTGTTGGTCAGGACCGTGAGGTCGAGGTCGGGCGGGAGCATCTCGGCGACCGCGAGGGTGGTCGAGCCGGCGTCGAGGATGATGCTGCCGCCACTGGGCAGCTCGTCGAGGGCGCGGGCCGCGATACGGCGCTTGACGTCGGTGAGGCGGCCGGAGCGGGTGGCGAGCGTCGGCTCCACCTCGAGGCGCTCGACGGGGATGGCGCCCCCGTGCACCCTGCGCAGGGAGCCTCGGCGCTCGAGGGCGGTGAGGTCGCGACGGACCGTCTCGGCGGCGACGCCGAGGGAGTCGGCGAGCGCGGTGACCTCGACGCGGCCGGCACGGCGTGCCTCGGCGATGATGCGCTGCTGTCGCTCCGCTGCGTACATCGGACTCCCTCGTCCTGGTGGTCTGCGTCGTGCCCCTCCGGGCCGTGACACAAGGAAACCACCGGCTCGGTGTGAAGTAAATAGATTCGGGCACCCGTTTTTGTGGGTTTGAAGTTGAACCACCCCGGATCCGGCAAAGCGGACGCCAGTGGAACGGAGCGGATCCGAGCGGCGGCGAGGCACCCGGCATACAGTTCGGCCATGCAGAGCAGCACGTTCACGCTGGCCACGGCCGACGGCACCGACGTCTTCGTCAACCGCTGGCTCCCCGACGGAGACGCCCGGGCCGTCGTGCAGATCGTGCACGGGATGGCCGAGCACTCGAGTCGCTACGCGCGCTTCGCGCAGCGCCTCACAGACCATGGGTATGCCGTGTACGGCTCCGACCACCGGGGGCACGGTCGCACGTCCGGGCCGCGCGCCAGCTTCGCCGCCAGCAACGGGTGGCAGACCGTGCTCGACGACCTGCACGCCGTGACCGAGCGGGCGCGCGAGGAGCACCCGAGCCTCCCGGTCTTTCTCCTCGGCCACAGCATGGGCTCGTTCCTCGCCCGGGCGTATGCCGCCCAGCACGGGTCCGAGCTCGCCGGCATCGTCCTCACCGGCACCGCCGGCGGCGCCGGCGCCCTCGGCAAGGTCGGTGTCCTCGTCGCCTCCACGCAGGCGCGCCTCCGCGGGCACACCCACACGAGCGGGCTGATGAACACCCTGACCTTCGGTCAGTACAACTCCGCCTTCAAGCCGACGCGCACCGAGTTCGACTGGCTCTCGCGGGATCCCGCCGAGGTCGACAAGTACGTCAACGACCCCGACTGCGGGTTCGTCTTCAGCGCCGGGGCCTTCGCCGACGTCCTCAAGGGTCTGGCCGAGGTCAACACCGACCAGCTCGCCTCGCGCGTGCCCAAGGACCTGCCGGTGCACCTCGCGTCGGGCGACAAGGACCCGGTCGGCGCCAACGGCAAGGGCGTGCGGCAGGTCGCCGACCAGTTGCGGCGGGCCGGCGTCAAGGACGTCACGATGACCCTGTGGCCCGAGGCTCGTCACGAGATCCTCAACGAGACGAACCGCGACGAGGTCGAGATCGAGATCGTCAACTGGCTCGACGCCCACCTCGTCGCTGCCGCGGCCTGACGGATCCCCACGTCACTGCTGCGCCCAGTGCAGCACTGACGTAGGGGATCCCGGCGAACAGCCTCCGGTCGCTACGTCACTGCTTCGTCCAGTGCAGCACCGACGTAGGCGATCCAGGCGAACACCCTCCGGTCGCTACGTCACTGCTGCGTCCAGTGCAGCAGTGACGTAGCGTCGGGACATGAGCACTTGGCTGCGGGCCTCGTCATGAGCCGTCCCGTGCGCATCATCATCGGCGTCATCGTGCTGCTCGTCGGCGCACTGTGGACGTTGCAGGGACTGGGCTACGTCGGCGGGAGCGCCATGTCGGGCGTCACTCTGTGGGCGGTCATCGGCCCGATCGTCGCCGTCGCGGGCCTTGGGCTGGCGCTCTCCCGACCGCGGCGCCAGCCCTGAGGGCTCCGGTTGATCTGCCTTGACCTGGTCGGTCAGCCGGTGAACTGACGGGGCGGCTGCTCGATGTGCTGGCCCGGCTGGACCGGCTCGACGGGTTCGACGCGGTCGGTGGGCACCGGCGGTGGAGGCGGCGGCGGCCCTGGCGGGACTTCCGCGCCACCCTCGTCGAGCTGGAACGGCGGGTAGACGTCGGTCATCAGGGTGACGTACGCGATGACGCGGTAGACCCAGCGGTTGAGGCCGATGACGAGGTCGAAGAGCGCCCGTGGGTAGTAGCCGACGAACAGGAGCGAGAGCCCGGCGATGAGCACGAGAAGGCCGATGAGGCCTCCACCGAGCACGTCGAGGTGCGAGTCGCCGGTCCTCGTCCGGTCCCAGGCCCACGTTCCGCCGCCGACGAGCAGCCCGACGATGATGTACTGCGGGATCGCGAGCAGCCACCACTTGACGAGGACGAGGCCGCGCGAGAGCCGCGCCGGGTAGGCGATGTCGAGGCGCGCCGGGTAGTCCGGCTCGGGCCCGAGGCTGAACGGCGGGTAGCGGTCGGTGCCGAGGCCCCCGCTGCTGCAGTAGTAGGACACGCGCCACGACCACTGCAGGACTCCGAGGTTGAAGTCGAAGAGTCCACGCGGGTAGCGGCCGGTGAAGAGGATCGCGAAGAACGCGATGACGCAGACCACCGAGAAGGCGAGCCACAGGAACCCCAGCACGAAGAAGTGCGGGATCGCGAGGAACCACTTGACCAGCCACTTCCACCGCGAGAGCGGTTCGTCGAGGCGTGCGTCGAGGGCGACCGGGCTCACGGCCCGGGCGTGCGGGACCGTCTCGGCAGACGCCGTCGCAGCCATCGGCGCGGCGGTTGCAGCAGCGGTCGGAGCGCCGACCGAAGCAGCGGCCGTCGGCGACAGCGCTGACGGGGGCGCCGACGGGCGGTTGCCGCTCGCGCCGATGATGATGAGCGCGACCGCACCACCGGTGATCACGAGCCCGAGGCCCACCATGAGCAGGGCCAGCGGCAGGAGGAATCCGGCCCGGATGCCGATCGTCGACGAGACCGCCACGCCACTGCTGCCGTCGGCGTTCATGATGACGGCAGACCACTGACCGCCGGTGACACGCCAGGTCAGCTGCTGCTGGCCGGCGCCGGTGGCCGAGGCGGTCCAGAACGTCTGTCGCGTCGGGGCGGCTGCCCTGTCGGCGCCTGGCGTCGACCGCAGCACGGCCGTGCGCTGACCGTCGGCGCGGGGATCGGTGATGCCGATGACCTGGTCGTGGGCGACGCCGCCGAGGTAGGCCGACAGGCTGCCCGCGGGCGCGATGCCGAGGAAGACGTTCTTGCCGGAGGCCAGCGGTCGGGCGGTCACGCGGACGTCGACCTGGAGGCGGTCGAACACCCACGACGGCACGTCGGGCCGGGTGGCGACGACGGCGTCCTCGGCGGTGATGGCCGGCGAGGAGCTCGACAGGACGGGCACCGTCAGGGACAGGTAACCGGCGCTGTCCCGGGCGACGGCATAGGTGATGCCGAGGGCCGCGCCGCCGAGGAGCAGTCCGAGGCCCGGGAGGATGAGCAGGCAGCCGATGATGAGAGCGACGAGGTGGCGGCCGCCCGGGTGGTTTCCCCCGGCAGAGCCGCCAGGGTAGGTGGCCGGGTTGGGGCCCGGGCCGGTGGCTGGGTTGGTCATGGGTGAGGTCATTGCGGTTCACATCCTGGGGAAGTTGCCACGAACGAGCCGGACGAAGGCTTCGAGGATGCCGATGCCGCTGCCCACGAAGCCGATGACGAGCAGAACCCGGGCGACGACCTCCCACGCGGTGCCGATGACATCGAGGGGGAAGACCTGCCAGACCTGGATGATCGCGGCGAGCCCGAAGCCGATGGAGACGATGTCGCCGAGGGCCCGCACACGAGGCAGGTCCAGGACGATGTTGACGAGATCAGCAACCGCGCGCGCAACGATCGAGGCGTTGACGGCGCCGATGACGAGGACGGTGCGGCCGGTGAGGAACGGCACGGCCTCCCAGCCGGGCCACACGTTGACGAGCACGAGCATGGTGAGGCTGACGAGCAGGGAGCCGGCGTAGCCCCCACGCCGCCCGGGCGCCCTTGCAGCATCGCGAGGTTCGCGAAGATGACCTGAGCGGTGGTCGCGTGAGTCGGAGGGACGGGGCTGGGCCGGGGCACTCATGGCGCGCTCCCGGCGAGGGTGGCGCCCGCGGAGGGGGCGCGATGGCCGCCGAGGGCGTCCAGCGGCAGGGCGGTGCGTACCGCAGCCGCGAGGCCGCCCGGGACGAGCTCGCGCAGGTCGTACCGGGCTCGAACGAGGGGCGCCGGCACCGTCAGCACCCGGGTGAGGTCGATGGGCGTGCCGGTCACGACGGCCTCGCACTCGCCCGCCTCGACGGCCGCGCGGATCGTGGCCTCGAGGTCGTGCACCTGGTCCGAGCCGTAGCCCATGGCGGGCAGGACACCCCGCGCGTTCGGGTACTTCGCGTAGGTCGCGACGATCGACCCCACGGCATACGGCGTCGGGTCGATGATCCGTGCCGCACCGGCCGCGCGGGCGCCGACGACTCCGGCACCGTAGGTCATCGACCCGTGCGTCAGGGTCGGGCCGTCCTCGACGACGATGACGCGGCGTCCGGCTACGACGCTCGGGTCGTCCACGGTGACAGGGCTGTCGGCGCGCAGCACGGTCGCGCCCGGGTTGAGCTCCCGGACCGAGGCCTCGACGGCCTCGACGTCGGCCGTTCGCGCCGAGTCGCACTTGGCGATGACGACGACGTCAGCCATCCGGACGTTGGCCTCGCCGGGGTGGTATGCCGCCTCGTCGCCCGGGCGCAGCGGGTCGGCGAGCACGACGTGCAGGTCGGGGACGTAGAACGGCAGGTCGTTGTTGCCGCCGTCCCAGAGGATGACGTCGGCCTCCTGCTCGGCCTCCCGGAGGATCCGCTCGTAGTCGACACCGGCGTAGACGACGACACCCGCGTCGAGGTGCGGCTCGTACTCCTCGCGCTCCTCGATCGTGCACTCGTACCGGTCGAGGTCGGCATATGTCGCGAAACGCTGGCACGCCTGGGCGGCGAGGTCGCCGTAGGGCATCGGATGGCGGATCGCGACGACGCGCAGGCCGAGGTCGGTGAGCATCCTGGCCAGGTAGCGGGTGGTCTGGCTCTTGCCGACACCGGTGCGCACGGCGGTCACGGCGATCACCGGGCGCGAGCTGCGCAACATGGTGCGCCGCGCGCTGTGGAGCCGGAAGTCGGCGCCCGCCGCGATGCAGCGCGAGGCGACGTGCATGACCTGTTCGTGGCGCACGTCCGAGTAGGCGAAGACGACGACGTCGATGTGGTCGCGCTCGAGCAGCTCGCTCAGCTCTGTCTCCGCAAGGATCGGAATGCCCTGTGGATACAGCGATCCCGCGAGCTCGGGCGGATACCGACGGCCCTCGATGTCGGGGATCTGCGTCGCGGTGAAGGCGACGACCTCGTAGGTCGGGTCGTCACGGAAGACGACGTTGAAGTCGTGGAAGTCGCGTCCTGCTGCACCGAGGATGACGGTGCGAATTCGACGGAGCGGGGCGGTGCTGGTGGTGTTCATGGTGTTGCTCATGGCCATCTCCGCGGCTGGGCCACCGACGTGACCGACACACCCCACTGAGTAGTCCTGGCTGCGGGACCCGCCTCTTCGAGTCTCCCACCGGGGAGTCGGCCCGTCAGCGATCCGAGAGCGGTATCACCCCCCATTCCGGCACCCAGCGCCGGGCCCAGTGCCACGATCGAAGGGTGAGTGACACGGCCGCACGACCCGGGGCCCGTGAGCGGACCGTCCCGACCCCGGGCACCCCGACGCACGAACACGTCTCCCTCGCCGAGGAGTGGGTGGCGAGCAACTACCACCCGCTGCCCGTCGTGCTCTCGCACGCCGAGGGGGCGTGGGTCACCGACGTCGAGGGGCGGCGCTACCTCGACATGCTGGCCGGCTACTCCGCCCTCAACTTCGGTCACCTGCACCCGGTGCTCGTCGAGGCAGCCAGAGACCAGCTCGAGCGGCTGACGCTGACGAGCCGCGCCTTCCACAGCGACCGGCTCGGCCCCTTCTGCCGCGACCTCGCGAGGCTCGCGGACAAGGACCTCGTGCTGCCGATGAACACCGGCGCCGAGGCCGTCGAGACGGCGATCAAGACGGTCCGGCGCTGGGGCTACGAGGTCAAGGGCGTCCCCGACGGTCAGGCTCGGATCGTCGTCATGGCCGGCAACTTCCACGGCCGCACGACGACGATCATCAGCTTCTCGGACGACCCGGTCGCGCACGACCACTACGGCCCCTACACGCCGGGCTTCGACACGGTGCCGTTCGGCGACATCGAGGCGCTCGATGCGGTCATCACCGACGACACCGTCGCCGTGCTGCTCGAACCGATCCAGGGCGAGGGCGGGGTCATCCTCCCGCCCGACGGCTGGCTGCGCGACGTGCGTGAGCTGACCCGGCGCCGCAACGTGCTCATGGTCGCCGACGAGATCCAGTCCGGTCTGGGGCGCACCGGCACGACCTTCGCGTGCGACGTGGAGGGGGTCGTGCCCGACGTCTACGTGCTCGGCAAGGCGCTCGGAGGCGGCATCGTCCCGGTCTCGGCCGTCGTCGCGAACCGTGACGTGCTCGGCGTCTTCACGCCCGGCAGCCACGGTTCGACGTTCGGGGGAAACCCGCTCGCCGCGGCGGTGGGCCAGGCGGTGGTCGGGCTCCTCGCGACGGGTGAGTTCCAGCAGCGTGCGCGGCGGCTCGGGGCGCTGCTCGAGAGCGGGCTGCGCGAGCTGGTCGGTCACGGCGTCGTGGCCGTGCGCTGCCGCGGACTCTGGGCCGGCGTCGACTTCGACCCCCAGCTACTGACCGGACGCGAGGCGTCACACCGGCTGCTCGAGCGCGGCGTCCTCGTCAAGGACACCCACGGCTCGACGGTGCGGATCGCTCCCCCGCTCGTCATCGGCGAGATGGAGATCCAGCTCTTCCTCGACGCCTTCGCCGCCATCCTGCGCTGAAAGGGCCGGGGCGGACCTGGAACGAATGGCTCGGGACCTTCAAGGAGGGGTCATGGCGAAGAAGAAGTGGTCGGACCTGACGAGCGGCCAGCAGGCAGCGATCGTCGTGGCAGGGTGCGTGCAGGTTTCGTTGGCGGCAGCCGCGTGGGCCGATCTGGCGCGCCGCCCGGCGGAGGAGGTCGTGGGCAGCAAGGCGAAGTGGGCGGCGGTCATCGCGATCAACTTCGTCGGGCCGCTCGCCTACTTCGCGCGTGGGCGCCGGGTCACGGCTCCGGTGCCGCTGTCCTGATCCCGACTGTCCTGATCCCGACAGTCCCGACGCCGGCGGTCCCGCGACGCTCGGCGCGGTCGCGGATGCCGCGCAGCATCTTCTGGCTCATCAGGGAGCTCGCGACCGCGACGGGCTCGACGAACAGCGGCGACCACCGGTGGAGATAGGCGAAGCGTTCGCGGGTGATGAGCCGGGTCGCGCGGTGCGGGTGGCGCCGCAGGACGAAGGACCACGTGAAGTCGTAGGGGGCTGCAGCCGGGTCGCCCGGCATGGCGGGCGCCGCGTGCAGGACGAACGACCGACCGGGGTCGACCGCGGCCACCGTGAGGGCCACCTGGGGGTGGAGGCGGACAAGGTCACCGACCGCCAGGTGCTGCCAGTCGTCGACGACGGTGTCGGCGCTGTGCAACCGGCAGCCCGCGAGGTTCTCGAGCCGGTCGTAGCTGTAGAAGCCGCCACGATCGGCCCCCATCTGCACGACCCAGCGCCAGACCTCCTCGGGCGGGGCCTCGATGGTGATGGCGCGCGTCGCGACGAGCCCGGGGTCGCGCAGGATCTCGTCACCGGGCAGGCGCTCGCGGGTCTCCTCGGTGGTGGCGCCCCAGTGCAGGGCAGACCAGCGCAGCGTGATCACGGCCAGGGCCGCGGCACCGACGACGACCGGTGCGACGACCGGTGCGAGGACTCGCCTCATGCTCACCACGGTAGACCGGGCATCCTTGGCGGGCGACGCGATTCAGCCCGGATCGGCCCGGATCGGCCTGGAAAGGATGGAGCCCGGCTCGCGCCTGCGAGTCCGGGCCACCAGTGACGGTTCACGTACCACAACGGGCCAACCGCCGAAGTCCTGTCCTGACTACGACTGTCCTCCGGTCCGGGTCCGCGCCGGGGACGACACGCCGGTGCACATCCTCATGGCACGCCCGGCAGGTCCCACATGGTTCCGTCGGCCGTGTCGATGAGCGCGGCCCGGTCGCACCGCAGCGTGAACGGCAGGCGGTCGGAGACGGCCTCGACGACGGACGGCAACCGCGCGCCGGCCACCCCCGTCGTCGCCGACACGTGCGGCATCCAGTGGCCCGGCTCGTAGTGCCGGTGGATCGTCGCGCCCGTCGCCCGCAGCGCCTCGACCGCGCGGGCCTGGCGGGTGGCCAGGGCGGCTGTGGTCGAGCCGGCGAGCGCCGCCCGCCCGCGCGGGAAGACGACGGTGCCCTGCACGGCCACCTCGACCGGACCGGCGTCGCAGAGCCCGTCGACCGCGGAACGCACCGCCCCCTGCTCCCAGGCCAGCAGGACGGCATACGACAGGTGCGGCACGTGCTGGCCGTGGGTGTGTGTGAGCAGCGTGGGGATCCCCTCCGTCTCGAGCCGCCGCCAGAGCGTGCGGACGAGGCGGTCGGACACGGGGTCGAGCAGGAGACAGAGCGCGAGCGCCATGGCTCATTGTGGACGCCCACGCGCCGCCTACGCTGGGCCGGTGAGTCCCGTGCCGAACGATCTCGACGTCGTCAACGCCCACCGCTACGTGTCGCTGACGACGTTCCGCCGCAACGGGACGCCCGTGTCGACGCCGGTGTGGATCGCCCGTGACGGCGGCGAGCTCGTCGCCGTCACCGTCGACCCGAGCGGCAAGCTCAAGCGCCTCGCGCACACCTCCCGGGTCGAGCTGCAGCCGTGCGACTTCCGCGGGCGCGTGCCCGAGGTGGCGATGACGTATGCCGGCACGGCCGTCGTCGATCGCAGCCCGCAGGGCGTGGCCGCGGTCAAACGCGCCATCGGGCGCAAGTACGTCATGGCGCGGCTGGGCGACGCGGTCGCGGCGGTCACGGACCGGGTGCGGGCGCGGACCCCGCGGGCCGGCATCCGGATCACGCTCGGCTGAGCTCGCGCGACTCCGATTCGGAGGGTTCTCCAAGGCTGGGCAGGCCTCCGTCTTACCTTCCGTTCACCCTGCGTTCACCTTGCCCCCGGAGGCTCGACGGTTCTGCCTGAACGATTCCCTCATCGAGGAGTACCCATGACATCCGCCTCCACCCGTGTCGAGCACACCCCCGCCACGTCGGCGACCCGAGCGCCCGGCCGCCGCCTGTTCAGCATCGTCACCGGCCTGGCGGCCCTGCTCGTCCTGCTCCAGGGCCTCTGGGCCGGGATCTTCCTCGAGCACGACGGCGAGCGTGACGCCGCCAGCTCGTGGATCGAGGTCCACGCCCGGGGCGGCGAGATCACCCTCGCTCTCGCTGTCGTGGCGCTCGTCATCGCCTGGGTGAAGCTGCGAGACCGTCGGGATCTGCTCCTCGGCAGCACGGCGCTCGTCCTGCTGCTCGTGCTCGAGTCCTACATCGGCGGCCTCATCGCCGACGACAGCAAGGACTCGCTCACCGCGATCCACGTGCCGCTCGCCATGGCCACGATGGCGGTCGCCGTCTGGCTGCCGCTCCGGGCCCGGCACGCCGGCCCGGAGGCTTCGGGTCCCGGCACCACCTCGCGGACGACCGAGACCGACTGACCTGGTCCCACCCTGTCCAACATTGGACCAACGTTGGACAGGGTGGTTTCGTGGGCGCACTGACCTGCGGTTAGGTTGGCGAGCATGAGCCCCACCGCAGGCACCCGGCTGGTCCAGCGCCAGCTCGGCCTGATGCTGCGCAGCAAGGTGGCCGGCGACGACGCCCCGGTGCGCGCGCAGCGCATCTGGGGCGCCGAGGGCGAGCGGTGGTTCACGCCGGACGACCCCGTGTGGCGCGTGCACGCCGACGCCTCGATGTTCCCCGCGGGCATCACGTCGCTGCTGCTGCAGATGCTGCACCCGATGGCGATGGCCGGGGTCGCCGGCCACAGCGGCTACAAGAGCGACCCGTGGGGCCGGCTGCAGCGCACGAGCCACTACCTCGCGACGACGACCTTCGGCACGATCGAGCACGCCGAGGAGGCCATCGCGACGGTCCGCTCGATCCACGAGCGGGTGCGCGGCAAGGACCACCTCGGCCGGCCCTACCGCGCCGGCGACCCGCACCTGCTCCGGTGGGTGCACGTCGCGGAGATCGACTCGTTCCTGCGCGGCTACCAGACCTTCGGCGACGAGCCCCTCACCGCCGACGAGGCCGACGTCTACGTAACCCAGGCCGGGATCCCCGCCGCGCGGCTCGGCGTCATCGACCCGCCCACCTCGGTCGCCGAGCTGCGCGCGGTCCTGGATGCCTACCGCCCCGAGCTCGAGGCGACGTCGGCCGCCCGCGAGGCCGCGCGGTTCCTCCTGCTCGACCCACCCCTGCCCCTCTACGCCCGGCCCGGCTACGGCACCCTCGCCTCCGGCGGCGTGTCCCTCCTGCCCGGATGGGCGCGCGAAATGCTCGGCATCCCCCTCCCCGGCGTCGTGTCGACCCTCGTGGCGCGCCCGCTCGGGCACCTCGGCACGGCAGCCGTGCGCTGGGGCATGGCCGGTCTCGCCGCCAGCTGACCGAGGCCCGCCACGGGGCCGTGCCAGCGGCTCGACAGCCCGTTCTCCGCTGGGAGTTCGATGCCAACACCGTGTGAATCCTCTGAGCGTCGTGCGTACGTTCGCAGACCTCGCAAACTGCCGTCCGCGGATCATCCCGCCGATGACGCCCGGGGGGCTACATTCCGGGCCATCGGGGGCCAGATCCACAACCCATGGACGGAGCCAAGAACACATGACGATCCGCACCCTGACGACGGCGGCCTTTGCCGCCGGCGCCTTGGTCCTGGCGGCGGGCAGTGCCGCCACCGCCAGCACGCACAGCACCACGAACACCGGCACGACCGCCACGTCGGCGAATGAGCCACAGCTCATCAACGACGCCGACCTCAAGGCCACGACGGTCACCATGGGCGGGGCCTCGGTCCTGCCCACGACGCGGACGATCCCGCACTGGTTCGGCCAGACGAAAGACCCGTCGAACGGCGTCACCTACGGCTACAACATGGTCGGCGCCAACCCGCACTCGTGCTCCGGCACCGCGTGCGACGTGACGATCCAGGTCGACATCACGCCGATCAAGGTGATCGTCGGGGGCGAGACCTTCGACGGCAGCGACGTCCTGCCTGCCACCCTCGCGTCGCCGCAGTTCGCCAGCAACGACTACGGGAGCACCCCGGCCGCCACGGCTGCCGGCGCGTTCCCGCAGGCACCGGCGTTCGTCCGCGGTCCGGGGGGCGCCCTGTCACAGCTCGACGCCGGCGTCCCGCTGCAGCTGCAGGACGCGACGATGCGCGCCCAGTTCGCCCAGACGGGTGCCAGCTCCTACCACCTGCGCCTGCACGCCAACGTGCTCGCGCCGGTGACGATCACCGTCCCGAGAAACCAGGGCCTCCTCATCCAGAGCGGGCGCGGCGTGCACGGCGGCAACGTGGACGTGGGCTGGTGGTCCTCGAAGATCAACAACCTCGAGCAGAGCGCCGACCCGACTCACCTGCCGCTCTACCTGACGGACAACATCTTCCTGCACAGCGCCAACGACCCGACCCAGTGCTGCATCATCGGCTACCACGGCACCAGGGCGGTCGGCAACGGCGGCGGCAGCACCCACAGCCAGGGCAACGCGAAGGTCCAGACCTTCGCCTGGTCGTCCTACGTACGGCCCGGCTTCTACTCGCGGCCCGACGGTGGCACCGACTGGGCGCTGCAGGACATCCACGCGGTCAGCCACGAGATCGCGGAGTGGGCCGACGACCCGTTCGTCAACAACGGGGTGAACCCTTGGCTCACGCCGACCGCTCCGCAGTACGGCTGCACGAGCGTCCTCGAGACCGGCGACCCCGTCGTCGGGATCGGCTTCGCCAAGGGCACGAACACCTACCGGCAGGGCCCGAACCCGAACGGCACGCAGAGCGCCGACGGCTACTACCACCCCGAGGACGAGGCGCTGCTGCCGTGGTTCCTGCGGCTGCCGTCGAGCAACACCGGCTCCGAGCTCAACCAGTCCGGCCAGGGTGGTCGCTACACCTTCATGGGCGACCTCAACCCGTTCCCCGGCTTCCGCCAGCCGGCCACGGGCTGCTGACGACCTGACACACCCCGCTCGGCGGCATACGGACTCCTCCGTATGCCGCCGAGTGCTGTTCCGGGGTCAGTAGGCTGCGAGCGTGCCCAGACTCGTGCTCACCGTCATCGGCGACGACCGCGCCGGCCTCGTCAGTGCTCTCGCGGACGTCGTCACCGCGCACGACGGCAACTGGGAGGACAGCCAGCTGGCCGAGCTGGCCGGCAAGTTCGCCGGCATCGTCGTCGTCGGCGTCCCTGCGGAGCGAGTCGAGGAGCTGACGGCGGCGCTGCACGAGCTCGAGGGGCTGCTCGAGGTGACGTCGCACCCCGGGGCCGAGGCGGCTGCAGATGCCAGCGTGGTGGCCGACGACGCCTCGGCCCAACGGCTGACGGTGGACCTGCTCGGCAACGACAGCCCCGGCATCGTGCGCGAGGTGTCGTCGGTGCTGAGCCGGCACGAGCTGTCGATCGAGACGATGACGACGGGGACGCGCGAGGCCCCGATGGCCGGCGGCCTGCTCTTCGAGGCCCACGTCGTCGTGCGGGTGCCCGGCGGGTCGGACACGGCCGCCCTGCGGGCGGACCTGGAGCAGCTCGCCACCGAGCTGCTCGTCGACATCGCCGTCGCCTGAGGGCCGTCCCGACGCGGCCTATGACACTGCCCCGCTGGGCGGAGCAGTGTCATAGCGCACCTGGCGGCAGAGATGACAAAGGGGCCCGCCTCGCGATGCGAGCTCGGGCCCCGGGACGGTTCACGTACCGCAACGGGCCAACCGCCAAGTCATGATCGTCCGTGGACGACTCCGTCAAGTGAAGACCCTGACGCGTGGTGATATGTCGGGAATCGACGGAACTTGCAGCAATCTTGCGACTTTCTTGCGGAAGTTGCGCACCCCCCGACCCGCGCGCACCCTGAGGTCATGGATGGATCCGTCGAGTCGCCGCAGCAGACCCCGCGCACCCCGCACTCGTCAGCTGTGCCGATCGCGGACTACGGCTTCCTCTCCGACGGTGAGGTGACCGCCCTCATCGCGCCGGGCGGGGACGTCGACTGGATGTGCGTGCCGAGACTGGACTCGCCGAGCATCTTCGGGGCACTCCTCGGGCGGCACGCGGGTCGGTTCCGGCTCGGCCCGTCCGATGTCAGCGTGCCGACGGCGCGGCGCTACCTGCCGGGCACCATGGTGCTCGAGTCGAGCTGGGCGACGCCGACCGGCTGGATCATCGTGCGCGACGTCATGCTCATCGGGCCGTGGCACCACGACGAGGGGGTGTCACCGAAGCACCACCGCACCCCGATGGACTACGACGCCGAGCACACGCTGCTGCGGACGATCCGGTGCGTGGCGGGCGAGGTGCAGACGGTGATGGAGTGCGAGCCGGTGCTCGACTACGGGCGCACACCGGTGACGTGGACGCACGGCGAGCTCGGCTACCACCAGGGGCACGCGGAGGGTGAGTTCTCCGACGTGTCGCTCACTCTCACCACCGACCTGCGCCTCGGCTTCGAGGGTGGGCAGGCCACGGCGAGAACGCTGCTCAAGGAGGGGGACGAGCGTTTCGTCGCCCTGTCCTGGGGCGCGGTGCCGCCGCCGACGACGAGCCAGGAGGCGCACGACCGGCTCGAGTGGACCGCGCACCACTGGCAGCACTGGCTCGCCCGCGGCCGCTTCCCGGACCACCCGTGGCGCAGCTACCTCCAGCGAAGCGCCTTGACCCTCAAGGGACTGACGTATGCCCCGACCGGGGCGATCGCGGCCGCGGCCACGACCTCGTTGCCGGAGAGCATCGGCGGAGCACGCAACTACGACTACCGCTACACGTGGATCCGCGACGCGACGTTCGCGCTGTGGGGGATGTACTCGCTCGGGTTCGACTGGGAGGCCGTCGACTTCTTCTCGTTCATCGCCGACGTCGCGGAGCGCGACGACGACCTGCAGATCATGTACGGCATCGGCGGCGAGCGTGACCTGCCCGAGTCCACGCTCGACCACCTGCCCGGGTATGCCGGGTCGCGCCCCGTGCGCATCGGCAACGCCGCGCACTCGCAGGTGCAGCACGACGTGTGGGGCGCGCTGCTCGACTCGGTCTACCTGCACTCGAAGGTCGCCGACCACCTCGACGGCCGGATCTGGCCGATCCTCGGCAAGCAGGTCGAGGCGGCGCTCAAGCACTGGCGCGAGCCGGACGCCGGCATCTGGGAGGTGCGCGGCGAACTGCGCCACTTCACCTCCTCGAAGATCATGTGCTGGGTCGCGGTCGACCGCGGCGCCCGGCTGGCGTCGATGATCGGGCAGGACTCGCAGGCCGCCGAGTGGCAGCTGGCCGCCGACGAGATCAAGGCCGACATCCTCGAGCACGGGGTCGACGAGCGTGGGGTGCTGACGCAGTACTACGGGAGCTCGGCCCTGGACGCGTCGCTCCTGCTGGCGCCGCTCGTGCGGTTCCTGCCCCCGGACCACCCGGTGATCCGGACGACCGTGCTCGCCATCGCGGACGAGCTGACGGTCGACGGGCTGGTGCTGCGCTACCGGGTCGACGAGACCGACGACGGCTTCACCGGCGAGGAGGGGACGTTCACGATCTGCTCGTTCTGGCTCGTCTCGGCGCTGTGCGAGATCGGCGAGCACGAGCGGGCCCACGAGCTGTGCGCCAAGCTGCTGTCCTTCGCCGGCCCGCTCGAGCTCTATGCCGAGGAGATCGACCACCACACCGGCCGGCACCTCGGCAACTTCCCGCAGGCGTTCACCCACCTGGCCCTCATCAACGCCGTCATGCACGTCATCGCCGCCGAGCCGACGGCAGACCAGGACATGTGACGAGTCCGTGGGGGCCGGCGGGCGGGCCGCGCGGCGATGGAGCGGCGCCCCTGGGACTCAGACAATGCTGCGCACCGCGGAGCAGTGTCTTGGTTCAGCTGTCTTGGTTCAGCTCGGCTGCCGGGCCTGGTGGGCTCTGCGTCGATGAGGGTCTCGGGGGTCGTGCGAGCCGAGAGCGGCCGGGAGCTCACGGCATACGCCACGATGGGTGCGTGCCTGACGACTTCCTCATCGCTCGCAACCCGGACGAGGCGAGCACGCTGCCCTACCTCGTGCGAATCCCGTTGGGCGAGCACGGGATCGTCCTGAAGAGCAAGGACACGTGGCCCCGCACGAGCAAGGTCTACTGCCACCGCGCCGACGCGTGGCCGGAGGACGCCGACGTCGTCGAGCGGGTCGCAACCCGGGTCTGCGTGCGCCGGGGCGCCGCCATCGAGCTCGTCCTCGACCGCACCAAGGAGAGCCGGTCGCAGTTCGTGCTGACCCACGTCAAGGGCCGCGAGGCGATCTTCTGGCAGAGCGCCCGGACGGCGAAGCAGGCCAGACCCGCGGTGCGCATCCCGACAGCACGCGCAGCCGGCAGCCCAGTCGACGGTGAGACGGCCGGCCCGCTGGAGATCGTCGTCGATGCGCACGAACGCTACGCCTGGCGCTTCAGCCAGCAACAGGTGAGCACGCGCAAGCAGCGCCTCGATGCCGGTGACTACGCCGTCGAGCTCGACGGTCGGGTCGTCGCCGCCGTCGAACGCAAG
Organism: Terrabacter sp. 2YAF2; assembly: GCF_052114705.1. Classification (NCBI taxonomy): domain Bacteria; kingdom Bacillati; phylum Actinomycetota; class Actinomycetes; order Micrococcales; family Intrasporangiaceae; genus Terrabacter; species Terrabacter sp. 2YAF2. Next base: position 613,558 of record NZ_JBFRFG010000001.1, read on the forward strand.
AGCCTCGAGGACCTCTCCTCGTCGCTGCTCAACGGGAAGCTGAGGTATGCGCTCGCCGAGCTCAGCGGCATACCGCGGGCTGCCGTCGTGGTGGAGGAGCGCTACTCACGCGTCTTCGCCCTGACGCACGTGCGCCCGGCGGTGGTTGCCGACGCGATCGCCGAGTGCCAGGCCCGCTATCCGAGCGTGCCGATCGTCTTCGCCGAGACCCGCGCGCTCGCGCAGGAGTGGACGTATCGCTTCCTGGCGGCCGCGTTGCGCGAGGTGGGCGCGGAAGGCCTGGCCGACGCCCGGCTGGCCGACCTCACGCCCGCTGGGCCGGTGCCGGATCCCGAGCCCAGCACCGCTGCGGTGCGCGCCTGGGCGCTGGGCGAGGGCCTTCCGGTCAGCGACCGGGGCAGGCTGCGCCCGGAGATCTGGGACGCCTACCGCGCCCGCGGCTGAACGAAGGCGGGACGGCATGCCGAAGCAATCGGGGAACCGTTCGAGGGCGGCAGGTCGACAGTAGAGGTATGGCATCAGGCGTCGTCCCTGACGACCAGGCCCTCCTCGAGGCACTGGCCGACGGTGACCTCGGCGCCCTGAGCCAGCTCTACGACCGGCACGCGCCGTGGCTGTCGGTGCGCCTGACGCGGCGGTGCAACGACCGGGAGGTCGTGGCGGACGTGCTGCAGGACACCTTCGTCGCCGTGTGGCAGGGGGCCGGGCGCTACCAGGGCAGGGGCGAGGTCGGTGCCTGGATGTGGGGCATCGCGATCCGGCGACTCGTCAGCCGCCTCCGCACGCGCAGGGACGTCGTGCTCATGGGCAACCCTGTGTCGATGGGGAGTTCGGCGGCGGGCGCCCCCTCGCTCGCGGTCGAGGACGAGCTGCTCCAGGGGGTGGAGTACGGCGACCTCGGTCACGCCATGGCGTCCCTCTCCCCGGAGATGCGCGCCGTCATCCAGGCCACCGTGCTCGACGGCCTCACCACGCGGGAAGCCGCCCGCCTGCTCGGGATCCCCCAGGGCACGGTCAAGACGCGGTCCCACCGCGCCAAGGCGCACCTGCGCGCCAGCCTTCTGGAAGGACGTCGATCATGAGCACGCACCACGTGTTGCCCGAGGACCTCCGGGCCTGGGTGAGCGGGGCGGCCGACGGTCTCGTGTCGGCCTCGGTGGAGCAGCACGTCGTCCACTGCGCGGCGTGCCAGGCCGCGGTCGCCGACGAGCTGGCGACGCCCACGGCTCCGCCGGCGTATGCCGTGGGGCCGGGTGCGGAGGTCGGCGTTCCCTCTGTCGGCTCGCTCCCGGACCTCGCCGTCGTCTGGACGGCCGTCCGCGACGAGATCGAGCTGCCGCGGCCGTCGGCCCTCGAGCGGCTCCTCGTCCGCCTCGGCCTGCCGCCGGGGGACGCGATGCTCGTCGCCTCGGCCCCCGCCCTGCGCGGCTCGTGGATCTGCGCCGTGGCGCTCGCCGTCGCCTTCGCGCTGGGCGGTGGGTTGGCTGCCCGCACGGGAAACGTCACCCTGTTCCTCACCGTCGCCCCGATCGTCCCGGTGCTCGCCGTCGCCACGGCCTTCGGTCCCGAGGGCGGTCCGGCGCTCGAGCAGGAGAGCGCGGCCCCCTACCCCCTCGTGCGGCTCGTGCTCCTTCGGACCGGGGCGGTGCTCCTTGCTGCGCTGCCCGTCGTGCTCCTCGGACAGCTCTTCTTCCCCGAGCTGGCGGCCTGGGTGTGGCTCCTGCCCGCCCTGGGTTTCACCGCGGCGGTGCTGGGGCTGTCGACGTGGTTCGGCCCGTGGCGGCCGGCCACCGCGATCACCGCGGTCTGGGTCGTCGGCACCGCTGCCGCCAGCCGACTCGACACCGTCTGGGCGGTCTTCGCCCCCCGCTACGTCGTCCTCTACCTCGTCATGCTCGTCCTCGGGCCGCTGGTCCTCGTGCTGCGGGCCCGGCGTCTCGGCACCATCGGAAGGATCTCGCCATGACTTCGACCCGCCCGACCACGGTCTCGCTCCGCGACGTCACCAAGCGCTACCGCTCCCTCGCCGCCCTCGACTCCGTCGACCTCGACCTCGGCTCGGGCATCACCGGCCTGCTCGGTCCCAACGGAGCCGGCAAGACGACGATGTTGCGCGTCATGGCCACGGTGCTGGCAGCGGACGAGGGTCAGGTCCGCCTGCTCGGGCGGGACCCCGGCGACCCGCAGGCCCGCACCGAGGTGCGGCGCCGGCTCGGCTACCAGCCGCAGGAGCTCGGCTTCCCGCGCGGCTTCTCGACGATGGCCTTCGTCAACTACATGGCCGTCCTCAAGGAGTGGGCCGACCGTGGCCGTCGCACCACGGAGGTGCGGCGCGTGCTCGACCTCGTCGGTCTCGGCGACGTCGCGACGAAGCGGATCAGCCGCCTCTCCGGCGGCCAGCGCCGACGGGTCGCGCTCGCCCAGGCCCTGCTGGGCACGCCTGAGCTGCTCGTGCTCGACGAGCCGACGACCGGGCTCGACCCCGAGCAGCGGGCCTCACTGCGGGGCGTGCTCGCCGACATCGCGGCCACCTCCACGATGGTGATCTCGACGCACCAGACGGAGGACGTCGCGGCGCTCTGCAGCCGGGTCGTCGTGCTCGACGCGGGGCGGGTCCACTTCGACGGGACGGTGCCCGAGCTCGTCGCGCTCGCGACCGGCAAGGTCTGGATGGCGGCCGAGCCCGACGCCGCGGCGCACGCCTCGTGGCGCACGGCATCCGGCCGTTACCGCAACGTCGGCGAGCACGTGCCGTCGGGCGCCGAGCTCGTCGAGCCCAGCCTCGAGGACGCCTACCTCCTGCTCCGGGGCGCCGTGGGCCTCGCGAGCGCACGGTCCGATGACACCACGACCTCGGCGGAGGTGGCGTGATGACCAGCACACCGCAGGGGGCCCTCGCCGTGACGACCGCGCTCGCCCCTCGGGCCGGCTACGGCAGCCGGTTCGGCGCGCTCGCCCGTATCGAGTCGGTGCGCCTCGCCCGCCACCCGGCGCTCCTCGTCGGCACCGCGGTCGGAGTCACCTTCACGATCACGACGGTGACCCAGGCGGCCGGCACGGCGACGGACGAGGCCTTCGCGCTGCCCGTCGTCGCCTCATCGGTGGGGATCGGCGCGATGCTGGCCGCCTTCCACCTCACGCGGTCCTTCCACCGGACCGACGAGCTCCTCGAGGCCTCCCCGACCTCGACCACGACCCGGACGGCTGCGCTCTGCCTGACCGCGATCGTGCCCGCGCTGATCGCCTCGTTGTGGCTGGTGCTCTACTACGGCGTCAGGCCGGCGGCGCTGGAGGTCCCGGAGTGGATGTATGGCATGTTCTCGCACGCCGACGTCGCCGCGGTGCTGCTCGGCAACTCGGTCATCGCCGCCACGGGGGCGACCCTGCTCGGCGTCGCTGCCGGCCGGTGGTGGGGATTCCGGGGCGCCTCGGCGGTGCTCGTGCTGGCGGTGATGACGTGGACCATCGGTGTCCTGGGCGCCTTCAGCAGCGGCGACACCGCTCCGGCAGCCTGGACCCGGTGGTTCCGCCTCTTCGCGCCGTTCGGGTACTTCACCTCGGCGAATGCAGACACCACCGTGATGACGAGTCTCACCGGATCGCCGTGGTGGTACCTCGCGTGGTTGACCACGCTGAGCGCCCTCGCCGCGGTGGCCGCCCTGCTGTGGCGCTCGGAGGGCAGGGCCCGACGCCGGGTCGTCCGAGCCGGCGCGGTCGCTCTCGTCCTGTCGGCGCTGACCTACGGCCTCGCGGTGAGCGGTGGTCAGAGCCAGCCGGTCCGCACCTTCCCCGACGGCCACAGCGTCGTCGTGACGAAGTGAACCTTCCGCGAGTGCTCGGGCCCGCCACGGGAGTCCCATGGCGGCCCGTCGCGGTGCTCACCGGCAGTGGTGTCGGCCTGCTCCTCGTGGGCGCGATCTGGAGCGGCAGCCCGGTTGCGGGCACGGCTGTGACAGTGGGCGTTCCGCTGCTGGCGGCAGCGGCGGCATACGTGCTCGACGAGGCGGCCAGCGAGGCGGTGGCGGCGGTCCCGACCTCGCTGCGAGCGCGCAGCATGACCCGTCTCGTCGTCGCGGCGGCGATCGTCGGGGTGGGTGCGCTGGCGCTCGGGGTCGGTGCGCTGCGCAGCGGGAGCAGCGCCAAGGCCGGCATCACGGTCCAGCTGGTCGGTCTCACGCTCGTGGCCGTGGCGGCCTCCGCCGCAGCGCGGCGTCGTGTCGGCGAACCGGGAGAGGCGGTCGGCGGGGCGCTGCTCGCTCTGGTCCTCGCTCTCGCCCTGACGCACCCCTTCGATCGCTGGGTCGCCCTCTTCCCGTCCGAGCCAGACCTGCGGTGGGGTGTGTCCCTGGCGCTCTGGGCGGCGGTGGCCGTCGCCAGCCTCACGGCGCTGTGGGTGGCCACCCGGGACCCGCTGGACTGACGTATGCCGTGCAGGACCGGACGGACGGAACGGCTCAGCCGTGCTGCTCCTCGAGGTAGCTGAACAGGACGGTGGCGAACTCCCGGCCGAGGTCGGTGAGGCGGTACGTCTCGCCGTCGAGCTCCCAGATGCCGGTGTCGGCGAAGAAGTGCAGGGACAGGTCGAGATCCCGATCCGAAAACGTCTGTGCGTCCTTCGCGTAGTCGCCGTCCGCGAACTCGCCGCGCCACACGTTGCGCGGGTGGTCCTCCCACTGCCCCCGCACCTGGCTCCGGGTGATGGAGCCCATCAGCGCGCAGCCACCGAGCACCGCGAGCACCGGCACGGGCGACCGGTCGTAGGCCGACTCCACGATCCGCCAGAGCGCCAGGGTCAGTGACGCGCTCAGTCCGATCCACGCGTAGTCGTCCTGCGGCTGCACCGCCGAGGAACGAGCCACGGTGGCGAGGGTCTCGACGAGACCCGCCTCCTGCGAGGCGAACCAGAGCCGCTCGAGCGGCAGGGCGTCGCCTGCGCTTCGCCACGGGAACTGCCGAACCCGCTCGGCCGGAGCACCGAGGCGCTGGCCGACGACCTCCTCCTGCCAGCGCCACAGCTCCAGCTCCGCGTAGGCGCGCTTGGCCTCGGCCAGTCGGAGCACCCCGGTCCCCGTCACCTGCTTGCGGTCGCCGACCCAGTCGGCCAGCCGGAGGCACGCCTGCACGAACGGCGCCTGGCGGGCCTGCTCGGCCGCCCGCACGGGGTCACCGCGCTCGAGGAAGCCGCTGAGGTCGATGTCGTCGTCGCCGTCTCCGTTGACTCCGCGGTCGCCGAAGGCGTGGGCCAGCGGGCCGGGAGGGGAGCCGTCCGCCCTGTCGCCAGGGAGCGGCATACGTGCTCGGCGCTCTTCCAGCGGAAGGGAGTTCCAGGCGTCGGTGACCTGGCTCAACGTCGCCTGGAGCTCCTCGATGCTGCTGGCGTCGTCCACGGGGAAGCCGGCCTCGCGTCCGAAGGCGAGCAGCGACTTCGACGGCCCGTAGTTCCGGGAATCCGCACAGGCGGCGGCCATCTTGGGGGCTGCCCGGTGGGCCTCTCGGGCCAGCGCCCTCGGGTCACCGGAGCCGGAGGCCATCCGGCCGGTGCCGCGGAGGAACCGCACGAACGTGTCGAGCGAGTCGGCGAGCGCATCGACGTCCGGAGTGCCGTCACCGTGCGCGGGCCAGCGGTGCAGCATTAGGTCCTCGACGCTGCCGGACGGCCACAGGTTCGGGGGCAGGTCGTCGTGCTGGAAGCGGAGCTCGAGGGCAGTCTCGAGCAGCTCGGTGTCGCAGACCCGGTGGCGATGCTGGGCCCAGTTCGAGGCGTGGCGCAGGAGTAGCTCGTGCTCGGACATCCGCCGATCCTGCCACCTGTTCACCTACGGCGCGCCATGGATGTCACACGTCGCGAGGTCCGACTCTTGCCATGCTGCGAGCAAGACCTTGTCGCCCGACGCCGCCAATCCGTCCTCCGCCAGCACGGTGATGGCGGTCGCGGCGTGGACGGCGTCGTAGCCGCGCAGACCATGGGTCATGGCCAGGTCGGCTGCGTGCTGCGAGAGCCGGTCGTCGACGGCCACGAGGTGCATCTGCCCCGTGAGCTCGGCGAGGGCATCGAGCAGGCCGCTCTGTTGATCACGCGTGATGCGCCCGGAGTGGTGCGCTCGCCACAGGGCCGAGGCCGTCTCCGGCCGCAGGGCGACTGAGGAAACGACGTCATCGGCGGCGTCCCAGAGACGGCGGCAGAGCTCGGAGGTGGGTTCGGCCACGAGCAGTGGCACGAAGGCCGACGTGTCGAGGTAGAGGATCACTGGCTCTGGTCGTCAACGAGGTCGCTGATCCCGCCCTCGACCACAAGGGGGCGGGGGGCCGGGCGCTTGGGACGGGCCGGCGTCGCGAGCCCAGCGTCGATGAGGCTCTCGAGGGCGGTGCGACCAGAGAGCGGCCGGAGCTCCGCCACGGGCCTGCCACGGTCGGTGATCACCACCGTCTCTCCGGCTCGGGCACGGTCGACGTACTCGCTCAGTCGACTCTTCAGCTCACGGATCCCGACTCGCTGGCAGCTCACGGTGACCACCTCATACGGCATTGTAGTCACCGTAGATCACCAGTCCCAGCGATCGCCGCGAACGAGCGTCTCGGTCGTGATGACGTTGTCGACGGCCCGGATCAGGTAGAGCTCACGGGTGTCGCTGCGCTCGGCTGCGATGACACCGTTGACGGCATGGTCGAAGGTGAAGTCCTCGAAGTCGTCACGGGCACCACGAGCCAGGCCGTCGGCACACAGGAAGTGGTCGACGAGGTGGGTCAGCCACTGAGCCGCGTTGTTCGACTTCTCCACCTCTCGCCAGTTCAGGCAGCACCCCTCCACACAGGGCCTCCAGTCGCACCGGCCCCACGGGGTCCGGACCTGGGGGTCGTCGACGTCCTCGGCCGTCGTCCCAGTGCGGCGTGCTTCGTCCGCTCTTGCAGCCCGAGGGTTCAGCGGGACGTCGTAGCCGCGTGCGGCCGGGTCGTGGAGCTCCGCATACGCACGAAGCCACTCGATCTCCGGCTCGCTCAGGACCGGATTGATGTCGAGCCGGCCGAGATAGCGCGTGCTGTGTCCCATGCATCCTCCGTCCGTCGCTGCCCGGGTGCGCAGATGGCAGCGACTCAACCACCGTCCGCCATCGGCCGTATGCCCTCGTCCACAGGTGCGGCCCGTCTGACGACCTCCGGCGCGCGGCTGGGGACAACGCGAGCCCCGACGTCCGTGCCGATGGCACGGTCGACAGATGACCAGAACTCGTGGACGGTGGGAGCTCGAGAGTCCGGAAATGGTGCTGCACGCCATCGATGACCTGTGCCAGTTCGTGGCCGGCCGGGTCGTCGTCGCCTCGCTGACTCTCGACACACAGGAGGTCGTCGCTGCTGCTGTGGTGCCGGAACCGGCTGAACCGCAAGCCTGCTGGGACCCCCACGAGGCGAGCATGCGCTTGCACGACGTCGCGATCGAACTCGTGCCGCAGCGCACGGCGACGCGCCGCGGGTGGGCCCCCATGACGCACCTGCTGGTCATGGTCGTGTGCCGTGAAGGCCGGGTCATCGACACGATGACCGAGCACCGGTGGTTCCGCGCGTGGCGCTACAGCAACCACCTCACCCGTGCCATCGACGGCGACATCTACGTCGTGACGCCGCATGGGTGGACCGGCGTCATGGACCGGCGCGCCGGCCACGAACCACGACTGCGTCCCCACCTCGCCCTTGCACCGGGCTCCTGACCCAGCGGCTCACTCCCGACAACAGCGGCTCGAGGGTCGCCCTACTCAGTCCTTCTCGAAGGTGACCAGGATGCCGCTGACGCCTCCCGGTCCGACGCGACCCTTGACGTCAACCGACGTGATCGCCTTGAGGGACCAGCCCTTTGAGCCGTAGTCGTTGAGCACCTTCTCGAGCTTCTCGCCCGACATCTTCCCGCCGATCATGCCCTAGCGAAGCTCGACGACCTTGTACTGCGCCATGGCGCACCTTCTTCCCTGTCGTTGGTCTTCGACCATAGGACGGATCCCGCCGTGCCCGCGCCCGCGCCGCCGTGTGACTGCTTGCGACTCGTGAGACCCTGCCCCATGAGGTCCTATTGCGCGCTCTACGTCGACGTCGGCTACCTCCTCGCTGCCGCGGCGACGCGCGTGACCGGCACGTCGCTGCGCTACGGCGTCGTGGTCTCCTACCCCGACCTCGTCGCTCGCCTCATCGCCGATGCGGAGAAGGCGAGCGGTCTGCCGCTCCTGCGGCTGCACTGGTACGACTCTGGCAACCGCCCGGGAGGCAACCCTGACTCGACCCAGGAGGCAATCGGCATGCTGCCGCGGGTCAAGCTGCGCCTGGGCCGCACCTCCCCGCAGGGCGAGCAGAAGGGCGTCGACCTGCGCATCGGCCTCGACCTCGCCGCCCACGGCCGCAACCGCTCTGTCGACGTCATCTACCTGCTCTCGGGAGACGACGACCTGAGCGAGGCGGTGGAGGAGGCCCAGAGCCACGGCATGCAGGTGGTGCTCATGGCCGTCCCGGACCGGGCCGGCAAGCCGCACGCCGTGTCGCGGCACCTCATCCGCGAGTCCGACGACCTCATCGTGCTCGACGGCGCCGTCATCGACGAGAGCGTCCACGTGCGGCAGAAGCAGCCGGAGACGGAGGCCGCCCTGTCGCCGGCAGCCGCTGGGGTCGCGGTCCCGCTCCCCGGCCCTCGCGCGGTCCCCGACGAGCCGTCGGCGGCTGCCGTGGCCGACAGCACCGCGCCTCCGCCCGCGGCGGCGCCCCGGCCCACGCCGGCAG